>JAJRSE010000056.1 GCA_024278955.1 Planctomycetota bacterium | reverse complement strand
TGAACTTCGTCCTTCGTGATGATATACTCTCTGCGTGAACGCATGGCTCCCTCCTTGGAGATGACGTGGTTTGACTCAAGTCATGTACCAGAGGGAGCTTGCGTTCACCTAGAGGGATTTGTCCGTTTTTGGAACTACTGATACTCGCATTTCGCGGTGCTTTTTCGGGCCGATTAAAAGGCCTCCGAAGAACAAGGACGAACTGCTTGATGAAGTTGACTATTATCCGGACGAATATCTTAATCGACTCGCTCACGATGGCGTGAACGGTCTTTGGCTTACGATCGAATTCAGAAACCTTTGCAAAACGTCGCTAACTTCGGTTGTTGATCCGAACCGAGATCGACGACTGGCCAAGCTTCGTAAAACGGTCGCCAAGTGTCGTCGTTATGGAATCAAGGTCTTTATTTTCTGCATTGAACCTCGCGCGATGTCTCGCGACAACCCCCTACTGAAGGACCACCCTGAACTGGTGGGCCAAACCGCCAAGGGTCGTAGCTCGCTTTTCTGTCCTTTTTCTGATGCCGCGCAAAAATACCTTTACGAGGCAATGCACGACATCTTTACTGAAGCTCCCAATTTGGGCGGCCTCATCAACATCAGCTTCGGCGAACGGGCGACCACATGCCTTAGTGTTGCGGACGAGCAGTGGCAGGTGCCGTGTCTCCTCTGCGCCAAGAAACCTCTCGGAGAGATTCTCGAAGCTTCTCTTTCTGCGATGCAGCGAGGAATGCACGCGGCCAACCCAGACGCCAAGTTGATCTCCTGGCTTTACGTGCCAGAAAATGGTACGGGAGTGATAAGGAGTTCAGAGCCTCTGATTGACATCGCGCGGCACACTCCGCCTGGCGTGATCTGTCAGTACAATTTCGAGTCAGGCGGGACCAAGGCGCAACTAGGCAAAGAGCGACACGCAGGAGATTACTGGCTTTCGTATGTCGGCCCCAGCGACATCTTCAAGAGCGTCGCTGCCGCAGTCTCCGAGGGCGGGGGCGAACTTGGTGCCAAGCTTCAGGTCTGTAACTCCTTTGAAATTTCTACCGTCCCTTACGTCCCCGTGCCGAGCAAGCTCTACCAGAAATACCGCGAGATGCGTCGGCTCGGCGTCACGACGGTGATGCAATGCTGGTACATCGGCAACATGCCCTCGCTCATGAACCGTGCTGCTGCAAGCGAATTGCCATTTTCCTCTGAAGAAGTCGCCGAAGAAGATTTTTTATTGGAACTTGCACGCCGGGACTGGGGCCCGGACCTTGCCCCCTCGGTCGTCCGCGTTTGGCGGTTGTTCGCAGAAGCCTATGACAATTACCCTCTCACCAACGCCTTTCAATACTATGGCCCGATGCACGATGGCATTGTGTGGCCGCTGCATCTCAAACCGGCCCACAAGAATTTGTCGCCGATTTGGAAGCTAGAATATCCTCCCAGTGGTGACCGGATTGGCGAGTGTTTCTCTGGTACGCACACTTATGCGGAAGTGCTGGAGCTTTGCCGGCGCATGTCGAGCACTTGGCAGAAAGGATTGAGTCTCCTCGACGAGATCAAACCGCAATTTGCCAGCGACCCCGAACGTCTGCGAGATATCACCGTGGCAGAGGCTTTGGGCATCCATTTCCGCTCGGGATACAACATTCTTCGCTTCTACAACCTGCGAGAGCAGCTTTTATATGGTCCCCAAGCTACGCAGCCGGACCTCCTCGAACAGATTCGCGAAATCGTCGAGGAAGAGATCGAGAATTCCAAGAAGATGGAGATTCTTTGCAAGCGTAATCCATTTCTCGGATTTCAAGCCGAGGCGGAAGGCTACAAGTACTTTCCTGCCAAGCTTCGTTGGCGCGTCGACCTGTTGCAAGAGTTGCTCCGTACGGAACTGGCGAAAGCAGCTCAATCGATCGCAGCCGGTGAAAAAGTTTTTCCTGAACTTTCCGGGTTAGCGGAAGGCCCCTTCCGTTATCGGTGCGAACGAATAAGCAGCTCCTTCGCGTCAAACTGGCAAAGCAAAGAAGCCTGGGAATCCTTGCCATTCGCTCGAAGCGACTCAGAGGATCTCAACACCAAGGAGCCGGTCTGGTCGTGGCAGGCTGCGCACGACGACGCGGCGCTCTATGTAAACGTAGAGTCCGCGCCCTCGGAGCCGTGGCGTGCCGTGGCGGCTACTGTTTATGTAGAACCGACCCATGTACATCCGCGCCGAAGTTTCCGTATGGACCTGAGGGGAAAACGTGGATTGCGAACGGTCTGGCTGGGGGAGGAAATGCCCTGGGAAGCCACCGCCGAGATGCTTGAAGGACGCCAGATCTTCCGACTGCGCATTCCGCTAGACAGCTTTCTTGGTGAGGATGACCTCGCTCGTCCAATGCGAATCAATGTCGAAGTTACGTATATCTCTCGTGACAAGAAGAAACAAATCGTACAAAGTTGGGTACCGCGTTCCGAGCATCCTATCAAGCATAGGCTCGGCTATGGTAGAGCTAGCCCGAACGAAATGGGTTGGCTGGTGCGTTACTAGGGTTTGGACCATGTTGAATGGATAGAGATCGCAAGGTGGCAAAGCCTAGTCAACAAGGCTAGTTGATAATGGGAATCCAAACTTCGCAACCCACTCAGTCTTCATCGTCCTTCATCTTCGCTTTCGAGATAATTTCCTGCTGGACGTTGCCGGGGACGACTTCGTAGTGCGAGAACTCCATGGCGTAGCTGCCTTGTCCGCCGGTCATGGAGGAAAGTGTGCGGGCATAGGTCGAAACCTCGGCGAGCGGTGCCTTGGCTTCGACGGTGGTAAGCCCGCCGCCGGAGGTCTCCATGCCGACCATCTGACCTCGGCGGCCTGCTAGGTCGCTGGAAACATCGCCGACGTGGTCGGCAGGCACGGTGATATGCATATTCACCACGGGTTCGAGCAGCGCCGGCTTCGACTCCTTGAAAACTTGAGCAAAGGCCTTGCTGGCGGCCATTTTGAATGCGGTTTCGTTGCTGTCGACCGGGTGGTCTTTACCAAAATGAACTTCGACGCATACGTTTTGAATCGGGTAACCGGCAACCACGCCCTGCCTTAATCGTTCGAGGAAGCCCTTTTCAACTGCCGGCATAAAGTTTCCGGGAATCGAAGCGCCGACAACGGAGTCGATCCAGAGAAAATGGTTCTTCTTGTGATAGTGCTTTTTCTTTAAGTGCGGAAAACGAGCTTTGACTGCGTATTCGTCGATCTCGATTCCCTCGGGCAACGGGAAGACCCGAATATGGACCTCGGCAAACTGCCCTGCCCCGCCCGACTGTTTTTTGTGCCGGTAGCTTCCTTCACCTTGAGATTGCACGGTCTCGCGGTAGGGGACTTTTGGTTGCTTGGTTTCTATCTCGACCTTGTCGCGACGTTTGAGCCGTTCTTGGATCAGCATCAAATGCAATTCGCTCATCCCGGTGAGAACCATTTCTTTGGTCTCAGGGTCATGGTCTAAATGGATGGTGCTGTCTTCTTCGGTGATTTTATGCAGTGCTCCCGAAAGCTTCGCTTCGTCGCCACGACTTTTGGGAGCGGCTGCGAGGCCAACCATCGGCGTAGGGAACGGGATGGCTGGCAGATGGACCTCGCCGAGCGAGGTACCAGTGTGTAAGTCTTCGCACTTGGCTACGGCAACAATCTCACCCGGTCCGGCATCGTCGACCGGGGTGGTCTCGCTCGCCTGAACCGAAAGCAAGTGGCCAATTTTGATACCCTTCCGAGCACATGCAGAATCGAGAGTCGAGTCTTTATGCAAAGTGCCCGAGTAAATCCGGAGAAAGCTGAGCCGCTGGACGAACGGGTCGATCCGCGTTTTGAAAACTTGAGCCGCGAGCGGAGCGGTAGGATCGGGTTTGAGCGTGACGGTATCGCCGTCCTTGGTTCCGGTGCGGGGCACTGCGGTTGGCGGCAGGGCGGCATCGACCAGAATGTCCATAAGCTCGCTGACGCCGATGTCTTGCTTGGTTGAAATGCAAACCACCGGCGTTAATGTGCCAGCGGCAATTGCCTGAACCATCAGTTTGCGAAGCTCCGACTCGGAAGGCATTTCGCCCTCGAAGTAGCGTTCCATCACGGCTTCGTCGACTTCGATAATCGACTCGACCAACGCTTCGTTGATTTCCTTTGGATCGACGACCGCCCCGTCGGCAGACCCGTCTAAGCGGAGCGTGCTTGCAACTCCTTTGAGCGAACTGCTGATCCCCAACGGCACGTTGAGCAGAACGCAGCTATCGCCGAATACTTCTTTGAGCGAGTCGATCAATCCCGTGAAATCGATGTTGTCGGCATCGAGCTTCGTGAGAACAAGAATCCTCCCGCAGCCGGCCTTACCGGCTTCGTTCCAGGCACGGCGTGTGTTGACTTTGATGCCTGCGTGCGCGTCGACAGCAATCAGGGCCGTTTCGACGGCACGAAGCGAGCCGATCATTTGGCCGACCAAATCGGGATAGCCGGGCGTATCGATCACATTAAAATGCTTGCCCGAGTGATCGTAATTGACGACCGTCGATTCTACCGAATGCTTGTGGTGTTTCTCTTCTTCGTCGAAGTCACAGATGCTGTTGCCCGCGTCGACGCTGGGCTTGGCGCTGACGGCGCCGCTTTTGATGAGAAGGTGATCGACGAGGCTTGTCTTGCCCGCACTACTATGTCCGCAAACAGCGAGGTTGCGAAGATCCGCGATATTTCTGGCCATTTCAACTCCTTATCGATTGCTCTAAGCCGAAGACAAGTTGGCTATCAGCTTTAGGTTTTGATGGACGACCTCACTAGAAATTCTCTTAATTGCGTGCTGCTTCGAGTGCCTCGGGTAACGTGATTTTATCTGCGTAAAGAGCCCGGCCAATAATGGCGGCTGCCAAACCAGCGGCAGCCAACTGTTGGACGTCGTCGACACGGGTGACGCCGCCCGAAGCGACAACCGGTACGTCGACATGGCGTTGCATCTCGGCCATGGCAGGCACATTCGGCCCGGCCAACATCCCGTCGGTCGCGATATCGGTATAGACGATCGCCGCAAGCGGAACCCCGCGGAACTGGTCGGCCAACTCGGTGGCAGGCGTGTCGCTGGTTTCTAGCCAACCGTCTGTTGCAACCATGCCATTGCGTGCGTCGATGCCGAGCACCAACTGGCCTGGGTACTGTTGGCACATTTGTCGGAACCAATCGGCATTTTTCAGAGCCGAAGTCCCCAGGACCAACCGATTCAGACCGGTTGCCAACAGAGCTTCGATCGTTTGCTGGTCGCGAACTCCGCCGCCTAGTTCGCACTCCATATCAACCGCTTCGACGATCGACCGCACAATCTCGAAATTGGTCGGGCGGCCATCGCGGGCACCATCGAGATCGACCAGATGCAGATGTTGGGCCCCCTGGGCCTGGAACTGCTTGGCTATGGCCACCGGGTTGTCGGAGAAGACCGTCTCTTTGGCGTAGTCGCCTTGTTCAAGTCGGACGCACTTGCCGCCCAAGAGATCAATTGCAGGCCAAATCTGCATGCCGTGCCACCGGTTGTTTCGCGTACTCAAAAGGAAAAGTAATCTCTACTGAATATCGCATAGAAGCGGCAAACTATCAAGCAGCTTGGCGGCGTTTCCAGGAACGATTGCGAAGGCAAAGAACCAAGGCCATTTAGTTTGAACCACGGCGAAACGGCGGGAAGGACGTTTAGATTTTCGTTGTTTCCGCTGTTTCGTTGTGGTTGACTTTTTCGACCGAGTACTTTGTCAGGTAAGCTCGGCGAAGTTTTTTAGTACTTGCAGACCGTTGGCTTGACTTTTTTCGGGATGGAACTGCGTGGCGTAGAGATTGTCGCGCCAAATCATCGCACAGAAGGGGTCGGGGTACGAAGCCTCGCCGGCAACCACCGCTTCGTCGCTGGGCACGACGTAATAAGAATGTACAAAGTAAAAGTGGGGGTCTGATTCAAGCCCCTCAAGAATCGGCGGACGACGTTTGAATTGCACTCGATTCCAGCCCATGTGGGGCACCTTGTACTCGGGCGGAATCTCAAACCGCCGGACCTCGCCGGGAAGAATTCCCAGGCCTTCGTACTCGCCATCTTCAAAGCTGCGATCAAACAGCATTTGAAGCCCTAGGCAAATTCCAAGAAACGGTTTGCCGGCGTCGACCGAATCGCGAATCGTCTCGACCAGCTCTCGGCGTTTCAGTTCCGCAATGGCATCGGCAAAAGCTCCCACCCCAGGAAGGACTACCTTCTCGGCAGCAGCAATCTCGGCTGGGTCGCTGGTGATTGTGGCAGCATGACCAACACGTTCAAACGCTTTTTGAACGCTACGGAGGTTGCCCATCTGGTAATCAATAATTGCGATCATCGCCGTTTTTCTGTTCCTCAAGTAAGAAGCATGCGTCCGTTGTGCTGACACGACTGGCGGGCAAAAGTTCGCCTCGTGTTGCTCAACATTCAAGTTGGGTGCCACTGCTGGCTTGCCCAGCAGTGGACGCCGGGTACCCGCTTCGCATTGCTGGACGAGCCAGCAGTGGCACCCAAAACCAAGCAGCAATGGAATACTAGCAAAGCATTCTAGTCTAGAAGCAACGATTACGCACGGGTGTACCTAGCAGAGAAGACTTTACTCACAAACGACTTCCAACTTCGCATACCAAAAATCAGCGAGACGCAATGCGCTCGGGATAGACGACCAGCTCGAGGCGGCGATTGCGTGTTTTGCCCGCGTCGGTTGCGTTGGAGACCAACGGGTGGTTAGCGCCATGTCCGACGACGAAAAGCTGCTCGGTTGGGAGAATCTGCCGCTGGACGAGCAGGTTGTAGACTGCGATTGCTTGGGCGGAGGAAAGATGGTGGTTGCTCGGGAACTGCTGCGAATGGGTGGGCCCGTTGTCGGTGTGGCCTTCGATGCCGATCCTCTGGTTGGGAAAGTTTCGCCGTAGCTCAGCAGCAACGCTGCGAATGAGTTGCTCGCCGCCGTCTTTGAGGAAGGGGCTGCCTGGCATGAAAATTTTGTCTCCGGCTATTTCGACTCGCAGGACGTCGCCGTCTTGGCGGACGGTGGCGCCGGGGATATCGGCGATCGTCAGGTTTTTCAGCATACTGTTGTTCGCACGAATCTCGGCTCCAGAACGCTGCTGTGCCGAGGCCAAGAGCGACGTGGTTTTGCTCTGCAACTCGGTGTTCGAGCTGCGCATGGCGAGAAGCTGGTCGGTGGTATCTTTGAGCTGCCCTCGCGTGGCCGAAATTTCGTCGGTCAGCAGCTGAACTTTCTGGCGAGATTGGGCCAAAAGCGATTCGAGTTCTTGATTGTCGACGTCCAACGACTTGGCGCGAGTCTGATACTCTTGGCTCTGCTGAGCAATGAGCTGCATCTGCTGCTGGGCAGCAGCGACCGGCGCCTGCCCTTTGGGTTTATACACCAGTCGCCCGCACCCGCTGAGAAGCACAAGCAGAACGAGCGTCATCGATTGGAAAGCGGGGGTTTGAAACACGGGTTGAATCCACGACCTAGGGGCGTCTGAGAGGTCCGAACCGTAGCAAGCACTTGATGGTCGGGCAAGAGCAACTAGCGTTTGCAGTCCATTTGTGAATGCTAGCAGTCAAGGAATTATCTGCCTGGAAGCGGTAAGCAGGTGTCGGGGTATTGGCCGTAGAATCGTTTGATGTAGTTGCGGTGCCAGCGTTGTGGCTTGTGCGATTGCCAGCCTAGGCGGTTGATCAGCCGGTCTGAGAACCGAGTGTTAGCCACGTCCGAGAGAATCGCGTCGGTTCCTTTGATTTCTGCGACTGCGTCGAGCAGCGTCATGGATGCCAGCACCGTGGCCAAAGACGTCTCGGAGGTCGAAACCAGATACTTGAGGGCGAGAAAGTTCGAGTGCCCCAGCGGCTGATTGAAGTAAAGCAAGCATCGGTCGGATTTGCCGCGAGCATGGTACGTTGGGCCGACGGGCCAGATTTCGGGCCAAGCGATCAGTTTAGGCCATGGGCGAAAATGAATTGCCGCGAATTTTCCTGCCGAAGTTTCGAGGATGCCGTAGCGTCGGGAGCGAATCGCGTTGCGAGCGGCGTCCCAATCGTAGAACGTCTGCCAGGGTTGATAGGTCATGACTCGCGGCCCTCGTTCTGTTCTATCTCTTGGTCAGAGTCGTCGCCATAAAAGAGGCGTATCTTGATTTGTTGCCAAATGGCAAGCATGACGCCCAAAAGTATAAAGCTAGCAAAGAGTACCGCCGCGATGAGCCAACCAAGGCTGAAGACGTCTTGAAAATTGAGGGTCCAAAAACTGGGCCACCGCACCGCGACGACTAGCGCACCGAGGCAGAGAAAGGGGCCGTAAGGAATCACATCGTCGCGGCGTAAAAGCATCTGCAACAGACCGATGACTAAGCCGGCAAATGGGGCGATGAAAAAGATAATTACGCCAGCCTGCCACCCCAAGAACGTGCCGACCATCATCATGAGCGTGACATCGCCGAAGCCCATCGCTTCGCGCCGCAAGGCGGCAGTGCCGACGATGCGTACCGCCCAGATCATGCCGCCGGCGATTACCATGCCGACCAAAGCACTTAAAAGCCCTATCCATGCAGACCCGCCCCACCACCAGACGGCGGCAATCGCCATGCTGCCTGGCCAAGCGACTACAGCAAGCGGAGGGCGGAGGAGTTCTCGCGACACACGCCGAAAGATAAGGCCTAGGGCGCGGCGTGGGCCGTGTCGACCTCGCCAAATTCGAGGCGTGAGGGCAAAACACCAAAGCCACCAACACGCTTGAGCAAGCGCTAAAGTCGACAAACGCGGGGCGCCGTCGAGCTGCGTCGGCCAAGCGTTGGGCACGGCTACGGTTACGGGTTCAACGTATAAGGCATTGGCCGCGGCGACCGGAAGTTCGATCACTTCTCCGACCATGGGAGCGGCATCGCGAACTGCGACGTGAGGTAACAAGCTGATCGGCAGCAGCGTGGCCAACAGCAATCCCAGCAACGTGCCGGGCAGAGTGATTTCGTCGGGGATGATTTTTTCGTCGATATCAATAAAACTTGCCGCAGCCATCAAGGTGATTAGCAAAACATGGCTCAAGAACACCGCATGGGTGAGGCCTTCGGAAACTCGCGGCACTGCGATCGCAATCGGCCCACCGGCGGCGAGCCGGAACAGCTCTTTGATTTGTGGCGAGACCAGAGCCTGCTGATCGACTTCCCACCAGTAAAGCCAGGCAAGTCCTAGGCCTGTGGCGAGTTCAAGAAGCATCGGTCGAATCCAAAACCCTCGGCCATGAATTGCGTGTTCGCGTCGCAGGCCCAGCCAGCCGAAGATGGGAATTCGATCGGTAGCCTTACGAGCCGGGGCCTTCTCGGGAGTTGGCCCCCAGGGCGAAATATCGCGGGGGTTCCAAGCCAGCTGATAAATGGCCCAATTGATCAGTGAGCCGAGTGCCGTTCCGCCAAGGAAGACCAGGAACAAGCGAAGGGGCAGCGGTTGGGCAAAGAGTTGTTGCATGGGGCTAATAGCTAACCGCTAAAAGCTAACCGCTAATAGCGTTGACAATTTCGTCGGCAATGTCGGCAGGAGTCTTATCTTCGGTATCGACTTCAAGGGTAGCACATGCCTTATAAATTGGTTGCCGCTCTAGCAACATCTGGTCAATTTCGTTCCGACCGCCGTGGTTAGTCAGGTTAGGACGCCTCGCGGCGGTGGTTGGGTCGCCCAGAATCCTTTGGGCAAGGACCTCCGCTGAGGCCTTGAGCCAGACCACTTGGCGGCAATTGGCAAGGCAAATACGGTTTTCTTCCCGCAGCACGGCCCCGCCCCCCAGGGCTACGACCGTTTGCTGCTGCCCGCAAAGCCGAGCGACGACTTCGACTTCGAGATCGCGAAACGTGGCTTCGTCCGATTCCTGGAAAATGGCTGCAATCGTTTTTCCTGCTGAGAGTTCGACTTCGACGTCGGCATCGACCCAGCGGTAGCCTAAGCGCTCGGCAAGCAACCTCGCAACGGTCGTCTTGCCGGTTCCACGGTAACCGATCAGTGCCACGGTATCAGACGATCGCATAGAGCCTTTCAGAGACAAAAATCTCGTAACCTATTTTGTAGCCGTAGACAGAAGCAAAGCGAAAAGAGGATTAGTAGCGTACTGGCCCGATGGCTTTGAGCAGGACTTCTCGCATCAAATCGGTCGGTGCTTTCTTGCCCGTGAAAACCAGGAATTGCAGCTCGGCTTGCTTGATAAACATCTCGACCCCGGTAGCCACCTGGCAGTTTCGAGAACGTGCATCTTTGATCAGCAAGGTCGATTCAGGATTGTAGACCGTATCGAAAACTAGCATCGTAGGTTTGAGGAAGGTCTTATTCACGGGCGAGACATCGACGTTTGGGTGCATACCCAGAGGCGTACAATTGACCAGAACATCGCAGGTCACGCGTTGCCGGGCATCCCAATCGACCGCCTTGCAGTCGAAAGCTTTGGCTAAGCGGTCGCTTCTTCGTTTCGTCCGAGAAGCAATCGTTACCAATCCTCCACGGCTTTTGATGCCATAGACAATCGGTCGGGCCACGCCTCCGGCGCCTAAAACGAGCACACGTTTATTTTTTACCGGGCTCGGGTTCGCGCCAGCCGTGCCTAGCATCTGCTCAATGCACATCATGGCCGCGTTGTAATCGGTGTTGTAACCAATGGTATCGGAGCCATCGAAAACCACGGTGTTGACCGCCGCAATACTTTTTACTGCCGCATCGACTTTGCTGAGATGCCGAGAAATGGCCTCTTTGTGAGGAATGGTTACGCTCAGCCCGCGGATGCCCAAGCGGGGCGCATCCCTCATGAACTGGTCGAGGCTATCGCTCGGAACTCGAAACGGACAGTAGACCGCGTCGATGCCCATCTCGCCAAAGGCGGCGTTGTGAATATGGGGGCTCAGGCTGTGTCCCACCGGGTCGGCAATCACGCCGTAAACCGCCGTGTTGGGACCGATGCTTTCGTAGCGGTAGATTTCGCTCATCTGCTTGTAGCTGAGCAGCCCCGGAGCAAGTGTCCGTTCGTGATGGAAAGTTGCGTAGGTGTAAGGCGATCGGAATTTTTGAGAAAGTATGCGAGACGGCGTACCTATGTCGCCCATGCACATCCCCACGGTAGGAATTTCGCTTTCCTGCATGAGTTCGAGAATTCGCAAATTATCGTGCGGATCGTTGGCCGTGGTGGCGATTTTGATAATATCGGGGTCGAGTTGGGACATGCGTGTGTGCAAATCCCGCAAATTTTCTGGCGTGTTGCGAAAGTTGTGGTAGCTAATAATGCGTTTCGTTTTTCCGAAACGTGGAATTGCTGCCGCGATGTCTTCTTCGATATCGACGTAATCGACGCCCTCGGCAATCGCCTCTCGCAAAATCATCAGCCGCGTTTCTTCGGTGCCGTTCCACTTGCCACCATCTTCTTTGCGCCGGCAGGTAATAATTACTTCGCAATTTTCTGGGCGATCGGCTAACAGACGCTTGAGGTTGACGCGTCCAGCGACGTAGTCGACTCGCAACTCGACCATATTGGCACCTTGCTCGGCCAAATGGCGGTGCTCAGCTTTCATATGTTTGTGACGGCTACGGCCGATTGCTACGCAAATCATGGGTAGAGGTTTAGGGGTTAGAGGAGAGAGAGTAACTAAAGACCCGCGACTCAAAACTCGCGACCCACTCCTATTCTGCTAGAAGCTTCGCCGGAGATCAAATCCGTTTGAACTGGCGGTCGAGCTGTTCGCGGCTAAAAACGAGGGCGGTGGGCCGACCGTGCGGACAATGATGATGATCCTGGGCTCGGTGACGCTGGGCGAGCAGGGCTTCGACCTCCTCGGGGGTGAGTCGGTCTCCGTATTTGACCGCCGCTTTGCAGGCAATCATGTGCATCAGTTCGTCCAATAGATCGCGAGGCTCGGGGCTTTTTCCTTCGGCCGAGAGCTTCTCAACCAAACTATGGAGCACTTCGTTGGGGCTAAAGTTTGCTAACATCGCAGGGTACGAGGAGACGAGCACCGTTTCTCCGCCAAACTCTTCGACATCTAAACCGAGGCGACCCAGCACCTCGCGATTTTCAAGAATAAGGGCAGCCTCGTTTCCGGCCAAGTCGACCGGCTCGGGCACGAGCAATCGCTGGCTTTCGAGCTTGCCCGAAAGCACCTTCTCTCGTAGCAGCTCGTACAAGATTCGCTCGTGCAAAGCATGTTGGTCGATTACTTCGAGCCCCTCTTCGTTCTCGACCACCAGATAACGGTTATGGATTTGTATCGCACGGGGCGCAAAGTGTGCGGCTGGCGTTTCCGCAGTTGCTTCGTCAACTCGGTACGAAGCATTCTCCTGAGCCGTGGCAGGCGACGCCCCCTCTGCTTCTTCCGCAGGCAGCGAGACGGGATGCAATCGCAAGGCTTCCGTTGTAGCCATGCTGGGCATTCCTCCGGATGGAAAGCCTTTGAATTCGGGCAGCCCCGAAGGCGCTCCGGTCGAGGGTTGGCCTAGCTGTTGTTTTGCCCAATCGAACATTTCGCTACGCATCGGCGTGCTGGCCGCGACTTCGTCGTCGTTGTCGGAAGGCTGATCGGGTACGGTTCCGCGAGCTACCAAATCGGTAGTTAAGAACTTCGAGCGTAACGAGCCAAGAAGCTGGCTATAGATACGGCCTCCGTCTTGAAAGCGGACTTCCGATTTTGTGGGATGGACATTCACATCGACCATCGATGGCGAAATATTCAGATGCAAGAAGCAGATGGGGTAGCGTCCCGTCAACAACAGCCCCCGGTAGGCTTCGCCAAGAGCATGTTGGAGCGAACGATCGCGGATGTAGCGTCCATTGAGAAATAAATACTGCATCCGATTGTTCCCGCGACTGTGCGTCGGGTTGGCGACATAGCCTTTCAGGCCGACCTCTTCGTCTCGACCTTCAATTTCGATCAGGCTCTCGGCAATCGGCTGGCCGTAGAGCGTGGCGATGCGATCTCGCAGATCGTCGACCGGCGGCAAGTCGTGTAGTAGCCGGCCTCCGTGGGTGAGCGAAAAATGGACCTGCGGATTGGCAATCGCCAGCCGGCTGACCGCTTCGGTGATGTGGCCCATCTCGGTTTGAGTAGTGCGCATGAACTTGTGGCGAACGGGCGTATTGAAAAACAGTTGGCGGACTTCGATCGAAGTTCCCACCGGACAACCGACCGGGCGGATGGGCTCTGCCCGACCTCCAACGACTTCCAGCTCGGCCCCTGCCTCGCAGTCGGCAGGGCGGCTGCGAAGTACTAGGCGGCTGACTTCGGCAATCGAAGCCAACGCTTCGCCGCGAAAGCCGAGCGTCTGGACGCGAAAAAGATCGTCGGCATCCGAGATTTTGCTTGTCGCATGGGTTGCAACCGCGAGGGTCAACTGATCGGCTCGAATGCCACAACCATTGTCGGTGATCCGAATCAGATCGGCCCCGCCTTTTTCGACGGTAATGTCGACGCGTGTCGCGCCGGCATCCAACGAATTTTCTAATAATTCCTTCACCACACTCGCCGGGCGCTCAATCACTTCGCCGGCGGCGATTTTGTTGACAACACTCGTGGGTAGGAGACAGATATCGGGCATAAGAAGCAAAATCGGAAAGGTAGAAAGTGGAAAGCCGAGAAGGGTGAAGCGTCGAGCGTAATACTGTAACGCTAGGTTGAACCACGACGACACGAGGGGCACAACGAAATGGAGCTAGGAATACAGGGGGTTCAATGACTTTTCCTCAATCAACAGGTTGATAGATTGTTTCTTGAAAAATGCCGACTCAACAAAATACCGTTTCCCATCGTTTGTCCTGCTTTTTTTACTAGGGCGTGGTGTTCGTCGTGTCGTTGTGGTTCCAATGACTTAACGCGGTAGAATATAAGTGTTCCTATCGGTATCCGTTTTCGGCTTTCCGCTTTTACAAATTGTATTCTTTGATTTTACGATAGAGCGTTCGCTCGCCAATCCCCAACAGCTTGGCAGCTTCCTCGCGGTTGCCGGCGGTAAACTGGAGCGTCACTCCAATAAATAGGCCTTCGAGTTCCGATAGGGGTTTGCCAACCAAACCGGCTAGGCCCTTGTCTTGCGAATCCGAGATGGTTGGGTCACCGGGCGACAAGTCGGTCGGCAAATCGTCGAGGTCGAGGACTCCGTCGTAGTCGACAACGACCATGCTCTCGATCGTGTTTTTTATCTGCCTTACATTGCCCGGCCAATCAAAAGACATCAACCGGCGTCGGGCAGCGGTGGTCATGCTCCTAATTTCTTTGTGATGCCGCTGGCTGTGCTGTTTGATAAAATGATCGATCAAGAGCGGAATGTCTTGCGAACGCTCCGAGAGCCTCGGCAGAGTGATGGTCACAACTTTCAAGCGGTGGTAAAGGTCTTCGCGGAACACCCCTGCTCGGATTGCCTCTTCCAATTCTCGATTCGTGGCCGAGAGAATGCGGACGTTCACTTTGATCAGTTCGTTGGAACCAACTCGCGTGATCTCGCCACTTTCGAGCACTCGAAGAAGTTTAATCTGTGTGGGTAGCGGCATGTCGCCGACTTCGTCGAGAAAGAGCGTCCCGCCGTGGGCGTATTCAAACTTGCCGATGCGATCGACGCTCGCATCGGTAAACGCTCCTCGGATATGGCCGAACAGCTCGCTTTCGAGAATGTTTTCGCTCAGTGCCGCACAGTTGAGGCCAACAAAAGGCCGCTTCTTACGCGGACTGTTTTGGTGAATCGCTTGAGCGATTAGCTCCTTGCCTGTGCCGGTATCGCCTTGAATGAGCACGGTCGCATCGGTCGGCGCAATCCGGCGCAGGCGATCTAGTACTTCGTGCATTTGAGGACTATTGCCAATCACCCCTTCAAAGCCAAACTTCTCGTCCAGGCGGCGGCTTAGCTCGGCATTGGCTCGGCGTAGGTGCTGGTTGCGAGAAGCGGTGTCGACCACGGCTCGCAGCTGTTTCAAGTCGAGCGGCTTCAGCAAGTAATTAAATGCCCCTTGCTGCATCGCCTCGACCGCCGATTGGATTGTCCCGTGGCCGGTCACAAGAATCACTTCCGCGTCTGGCAGCACCTCGTTGCACTTGGCAAGAATTTCGAGCCCACCGACGTCCGGCATTTTGAGATCGGTAATCACGATCTCGTAAGCGTCTTTCTCAAGTAGCTCAGAACCTTCGCCGCCGGTGGTCGCGACCGTGCAATGGTATCCTACGCGGGAAAGGCTATCGGCCATCGTTTCGGCGTGCGCAGCATCGTTGTCGATAATCAGCGCCCGAATGGGCGGGCCTGTGCTGGCGGTAGTCGTTGCTGGAGGCATAGAAAGTGGAAAATCTAAAAGGTTAGAGAATCGTGAAACGGCGTCCGTGGTTTTCTTTACTCATCATTCATCAGTCGTGCCGGGACCGGAAGCTCGATCGTAAATTGTGTTCCTCGACCGACCTCGCTGTCGACGTGGATCCGGCCTCCGTGAGCTTCGATAATTTTTGCCGTGGTAGGGAGCCCCAACCCCGAGCCGCCTGGCTTGGTCGAGAAAAACGCATCGAACATCTGCGATGCCGTCCGCTCGTCCATGCCACAGCCAGTGTCGATCAAATAGAGAGACACCTTGCCGCCCGTGGCTGTGGTGCGAGCAACCAATTGGCCTCCGCCGGGCATCGCTTGCTTGGCATTGAGGATCAGATTCAGCAAAGCGCCTCGAAAGGCCTCGCGGTCGAGCAACACGCTTGGCAAGTCGGGGTCGAAGTATCGGACGATTTCGATCGCCGCTTCCTTGGCTTCGGGCTCAAAAAAGTCGAGTGTCTCGGCAATTTCTACGTTGAGATCAATGGGTTGCAAATCAAGGTGTCGTACTTTGGCGTAATTCAGAAAATCGTCGAGCAAGTCTTGCAATCGCTGACATTCACGGTGAACTAAGTCAACACGTCTGGCCGCTCTCTGAGAAGTTGGAGAAGGCGACTCTTCTAAGTCCTCAGAAAGTAGCTCCATATTGAGTCGGATGGTCGAAAGCGGGTTCCGTATCTCGTGAGCCAACGCCCCGGCAAGGCGCGCAATCTCGGTGTACTGGTCCATCAAACGCTGGACCGCTTGGGAAGTCTGTTCGCTATCGGTCGGTGGAGACCCTTCAGCCAAGAATTCGTCTCCAGTTCTAAGGGGAAAACCTAAATGATAAGTCAACAACACACCCGCAGGCTAGTGCTGCTTCGAGGCTAAGAATTGAGGATTAGCAAATTAGCCGTTTTAGCGCTAGCCACGGTTAATGCAGGAAAAACCGTGGTAGCGCCAAAACGGCTAATCCTAAAAACTTATCTTTTTTTGCGTAGCAAAATGGGGGAGCCCGGAGGATTACAGGGCCACGCTCAGAATCCTATCCGCAGGCGGAATCCCGCGTTTTTACAGTCTCAACCGCTGACTTCCTCCTGCGTCGAACGCCTTATTTGTGGCTTGGGTGCTAATTCTCGGCCCTACTCTTTTTTTGACTTTTGAACGGACTTGGGTTACATTGCTAGCCATCCTACCGTCGGTTTGAACTTGAGGCTCACGCCTCGCAACCCCTCCGATTCCGACACCAATCCTACCTAAGTACCATTTCATGTTCCCTTAGCCGCGTGCGGAAAAATCCGCTCACGCTGGTGTGCATGGACAGCTCTTGTGGTGGCCCTGTGCCGCGTCTTAAACATTCGTCCTATCGAGTCCAAACTGCTGTGAACTAAACCTTACGAGCTGGCTTTTCGCTCTCGGCGAATGGCCCCTCAGCATGGAAATATGGAGAAAGCGACATGGCTTGCTATCGCGTTCACCCGATTCATCGTTCCCCAAAGAACGGCGTATCGAGGCGAGACTTCTTAGCCGTGGGTGCCGTGGCTGGCTTAGGGCTAAGCCTCAGCGATTTCTTTGCCATCCACAGTGCCCAAGCGGAGCAAAAGAATTACGACTTTGTCGAACCGACAGCTCAAAGCGTAATTCAAATCTTCTTGCCAGGAGGCATGTCGTCTCAGGAGTCGTTTGATCCCAAGCCTTACGCGCCGATCGAATATCGGGGCGAACTCGGTTCGGTCAAAACTAACGTCGAAGGCGTCGTCTTTAGCGAGACTTTGGCAAAAACGGCCCAGGTAGCCGATAAGCTTACCGTCATCCGTTCGATGACTCATGGCGAAGCTGCTCACGAACGCGGGACACACAACATGTTCACCGGCTACCGTCCTAGCCCGGCGTTGGTCTTTCCCAGTATGGGCAGTATCGTGAGCCACGAATATGGCCCGCGGAAAGATCTGCCTCCTTATGTTTGCATTCCAAATCAACCGAATCCCTACGCAGGGACGGGCTACCTGAGTTCGTCTTTCGCTCCTTTCAGCTTAGGTGCCGATCCTGCAACCAAGGGGTTCAAAGTTCGCGATCTTTCGCGTGGCGGAGATATCGACGACACACGATTCGCAAGACGCCGCTCGGCCCTTGATGCGGTGAACAAGTATTTTTCGAGCAAAGTCAAAGCCGACGCCGTCGGCGCGATGGACACCTTCTACGAACGAGCCTTTAGCTTGGTCGAATCGAAAGAAGCCCGCGAAGCCTTCAATATCGACGCCGAAGAGGCCAAGCTACGAGACGAATACGGCCGCAACGCTGCCGGACAGAGGATGCTGATGGCGCGCCGGTTGGTCGAAGCAGGCGTCCGCTTTGTCACACTGACTTACGGGAGCTGGGATCATCATGCGAACGTCACCCAATCGATGCGAAGCCAAATGCCCGCTTTCGATCAGGCGTTTGCTCGACTCATCCGCGACCTCGACGAACGAGGTTTACTTGACACCACGATGGTGATCGTGAGTAGCGAATTTGGACGTACGCCCAAGGTCAACAGCCAAGGGGGCCGCGACCATTGGCCCAAAGTGTTTAGCACCGTGCTGGCCGGCGGGGGCGTGAAACGCGGTGTTGTCTACGGTGCGACCAACGCCACAGCCACCGAACCCGACGTCAACCCGATTGGACCAGAAGACCTGACCACCACCATCTATCGCTGTTTAGGCATCATTGCCGACAAAGAACTGATGGCCCCGGGAGATCGGCCCATCGAAATCGTCAAGGGAGGCAAAGTCCGTCAGGACTTGTTGGCGTAACTCACCGAGTAACTTTCATTGTAAGAGCGTAGTAGAAATTTGTCTCGGAGCGTGATATGCGAAAAGTTCAAAAATTTGGAACGTCGATTTTCTTGATATGCCTTGCTTCGGCAAGCCTCCTTGCAAATAGCTCTCACGCGGCAGATCCTCGCCTCGATAATCTTATTCCTCAAGGGGGGCAACGCGGCACCGAAGTCGTCGTGCATTTCCATGGAGGCCGAGTTGGGCAAGAACCTCAGGAAGTCGTGCTCTACGACTCGGGAATCGCAGTGAGCGAAATCAAGGCCGTCGACGCAAACCATTTTGAAGCGAAGCTAACCATTAGCCCCGAGTGCCGATTGGGTTTCCACACCGTACGAGTTCGTACGAGCACTGGTCTTACCCGTGTTCGCAATTTCATGGTCGGTGCGTTAAAAGAAATCAACGAGGTTGAGCCCAATAGCGAATTTCCCAGCCCGCAAACAATCGAGCTAGACGTCACGATCAATGGCATCGTTCAGAACGAGGATGTCGACTACTACGCACTTGAGGCAAAAGAGGGTCAGCGAATAACGGCGGAGATCGAAGCACTGCGTCTTGGCCGTGTCTTTTTCGACCCGCACATTGCTATCCTTAACGCCGAGCGGTTTGAACTGGCAACGTCGGACGATTCGGCTTTACTCCGACAAGACGGGGTAGTGTCGATCATTGCACCAGCCGATGGCAAGTACATTATCAGTGTCCGTGATAGCGCCTTCGGAGGCGGCGGAACCAGCTCGTATCGCCTGCACGTAGGGCGATATCCGAGGCCTATGGCTGTCTTACCCGCTGGCGGTAAGCCTGGCGAAACACTCAACGTCACTTGGCTGGGAGATGTTGCCGGAAATCAAACTTCGCAAATCATTGTTCCGACCGATCCTCAAGCCAATTCCGATATCTTTTTTCAAGACGATCAGGGAACCGCCCCTTCTCCCAATGTCTTTCGAGTCAGCGATTTAGAAAACCTGTCCGAGGTAGAACCCAACAATAACTACGAGCAGGCCACGGTCGTCAAAGCCCCTGCCGCATTGAACGGAGCGATCGGCGAACCGGGCGACGTCGACCATTTTCGGTTTGAGGCAAAAAAAGGACAAGTCTTTGATGTCCACACCTATGCCCGTCGGTTGCGCTCGCCACTAGATTCTCTGGTTCGAGTGCGCCACGTCGAAGGCAAATACGCTCAAGTGGTAGCCAACGACGACAACGCGGGGAAACCAGACAGCTACTTCCGATTTACCGCTCCTGCCGATGGTAACTACGACCTCGAAATTTACGACCACCTCCGGGCCGGCGGTCCGTACTTTGCTTACCGCATTGAGGTCACGCCTCCCAAGCCCAAAGTGGAAGTCACGATTGCCGAGCGGTCGCGTTGGATAGCAACCAAACTTGAGTTGGCGCGAGGCAACCGCACGGCTTTCTTGGTGAATGTTGCACGGCGTGATTTTGGTGGCCCGCTGAATATCGTCTTTGAAAACCTACAGGAAGGCATCACGGCCGAAACCCCCACGATGGCTGCCAACCGAACGCAGGTGCCGGTAATCTTCACCGCCACCGCCGATGCGCCGCTTAGCACCTCGTTGCCCAACCTGGTCGCTCGACTTACCGAGGAAGGAAAGACCGCCGAGAGCAGTTTCATGCAGCGTACCTGGCTGGTACGAGGAGCAAACAACGTAGAAGTTTGGAGCCACTACGCCGATCGAGCGGCTGTAGCCATAACCAACGAGGTCCCGTTCAAGCTTTCAATCGTTCAGCCCAAAGTTCCGATCGTACGAGGCGGTTCGATGCAGCTCAAAATCGTTGCGGAGCGGGCCGAAGGCTTTGTCGATCCGATCAGCATCTACATGCTTTACAACCCGCCGGGCGTCTCGTCATCGCGTTCAATTAAAATTGCCAAAGACCAAACCGAGGCCTTAATCCCTGTCACGGCCAACGGGTCGGCGGCCTTGCTTCCGTGGGATATTTGTGTCGAGGGCAGTGCCAACGTCAATGGCCGTGTGCTTGTGTCCACGCCCTTCGCAAAACTTGATATCAAAGAACCCTATGTCGCGTTCACTTACCCTAAGGCCTCGGTCGAGATTGGCCAGGAAGTTGATTATCCCATTGCGGTCGAAGTGAAAACCCCGTTTGAGGGCAACGCCAAAGTAACGCTGCTTGGTTTGCCGGCAGGCGTGACAGCCGAGCCAATCGAGATGACCAAAGACACCAAAGAACTAAAATTCCATATCCGAACCACCGAGAAGTCCCCAGCAGGGCGACACAAAACCTTGATTTGCCAGTTTTCGATTATGCAAAACGAAGAACCCATCGCCCACACCCTTGGCACCGGCGAATTACGAGTCGACAAACCGTTGCCACCCAAAAAAGAAGAAGAAAAGGTTGCCCTCAGTGGATGAAACACGAAAAGGACTTCGACGCTGAATTGCCATGTCGGGTGCCACTGCTGGCTTGTCCAGCAGTGCAGAGCGGGTACCAGGATTCCACTGCTGGACAAGCCAGCAGTGGCACCCGTGAGTTTTTGGAGAAGATTTAGAAACGGAAAGATCGAATATGAACAATCAAATTCAGAAAAAATCTCTGCGTATCTCTGCGTCCCTGCGCACTATGCGTTTAATTCTACCTACATTGCTTTTGACGGCTTGCTCCAGCGCCCACGCCGACGCCGACGAACCTGCCTGGACTGCGCTAGCAGTCTATCCGCCAGAGATTTCGCTCGCGACTCGTGCCGACTACCAGGGAATTGTCGTGCTGGCGACCCGTGCCGACGGCATCACTTTGGATGTCACGGCAGAAGCCGAACTTGCCGTTGCCGAAGCCTCACTTGCAAGCCTTGAAGCCGCCACGCTGCGACCGGTTGCGGATGGCGAAACGAAGCTCGTCGCCAAATTTTCGGGTCTTGAAGCCAGCTGCCATGTTGTTGTAACACGCGCTGCCGAGCACCGGCCCGTCAGCTACATGCTCGATGTTATGCCCGTATTTGCCCGGGCGGGCTGCAACTCGGGGAGTTGCCACGGCGCGGCCGGGGGAAAAGATGGTTTCCGGCTGTCGCTTTTCGGATTCGATCCTCCAGGCGACCACTTTCGCATTACCCGCGAACAAGCAACTCGCCGCATCAACCTTGCCATCCCCAAAGACAGCCTGCTGATAGAAAAGGCGAGCGGAGCGGTCCAGCATAGCGGCGGCAAATGTATTGAATCGGGCGGCAAGTACTACGACTTCCTTGATCGGTGGCTTGCCGATGGGGCTCCGTCCGATGCAGCAACGGCCCCGCAAGTTTCGGGGCTGGCCATCTATCCCCCCGCTGCCGTGATGCAAGGTACAGGGTCTACGCAAAAATTCATCGCTGTCGCCTCCTACTCCGACGGTACCACACGTGATGTGACCGACCTTGCCCGACTAGCAACGAACAACGAAAACTCGACTCCGATCGACGAAGCGGGGCTCGTCACTGCCGGCGCACGCGGCGAATCGTTCATCACGGCACGCTTCAATGTCCATACCGTCGGAAGCCAAGTACTCACGTTGCCTAGCGAATTGCAATTCACTCCCTCCGAAGAAACGCCGGCAAATTACATTGACGAACTTGTCGTCAACAAGCTCAACAAACTTCGCATCGAGCCAAGCCCCATCTGCTCCGACGAAGAATTTCTGCGCCGGGTCACCATCGATATTGTTGGCGGGCTTCCGACCGTGGAAGAATATCACGCTTTTATGGCAGACGAGTCTCCCAGTAAACGAGCGGCTAAAATCGACCAGTTATTGGCCAAAAAAGAGTTCTCCGAGATCTGGGCCATGAAGTGGGCTGAGCTACTCATGGTCAAGACGGTTCCCAATCGCGTCGAGTACAAGCCGATGTTCCTGTATGCAAACTGGCTTGCCAACAAGATTGCCAACAATGTGCCACTGAACGAAATTGTTCGAGAGATTCTCAGCTCCACGGGCGGAACTTTTTCGGTTCCTGCCACCAATTTCTACCAACTTGAGCCCGATACCCAAAAGACTGCCGAGAACGTGGCTCAAATTTTTCTCGGTGTCCGGATTCAGTGTGCCCAGTGCCACAACCATATCTTCGATCGCTGGACGATGGACGATTACTATAGTTTCAAGGCGTTTTTTGCACAGATCGGTCGCAAAAAAGCCGAGGACTATCGCGAGACGATTGTCTTCAATAGCGGCGGCGGCGAAGCAAAAAACCCGGTGACCAACCAAGTGATGCCGCCCAAGTTTCTTGGTGGCAAAACGCCTGACGTCCAAGGCAAAGATCGCCGGCAAGTGCTCGCCGATTGGATTGCCTCACCCGAGAATCCCTACTTTGCTGTCAGTGTGGCAAATCGAATTTGGGCCCACTACATGGGGGTCGGTATTGTCGAGCCGGTGGATGATATTCGTGTCACGAACCCTGCAAGCAATCCTGAGCTGTTCGATGCACTCGGCAAAAAACTGGTCGAGTACAACTACGATTTCAAACAGCTCGTACGCGACATCTGCAACTCCAACGCCTACCAACGCTCGACCGAAGTCAACGAGTCGAACGCTGGCGACCTACGAAACTTTTCGCACGCCAGGGTGAGGCGTATTCAAGCCGAGATGCTGCTCGATTGCATTAGCCAGCTGACCGAAACCAAAGATAAATTCCGCGGCTTGCCGCTCGGCGCACGTGCGATTCACATCGCCGATGGAAAAACGAGCACCTACTTTCTCACCACATTTGGCCGCGCCAAGCGAGACACCGTTTGCTCTTGCGAAGTCGATACCCAACCCTCGCTATCGCAAGCATTGCACTTAATAAACGGCCCCACCGTCGAGGGGAAAATTCGAGCAGGAAACATCATCGAGAAAGCCCTTGAAGCCGGAAAAACACCGACCCAAGTTCTCGACGAACTCACCATCCGCAGCCTCTGCCGCATGCCCACCGACGAAGAACGCACCAAGATCATGGCGTTGCTAGGCGATGCAGAAAAACCCGTTGCCGAGCTTCAGGACGCCTTCTGGGCAATCCTCAATTCGCGCGAGTTCTTGTTCAATCACTAAGTAGAGAAGGTCTGAAGTTAGAAACCCGAAACTTGAGTTCGCAGCGATCGGACAGATCGCCAAAGCTGTCACAAGCAAGACGAGTATTTGCACCATGAATCACTTACCACCTCAACGCCGTAGTTCACGTTTCGAAAACTTTCGCGCATTTCGCGGGCTACTTTTACTTGTTCTCGCCTTGATAGCATCTCTGTTTGGCAATGCGACTTATGCCGAAGATGCCCCTGTCGAGAAAATCACCTACGACGACCACATCCAACCGATCTTTCGGCAATACTGCCTCTCCTGCCACAGTGCTGACACCATGGAAAGCGATCTCGCGATCGACGCCTACGCAGCAACCCTCGAAGGCGGAGCAAGCGGCGAAGTCGTCGTCCCTGGCGACCTTGAAGAATCGCGTCTCTGGGCTTTGGTCGCCCACGAAGACGAACCCAAAATGCCGCCGGAAGCCGATCGGATGCCCGACGACAAGCTCGCCCTAATCAAACGCTGGATCGAAGGCGGAGCGTTAGAAAACAGCGGCTCGGTCGCCAACGTCAAAAAGAAAGCCGGCATGGCCCTTCTTGGCGACGTCACGATCGGCAAACCCGAAGGCCCCGCCGCGATGCCTGTATCGCTCTATCGCGAGCCGGTTGTCCACTCCGCGCGTGCCGCAGCGATTTCCTCAATCGCAGCCAGCCCCTGGGCACCTCTGATCGCCGTTGCGGGTCAGCGGCAAATTTTGATTTACCACTCCGACAATGCCCGCTTGCTCGGTGTGCTGCCGTTTATCGAAGGCGTGCCCCAGGTACTTACCTTTTCTCGCGATGGCAGCAAGCTGATGGCCGCCGGCGGTCGCGGCGCCGCCATCGGACTCGCAGCCCTCTACGAGGTAAAAACAGGCAGCCGGCTCGTAACCGTCGGCGACGAATACGACGCGATCCTCGCCGCCGATCTCAACGCCCAACAAACGCTTGTCGCGATGGGCGGACCTCAAAAAATTGTACGAGTCTACAACACCACGGGCGGGGAAGTCGCCTTTGAAATCCGAAAACATACCGATTGGATCACGGCGGTGGGTTTTGGACCTGATGGGAAAACCTTGCTCACTGCCGACCGGAACGGCGGCATTTTCCTCTGGGAAGCCGACACGGGCCGCGAAGTTGCCAGCCTCCGCGGCCATACTGGCGAAATCACTTCGGTTTCTTGGCGAGCCGATTCAAAAATCGTCGCCACCTCGGGAGCCGATGGCACCGTCAGACTTTGGGAAGCCGAGGAAGGCAAGCAAGTCAAGTCTTGGACCGCCCATGCCGGAGGCACCACCTCGGTATCCTTCGCCTCTGATGGCCGCCTCCTAACCGTGGGGCGCGACAAAGTAGTCAAACTTTGGAATGCAGAGGGCGGCCATCTGAAAGACCTTGGCTCGTTTGCTGACATCGCATTGGCCGGTTGCTTTTCGTACGATGGCAAGCGAGTTGCCGCGGGCGACTACTCGGGCGAAGTCCGTTTGATTGATGTCGAATCGGGGCAGCAAGTTGGCCTCCTCTCGCCCAACCCTCCGACTCTGGCCATGCGTCTTACCGCGGCAACGGCCCATCGTGAAGCCATGAACGCCGCCTTGGCTACTGCTGCCACGGCCAAACAACAAGCCGACGCGGCACTGGTCGCGGCACAAACCGAGGCAAAGGCTCGTGCGGCCACGCTCGAATCCGCA
This sequence comes from Planctomycetota bacterium, assembly GCA_024278955.1. Taxonomy (GTDB): domain Bacteria; phylum Planctomycetota; class Planctomycetia; order Pirellulales; family Lacipirellulaceae; genus Bythopirellula. Next base: position 2,680 of record JAJRSE010000056.1, on the reverse strand, counting down.
AACGTAACACTTCTGGCTTCTCAAGCAGCTCTCGACGCAGCAGCCAAGGAGGTCGCCGCTAAGCTTCAAGCAACCAACGCCGCCGGGGTACAAGTCAAGCAGACCACCGCCACACTCTCAACCGCTTCGGCGGCCGTGGCTGCGGCCGTGGCCCAGCTTTCTTCGGCCCGAGAGGCCAAAGCAGACACTGCTCCGGCCGAAGCAAAGCTTACCGTAGCAACCGAGCAGACCAAACAGGCCATTGCCGCAATCGAAGCATCGCAAGCCGCATTTAAGGCATCTGCCGATGCCAGCAAAGCAGCCGAAGCGGCGCAAGTTGCAGCCACCGTAGCCGTATCGACGTCTCAGCAGGGCCTTCAAACTGCGCAGGCTGCCGTCGACGAGTACACCAAACAACTGGCAGCCGTCGTGGCAGGCGTCGCCGCCAAGGAGCAAGCCCGCGCTACGCAAGAGGCAGCTCTTGCAGTGGCAAACCAAGGAATCGTAAATGTCAAAGCCGATCAAGCAGCATTTGGCATCGCGACCGAAACACTCGCCACAGCCATTGCTGCTTCAGAACAAAAGATCGCGGCAGAGGCCAAGTTGCTCGCAGCCGCCGTTGCGGCCAAAGAAGCAGCAACCGCCGAGCTGGCAACCCACAGAGTGGCCGCCGACGAAGCTGCCGAAAAACTGGCCGCAGCCCAGGCAGCCTACGACGCAATGAAAAAGGCGATGGACGCCGCCCAAACTGCCGAAAACCAAAAGACCGAAGCCACCCGTGCCGCCGAATTAGCCCACCTACGAGCCGAAGCCGCCGTCGCCCAAGCAAAGGCAGACAAAGAGCTATTTGAAAAAACCCAAGCAGTTCGAGCCGAATACGTTCAGAAATAAGGAAAAACAACCACAAAGTTCACCAAGAGCACAAAGGGGTCGCAAGGCCACAACCAAAATCTCCCTACCTCTCCCTTTGAGTCCATCGTGGTTCAAAATCTAAGATGAACAACGAAACCTTACCTGCTACGTCCAGTCGCTGGCCAACTCATGCTCTCTGGTTCGGGCCGCTGCTTACCTTAGCCGGGGCGCTAAGCTACTTTCTATATTTCGTTCAGTTTCCTATCCTTCGCGATTTTCCGTTATTCAATCTACCGGTAGTTTTGCTGGGCTTGCTGCTTACCAGCGCCGGAGCTTGGCGAATATTTCGCGCCCGTGGCCGATGGCTAGGCAAAGCGTTTGCCTCGGCCAGTTGCCTCTTCTCGCTCGCCCTTACGGGACTCTTTAGTTTTTACATTTTCTTTTTGTCGTACCAGATGCCCGGTACAACTGCGGTTCCCGAACTACATTCCGCCGCCCCAGGCTTTGCGCTCGCCGATCAGAACGGCAAACAAGTCCAGCTCTCCGACTATCTCGGCAGTAAACTCCTGTTGGTTTTCTACCGTGGCCATTGGTGACCTTTCTGTCTCTCTGAACTGCAAGGCTTGCAGTCCCGCCTCGAAGAAATCCGTAACCAAGGCGGCCAAGTGGTCGCTATCTGTGCCGATTCGGTCGAACAGAATCTCCACCTCGCCGAACAGCAGAATTTCGACTTCCCGATTCTCTCAGACGCTCACCTTGTAACCACCGACGCCTACGGCTTGCGGCACAAACTTGGAAATCCCATGGAAAGTCGCGACATTTCTCGCCCCGCCGTCTTCCTAATCGACTCCCAAGGCGTCATCCAGTGGCGATACCTAACCGATAATTGGCGAGTCCGAGTTCGCCCCGAGGACGTGGTTCGTCGGCTTGGAGAAATGCCTTGATAGCGGTAACGTCTGGCCAATCTGAAACGATCTCTTGCGTTTGAAAAAACCGAGCAACATGGTAATCAAAATGCAGAACTTTAACATGAAATCCCTAACATTAGCTGCCGCGTTTCTGACTGCTTGGGCACTCAGCCTTCTTTCAACCCATGCAGTTGAATTGCCACCCAAAGTACAAGCTTCTATTATTCCACCCCCAACTACCGTAGCCGAAGCTCGCGCAAGAGCCCACCTGCTACACGAAACAATCCGCGGCACACTGCAAGTCGTGCATCGCGACTTCTTTGAAGCAGATGGTTCGAGTCCAATCCCCTCTGCCTCGCTAACCGAGGTGTTTGATGAGATGTTCCGAAGCTACGATATCAAGATCAAATGGCTAATCGTCCACACCGACGTTATGAACGTCGACCATCGGCCTCAAGATGAATTTGAAAAGAAGGCCGCCAAGCAGCTTGCCAAAGGCGAACCGAAATTCGACTCGGTCGAAAACAACCGCTACCGCTTCGCCGGCCCAATCCGTCTCGGGTCGCAATGCTTAAAGTGCCACGTCAAAGAACGGCGAGACAACAAAGACCGAACGGCCGGACTACTAATCTCCATGCCGTTGGGGCGCGAGGTTCAGCAAGAGGTAGGCCGGAACAAACGCTAACGCAGTTTCGGCCCACTTCTTCATTGTTCTATGCTTCCAAGTCTATCGTTAGATTATTCGACGGTAATTGAAACTCCACGAAGTCACCGAAAGGAACTAATTCCATGCCTTCTACTTTCGTCCAATATTTTTGGGTTCACCCGACTAAAGCGTACTTAGTTTGATGGAGGGCGAGGATTTTGAGTTTGAAGAATTCATGATCGCGAAATCCGTAGGCTTGTCGTTTCATGGTTTTTATTTTGTTGTTGGTCCCTTC
>JAJRSE010000055.1 GCA_024278955.1 Planctomycetota bacterium | reverse complement strand
GCCAGCATCACGTCTGCTTCACGCAGTTTCTTGATGATCTGTCCCGGATTGTGTTTCTTGCCTTTCATCGAAAGTCCTTCTGCCCATGCGGGCCGTTAGACTCTCATAACACATGGATCAGCTTTTGGGGAGCACTCCAACCGCAAATGGGTGTTCGGTATTAAAATGAGGAGATGAAATACCTGTATGCCTGTGGGAAGGACAATCGCGTCATATAATTGGAGTGTGGTAACTGGCAAAAGGGCGGCAGGAGTTGTTTGACAAGGTTGCGACTGACAACAAACTCAACAACGCAATCGCACTGAATCGAAAAGGAAATGCGATGACTGAGGAGAAAGATAAAGAACTTGCAGAGACGACTGAACCGGTGCAGTCAGGTTCGCCATCCGATGAGGGTGTTGAAGGCCTGGACAACACCGAAGACAGCGGACTAGGTGATTACCCTATTGACACGTTGCTCATCCGAAAAGAAACACGCACGGTCTTTGACGTGGTTCGGCGGATCACAGACGGCAGTTTTATTTTGAACCCTGATTTCCAACGTGATTTCGTCTGGGAAATTGAGAAGCAGAGTAAATTGATCGAGTCTGTTGTCATGCGGATTCCATTGCCAGTTTTCTATTTGGCTGAGAATCTCGAAGGCAAGACGATTGTAGTGGACGGTCTCCAGCGCCTATCAACTTTTCGCGATTTTTTGAACAACAAACTTACGTTAAAGCTGCCGCACCAGGATAGTCTACACAAAAAGACATTTGACGAGTTGTCGGCGAAATTGAAAAACCGTGTCGAAGATTGCAATCTGGAATTGTATATCATTGACTCTAAAGTTCCGGAGCAAGCCAAGCTTGATATCTTTGAACGAGTCAATAGTGGCGCACTGCTTACTCGTCAGCAAATGCGGAATTGTCTCTACATGGGACTGGCCACTCGGTGGCTCAAGGACGAAGCGTCCACCGAATTGTTTGACGAAGCTACAGGAGGCAGTCTTGATGCGAAGAAGATGCGCGACCGTGAGTTCATAAACCGCTTCTGTGCATTCTTTCTGCTGGGCGTCGACGGCTATGAGAGAGCCGATATGGACGATTTTCTTGCTCGAACACTTCAGAAGATGAATAAGTCTAGCAAGAGTGAGCTGGATGGCTTGTCAACACACTTTCATCTTGCGTTGAAGAACAACCATGATCTCTTTGGTCGTCATGCGTTTCGCAAGCATACTCAAGAACAACCCAATCGAAGTGTCCTAAATGCCTCGCTGTGGGATGTTATGTCGACTGGGTTGGCCCATTATCCAAATGAATTGGTAATGGATAAAGCTGACGAGTTCCGTCAGGCGTTCTATCCTTTATTGACTAATTGCGAATTCATTGAAGCAATCACTTACAGCCCGAACAGCGCCAAGCGGGTGAAGAAGCGATTTGAAATGGCGGAGAAGATGTTCAAGGAGGTACTCGGTGATTACTAGAATTGACCTAGAGTTGTTCAAGTGCTTTGAGGTACTCAAACTACCGCTTGCGCCATTGACTCTGCTTTCCGGCGCTAACGCATCAGGCAAGTCAACCGTGTTGCAGGCTTTGGTACTGCTGCATCAGACGATCCTCGACCATGAATGGTCCACGCGTCTTCAACTCAATGGCTCAGAAATAGAACTTGGGACCGTCACCGATGTTATCGACAAAGTTTACGGTCGCCGTGAGTTCACCGTCGAAATTATCGACGATGATTGCACGGTCAGATGGGCGTTTCACTACGACGAGGACAAACAGTCAATGTCGGTAGCCGTAGGGTCGGTTAGCATCAGTGGCAAATCTATTCAACATCCCGAGAGACTCCGTTTTCTATTCCCTGAGCCGTTGGGCGCAGCGGAGGGTCTTGCGACACGACTGCGTATGTTGACATATTTGACGGCAGAACGGCTCGGGCCGCGTGATGGCTATGACTTGCAAGACCCATTAGCCACCCAGGTTGTGGGTCCACGCGGTGAAAATACTGTGGGGTTGTTATACCAGAAGCGTGATTCAACAGTCTTATCGGCACTTGTCTTGGAATCTGAGCCTCCGACACTGCTCAAGCAAGTGGCAGCACGCATGAGTGCGTTTTTCCCAGGTGCTTCCTTGACCATTCAGCCGGTTTCTCAGGCGAACATGGTCACTTTGGGTTTGACAACTTCGGGCGAAACTGGTTTTCACCGCCCCATCAATGTTGGTTTTGGGCTGACGCAGGTCCTGCCAATTATCGTCGCATCTCTTGTCGCAAAAGAAGGTGACCTGCTGCTGATCGAGAATCCCGAAGTCCATCTACATCCAGCGGGACAATCCTTGATGGGGCAATTCCTGACGGAAGTTGCCGCTGCTGGCGTGCAAGTGCTAACCGAATCTCACAGCGATCATGTACTGAATGGAATCCGACGTGCTGTTAAAGGCGGGGCTCTGTCGGCAGAAAAAGTTGCATTGCATTTTTTCAAGCCTCGGGATCAGACGGGAGACCAGGTTACGAGCCCGACACTTGATGCGTCAGGTAACATTGACCATTGGCCCGATGGTTTTTTCGATCAGTTTGACAAAGACATCAACCACTTCGCTGGATGGGGAGAGTGAAGTGAACTTTCTAATGAATGACTGCTCCATCCACGGGCAGTTTCATACCACCGATGAATTTTTCGATGCCGTTGAAACGCTGATGGAGATTCGGAGCGAAATTAAACGCGTTGGCTCCGAGCTTTTCTGTCACCGTGACATAGCACATGCCCGAGTCACCACTGATGTCACGATGCCGCAGGCGATTCAAGGTATGCCGCCTGAAAAACAACGGGCTTGGATTCAGTGGCTGACGAAGCATGGGCCGTATTGGGGAGATGTTCGACAGCACGGCAAAGATGACTGGCTGGAAACGGGCGATGGGCAACTTGTCACGGACACAGCAATCGGCGAAGCCGCATTTTGCCTATTACATAGTTTGAGTTGCGAGCTTGTAAGCATCGATCCATCTGACTGGTTGCAGAATCCGATCACCGTAACCTGGAAAAAAGACGATAAAACCGATCACACGGCTGATATCACCAACCACTGGGCACTTGACACTGTGTCACAAAGCCTGGAGCAATCACCACCCTGTTTTGATTCGTGGAATTCATTGGAGGAACATATACGTAGGGCATGTGACAGGTTGACATTTTCCGACGATGCTTTTGCTCCTTTGAAAGGCCATCCGTTCGTGCATGGCGCGGCCGAGCGGATCCAGATCCTCCACGACATGCTCCATAAGATTCGCGGCTGTTTCGATGATAATGGCAACCGCACGGCAGAAGGAAGTCGGATCTTCACAGATCACTTCACTGGCGATAACGCGTGGTTCTCAGATTCGTCGGAAACTGAGATAAACGATTTCAAGTCGGAGCTAACTTTCCCCCATCCTGAACGGCCGAATGAGTATTTGCTGTGCTCATGGCATGGGAAAGTCAAGACGTCACAATTGAGGATCCATTTTTCGCAGCCAGTATCCGCGAACGTCCCTTTCTATGTCGTGTATGTCGGCCCAAAGATCACCAAGCGTTAAGATGGCCACCCCCGTGCGGCCTTTTCAATTTGAGTAGAATGTCAAATCCATATTTTATGCTCCTTGCCACAATCCTTCCTGTGATCTCATGATGAACCGTCCTGGGTTACGAACCCCATCTACTAAAATGACCGAGCTGACGTACCTTAGATCGCAGCCCATGCTATACGTCTCACTCGACTACTGGTTTCTAGAAATATACTCCAAATGTTAGTTCTCCAAGCGACCGCCGCGGCGCAGGCGATCATACTCCTGCCCTGGAATGCGCCACTTGCCGGTAGCTTCACATTTCTCGCACTTAATCCGGCCCTGGTTGCACCACCGGTCTTGCACGGTTTGACGGGTGATGCCCATCAGTTCGGCGACCTCCGTCGTGGTGTACCAGTCCTTTGGCGCACCAATCTCCGTGATGACTCCCTGCATTTCGTCTAGCTGCTCGGACATGCCAGCCACGCGCTGTTCCAGAGAACCGAGCGTTTGCAGCAACGCGGCTTCAATTTGAGATAGTCCTGACATATTGGCTCCTCGCAATCAAACTGCAAATGGTTTCTGACCTAGGACTAGCTCGTACGTTCCTGGCGAAGTTTCGTGGAATTGAGCATCCGCCAAAGCTTCCTTGAATCGCATTGCAAACCCGCTGAGGCTCTTGTGGTGCTCGTGAATTAACTTGTCTTTGGCCAAGTCTCCCAACTCGACTCGGGTCAAAGCACCGTTGTCACGGAGCAGCACCGAGAGAATTGCGATTACCTCCTTTTTTGTGCAGCAAGGTTTTCCAACTCTTGGTCCCGTGGGACTTGTTTTTTTGACCCCTTTCTTCGCAGGCTTTTGCTCCAGTGCATTGAGTGCCGTGACCACACGCGATACGTCCTCTTCGGCAACTGCCAGTTGGGTTCTCAGCGATTTCACGACAGCCATAAAGGCGTCTTTTTCCTCGCGCAAAATTTTCTTGACAGAGTCTATTTTTATACTCATCGCTTGCACCTCGTTTGTCTGGGTTATCTTCCAAACATCCACTCTTCTTCGTCGCTTCCAGGCTCATTACGTAGTTGATCCAATTCTTCGCGAGCCCTTCGCCAATGTTCCATAGGACTGGGACCTTCAATTATCTGTTGCAACTCCTGCTCGCGTAGCCTGCGATTCGCCTCTTGCTCTTCATCTGAAGCTAAGGGTGATATGCCTGTGGTTTCAGGGTATTTTGGGCCTTCTTGGTCGCTCATTGGTCTTTGCCTTTCTGTGTTAGGGTGCCAGACGTTCGGACAGGGCCTAGCGGCCCCACTCGACATCGCCACGTTCTTGATCTTTGCCTCGCTCGAAACGTTGCCCTGTCTCAAATGGCTCACTGTCGAACCGATCGTCTTGCTCTTGGCTCAGTGTCTCGTACTCACGTCTCGACTCAGGGTCCCAACCCATGTCGTTCCGTCGCGCCTCTTCAAAGTCACTGGCAAAGTCCAACTCCCTTTCGTCGGGCAAGTCGCGTCCTACTTGCTGTTGCTGCTGGGCCTCTGAAATCCTGGCTCTGGCCGCTTCGTCGATTTCCGAATGGACTTCCTGCTCCATGGCACCGCCCGGCGTGTAGTGCATCTCCAAATGCTTTTCTGAGGGCCGCTCGATTCCAGGAGCCTCGGTTGGCTCCCACGATTGGGCATCGTGCTCTAGTGACATCTCATAGGCGTCGTGGCTGTTACTAAAATCGCGGCCCATATCGGGGGCACTGTCAAAACTGTGCTCGCTCATGTGTAGGTCTCCAGGGATAGGGGGATGCTTAACGTGGCCGGTAAGTTTGCTTGCTGAGTCCGTCGTCGTAGTGGCCGTCTAACGGCAACCCGGAAAACTTGCCGCCGTCTCGCGTATGCAGAGGCTTGAAGGCCACTCGCTCCAATCGCATCGGCAGCGAACTTGACGGAAACAGGTATTGAAGATTGGAGGAGCTGCGCAGCTCCTGCATCACTTCCGCAGGTGTCACCAAATCGACCTCACGGGTAATCTTTTCTCGATTGGTCCAACTCTTGGCTTGGGAGGTCGAGCATTTCCCGAGGCGGCGACTGATGCGCTCAGCGGTCGCCAGATCATTGCAGCCGAAATACTGCATCGTGCTGCAGGATTCGAGCTCGGCTGCACCGTGGGAACCAAACATGTCCTCTAATTGCTCCCACGATTGTGTGTATAGCGCCAGTTTTACGTTTTTGTCGCGCAGAAGGGTAAATCCGCTGCGCACCCCGTCGATTTCTGCTCCCCAACTTTTGTACTCATCTCCGACCCACAAAATGGGGGTCTTGCTGACATTGGTGCGAGTCGAAAAATTTCGAGGCTCAACTCGGAGACGGTTCGTAGCCAAGGGATTGCTGCTTGAAAGGCCTTGGCTCCTCTGGGCGGGACGATGAAGACGGTAATCGGACACTCGTCATCACCCAGCCAAGAAAACGAAAAATCTGACGGGCCGCTCAGGTGCCTACGCATCCAACCATCCGTAATCCAACGGCAGTTATTCTCAAACTCCGAGTAGATGTTTCCGAAAGCCCGCTGCCCAAGCTGAAAAATGTTGCTGGCGCAGGCTTGGATAAATCCGTCGAGGCTGTTGTTGGCCATCATTGCCTTCAACACCGACTCGAAATACTTGGGGCTGGCGATTCCCGTCGCCGGATCAATGCCCATGAGCATATCGATGACTGCCGGCAACGTGTGGTTAGCTGGGTTCGGATCGGTTGTCATCTTGTGAGCACACCCGGCAGCGAACAGCCCACGCGGCGTGTTGGTAAACCAAGGGTCCGTCTTGGAATTCTTCTTGTCCGGAAAACTTCCCGCTGCGATTGCGAGGAGTCGCGACCGGGCATTGTCCTTACGCAAATCCACCTCGCTTACCGGATCGTAGTTGTTCGACTCGTAGACACTCTGACCACTCGGGTCGAACAGAAAACTGCGAGAGTTGGGAATGTGGTACTGAGCTTCGGTTATCCCGCGAGGATTCACCCCCAAAGCCTGTTTCATTTGGCTAGCCTCCCTCGCAGAGAATATTCTGGGATCGACTCGACGTCCCAAAGCAAAATCCGCAATTTCCGGTTTCGGCGACACAAATACCGCCGAGCCTGGATGAAAAATACTCTGAAGCGCGAGACTGGTCGTAAACTTTCCACTACCGGTCATCGCACAATTGATCCAGTGTGCGCTATCGTTGATCCAGACCGGTTGACGGTTAATCCCATGTTCAAATTGAGTCATGCCTGCAAACATGGTTAGTAGTCCTCCATGTAGCCAGCGCTACTGCTGGGAGACTTAGCCATTGGCTTTGCCATGCCTTTTAGTTCAGGGGTGCGAATCCAGGTGGCCGCATGTCCCTTGCCGCTGAAGAGCCATCGCCGTAGGTGCGGATTGACTTTGGCCAGTTCGAGCATCTCCAAAGCTAGGATCGGCATTGAACCAATGAGCAGTGGCCAGCCCACGACTCGCATCCACTCGCCAAGCACAGGCGTGGCGCAGCCCTCCTCACCGGTTAGCAAGTAAAATCCACCGACTAGGCATTGCCAGAGGCCCCCTACTCCTCCAAAAAGCGAAAGTCCAAAAGCAAAGCGGCAGAGGTGGCCGACCCAATCGATTTTTGTGAGTAGCGGTTTGAGTAGTAGGAAGACCCAGCCGCAAAACGCCACGGCCAAAGAGCCTGAAACCAGATTGGAAAGCGACAGGCTCGCCTTCGGTGGCCACTCGCTCCAAAACTCAGGCGGCGTACTGCCGAAAATCGTGACTGCCAGCCACATCAGCACGCCGCCCACTAGCGACGCAGCGATCCGCTGAAATCCGTAAAATCGCATGATTCTTGCCATGATGTTTTTACTCCTGTTTTTTCTTGTCCCACCAACGACTTCCGGGCGGTTGGGATGGTGGGGGATCGTGGTAAGTGGATTCGATCAATTGCGGCGGTGCTGCTGGCGGGCTGTAAGCCGATTTGCTTGGTGAATACTCGCTTGGGTGTGAGCCCTGATACTCTCTCCAAAGAAAGACTCCGATCAGTACTGCACCTCCCAATAGGACCAGTTTTACGAGTGCCATTAACAATTTGTGTAGTGTCGTCATGACCCAGCCGCCGAACAGAACTCCGACTACGGCACCAACGCCAATAGCCAGCAGCAACGTGCCGTGATCATTCAGTGAAATGAGTGAATCCATAGTGATTACGCCTCCACTGCATAAAAGTGCCTAACCTCCGGTAACCATGGCATCGAAGCCATCGGCTTCGACAATGGTCTGAGATTGCCGCTCCAAATCATCAGCCAAATGCCTTACTTCCACGGAAGCTGCCGCAAGTGCGTCGGCCACGATGGCAAGCACCTCCGCTTCCTGGTCGGCACGACCGGTCCTACGTGGCCGACCCGTGTTGCTAACTGAAAACTCGTCACGGTGGGTATACGAACGCTTTTCACCGTGGTCTTTTTTTCCAAAAAACATACTAAGCTCCTGTTTACTGAGGGGGTAATTGCGGGAATCCCATGTCGTCAATCTTTTCTTTGGCTCGGAAAGCTCGCCCGTCTTCGGTAACGACCCAGCCATCTCGGTGGATACGTATGCCCTCAGCCGTAGTGAAGATGTAGCCACTCGGGTCAATCGACACGGCAGCCACAGGTACCGGGGGAGCAAGAAACGTCGTAAACGGAAACCACTCGGGCCTGGGAGTGACTGGGTAACACACTCCGGTACCCTGTGGATTCCAACTCGGTGCGGGCTCCTCGACGTAGATCCATCCATGCGGCGCAAATCCTCGCTCTTCAACAGGCAAGCCTTCGTAGCGGCTGTCAACAAGCACTTGCAGTTCGGTCGGCATACCGATTCGTCTGGGATCGTTGCTTGTTGTTTTACCCTTGAGCCCGAATATGCCGAGCGCTAGCACCAAGCCAATGCAAACGGTAACAAGTAAAGTTTTTTCCATGAAATCAGCTCCTTCGCTAGAGTTTTTGAGTAAGTAGTACAGCTAGAGCAGCAGGCTGAGCAGTCCTCCGATGACCACTGCGCCGCTGATCGTCCAGCCCACATAGAGCTTCAGCTTGAGCTGATGCTCGTAACGTTGATCCGTGGAATCAATCCTCCTCATATGGTCGTCTCCTAGTTGCTTAGAGCTATCACGATCGCCATCACCACAAAGGCGACGGCACCGATCAGCACGGTGGTGATCGCCTTGGAGTTCTCTCGGGAAGCCTCCATGTCGGCGATTTTTTGTTGATGAACGTCTGCGTTATAAAGATTTCCGCTCCTCATGTCGGTTTCTATGATAATTCGTTTTGCCATGTTCGATGGTCCTTGTTGGGGGATGAGGTTGGTAAGAAAAACGATTCTAACTAGGTACTCAGTCGTCCAGGATTATGATTTCGACGCGGCAGCTGGCTGCGTCGCAGCCACGTGTCTTGATCACATCCGCCAGGATCTCTTGCTTAGCAATCGCATCACCGGCGACCACATTGAGGGTCGGCACTAACCCTGAAAATGCGGCTACGGTTCCCATCAGATTTTCTATTTGCAAATCTTGCTTTTGTTTCATCAGCGCCAACTTTGCTTCGATTTGACTTGCTGGTTGGCTAGTTTTGGCCAGCGGCTGAGCTGCGGGCTGCTGGAAGGGTGGAATTTGGAAGCCGTTGGTACGCTGGGTGGTAGTGGTTTTTTGCTTGGCAGGCATAAGTTTTTCTCCTTGAGTAAAGAACAAAAAAAGGTGGTAAAGTGGTGATTTGGTTATTTGCCGCAACGTCTGAGGATCGCCTCTACGACCCAGGACAGCGCGCCGATACCGGTGATGAAAAACGCTAGCTTTGCGGTTTCTCTTGCTAACTCCGACTCAAATACGCTCTCAGCAAGCAAGAGGAAGTTCATTTTTCAAGACCTTTTCAGTAGTAGATGTCTGTGTTTTGGCGCCACGATTTATTTCGCTGTCGATTTACGTTCTCAATCTCAACTCAAATTGTTCGGCGATTTTTGCGGAGATCGTCATCGCGACGGTTCGTTCGGCTGTCGTCTCCTCGCTAAAATTTCCCCAAATTGCGACAACCATTTCGCTGGGCCACTGCGGATTGTGCAGATAGAGCCGCTCGACGACCTCCTGGACAATGTCGACCACTGCCTCTGGGATCACGATTGCTTGGTTGCTTCCCATCTTGAATCCACCTCCCTGTTACTGCGTTTATTTTGTGGAATTCTGAAATTGTGTTGGACCTTGGACTAAATGCGGTAGAATGGATGTAGAGTCTGGCCAGTTTCTACGAAATTGATTTTCTTGGAACCAAGGTCAGCCTCATTGGCGCAGTTGACTGAATTTCCACCAAAGGCCGTTGATGCCGGCCTCTGTAAGTAAAAACTCCAGTGAATCGGATTCTGCAGAGAAATTCTTGAATTTTCTTGAGAGAACCGCCCCAGCTTCCATTCATACTCACATCCGCATATGCGAATCCACTTGAAAAGGCCTTCTGACCTGTGGCAAGATGTTAACCATGACGGATAGCGGCATAGAAAAGTCTGGCGGCACGAGCGACTCGGAACAGTCACTCAGGGAAGAGTTTGGCCTGCCGCCATTGAAGTTTGAATCTGGCGCTCCTCCGGTAAACTCAGATCTGATTAGGGCTCTGGTGTCTAACGGTTCGATTAGCAAAGCCGAACAGCAACGAGTGATGGATTGTCTCGACCGGTTCCAAGAATGGCGAGACGAGTACACGAGAATCGTGATCGATGATTACAGGCAAAAGAAAAGTCAGAGTCCTAGCAGCGATTCTCCCGCTCAAGGATCACCTTGAGCCGACGTTTTGCGCGGGCGTCAATGTTACGCACTCGATTGAAACTGACTTCCATCACATCAGCGATATCCTTTAGGCCAATATCCTCTAGGCAAAGCTTGATGCAAGTTGCGCCATCAACGTCCTCTTTTTCCAAAATATAAATTGCTTTCCATAGTTCCAAGTAGTTTACGGCGATCAACTTTCCATTAGAAGTTCTATAGGCATGTCCAATGCCATAGAAGCTGCTTAACTCTGGTCGGTAGTCTGGAATATTACTATTGCCTTCTGGAAGACTCTCAAGCTTGATAGAATCTCGCTTCATGCGCCTTTGAATCGAGATTGTATTGTTTCGCAGAACAACGAAAATGTACCCTCCAACCTTGTTGTTCTTTAAGTTCGGAAAATCGTAACGGAGTAGTTTATGGGAGGTCGACTGCAAAACGTGCGAAGCTGTATCTGATGGCATGTGGAGTGATCCTAGAGCGTTTAACAATTGCGTGTTCCGTACCCGTCATGGGCGAACCAGCCTTGGGCGTCTTTCGAGGTGACGGTGTTTAACGCTTTGCCAATAGCAGTAATCAGTGTCCGCTTGGTTCGAGCGGCAAAACTACGCAGGAG
>JAJRSE010000054.1 GCA_024278955.1 Planctomycetota bacterium | reverse complement strand
TTTCCACCGGTCCGCTCGAAGGGACCAACAACAAAATAAAAACCATGAAACGACAAGCCTACGGATTTCGCGATCATGAATTCTTCAAACTCAAAATCCTCGCCCTCCATCAAACTAAGTACGCTTTAGTCGGATGAACCCTTTTTCTTTGGCTCGCAATTTTCAAAATTGCTTTTGCCGCTCTTGCTTCCCTGAGAGTGCGGAGTGCTGCTGAGGCAGCGTTTGTTGCTGCTAGCAACTTCTTGGGCACACGATTTCCTTGCTGGCATGCAAAAAAAAGAGCGGGCTCTTTTTCGACTGCACTTGACGCTACTTGTCGCAGGACGTATTTAACTCGCTCTTGTTTCCCGAACTGACCGGGTTGAAGACCAATTCTGCGTTGAAAAAACTTGTTCAAGTTAGGAATTGGTTAGGTCATGTCTTTGGGGCAAGGCGAGTCATACGAAAATAAATCTGGCTATTGACTAAGTGTTGCGAGGCTTCGCCATGATGATTGGCTTCGTCTCGAAAAAGGAGTAGTGTGTTGAACATATTCTCGAATAAAGCTGGTATCGGTCTTTCCTTGGCCGTCTTCACGATTTTTGCACCTGGTAGCGTCTGTTGGGCGGAAGAGGGTGGGGGGCAGCGGTCGACTGTTTTGTCTCGTGCCGACGTGGACGGTCTGCTTGCCCAGGCGCGTTCTCAGATGGCAGCCGGGAAGTTGACTGAAGCCGATTTGTTGGTGCGCCGTGCCGAATCCATTAAGGTTCGCTATCCGGTCCTCCATTTTGGCGACACACCTACCCGAGTACGACAAGAGCTTGATCGCTTGATAAAGAAAAGTGGCAATACGGGCGACGAGGCCGGCCGTTTACGCCTAAAGAATCCTCTGGCGGTTCTCTTGCCAAAATCCAAACCACCTACCGCCGATCCGTTTGCAGTTGCGGGAGCAAATAACGCCGCTGGTTCTGTGGTAATGCAATCAGGTGCAACGGGGCCGGTTCAAGTTCAGAATTCTCCTCGGGAACTCAGCGACCGTGCTTTACTCGCCGCGCGGCAAGCCCTTGCATTTGGAGACGCCTCCCGTGCTCAGCGTTTTCTTGACAACGCGAGGCAGCAGCAAGTCGCCTATGGTCCTGGCGAAGACTCGCCAGAGCGGGTTGCCTTGGCGATTGAAGAAATCCAGCAACTCACCGCCACTCAGGCCGACACGCCGGCTTGGAAGCAAAGTTACGCCAAGTTTCTCGTTGCTCAGGCTAGTTCTTTAGTTCAATGGGGCGACTACTCGTCTGCCGAACGTACTGCGAACGAAGCTCTTGCGTTGCAAGCACCATTGGGGCCTGGGGCAACGAGGCCAAGTGATGTGCTGGCACAAATCGAGCAACTTCGAGTCAGAAAAAATGGTGTCTTGTCCAAAGACACGAGTGTTCAGCCGGCCCAGCTTCTACTCCCCAGCGGCAACGCCTTGGTAGAGGTTGGTGCCGATTCAGGGACCGGCTCTCGCGTTTCCCAAAATAGTTTGCCAAAACAACGACCTTACGAGACGGATTCGAGTGCAAAGAAACTACCGCTTTCCTTGTCCTCGCAAGCTCAGCCACTTTCTCCTCGAATGCCTCAGACTCCTCGAATGGCCCAGGCAACGCCTTCGGCAGCTGCAGAGTTATTGCCCCCTGGGGCCTCCGACCCTTACGAGCTTCTTGAGCAAGGCGAAAAGGCGTTACGGT
Organism: Planctomycetota bacterium; assembly: GCA_024278955.1. Taxonomy (GTDB): domain Bacteria; phylum Planctomycetota; class Planctomycetia; order Pirellulales; family Lacipirellulaceae; genus Bythopirellula. The sequence continues at coordinate 58,642 of JAJRSE010000054.1, read as the reverse complement.
CGGGAGATCGGAATCGAGCTTTACGACAATTCCAACTTGCTTACGAGCAACGTACGGAACTCGACCCCCAGACTCGGGAACAGTTGCAGGGCCACTTGCAGATGCTTTCTGCCAAGCCGGCAGGTTCGACGCCACGGTCTATGGGGCAGTCGTTTCTCAATTCTACGACCAACGGCCAGACCGTTGTCGCCCGGCAGCTTTCGGCTGAGATTGGTAAGAGCCAGTCGGAAGCAGCCCGTTTGCGCAGCAGCGACCCAAAAGCAGCCCTCGAAATTTTGCAGAAGGCGGTCGATTCGATCGCCAGTTCAGAACTCGATGCGAATATGAAAAGCCAATTGTCTCGGCGAGTTGAGCTGAGCGTTTCCGAAGTGGAACAATACATTAGCGACCATCGAGCGGAGTTGGAGCTAGATGAAGCCAACCGCGAGGTACTGGAGGAAGTCGAACGACGCCGGGCGGTTAAAGGCCAGGTTCAAGAAAAAATGGCGGAGTTGATTGACCAGTTCAACACATTGCGTGAAGAACAACGCTATGGCGAAATGGAAATCGTTGCCAATCGTCTCTACGCGATGGCTCCTGAGGAACCAGTTGCCCAGCAGGTTTGGATGAATGCGAAATTTATTCGCCGGACGATGCTGAATCGTGAAATCAAAGACATGACCGAGGAGGGCGTCGTGAGCGCGTTCCAGGGAATACGAAAAGACGCGGCTGAGAGCCTGCTTAAATTGGATACCCCGATTGACTATGGTAATTGGAATGCGTTGGTCGAAGGGAGACGAGGTTCTACGAATCCGGGCTCTCGAATGTCACCCCGTGAGCTAGAGATTCAACGAAAACTTCGCACACTGGTTTTGCCTCGATATGATGGGATGCCGCTTTCTCAGGTGATGGATGGTCTTTCCGATTTGACGGGAGTAAATATCTATCTCGACCCGCTCGGCTTAGGGCAAGAAGCGGTTCAGAGCGATAGGCAGGTAACTCTCAATCTTAGCCAGGAGATTTCGCTCGAAAGCGCTTTGAATTTGATTTTGGTGCCATTGCATCTGACTTTCATGATTAAAGATGACGTTCTCAAAATTACGAGTGAACAAATTCGTGATGGCGATTTAGAAACCATTACCTACAATGTTGCCGACTTGGTGGTGCCGATTCCAAACTTTGTGCCCAATACTAATATGGGTTTGCAAGGTCTGATCAACGATGCTTATGCCACGGTTGCTAGTGTAAGACATGGGGGCATAGGCTCCTCTGGTCCCGTTTCGATGGTTGCTGGCGGGCAGAATGACTCGGCGATGAATGGAAACGCACTGGCTCAGCAACTCGGCGGGACCAACCCAGGTGGCGGACAGCCTCCGATTTCGAGCGGAGTTGGCGGGCCAGGTGGGCTCGGAGGTGCGGCGGCTGCCGACTTTGATTCGTTGATCGACCTGATTGTTTCGACCGTTGAGTTTGATAGCTGGATGGAAAACGGCACCGGTGAGGGCGAGATTCGGCCTTTCCCAACCAACCTGAGTTTGGTGATTAGCCAAACGCAGAGTGTGCATGAAAAGGTCGCAGACCTCTTGGAACAGCTACGTCGACTACAAGATCTTCAGGTGACGATTGAAGTACGGTTTATCCGTCTGAGCGATAACTTCTTTGAGAGAATTGGCGTCGATTTTGATTTTAACATTCGCGGAGCCGACGGGAACTTCGCCACGGCAACGGCCAATGCTTTGACAAATACTGGCCCCAGTGCCACGGTTGGCATCGCGTCAGACGGGGTTCTTAATGATCAGCTCGGCTTGCCAAGCTTCACGGCAGACCTTGATGTGCCGTTCCGGCAGGGCAGTTTCGGATTGGCCACTCCCCAGTTTGCGACCCCTCAGGATGTGGGGCAGTTTGGCTTCGCAATTTTGAGCGACATCGAGGCTTTCTTCTTGATCAACGCTTCTCAGGGAGATGCGCGGGCGAATGTGTTGAATGCTCCGAAGGTCACCTTGTTTAATGGCCAGCAGGCAATTATTGTTGATACGGCGTTCCGACCCTTCGTGATTAGCGTGATTCCGGTCGTCGGTGAATTCGCGGCAGCTCAGCAGCCGGTGATTGTGGTGCTTTCCGAAGGCACGACCATGACCGTCCAAGCGGTTGTCTCGGACGACCGGCGTTATGTCCGCCTGACGATCGTTCCGTTCTTTAGCCAAATAGGCGAAGTCACGACATTCACTTTTGAAGGCTCTGAAACAACTGCGGCTTCGAGCGAGACCATCGACGACGATGACGATGGAAACGACGAGACCAATAACCAGGCGAATACCATAACACGCAGCGGTACCACCGTTCAGCTGCCAACTTTCCAAGTCATCTCGGTAGCCACGACGGTAAGTGTACCGGATGGTGGAACCGTATTGCTCGGTGGCATCAAGCGATTGCGAGAGCAACGCAACGAGTTTGGTATACCGCTACTTGGCAAAGTTCCGTACATCGATCGACTCTTCCGTAATGTTGGTATCAGTCGCGAAACCAATAGCCTGATGATGATGGTAACACCGCACATTATTATTCAGGAAGAGGAAGAAGAGCGACTTGGAATCATCAACGAGTAGCAAGTCGGGCTGAGGAATTCATACAATGCAAGGCCGACTGGTACTCGTAGTTGCTGCTCTGTTGGCAGCTTCGGGAGTTGCGTTGGGTGCTTTTGCCGCCCATGGACTTGCCGATCGGATTGAGGCCTTGGGGTATGCCGAGCAGGCAGCCAAGCGAATCGATTGGTTTGAAACGGGCGTACGGTACCAGCTTTATCACGCTTTAGGGTTGATGTTGGTCACCTTGGTAGCGGTTAATCAATCGTCCAGGGGTGGGTTTCGCATTGCTTCGATTGCATTTCTTCTTGGCATCGTGCTTTTCAGCGGCTCGCTTTATGTGATGACCTTAGCACCGGTCGAGTGGCGTAAGCTAGGGGCGGTTGTGCCGTTGGGTGGACTTTCGTTTATCGTAGGTTGGGTTGCCGTGGCGTATGCTGCTTGGGGATTAAAAGAAAGACAAGACGTGGCCGTGAATCGCACGGCATGAAAAGAGCCCAAGGGGGATATGCCCCGGGGCTCTTTTCGTAAGCTTCCTGCTACGCTGGTTGCAGGTATTCCAGCTCTTTGGCGAGGCGTTTTCTTGCAACATGCAAACGCCGCTTGATGGTGCCTACTGGGGCGGCAAAGTCGTCGCTCATTTCTCGCAGCGACCGGCCGTTGAGGTAGAACGCTTCTAACGTGCTTCGGTCGAGCATGGCCAATCGGCCCAGCCCTTCGTGTAGCTGAGACTTTCGCTCCTTAGCTAGCAACGAATCTACGGGAGCTGCGTGCCGAACATCGGCGCGGTCGATTGTGTGCGGTTCAACCGCAATCGTTGGCGGTCGGCGCGTGCATCGGTTGATGGAGTGCCGCACGGCGATCGACTTGAGCCAACCGGGAAACGCCTTGGCTTCCTGGAGTTGGTGGAGTTTTTCAAAAGCCTTAATTAAAACTTCCTGTGCCACCTCCTGCGCTTCGGCGTGGTCGCGTAGCCTTTGCCAGCAAACGAGGTAGACCATTCGCTCGAATCGGCTGGCCAATTGGCCAAAGGCTTCGTTCTCGCCCAGCTGGGCAGCAGCAACGAGCTGTTCGTTGGGAGCGTCGAGGTATTCGGATACGGAGAGAGTTGCATTCATGGTTTTCTCGATTTGGGGCCGAATAGGCGAAACGCCTAGGATTCGGCTGCAGGTTGGCAAGCAAATTGCAACTTGCGCAAACATAACGGTGCAAGCTGCTGGCAATGCGGGCTAAAAATTGGGAGGCGTTGCTAAGACCTGGGGTCCCGTTTTCAGGCGCCGTGGCGGTGACACATCGTGTGGTGTCGCCGCTGCGTCTGCTTTACCGTGGCAAAGCAGAGGGCCGTACGGATGCGGGGTTTCGCCCCGCTCGTAACGCTTGGCCACGACGCATAAAATGCTAGCGCATCTAGAGAGTTCGCACAGAGGGAACGTAGAACTTCAGCGCGGACAATCAGCTGGTTCACTAGACGCACAACGACGTTGTCATTGCTGGTGCTAATAATGCTGAGTCTGCTTTGAAGATTACGCATGGTACCCTCGCTGCGCTTTGCGCTGCTGCAGAGAAAACCTGTTGGAAAAACCGTGATTCGCTAATCCGTTCGCAAAGCGAACTGACGGACCTCCAAGGCCTACGAGCCTCTAGCGACGAGATCCACTATCTTATAGTTTCCCAGCCAGCTTGGTTCGGGTCAAGCGAAAGCAGGCCTACAAAGTGAGCTGGGAGCTAAGATAACCCAATGACCCTGATGTCGGCAGATTGGTTCGCTGCAATCGCAAAAAAAAGAGTTTTGCTGATCTTTAGATCCCGCCGGGTATCGATAAGTCGTTTACAAGGCTGGGTTTACAGCGTTTTTTTGGCTGAGCGTGCTGCCAGATTTTTGAGCCTAACCGCGATAGTCTTCGTGGCAATGGCTGCAAGATTGGGTTATTCGCCCTGCCGCAGAGCGTGCTTGGTCGTAATCATTTTCTTTTGCCGCTCGTGCCATCGCGTTCGACGCTTCGCCTAGCTGGCGGGCGAAGGCGATAAATTCCTCCTCCTCAGAGTAGTCGTAGGGCTGCTCTACGATGACCTTTGCCAAGACCGCTAGAACTTGCGACTCATGGGCGACCGCTTCGCTGTGACGTCGAAACATTTTTTTGTTCGAGAGCGAAGGACCAAGGATCTCTTTATTTGAGCGTTCCATCCGTAGCATGAGCTGCGCGCGATCGACCGGCTGGTTTTCTCTTTCTATATCGACTTGAGGTGATTGGCCGCGGATAAGATCGGCCAATAAATTTTGCGTTTGCTTTGCAACAGCCCAGCTTGGTTCATTGGCTTCTTCGCACAGGACAGCCGCGTATTCGAGTTGTCGTCGCATGGGGCCCGCGTCGCGTTGCCAACGTACCTGTTGGTCAAATTCTTCGACGACGCGCATGAGCAGGGCAAGCAAGGCAAAGTCGCGGCGGCAGTCTTGATATCCCCCGCTGTTGAAGAGCCCAGGCTTTGCAACCGATTTTGAGAGTTGGTTGGCAACGCGTTTTATCTCGGTCGTGAGCGTGTCGGCATCAATTTGTGAAGACCAAGAGAGCCCCTCGCTTGGCGAAATCGTTTCCGGGGCATTTGAGGAAGCCTGGGCCTTCCTTGGCCGTGTGCCGACGAGCTGTTTTCGCGCATCGATAAAAAAGGTGTCGCGGACTTCCTTCGACCACTTGGGCGGTCGAGCTCGCTTCGAAGGTATTTCTGCCGCTAACGCTGTTTCGGCGAATACCAGGGTGGCGCCGACGAATACCAGGGTTCTGCCGACTAATAGTAGTCCGGTTCTGAAAATACTAGGACCTCGCATGGCCGGCCTTTCTCGCTCCTACAGCTTGGTGTAGGTTGTTATTTTGGTTTGCTTGTAACATTTCGCCCAACTGACGTAAGAATGGAACGCTCCACGACCCATTCTTCTTCGCGTTGCTGAAGTGCTGCTTGCTGAAATGCTACGTTTCCTTTAATTCCCAAGTTTACCACGGCTGATACGAATCGACGATGTCTACTCAAACTCTTCTAAGCCAAGTCGAGCAGGCCGCTGCCGACAAAAAGATCACTCCGGGTGCCCTCGATAACCTCAAGTCGTGGCTCACCGAGCCCAAGTATGCCGAATATGCTTCCGCATTGGCCGAGCATATTGAAGGAGGGGAGTGGCAACAACTGGACGACGTCTTTTGGACAATTATTCCATTTGGCACCGGCGGTCGGCGAGGCCGAATGTATCCGATTGGTAGCAATGCGATTAACGATCGGACGATCGGCGAAAGTGCGCAGGGGCTGGCAGCTTATGCCAACTCGCAGGCCAAAACAAAAGAAGGGCTTTCTTGTGCGATCGCATACGACACGCGTCATCGCTCGGAGCATTTTGCTCGACTGTGTGCCGAGATCATGGTTGCGGCAGGGCTGAAAGTTTACTTCTTGCAAGGGCATCGTAGCACGCCGGAGCTTTCGTTCGCGGTGCGACTGAAAGATTGCGCATGTGGCATCATGGTGACAGCGAGTCACAATCCTCCGAGCGACAACGCGGTGAAAGCTTACTGGTCGACCGGCGGGCAGCTCTTGCCGCCGCATGACCAAAGGGTGATTGATTGCGTGATGTCGACCGGCATGATTGAGCGAGTTTCGTTCGACGAGGCCTTGGCCGACGGGCGAATCGTTGCTTGTCAGGACGAAATCGATGTCGCATTTATCGAGGCCGTGGCGAGCCTTTCAACGCCTGGCCCTCGGGACTTGCAAATCGTTTACTCCCCGCTTCACGGAGTGGGCGCGACGGCTGTTTGCCCGGTGTTAGAGAAGGCCGGTTTCTCGCAAGTGGAAATTTTTGGTCCTCATGCCGAACCGAATGGCGATTTCCCCAACGTGCCTGGCCATGTTTCCAATCCTGAAAACCCAGAAGTTTTCGACGCGATTATTGAGTACGCAAGCCAAGTCGGAGCCGATTTGATTATGGCAACCGACCCCGATTGCGACCGACTAGGTTGTGCAGCCCCGCTTACGATGGCCGAGGGGGCCGAGTGGAAAACACTTACCGGCAACCAAATTGGGGCCTTGCTGACCGATTACGTTCTTGAGTCTCGGCAGAAACGCGGTGAGCTTTCGCCAGAAAATTACGTGGTCACGACTCTTGTGACCACCCAGCTAACGCGGCGGATTGCCGACAGCTACGGCGTGCGTACCCGCGACGATCTTTTGGTTGGGTTCAAATGGATTGCTGGAGTGATCGACGAAGAAGGTCCCGAGCTTTTTTTGTTTGGCACCGAAGAATCGTACGGTTATCTTGCCGGACAGCATGTTCGCGATAAAGACGGTTCGGTCGCGGCGCTGTTGCTAAGCGAGTTGGCTGCCAACTTAAAGGCCGATGGCCAGACGCTTCACGAAAAGCTCGACTCGCTGTTTTGGCAACACGGGGTGCATGAGGAGCGTACCGTCTCGGTTCAGATGCCGGGAAGTGAAGGGATGGGGCGAATGAAAGAGCTGATGCAACAATTCCGCGACTCGCCGCCGCAAGAGTTGGCCGGCACAGCGGTTCGCCAGGCACGCGATTATTTCACACAAACGACCACACTTGCAGGCGGGGAGAAACAACCGTTGCCTGGCCCGAAGGGCGACTTGGTGATTCTTGATCTGGAATTTGAAGGCAACTATGTGGCGATTCGTCCAAGCGGGACCGAACCGAAGATTAAGCTTTACATGTTTGCTTACGAGCCGCCTGAACAGCTGGCGAACCTCGACCAGGCCAAGCAAAAGCTAGTTGAACGGTTGGATCAGCTCGAAGCAGACATCCGAGCGTTCGCTGCGGTGTAGCAAGCAAGCAAGCTGCCAGATCAAATGGAAGTCAGCTCACTTTTTACTTCGCAGTGCGCCGAGGATGTTGCTGAAGTCATCTTTCCAGAGAGGAAGCTCTTTTTTCGATTCGAGTGTTCGAGCCGCTTCGCGATCAGCAACTAGCATTTCTAGTGGCTTAAACTCTCGTGAAACAACGACCCACTCGCAGATGCCGCTGCCGTTTCCTAGGTCCATGCGGGTCGGAATGTGCCGCCACTGGAGATTCAAGTGCCGAGACAGCCCCGCGACAACCGGCAGCAGGTCGATATGGCGATTGCTGATATGAATCGCCAACGTGCCATGTTTGTTGAGATGGCCAAGATAGATCTGCATTGCCTCGACGGTAATTAAATGAGCAGGCACGGCATCTCCACTGAAGGCGTCGAGAACGAGGACGTCGAAGTTCTGGGGAGATTCTCTTTCGAGCGAGATGCGAGCATCGCCAAGTATCACGTCCGACTCGGAGGGAAGGTCAGACAAGTAGGTGAAGTAACGTCGAGCGATATCGACGACGTCGGGATTGATTTCGTAAAAACGATAGTAGTCGCTCTGCTTGCCGTAGGCCGCCAGAGTGCCGGCACCCAGGCCGATGACGCCAACGCGAAGCGAACGGTCGTTGCCCATTTCGAGCAGAAGCTGGCCGACAGCGGTTTCTTTGGCGTAGTAAGTGGTGGGGATGCGTCGTAGGTCGTCGTCGATCCACTGCGAGCCGTGCTGAATACGGCCATGAAGTATCTCGCGTAATTTGCGAGTCGGTTCTCCCGGGACGTTGATCTCGCGATCTTGGACGGTGAGCACACCGTAGAAATTTCGCGTTGCTGCAATTGCCGAGTTCGAAACTCCTCCGAATTGTCCCCAAGCGATCGCTAGAAGTCCGACGTAGCCCAAGAGGTAAGGAGCAAGTTTACGAGTTTTCGGTTGTGCCGAGTCGAGCGTCGTCTCCGATCGAACAGCGACATAAAGCCCCAGCAGGTAGGCTACCAAGAGACAAACATTCATTTCAAAAAATCCGTTGAACAGATAGGGGCAGACGAGGCTGACCACAATGCCGCCCAGGGCTCCTCCGGCAGCGCAGTACTGGTAGAACATCGTCAAATAGATTTTCTGTGGCCGACGACGGACAAGCTCGCCGTGGCAAACCATGCAGGCCAGCAACAGCAGGACGAAGAAGACACTAATCTCGACAAACACGGGCAGCGTTTCGCCGATTCGAGAGACCATAGCGGCGAGAAACGCAGCCACGATGAGTCCTCGACCACACCAGTAGCGGCTGTACCAACGCGGATTGTCGAAACAGATGATGAATGACAGCAAGTAGAGCGATAGTGGAATCACCCAAAGTAGGGGAATCACGGCCACGTCTTGGCAAACGTGATTTGTGGTGGCTAGCAGAATCGCTGAACCATAGGCAGCGAGTGCAAGCCAAGCGATTCGCTGGCCGATTGTTGGTAAGGCCGAGGTTGTTTCTGAAGGCTCGGCGCTATCTGGGAGCTTCGAGTCGAGCGACCGGTTTACGCGAATAAAGAGCCGCCAAGCAAGTCCCGCCGAAAGCGCGGCGAACGCGATGAATACGAGCGACCAGAGTTGGCTCTGACCGGCCGTTGTGAAAGCAGGTTCAAAAACTAAGGGATACGTTAGCAAGCCTAACATCGAGGCGGTATTTGAGAGGGCATACAAGCGGTAGGGCGAGGTATGTCGAAACGATTGGCCGAACCACGCTTGCAACAATGGCCCCGTCGAAGCGAGCAAAAAATAAGGCAATCCAACACTTGCTGTGAGAATACCCAAGATCCGTAAGGTCGGCCACGAGCCATCGATTGGTTTCCACTCGGGCGAGGGAGTAATCGGCAAGGCGTAAAGTGCCAACGCGATCAACAACAGGTGAATGCCGCCTTGCCATTTGGGCGTTAGGCGACTGACGCTGAAATGGGCATAGGCGTATCCCGCAAACAGGGCGGTCTGAAAGAACAGAATGCAGCTAGTCCAAACGGCAGGGCTGCCGCCAAACCAGGGGAGAATTACCTTGCTGATAACTGGTTGGACCTGGAACACCAAGAAAGCGCTAACGAAGATCGCCATGGCAAAGCACCAAGCGAGTTTTCGCTGTTCAGGTCGACTTGATAGTTCCTCAGACATCGAGCAATTCCTTGTCGGTTGGGTCGCTTCGCAAAAAGTCAGCGCGCAGCGAGATCACCAGAAAAGATAGCTCACAAGAAGAACGAGCGACTGCCGGCGTAAGCGGGCTAACCGTTGTAAAGATCAAAACTCGAACTTGCCACTCTCATACAACGGGCAGCTAGCCGTCGGGGTACTGGCGGCAATATTCGTAGAGAGTCATGGCTGTGGCCGTTGCGGCGTTGTAGCTGTAAGGCATTCCCCAAACAGGTATTTCGACAACCTCGTCTAGTAACTTTAAGACCTCGGGCTTGAGGCCCGTTCGCTCGTTGCCGATAACCAATGCCGTTTTCCGTTGAAAACGATAGGCGTGCAAATCCGACGAATCGGTGGTTTGTTCGAGGCCAACCAGCCGGTAGCCCTGAACGCGTAGCTCGCCGAGTACCGGGGGCAAAGTACGGTGGGTTTCGATTTGTAGCGTATCGGCACCGTCGCGGGCGATGCGGCGGTCGAGCTTGGCCGTGCCGGTACAGAGAATCCGCTCGACGCCGCAGCAACTGGCAGCCCGAGCGATTCGAGAGAGATTCACATTGCTTCGCATTGGGGCACAGACGACGAGAAGCTCTCGCGGCTGGGCAAGCTGGCGGAGCGGTTTGTGGCGTTGATGTTCAAACAAGTAAGCAATTCCCTTTGAGCTGAATGCCAAAAGACGTTAAGCTGTTGCCGACGTCCTTTTTATTTTCTCTATCGGAGCAGCTTTGGCTATGCCTGTGAACCCTCGCACGCTGATCGGCTGGAGCATGCTTGGCGTGCTGCTGGCAAGCATCGCCTGGGCAACGCTAGGCACGAGCCTGCCGCCGGCTGATTTTACGTTTATCAATGGCACCGAGATCAAGAGCGTCGACCCGGCGATTGTGAATGGTTCTCCGGAGCAGCGGATCGTCACCGCAATTTTTGAGGGCCTCACCCGCTGGCATCCCGAAACGCTCGAACCGATTCCCGCCTTGGCCGAGAGCTGGGAAATCTCGGAGGACCAGCTTACCTATACTTTTCATATGCGTGAAGCGGCGCGCTGGTCAGATGGCTCGCCTGTTACGGCCCACGATATTCTCTACTCAATGCGACGATTCCTTGGGCCTCGTACCGTGGCCGAGTATGCGTATCAAGCATGGTATCTCAAGAATGCCCGTCGTTACAGTCTGGGAGGCCGGGGGATTGCGCCGGGCGACAAGGTGGAGGTCGAGTTGAACTTGCCGGTTGACGCAATCAATACGCTTCGCGGAGAGTTGTTGCATGGAAAACTCGTTTCGATTGAGGAGATCGCAGATACCGGCGAGCGGGAGTTCGTCGTAGAAGTCGACGGGAGCGAGCAGCGTTTTCGACCGACGGACGATCAAGACGCGGCAAGCAACGATCCGCCCACGGGCATCGGCTGGTGCCGTCAGGTGTTGCTGGATTTTCGTGAAGTGGGAATCGAAGTGATCGACCCGCTCACGCTTAGGATGACCCTTGAGGCTCCAACCCCCTTTTTTCTCAAACTCACCGGCTACTACCCACTGTTTCCAGTCAATCAGAAGTGTGTTGAGACCTACGGTTCTCCGCTGTGGACGAAGCCCGAGAATCTAGTGACCAATGGGCCGTTCGGTATCGAGTTCCGACGTATTCGCGATCGAATTCGACTGGTGCGAAGCGAAACCTATTGGAATCGTGACGAGGTGAAGTTGGGGGTGGTCGATGCTTTGGCAGTCGATTCCTACACGACCGGGCTTAACCTTTTTTTGACAGGGATGGCCGACTGGATTGTCACGCCACCGCCTGCTGCTTTGCGGATATTACTCAAAGAAGATCCTCCTCGCAACGATCTCAACCCGACGCCGTTTTTAGGTGTGTACTACTACATGCTTAATACCAATCGCAAACCACTCGATGACCTCCGTGTTCGGAAGGCCCTTTCGCTTGCCCTGGATCGTGAAGAGATCACGACCAAGATCATGTCCGCAGGAGAGACTCCATGTTTGAGCCTGGTGCCACCGGGGATCGAAGGCTACGAAACGCAAGAAAGCTTCGAGGAAAATCCAGCCGAGGCCCGTCGGTTGCTTGCCGAGGCCGGTTTTCCCGAGGGCAAAGGGTTTCCGCGTCTTGATATTCTTTACAATACGAGCGAAGCCCATCAAGCAATTGCCGAGCTCATCCGAAAACAGTGGCAACGAGAGTTGGGTATCTCGATCAAAACTCGAAATGAAGAGTGGGCCTCTTATCTCTCCAGCCAACGGCAGATGCAGTACAACGTGAGCCGCCGTGCCTGGATTGGTGACTATACCGACCCGAATACTTTTCTCGATATGTTTGTCACGGAAGGCGAGCAAAATAACACAGGCTGGAGCAGCGAGGAATACGATCGGTTAATCCGCGAGGCAGGCCACGAGTTTGATCCTGACAAGAGGTTTCGACTTTTGGAGAAAGCCGAACGGATACTGATGGACGAACTGCCTATTTTGCCAATTTATTTCTATGTTTCTAAGAACATGGTCAAACCTTATGTGCGAGGTTTTTATAACAATATCCAAGATGTCCATCCGCTTTGGGCCATTTGGATCGACCGCGAGAATGACGGCCCGAATGAGTTTATGAAAGTGAAGGCCCGCCCATGATCGCTTTTTGTTTTCGGCGTTTGCTGTGGATGGCACTCACGTTGTGGATTGTTTTTACGATCTCGTTTTTTCTGATGCGTGCTGTTCCAGGAGGACCATTCGATAGCGAGCGTGCCTTGGAACCAGAAATTGAAAAGCTGTTAATGAAACGCTACAACCTGGATAAAGGTCTTGGCGAACAGTATCGGATTGAGCTGGGGAATTACCTCAGTGGCGATTTTGGCCATAGCTTCAAACTGACCGACTACACGGTGAACGAAGTGATTGCCGAGGGCTTGCCGGTATCGATGGCCTTGGGGTTGTTTGCGTTGCTGCTTGCCGTATCGTTTGGGCTACTAGCAGGCATTGTTTCCGCGGTGTTTCGTGGGAGTTGGGGTGATTTTTCGTTGATGCTCATCGCAACGATTGGTATTGCGCTGCCGAATTTTGTGATCGCAGGCATCTGTATTGTTCTGTTTGCCTTCTTGATTCCTTTATTTCCACCGGCCGGATGGGGGAGCATCAACCAACTGGTCCTGCCCGCGTTTTGTTTGGGCGCCCCCTATGCTGCGTACGTAGCGAGGATTGCGCGAACCAGCATGTTGGACGTGCTTTCGCAAGATCACATACGCACGGCACGAGCCAAGGGGGTCTCGCCGTTGCGAGTGGTGCTGGTACATGCCTTGCGGGGGGCGCTGCTGCCTGTGGTTTCGTTTCTAGGCCCTGCGGTAGCGGGAATACTTACAGGTTCGCTTGTGGTTGAACAAGTGTTTGCAATCCCGGGCTTGGGTTCCCACTTTGTTCAAGCGGCGACACAGCGTGACTACACACTGGCAATGGGATTGGTCATGTTGTACACGGTGTTGCTTTATACGATGAATTGGCTCGTGGATATGTCGTACGCGGTGCTTGATCCGAGGGTGCGGTTAGAATAATGTTTTTGAAGATTTCCCGGCAACAAGAAAGAAGTCGGATGCGGATGAACACGTTTTTTTCTGCTGGTTATCTATTAGGAGACTAGGTGCTTGACTGAGGAAGCTAACAATTTGACAAGTTCGACCAAGGGAATGTCGCTGTCGGAAGATGCGTGGCGACGCTTGCGCCGGAATCGCGTAGCGATGGCTTCCTTGGTTACTTTGATCGTGATTTCGGTGCTGGCATTCCTTACTCCTCTGCTTCCGCTCCAGACGCCAGACTCGGCGCAAACCTCGCTGCAATATGCTGCCCCGGTGGCGTCGCCTCTTTGGCTCGATACGCTGGATTTAGATCTCGACGCGATCGCGAAGATGCCGCAAGTGGTTGCCGAACTAGAAGCCCAGTTGCCGGCCCTCGAACAGTCGTTTGCTCGTGCCAAGGCGGAACTGCGGAGTGCCCGAGAGCTGCTTCCCCAGGATTTGAGCACTTCGGAACGTGAAGAGAGACTGACGAAAGAGCAAGCTGCCTACGACGAGGCAAAGAGAGCCTTCCGTCAGAAGGATGCTGAGATTCAAGATACGATTCAACAGTCGTATCGCAAGCTGGGCTATGCCGGTTTAGGCTGGCTTAGCCGTAGCATGGTGCGGGTACGCTTTGCGGTGTTTGGAAGAAAGAGCCTCAACTCGGTCTGGGGACGCGATGTTTTGGGACGCGATATCATCTCTCGGGTGTTCTGGGGAGCAAGGATATCGCTGATTGTGGGCTTAGTAGCGACGCTGGTTTCGCTGGTGATTGGTGTTACTTACGGTGCCGTGGCGGGCTATCTGGGCGGATGGGTTGATGATGTGATGATGCGGCTTGTTGATGTGGGATACTCAATACCGTTTATTTTTGTGGTGATTTTTCTGATCACAATTTTGGGCGAAGAGAGCGTTGCCGACGAATTGGCCTACTGGGGCATCGATCGCATTACGATATTTTTCTTGGTCGTGGGAGCCATCTATTGGTTGACGATGTCGCGAGTCGTCCGAGGCCAAGTCATTTCGCTCAAGACCGAGCTGTTCGTCGAGTCGGCCCGTTCGCTAGGCGCGGGGCAGGCACGGATCATCTTTTTACACTTGATGCCCAATCTTTTTAGCGTCGTGTTAGTTTACCTGACGCTAACCATACCGCGTGTCATGCTGTTTGAGGCTTTCTTATCGTTTCTAGGATTAGGAGTTGAGCCGCCCGACGTCTCTTGGGGACTGCTAGCCAACGAAGGCATCAAGGTCATCACGCCGGTAAAAATTTACTGGTGGCTTATTCTCTTCCCCAGCCTAGCACTAGGCACGACGCTCATGGCGCTCAATTTCCTAGGCGATGGCGTTCGGGACGCACTCGACCCACGGTTGCGTGATGAATAGAGGCGACTGCCTGACACCAAGCCTAGTAGTCTACCGCAGCTCAACATTCGAGTTGGGTGCCACTGCTGGCTTGCCCAGCAGTGGACGCCGGGTACCCGCTTCGCACTGCTGGACGAGCCAGCAGTGGCACCCGAAAACCAAGCCGCGGCGGAGCACTAGTGAGACAGTAGCTCAAACGGCAGTGGCTGCCGCTTCATGTTGGGGCCTTCGAGGTCGATTTCGAGAATGGCTTCGCTGCCGGCTTCAAAAAATTCGATGCGGATCGCATGAGACCCGCCCGAGAGGTGGGTCTTGCCGCTGAGTTCGAGCAGGCTATGGTCGCCATCGTTGTCGACGACCAGCTTCTCGTCGATTAGTAGTCGGCAGCCGTCGTCAGAATTAACATAGAAGGTGTACTCGCCCGCTTGCTCGATTTTGAGATTACCTTCGAGTAGCATTGCCCAGTTGTCGGACCAGAGTTGGCGAGATTCGACGTCGAGATTGGTCGCAAGGCTTTCAAAGACCGGCTTGAGCTTGTCGAAATCGGGCAGACGCGTCCAACTTCCTTCGTAAAAGCGGTAGCGTAAACCGCTGCCCGTTGGGATTGGCTTGTAGGTTTGTGTTGAAGTCGTCGAGCCGTGGCCCGCGGTGTTGAACATTCGCGCCTTGACGGTTTTTTCGTCTCGAATGTCAAAAGACGATTCGTAGCGTGGCGACTCAGCGGTCGGAACCGAACCTTCGAGGGTGTATCGCACGCTATAGCCTGGTTCGGTTTTCTTCATCGCGATCGAAAGTGAGCCGGCATACTCAGGGGCGACGGTCTTGATTAGCGGGAAAGTGCTTGGTCGGAGCGGAATGTCTCGGGTGCCGCTCAGAAAGAGGTCTTCTTCGCCTTGGATTTCGTAACCCATGCTCCAGTCGAGTTTTAAGAGGGCCGGTTTTTTTACCGAAATTGTTTCGGTAGAACTGACCGCTACCGGAACGATTTTCTCTTCCTTCGCAGCGAGGGTCATTTCCAAAGACGGCGGGTCCATGCGGACCGTGTGCCCGTGTAGGAACTTTGCTTCGACCTTGAGTGGGTGGTCGGAAGGATTGCGAAACCGCAGATAAAGGGTCGCAGCGCTGACCGTCTGTTCGTCGTCGGTAAGCAGCGTGTAGGGTATCTGGCTGGCGGCAATCAAAGCGGCGGTTAGTTGGTAGTCTTCTTTGGTCGTGACATCGTGACGGAGGATACCGTCGAGACGTAGATTGGCCAGCAGCGGCCCCTCGTCGGTCATGGTGACCAAGGAGACATGGTCGAATTCGCCGAAGCGGTTCCCCCGTAGACGGCTTCCACCGCCGGTTGTTCCGAGGATATAGTAATTTGAATCCTTGCGGCGCTCATGCAAATAGTGGTGCGTGTGGCCTGCAATGACGGTGTGCTTTCTGCCTTCGAGCAGCTCTTCGATTTTTGCAAAACCGGCTGGGTCGGAGTACAGCCAAAGCGGGTGGTGCATAAAAACGAAAGTCCATCTTACGTCGTCATGTTTTTCGAGAGTTTTTTTGAAATACTCCACCTGGTAGTCAGGCACGATACGGCCCTTTTCGCCTGTCGTGTCCAAGGCAAGGAAGAGAACCTCTTTGTAGACGAAGGAGTAAAACGGGACGCCGTATCGTTCCATCCATACTTCTCGCATCACGTCGTTGTTGATATCGTGATTGCCGGGTAGGAAAAAAAAGGGAACTTTCAGCGGGTTAAGCTCTTCGTCGAATTCGCTCCATTCCTTCTCGAGTTGGGCTCGGTCGGAAGTGTTGCCGGGGATAAAGTCGCCGACACTCATGACAAACTCAGGCATCAGCAGATTGAGTTTGTTGACTCCGTCGAGAAACACGCCGGGGCGCACTCCGCCGGAACGGTCGCTAATAAGCGCGAACTGAAAATTTTCAGGGTCGTTATAAAAGTCGAGATGGGTCCACGGCTTGACCTCAGAGGATACGTCGCTCTGGAAGTGCTCTGTTTTTACTTGCGCCACCGCGATCGGAGCCAAGCAACAAGCATAGGCGGCTAAAGCAGCGAAACGAATCGATAGGTGCCTGAGAATTTCCATCGGCCTTCAAACTCCCCGAGTGCGTAAAATATCGGTCTGTTGTAGTCATCTTTGTGAAAAGGCCATTATATCAGAAGTCGGAGTTTGGTTTTTGATAGGATCGCAATCTGAGGAAATATCAGGGGAGTTGGAGTGCGAGGAACAGCAAAATTCGCGCTGAAAAGAAACGGCCAGCTCTTGAAAGTAGCATTGCGGCGAACAAATTCCAGAGTTTGCTCCCTCTGGGTTCACCGAGTTTGCCTGATGCGATGAATCTCCCTGGCTGCCTCAGGATAAATGCCAGTGGCGTTCTGGAGGACCTGATAGCTCTAGCCAGCGGGTAGAGAAGTGCGTTAATATGGGTAATCAAAAGGCCCATGAAATCAGGGGAAAGTTGAAACCGGTTTGCCGGCTTCGCCCTGCGTTGGTAAGATACAGTACGCGAAGCCCGCGGCTTTTTTCGATGTACCGTTAGTACTTCAGCTATGTTGAACCACCCGTCCGAAAACTGGAGCTTTTGCATTGGCCGATGGCGAGGGGTTGAGGTTCGTCTGCACATCGCGTTGCCGCTTTTGATGTTGGCCGTTCTTCGGCTGCAAGGAATTCAGCACTGGGTGTCTCTTACGGCCCTATTGGTCCTGATGGTTAGCGTTGCAATTCACGAGCTCGTTCGTGTGATAGCCGCTACGCGTGTGGGCGGATATGTTCATGCGATCAATCTGGGCCCGATAGGAGGAATGACAAAACTCCACCTGCCTGCGGACCCACCGGCGCACTTGATTGCCGGGATGGTGGGCCCTCTTACTTTTTTTGTGCTCATGCTAGCGGCTGGGTGCGGGCTAGCGTTTGCGGGAGACAGCAGAGTTCCGCAGATATTGCTGCACCCGAATTCTCCGCCGATTGACATGATGACGATCACAACGACCACACTGTATAAGGTGGGGCAACTTGTCGTTTGGATTAACTGGTGCTTGTTATTAGTAAGCCTGCTGCCGATTGATCCATGTGCCGGGGCAGAAATCATTCGCGGTATACTTTGGCCAGTCGTTGGTCGCTCGACCGCGAATACCGTAACCTCGCATATTGCGTTGGGTTCGGCTCTGTTTTCGGCTTTGCTTGCTTTGGTCATGTTTCAGCAAGTTCCTTCGCTAGGATACGTGCCAAGCTGGTTGCCGTTTGCTGTGGGATCGGTCTTTTTGTTTTTCGGCGCCAGTCGGTCGGCGCACATGAAGCGTTACGACGTTGGTTTGCCATTCGATGAGTTCGATTCTGACGACGAAGAATGGTTGGCCCAAGAGTGGGGTGAAGACGACCGCGAGGCGGTACTGGTCGAACATCCTCAAGACAAGCAACAAGAGGTCATCGATCGGAAACGTCGCGAGCGCGAAGCGAATGAAGATGCGCGTGTCGACGCGATATTGGCCCGTTTGCGCGATTCAAGCTTCGATCAACTTTCAGAAGAAGAACGAACCATTCTTAAGCGAGCAAGCCGCCGGTACCGACAGCGGCGAGACCAAACTCACGGCGACCGGTAAGCCCAATATCGATTTTTGGTTAGACGTCACCTAACGCAGTAATCAGCCGAATGTTTTTTGTGGCTAAAAGCTACTACTCTCGTGGCTTTTCAAACCCCCGTCATAATTGACACGAGCGATTTATTCGCTTGCCTCAAGGCCTTCATCTTCCTTTGGAAGCCCACTTCTTAGCCGAGGTCGCTCTTTTGCCTCCTATGTTTGGGATGGAGTTCGTCGAAGAACTGCAACAAGAAAGATCTGAGGGGCATTTCCTTATCGACCGATTGTTAGAAATGGTGAATTGCTAGAGAGTTTTTTCCAGGAGCCTCCAAGTGAGTGCTGTTTTATCCACCCCTGCGGCTGATACTAGCCACCCCATGAGTTCTGCGACTCTTCGCGAGTCCTTGGGAGAAAGCTCCGCAGAAGCAGGTGCGGTTCAATCGGTTCTTCGCATATTTTCTCGTGCCTTTGAAGAAACGTTTTCTGTGGTGAATGTCGACCGCGGCGAGATTGTTCACGCGAATTTTTCTGGTTTGACCTGCGATTTTTCGAGTCGGATTGAGTTGCTGGCAGAAGTTGCCCGTCGCGGCGTTCCAGAGATCGTCGAAGAAGTAGCTCCTCTTGTGATGTTAGCAATCCCTCTGCACACAATGGGGCATTCCAAGCAGCTTGTGGCGGTGGCGATTTTCGTTCAAGAACAAGTCTCCGACGAACAGCAAATATCAGCAGCGGCTCGAGCTTTTGGAGTGGATTCTGGGCGTGCTCTTCGCTGGGGCCGAGGGCATGAAAATTGGACGTCGCGGTCGCTCTTGCGGATGGCAGAGTCGCTTGTCGAGAATGTCGTCCAACAACGCCAGCTCACGCATTTGAGACATGAAATAAGCGAAGCCGTATCCCGTGCAAGTGATACCTACCTCGAACTGGGGCTACTGCACCGTCTAACCAACCACTTAACACTTTCTGAGAATGAATCGGAAATTTGCCAAAACGCATTGGGCTGGTTGGCCGATTCGATACCCGCACGGGGTTTTGCACTGGTCGCGAACCGGTTGTCGAGCGACCAATGGCCCGGGTTGCAAACCGAAGACCAGAGCGGCGTGCTCGTTCATGGCGAGTGTCCGATCGATAAGTTAGAATTTCGAGATCTGATTAGAAAGCTAGGGCCTACGGCAAACAAAGATCCGATTGTTCTCAATCGAGCGGAAACCTCGCTACCGACTTGGTCTTATTCCAAATTACGTGAACTTGTATGCGTACCCCTTGGAGGCGACGATCAGCCGATGGGTTGGCTGTTGGCACTCAATCAAAAGCGAAGCGTCCGAGGAGAGATCGATTTCTTCGGCTCCGTCGAGATACGCCTCCTCAGTAGCGTTGGGGCAATTCTTGGAGTTCATAGTAGCAACATTGAATTATTCCAAAATCAAACCGAGCTTTTTGCAAGTTCGGTCAAGGCGCTGACTTCTGCGATTGATGCCAAAGATCCCTACACTTCAGGGCATAGCGATCGGGTGGCACGTATCTCGGTAGCGATTGCCAAAGAACTTGGGCTGGATAAAGAAACCCAAGGCACCATCTATCTGGGCGGGATGCTGCACGACATTGGTAAAATTGGCATCGACGATAACGTTTTGAATAAACCAGGGCAGCTGACAGACGAAGAATTCGACCACATTAAACAGCACCCTCAGTTTGGGCACGATATTTTGAGAGGCGTTCGGCAGTTAGACAAAGTCCTGCCGATCGTGTTGCATCATCATGAGGCTTGGAACGGCAAAGGCTACCCGCATGGTCTTACGGGGCAAGAGAGCCCTCTTTTAGCTCGCATCGTAGCCGTTGCCGACTCCTACGATGCGATGTCGGGCGACCGACCCTACCGCAAGGGAATGCCGGACGAGAAGATTGACGCAATCTTGCGTGATGGTTCGGGCTCTCAGTGGGACGCCGAAGTGATTGACGCATTTTTCTCAATTCGAGAAGAAGTCCGTCAATTGTCGAAAGTGACTTCTTCGGATATTTCCTTTGAGGGAATCCTCGGGTAGATTGAGGGCATGCGATGGCCGAGGTGCTTGGCCCCTTCAATTTTTCTTGCCGGCGACTCGTAAACGCCATATGGGGAATCTATGGCTCGAGAAGTTCACGAACGTGAAAATTTGCTCCGAGATGCGACTGCACTGACAACGCGCGTCCAGCTAGAAATCGAATCCGTCGAGTCGCCGCTATCGGTCTTCGCAGGTTTCCGGCCCCCTGGAGCATTAAGCCTTTATTTCGGCAACGAGCCCGTCTATCACTTCAATAGCCAGAGCCAATTGCGCCGAGCATATGTAGAGGGGCGGCTTATCAAAGTCGAGGCCGGGCGATTGATCGCTATGAAGCGGCTGCAAACCGAAAGTTTGTCGGAGCTGTTGCGGCACGATTTGACTGACTCAGAGCAGGATGCGTTTTGCCAAGAAGTACAACGCCGGTTGTTCGATTTGAATCAGACGCTGCGAGACAATCGCTTTCGTATGGTTGGGCAAGTGCCCGAAGAAGGCAATGCAGTCGAACTGCTGGAAAACTGGCTTGAAAACTACCGAACGGTCACGGTTGCAGACGCCCCCGGGGTTTCTTAAAGCGTGGGAAGTTCGGAGGGGTCGATTACGGTCGCTTGACCGAATTCGCTTTGCAGTACGCAGCCTGGCGAATTCGAGCCGCGGCGTACCCTCGCCAGCGCAAGCGGGGCTTCCAGCCGAGGCGACCAGCAGCAGGTCGTCGCGACTCCCACTTTTTTCTCTGCCGAGAGAAGTTCGGTGCCGGAGGTGGGAACTTGGTCTTCGTCGAATCGGAGGCACACAATTTGTTGGTTGACGTGCCCGAGCGCATCGATCCGGGCGATTGTTTCTTGTCCCAAGTAGCAGCCCTTGTTGAAACTGATTGCCTGGTTGTTCCGATTTACTTCTTGGGGAAGATTCGTCTGATCGAAATCGAGATTCAGAAGCGGCAAAACCGATTCCACTCGAAGGGCCGTCCATGCCGATGCCTGGCACATGCTCTTGGTCAGAGTCGACAATTGGTCCTTATCGTTTTTTGGGTAACGCAGAAAAAAACTTTCTGGCCAAATTGCGCCACCGCGAACCAAAAGAATCTCTGCGGCATTGAACTGGACACAAACATTCTGCCAAGGTGCGGCAAGCTCGGCTGTTGCAAAGCCTGTGAGTTCTTTTATCAACGAGGAGCTGCCGGCACCCGAGATGAGGAGCCAAGCATGGCTCTGCGAATCGTCGCGTAGTTGGACATCTTCGCGGATAATATATTGGTCGAGATGGGCGATGAGCGACGCTGCTTGCTTTGGGGCACCTAGTAGCAGCAGTTCTGCTTCTCGCGCGAAGACAAAACAGTGGGCCACGATTTTGCCTTGGACGTTGGTGAAAAAAGTCTCGCAGCCGCTGCCTGGGGTGAGGCGGCGAATGTCGTTGGTACACATATTGTGGACAAAATTGGCGCGGTTTTTGCCCGAGATCGAAACGGTAGACCAGTCGTCCAGAGAAACCGTCCCGCAGCCCAAGGTGAGCGACTGGTAGTCGGCAAGAAACGATTCGGAGGCAGAAAACGACATTGCAGGGTCCTGGGTTCTTGATTCAGAGGGTCAGTCGACCGTCGCGAGGAGACGTTGTGCTCCGTCGAGGACGAGGCAACTTTGAGATTGGGCGACCAATCGCGACAATTCTTTATCGTCGGCCAAAGGTGCCAATCCAAGACTTTCGACGAGGTTCGGAGGAAGCTGGCTCCGAAAGTAAACCGGGCCTCGTTCCAAGGCGCGACTCAAACGCAAGGCAGTCCAGCTATCAGGAAATCGATCGCGCATAAGTTCACGCTCGACCTCTTGAGAGCCTTCGCTGCCCGCGAGACGTTGCAAGGAAGGGCCGGGGGGGGCGGTGAGATCGGAACAAAGGGCGATCGCTCCGCCGGGCTCAAGAACTTGTTCGGCTGCTTCTAACGCACGTCCGACATTCGCCCAAGTTTGCTGCGAAGAGTCGCCTGTGATCGTGGCGACGACAAGCTCGCTAGGCTTTTTTGATTCGTAGGTCCAGATAGCTTGGTACTGCTGGCTCGCAGCTTTTGCAACGGCTTGCGGTTCGCCTGCGAAAATTGCGGCGACTCCAAGGCCATGATCCGGAACAATCTGGATTGTCAGTCCTACGCCTAAGAGCCAGCCCGACTCGTTGATTTCGTGTTGGCGTTCAGCACAAATCACTTTCGAGTCGCCCGCGATAGGGGCACGGTAGCGGTCGAGAGTCTCTTGGTCGGAGAAAATTGGGAACAGGCTACCAAACGAGGTTTCTTGTTTGGCGTTTCCTGGCTGAGGCTTCCTCACGCCCAACGGCAAGACCAAGTCGGCATCGGCAAGCATTCGACTGAGGCGCAAAGGACGTCCTGTCTTGGTAACCCCGACGATCGTATGAGAGGAGTCGTCTTTGGGGTCATGGACGAGCAACTCAATTTCATTGGATTGGGCCAGTTGCTTGAGTTGCTCGCATAGCTCGGTCTCTTGCGAGAAGCTCGGGTCGAGCAAGAGAGTTGTATTCGAGGCTTCAACACCCGCATCGCGAAGCGCAGCCAGCGTTCCTTCGAGAAGCTGGCAAGGGCAGGGGGTCCCATATTCGATGGCCAACACTACTCGGTCGCCGGGAACGGTCGCGTTGGCGAAGGGAGGGTATTCCAGTGGCTCTCTTAAAGATGCACGGAGAAGGTTACTGAGGTCTGCTTCAGGCAGTCTCAGATCGAGCTTAGGTTGAATATGGGTAACTTGGCTCGACTCCAGCACACGAGTGCCTCGGTTTCCGTAGGTGAGTGTAGTAGGCATAGATTCCGAGTTTTTCTATCTTCCAACAGGCCGGCGGCTACTCGGCGTAAATTTCCCGGGCTTTGCCGCCCGAGGGGCATCTGTTATTTTTGAGAATTCCTAGTGCTTTGTCTCAAAGCACTAGCATTGGCGCAGTGCGAGACGTCTTGGTCAAGTGCTGGATTTTGAATATGTCTTTCCGTCGTGTGCCGCCCTCCCCTCCACAAAAAACATGAGTCTCTGATGGCCGCCAATTTACGCTTGTCTCAAATTTTCAACACTTATTTGTGCGGGGCCACACTCGGGTTGGCACTACTGCTTGGTTGCAGTGGCTCGCCAGATGCTTCTGCTCCCGCGACGCCAACCACCTCGGGAGGCGACTCGGCGACCGAGTTGCTTGAAAAGATGCAGGCTGTCTACCGCGGGGCAAAGTCCTACACCGCCAATTCTAGGTATGTACGAAGCATTGTTCTTCGGGAAGACGGGATTGAACGGGAGACCCCTTTCTTTCAGATGTCGTTGGCTTACGAGCGTCCCAACCGAATTCGTTTCCGATTTCAAGAAGCGTCTGCGAACCCAGCAACCGAGCAGAACTACGAGGTTGCTTCCAACGGAACCCACGTACGGTCTGCCGCGAGCAGCGTGCCCGATCAGATTCACGAGGCATTGGCCCCGCTCGCTTTGACGCCCGAGAATTTTATTCCCGAACCCGAGATGCGTGCCGCAATTCTTGGTGTTTCGCTAGAAAATCTCAACCCACCGCTGCTCATGCTTTTGACCGACGAAGCCGAGCGAGCGGTATTTCCGGAAGATAGCAATCCGAAGCTGCTCGGGGAGAAAAAATTGGGCGAAGACAATTGTTTTCGTGTCAGTCTGTCGAACCCAGCAGGCAAGCGAGTTTTATGGATCGACACCCAAAGCTATTTGTTGCGTCGAATGGAGTTGCCGATCGAAACAGAACGGAAGATGCTCGACCCGAACGATCGGTTCAGCCGTATTTCGATCTACGTCGATTTTGACGATTGCGTGGTAGACGCTGAGATCGAAGGGGCGGCTTTTGAACTTGAGATACCCGAGCAAGCAAGACGAGTCCGACGATTTGTCCCCCCTGCCCCGCCTGGGCCTTCGCCCGATATGGGCGAGCCTGTCGACGACTTCATGTTCACCACTTTAGAGGGCAAGGAAGTCAACAAAGAAACCTTTGCCGGCAAGGTAGTGGTGTTCGACTTTTGGCATACCCACTGTCCGCCTTGTCGGTCGCAGACTCCACTGCTTGACCAAGTTTACAAACACTTCAAGGGCAACGATCAAGTTGCTTTCTACGCAGTCAGCACCGATCCCGCTCGGATATCGAGCGGCAATGTCGCAAAGACTTTGCTTGCCTGGGGCGGCGAAATGCCGGTCTTGCGAGACATTGAGGGGCTGAGCTACGAGAAGCTGAACGTGCGAGTGACCCCGACTTTGGTGTTGCTCAGCGGAGATGGGCGTTTGCAGATGTTTCACCGAGGGTTGCATTCCGATCCCGCCTCGTTGACGGCCGAAATTCAAAAACTGGTGGACGGCAAAGACCTTGCGGCAGCTGCAATTGCTCGGCATGAAGAACAGTTGAAAGAATATGAACGAACGCTCGACGCAGCAACGATCAAAGATTCGAGGGTCGAGATCAAAGTATCGCGACCCGAGGTGCCTCCGCAAAAATTGCCCGAACATCTTCAGCTAGAACAAGTGTGGCAAAGTTCGCCCGAAGAGCTAAAGCAACCCGGCGATGTGCTGGCGATCGAAGGAGAGCTTCGTATCCTCGTGCTCGACGCGGGATCCGAAATCGTTGAAATGGATCCAACGGGCAAGGTATTGGGCCGGCACGCACTGCCAGAGCATCCGGAACAGCGAAACGGATTTTTGCGCACCGCCCTCGATGGCGAGGGGCTGCGTTGGTACTTGGCCAGCGGTGTCGGTTGGCAGCAGGTATTTGTTTTGATCAGAATTGGGAGCCCAAGCTTTCTTTTCCCGACGAACCTCATTCGGGAATTGGCGAGGTGCTTTTGGCCGATATCGCAGGATCGGGCCAGCTCGTTATGCATGTCGGCTATTGGGGAGGGCTCGGCATACAAGGCGGAACCCTCGATGGCCGCCGGCTCTGGTCCAACCGGCGTCTTGGCCATGTGTTACAGATTGTCCGTGGCCCGTTGGATCAAGAATCGAACCGGAAAATTTGGTGTACCAGCACTCGGGGCACCGTGATGCAGCTTACGGCTAAGGGCAAGTCGTCGCATGAGCTCTACGTGGCAGGCAATGCTCTCATGGCGGTCGGCGTTGCCGAAGCGGCAGACGGATCGAGCGTCAGCTTTTGCGGCCTGTCCGTCCGCCAGATTGGGCAATACCAGATCGTCGGCTTCAACGCCAAAGGCAAAGTACTCTGGCAGTATGAGTTGCCTCGCGGAGAATACACCGAACAGGTGCCACGTATCCAGTCCATACAGCTTGCCAAAAATCAAACCGCATGGATGGTTGCCGCAGCCGACGGGTCGATCCACTGGCTTTCTGAGGCAGGCAAATTGATCGACCAGTTTAACTACGGAGAAACCTTGACGGGGCTCGCGGTGAGTTACCAAGAGGAAAAACCAACGCTGTGGGTTGCCACGGCAAAAAATCTAACCGCCTGGGCAATTCAGCCGGCGATTGAACCTTAATTTCTGCTTGCAAGAGGAAAACTACGATGACGATTTCACCACAACAGATGACCGCCTGGTGCGAAAATATGCTAGCCGGGCGTGCGGCGGCTCCGGAGCTTGAGTTGGTCGACTATTTAGAAGCCGTACCAAGGCTCGATTCCTTGGCCGATGTGCCCTCGGGTACCGCGGTTGCGATACGCGGCGATGTCGACGCGAAGCCAGGTTCTAAAATCGGCGAGGGAGACATCCGTCTGCGGTCGATGGTCGACACGTTGAATTACGGCAGAGAACGCGGCTGGAAGCAGATTGTCTTCGGGCATATCGGCCGCAAGCCGGAAGGCTCGCTCGATAAGGTCGCGGCTCGTTTGGGCGAGATCTTGGAAGTTAAAGTCACGCTGCTCACCGACTGGCTGGAGGAAGAGACGATGACCATTTCGGCTTCGGTTTGCGAGCAAATCG
This sequence comes from Planctomycetota bacterium, assembly GCA_024278955.1. GTDB lineage: Bacteria > Planctomycetota > Planctomycetia > Pirellulales > Lacipirellulaceae > Bythopirellula. The sequence continues at coordinate 32,670 of JAJRSE010000054.1, read as the reverse complement.
AAGCCGCCGAGCCAGGGGCGGTTTTGATGCTAGAGAACACTCGTCAGTACGACATCGAGCGGGCACTTTGGAAAGCGACTCCCGCCGACCTGCCACAGCTTGCCGACCGTCTGGCCAAGTTTGCCAATGAGTTTGCCGAGAAAATCGCTCGAATTTACGTTCACGAAGCCCTTTCAGCAGGCAGCATGGACGCTTCGAGCACGGTTGTCCCAGCGGCGATGGACCGCGTAGCGATCGGACGATACGAAGCCAGCGAATTCGAGGGCCCGATGCGCCGTTGCTTGGCTACCGAGTTGGTCGTGTTTAGTGGTTTGAAAATCGACAAGCTCGACGACCTTGAGGTCATGATCAACCGAGGCACCATCCGCCACGTTTTTGCCGCGGGCTCTTTGGCGATGGCGCTGAAAAAAGCCATTGGCGAACTCGACGGCAAGCCCTGCTGCTTGGGGCTCGCCGAAGATCCTTCCCATGCCGACAAGCCGTACTACATTCCGGCCGAGCGTATCGAGCAGGCCAAGCAGATGGTTGAGGATGGGCGGAGCAAGGGGATCGAGTTTGTCGTGCCCGTGGATTCAGTGATTGAAGATGGTTCGATCGTCGACCAGTTGGAGCCAAACCAACAACAATTCGATATTGGCCCCAAGTCGAGCGAATTATTTGAAGAGCGGGTCGGTGCATTTCTGGCCGACGCCAAACCCGGGGCGGTCGCCTTCCATAACGGGGTCTTTGGAATGTTTGAAGACCCGAAGTTTGAAGCCGGCACCAAGCGGTTTGTTTCGCAGCTCAAGCGGATGACCGAAGCCGGCACCGAGGTCTACGTCGGCGGCGGCGAGGGCGGCAAGGCGCTCGAACGATACGGCCAAGCCGATTGGGTGACCCACGTTTTCACCGCCGGCGGCACCGTGCTCAACGCCCTGGGAGGCGACCCCGTACCGTATCTGGCAGCCCTACGGGCCGCGGCCCAAAAAGGCGTCGCCAAGGTGTAGCTCCGATTTCGACGTCAAACAATACGCAGAACAAAGCCCTGGGATTGCAATTCCAGGGCTTTGTTTACGGGTTTCTACGTGAGCGTTCCGACTTCGAGACTCTTGGGCCCAGAGATACTTGCTAATCGCGACCAAATCGCACAGGCGCAGCAGGTGCGAAAGCATCGGAATCGGCACATCCGTTGCATGTGGAAGTGGCAAAACCAATGGAAACCGGAGTAATCGGTACGAGCATTGCTGCCGTACTAGGGAACCCCAACGGGGTCGACAATTTGCCGGATCTCGTCAAGGTGCGGAGCGAGAATCGACGATACCGCTTGATAACAAAAGTAGAGTTAGTCGCAACCGTATTTCGTGAGAAGCGTTAAGAATTCGCGTCGGCACAACCCCCTAACAAGTGCGAGCGAGACGCAACACGAGAGAACCGCGGCGAAAGTGTTTCCCCCCCCCTTCCAAAGGAGTCCTCCCTATGAAAAATCACCTTCTTCTGTCGACGATCGGTTTGAGTGTCGCTATTGTCCTGAGCAGTGCCTCGAATGCCAACGCATTCTTCGGCATGATGGGCAACTGTTGCGAGCCAAGCTGTGGAGCTGCTGACAACTGTTGTGAGCCCAGCTGTGGAGTTGCCGATAGCTGCTGCGATCCTTGCGACAGCTGCTGCAAGAAACCACGATGTGGCCTCCTGGCCAAGTTGCGAGCCCGTCGCGCTGCCCGCAAGTGCTGCAAAAGCAGCTGCTGCGAGCCATCCTGTGGAGCTGCTGACAGCTGCTGCGAGCCTTCCTGTGGAGTTGCCGATAGCTGCTGCGAGCCTTCCTGCGGAGTTGCCGATAGCTGCTGTGCACCTTCTTGCTGCAAGCCAAGCCTGTGCGATCGAATTCGCGCTCGCCGAGCTGCCCGTAAGTGCTGCAAGAGCAGCTGCTGCGAGCCAAGCTGTGGAGTTGCCGATAGCTGCTGCGAGCCTTCCTGTGGTTGCGCTGGCTGAGCAAGCTTAGCAATAGCGAATGGGGCCTTGAGCCCCAAGACGTAAGCAAAACCAACGACCCTCTGCCACCTCGGCAGAGGGTCGTTTTTTTATGCTATTACAGAATGTGATGGCCTTGTCGAACAATTCCCTTAAAGCGTTTTTTTTGACAGGATAAAACAAGATGGACGGGATCAGCCGATCGAGGGTCTCTGTTTTCGTAGCCGTTCACGGCTCTGAAGAAGTGAACCACGACGACACAACGGCCACGACGTAAAAGTCTTGCTGTGTTTGTTGAGTTCGTCGTGTCGTTGTGGTTGAGTTTTTGCTTATCCTTTCGCATTGTTTCGTAGTTTCAAGCTGCTTCGGTCGTAAGCGGTTACCTATCTTTCTTCAAAACCCTTATCCTGAAAATCCTATCAATAAATTCTTTCCAAATGGATTAGCCAGCAAGGCCAAACCCTATTTACCGAGACGTCGCTTTTTCTTCCATTGGCCTGTTCCCCAATGTTTATCACACAAGCTAGACAATTTAACGGCGCTCAACGATAATCCCTCTATTGCAGGCGAGCACGCATGCCGAGTGCGGCCTCTTTTTTTTTGGAACAGAGCGAGGCAGTATGATGAGCGAGAAGCTAAAGAGAGCGTCGTTTTTTCGATCAGGAAAGCTATTTGCGTTCGGGGCGTTGCTGTTCGTTTTTGTGATGTCTACGTTGCACGCCCAGCAACAGGAGAGAACCCTTCCGTCCGAGCAGGAGACGAGCCAACCTCGTGTGTCTAGCGACTTGCCGCTAGGTTCTTCACTTGGAAACTCTGGCGGGGCCGCTCAAGCCGATTTTGATTCGCTTATCGACCTAATCCAATCGACCGTCGATGCTGATTCCTGGGCTGATAACGGGACGGGCGAAGGACAGATTTTGCCGTTCGACGTCAACGGCGTCTACGCCGACCCTCAGGGAACCTTGCGATTTTCTCCCCAGGACGTTAGCCAAGCTGCAGTTCGTAAGGCCCTTCCGGCTAAAAAACAAAAAATAGACAAGAACACTCGTAGCAGCTCACCCCTACGTTACGTTTCGCTAAGACGCTTAGAAACTGCGATTGCCGCGCGGCAACGGCAACATTTGCCGCTCACAGAAGAGATGCTAACTCTCGCCGGACTGCAACGCATCCAGTATCTGATGCTCTATCCAGAAACCGAAGATCTCGTACTCGCCGGGCCAGCGGGAGATTGGCAAGTGGAGCCCGACGGCCGAATTGTCGCGGTCGAAACGGGGTTGCCGGTTGTTAGGCTTGACGATTTGTTAACGCTATGGCGGCGTCGGCAAGTTCACAAAACCTCGGCCTTCGGTTGCTCAATTTCACCGCGGCAAACAGGGCTAGCGAAAACACAAGCCTACCTGCGAGAAACCAATTCTCAACCGATCGATTCAAGGCATCGCCCTGCTTGGCTTACTGGGCTGCGCAAGAGTCTTGGCCAACAAGAGGTTGATTTTTTTGGCATGGCCGCCAACTCGCACGTTGCGAGAGTTTTGCTGGTAGCCGACTACCACATGAAATTGATTGGCATGGGACTCGCAGACTCGGTAGACGGGGTTGCTAGTTATCTCGACACCGTTCAGTTAGACAAAAACGGAAGCCCTCCGCCGATGGCCATTTTGCGATGGTGGTTTGCGATGAACTACAAACCTGTAGAAACCGATGCCGAGCGGACTCTCTTTCGCTTGAGAGGGCAGGGCGTCAAAGTTTTGAGCGAGAATGAGCTGCTCGCAGAACAGGGTCGCCGGGTGCCGACAGGACAATCGAATGAATTGAATCGCCGCTTTGCTTCGTCTTTTACGTCGGAATTCGAGGCGATTTGTCTGCGATACCCGCTCTACGGTGAGCTACGTAATGTTTTCGACCTCTCGATGGTCATTGCGATTATCGAGCGAGAAGGGCTCGCCGAACGGATTGGCTGGTTGCCGAGAGGGTTTGCCGACAGCCGTCAATTGAGATTGCCAACCGAAAAAGTTCCCCGCGTGGTCGAAACAGTTCTCAACCATCGGGTAATCAAGGGCCGGCACATCGTGGCAGGAATCAGCGGCGGCGTCTGGCTCGATACCGAGAAGTCGCTCGCGGTACGCAAGGCAAAAGATACGGCCATGTTGCAAGTGAAAAAGCAACTGCCCGAGACAGCCGAAGGGAACGGCGGAAACCTCTGGTGGTGGGATTAGTGCGTGTCGCACGGACGTGCTCCGGTCACCGCACTGGCATTTTAGCGTCCAACCGTGCTATGAGCGGAACACCCGCCTGGGAATTGCTCGAAGTGCGACATTTCAAAATCCTCAGCGGACGGACAAGCCCAGGGTTTGCAATCCTTGGGCTTCCTTATTGTCGTCGAGCGGTTGGCCATCAGGCAGGCAAAGTCATGGAGGCTCGAATTGGCGAGGAATCTCTTGGCGTCCTTGCTATGCTACTAAAAAAATCGACTTTGCAGTTCGCCTGCCTGGCCAAAAAAGACATTCGCATTGCCACCCCCAAAATGCGATAATTCACCTCCCAATCATTTCGCTTTCCGACTTCCAAATTCGCACTCAATTTTGTCCCATTTGAGGTGCCCGAAAATCCTAAATCGAGCCCATTTTGTCCCATGACCGAGGAGAAAAACCCTAGGATTCGAGAAGCAAACAAGTATCGTACGGGACAAAATCCCCGAATTTTGTCCCAAAACATGGGACCCCTACAAATGGGACAAAAACCCAATCGGGGGGCAAGAACAAAGAAACTAGAGGTTAGAAAACCAACGCCCAGCAACAAAAGCAACTGGCAAAAAAACCGGTGGCCCCGATTTCACAGATCGCCGAAGCAGCCCCCTACATCTCCGCCCCACGTCCCGCTATACTGCCTGAATAATGTCAGCGCATAAAAAAAGAGGGTTCTTGTTCGCCGGACCAAGAACCCTCAAATTCTAAGGCTGACCAACCAATTGCTTGGTCGGAGACCCACAGCCTACAAGCAACTATCGGAAGAAAACCGTAAAATAATAATGGCTTAAGAGGCGAGAGGCGAGAGGTTGGAGGGTAGCTGCTGCCATCAGCCAAACTTTTCGTCACAACCCTCTTTTTCCGACCCCCCCACCTCTCACCCCCCCCACCTCTCTCATGCAACCAACTGCAAAGCTCGCCCTCGAAGATGGCACGGTCTACACGGGCGTTTCGATTGGGGTCGAGGGCGAAGTCGACGGCGAAGTCTGTTTCAACACCTCGATGACCGGCTACCAGGAGATCCTCACCGATCCCAGCTACCGTGGCCAAATCGTGACCATGACGTACCCGCAAATCGGCAACTATGGCATCAACGAAGACGACCTCGAAAGCAGCCGCCCCCATCTGGCCGGCTTCATTGTCCGCGAACATAGCCGGGTGACCAGCAATTTTCGATCGGAGACTTCGCTCGGCGAGTTCCTCAAAGAATGGGGCGTCGTCGCGATCGAATCGATCGACACCCGGGCACTGGTGCGGCGTATCCGTTCCGCTGGCGCCCTGCGAGGCGTCATCTCGACCGAAGACCTCGACGACGCCAGCCTCGTCGCCAAAGCCAAGGCGAGCCCCGGACTCGTTGGCCGCGACCTCGTCCGCGAAGTCCTCCCCGAGATGCCCTGCGACTGGCGCGAGTCGGTCAGCAAGTGGACGCATCTCGATGGGGCAAGCAGAAAGGGCAAAGCGGAAGGGGAGGGTGCGCATGTCGTGGCGCTGGATTTTGGGATGAAGTGGAATATTCCTCGGCATCTTTACGATCAAGGATGCCAGGTCACGGTGCTGCCCGGCACTGCGACCGCCGAAGAAGTTCTCGCCCAACAGCCCGACGGCGTTTTTCTTTCCAACGGTCCCGGCGATCCCGAGCCGCTCGACTATGCGATCAACACGATTCGTGAGCTGCTTGGCAAGCAGCCAATTTTTGGCATCTGCCTCGGCCACCAACTGCTATCGCTTGCTTGCGGAGCCAAAACCTTCAAAATGAAATTTGGCCATCGCGGCGCCAATCAGCCGGTCCAACAGCTCGAAACCGGCTCGGTCGAAATCACGTCGCAAAACCACGGTTTTGCCGTCGACGAAGACTCGCTCCCCAGCCATCTCGAAGTCACCCACCGCAGCCTCAACGACCAAACCATCGAAGGCATCCGCCACCGCGACTTCCCCGCCTTCAGCGTCCAGTACCACCCCGAAGCCTCCGCCGGCCCCCACGACAGCCACTACCTCTTCAAGCAGTTTATCGAGATGCTTGGCGTCAAATGCTAGCACCTCGCTTCTGCTCTCTCGGATGGAGCTTTGTTTTGGTATCCTCCGCCGCCCAAATTGCGCGCGTACCAATCCTCCTGGCCGCGATTCCTCCGATACTCGAACTCCCTCTCCACCATGCTCAAAGCGCTCGAACTCAACGGCTTTAAGAGCTTTGCAGACCGAACGCGATTCGAGTTCCCCACCGGCATTACCGCGGTCGTCGGACCCAACGGCTCAGGCAAGTCGAACATTGTCGACGCGATCAAATGGGTACTCGGCACCCAAAGCGCCAAAGCACTTCGCGGCAAGGAGATGACCGACGTCATCTTTAGCGGTGCTCAGGGCCGTGGGCAGACCAACGCGGCAGAAGTCACGTTGATTTTCGACAACACCGAGGGCGTCCTCGACGTTGACGCCGAAGAAGTGCAAATCTCACGTCGCGTTTACCGCAGCGGCGAAGGCGAATATCTCATTAATCGCCAGCCCTGCCGGCTCCGCGACATCCGCGAAGTGTTTGCTGGCACCGGCGTCTCGACCGGCTCCTATAGCATCATCGAACAAGGCAAAGTCGACGCTTTGCTTCAGTCGTCTCCCCGCGAGCGACGTTTGATGTTCGAGGAAGCCGCAGGCGTGAGTCGATTCAAATTGAAACGCCAAGAGGCCGACCGTCGCCTCCAACGTGTCGATCAAAATCTGTTACGACTCTCCGACATTGTCGACGAACTCGACTCACGACTTCGCAGCGTACGCTCCCAAGCCGGCCGCGCTCGCAAGTACAAAGAACAAGCCGATCGCCTCAAAGAGCTACGTATTCAAGTAGGCCTTGCCGACTGGCTTGAGCAAACCGCTAGGCTCGAACACTTCGATCGGCAGGCAACGAACCAGCGCCAGGCCAGCGAAGAAATGCAGGAACTGCTAGCCGGCAGCGACCAAAAGCTGAGTCTGCTCGAAGAGTCGATCGACCAGCTGCAAGATCAAACCCACGATATCGTCAATCGGGTCACCATCGCCCGCGAGCAAATTGCTCAATTCGAGTCGACTCGCCGAAGCCAACTGGCCCGTAGCGACGAGCTGCGACAAGAATCGCAGCGGATGCAGCAGCAGTTGCTCACCATGACCTCGCGCGCCGGCAATGCCCAACAACTTGTCGCAGAGACCTCGTCCGAGTTTCAAACTGCCCAACAGCAATTTGACGAATCGAGCCGTCAGGTCCAGCGTCTCCAGGCCGAACTCGACGAAGCTACCGCGGCACTCACAAACTGCCGCACCGAAGCCGACAACTGCCGCACCGAGCAAACCGAGGCAACTCGCGAGTCGACACAACTCGAAAAACGTATTCACTCGCTCGATTCCGAACGCGCCGCTGCACTGGCCGCAAGCGAACGGCTTCGCCAAGAACTAGAAGAAGCTGAGAAAGTCCGCGCACAAGTAGCCGAGCAGTTTGCCGCCGCCTCGCAAGAACTCCAAGGCTTGGAAGGCGAGGTTCACAAGTCGCAACAACTTTTGACCGGGGCCGAGCGAAAACTTCGCGACGACCGAAGCATGCTTTCCAAGTTGCAAGGACAGCTAGCCGACCTTCGCGGCCGTTTGACCGGTGCCAAAGAGCGGTCGGTCGTCTTGGAAGAACTGGAACGCCGGCTCGACGGGCTTAGCGCTGGCACCAAAGAAGTTTTACGGCTCGCTCGCGAACAGCCCAACGGACCATTCGGTGGCGTTCGGGGCGTGGTTGCCGACTTGCTAAACGTCGACGCGGACACCGCTTCGCTTGTCGAAATCGCACTCGGAGATCGGGCCAACCATCTTCTTGTCGAACAGACTCGCCCTGCCATGTTCGCTTTGAACGACACCGAGTGGCCCGGGCGAACCAGTTTTCTCCGCATGGATGTCCCTTTGCCGGCTAGCGCGGTCGACCGTATCGACCTTTCCAGCGAGTCCGGCGTCATGGGGCGTGCCGATCAGTTTGTCGAAACGGCTCCCGAGCTTACGTCGCTTCCGCGTCGTCTGTTAGGACGAACTTGGTTCGTCGATTCGCTGCAAACGGCTCTTCGATTGTCGAGCGGAATCGGCCGGGGACTTAGTTACGTCACGGTCGTAGGCGAAGTTGTCGGAGCCGATGGGACACTCATCGTCGGTCCCCGCCAATCGACCACGGGCTTGCTTTCTCGCCGAAGCGAACTACGCGCGCTTGTCGAAGAAATTCGCGACATGGAGAAACGCATCAAGCAACAGGACTCGGTTTGTGTTGAACTAGAAAGCTCGATTCTCGTCGAAGAACAAAAGCTAAGCGACTTCTCCGAACTGCATCAAAAACTCTCCAAGCAGCTTGCTGCCGCACAGCTCCAGGTTGCCTCGCTTCGCGAACGGCTTGCTCAAGCCAGCAAACGCTATGAAACGGCCAAGTCCGATTTCACCGCGACCGAAGACAAGCACACCACCGCAACTCACGACCTTCAACACGACCGACAACGACTCGCTCAGCTTCAAAGCAACTTGCAACAACTACAGAAACGTCTCGACGATCGCACCGAGCTGGCTGGCAAGCTCGAACACCAACTCGGCACGCTTCAACGAAACGTCACCGACCACCGAGTCGACCTGGCACGTAGCGAACAACGTCGCGACGGCCTCCGACGCCAAATGGAACAACTCCATCGAGACCACGAAGAACACGATCGCGCACTCGTCGAAACTCACGAGCGTGTTTCTCAGTGTCGCGACCAATATCAGCAACTCGAACAGTCGGTTCTCGATTTCAGCAGCGACCTCGCCGAGCTTTACCGTACGAAAGAGCACTTAGGAAGCCAATCGCGAGGTCTCACTCATAAACAAGGCATACTTCGCCAACAGAAAAATCGACTCAGCAAAAACTGCGAACAGCTTCGCATGCGTCTCCTGCAATGCCAAGGAGGCCTTCAACAAGCCGAAATCCGCGTCCAACAGCTGAAACAACAACGGGGCGATTCGGCCAGTCGACTTGCCGACGACTACGGTACGGATCTCGCCCTGCTCGCCACGACCGATCCCTCAGACAAACTCGAAGACAAGCAAACCGCTGAAAACGAAATCCAAAAACTCCGAGCCCTTCTGCAAAACATTGGCCCGGTGAACCTTGAAGCACTCTCCGAGCTCGAAGCTATCGAGCAACGTCATACTTCGCTCTCGCGACAATACCAAGACCTTTGCGAAGCCAAAAATCGCCTCGAACAGTTGGTCACTCGCATCAACATCGAAAGTCGAGAGCTCTTTGTCAAAGCACTCGACATCATCCGGGGACATTTCCAGGAACTCTACAGCAACCTTTTTGGCGGAGGCGAAGCAGACATCATTATCGACGAAAGCGATGGCGGTGACGTCTTGGAATGCGGCATCGAAATTATCGCCCGCCCTCCCGGCAAGCAGCCTCGTAGCATTTCGCTCCTCTCAGGCGGCGAACGCACGCTCACCTGCGTCGCGCTGCTACTGGCAATCTTCCGCAGCCGCCCAAGCCCTTTCTGCGTGCTCGACGAAGTTGATGCCGCCCTCGACGAAGCCAACATCGACCGCTTTGCCGAAGTGCTCAAAGAGTTTATGACCACCACCCAGTTCATTGTCGTGACCCACTCCAAGCGAACGATGTCCTGCGCCGACACACTCTACGGCATTACGATGCAAGAGTCGGGCGTCTCGAAACGCGTCTCCGTACGGTTTGAAGATGTGAGTGCCGAAGGGCATATCCCCCCTGAAGCCGGTGGTGCGAAAGCAGCGTAGAAGAAACAAAGGACGCGACTCATTGGCGTCATGCCCAGACCCGCGAACCACTAGTGCTTTGTCATAGCTGAAAATTGGGGTGCTGGTTGTCAGAACAACCTACTGGATAACAACTTCTGTCAGCCAGCACCCCAATTCTAAGAGTTGTCAAAGCACTAAGCTTACGAAAAATTCCATGCCTCTTGTTCGAGTTTCAGGAGGGCTGCTTTCGTCGGGAGACCCCCGCCGAAGCCGGTTAGTTTTCCATTGGAGCCAATGACTCGATGGCAAGGAATGATCACAGGGATCGGATTTCGACCGTTCGCCGCGCCGACGGCACGCATTGCCTTAGGTTTACCAAGCCGTGCGGCAATCTCTCCGTACGAAACCGTCTCGCCGTAGGGGACTTTTAGGAGCTGTTGGAGTACGCCCAACTGAAACGGCGTGCCGCTCGGCTTGAGCGGCAAGGAAAATGTTCGGAGCGACCCCGAAAAGTAATCGTTGAGTTGCGCCTTGGTCTCGGAAAAAATAGCATCGCGTAGTTCCCAGTCGGGCTCAGCGCGTCGACGTTTGGGGCCGTCAGGAAAACCGAGTTCTTGCAAGACGTATTGATCTCCTACCAGCAGCAACTCGCCAATCGGTGTATCGAGGTAAGTGTAATTCACGAGTTGATTCTCCTGATTCAGCCGAGCAAGTTCCAGAGGTGCATCGCCGCATAGGCGCGCCAGGGCCGCCACGATTCAGCATGTTTTGATAGTGTTTTCGAGGTTGCTTTCTTGCCTGGGGCAATCGCTTTAAGCAGACCGAGATCCGAGGCGGGAAACGCATCGGGATCTTTTAAGACCCGCATCGCGACATATTGCACAGTCCACGGACCGATTCCAGGAATAGCTTGAAGACGCTGAGAAAATTCCCCCGGCTCTTGAGCCGAGTTAAATTGAATCTCTCCCTGTTCGGTTGCCTTGGAAAGTTGCCGTATCGTCTCGACACGGCGTGTGGTGATCCCAAGGTTGTTCATGCGTGCTTTGGCAAGACGGGCCGGCGCAGGAAAAAAATGGGATAGCGTGCCAGTCGGGACAGCGTACCGGAGGCCGAGGGGGTTGCTTAAAAGATCGCCGTAGCGATGCACCAGTCGGCCGGCGAGTGTGGTTGCTCCTTTCACCGAAATTTGTTGGCCAAGGATTGCTCGCACGGTCAGCTCGAAACCGTTCCACGCACCAGGGACGCGCAGGCCCGGTTGCCGGCGAACCGAAGCGGCGAGACGCTTGTCTTGGCGAAGCATGTTGGCGATCTCTTGGATCGGCGCGTCAAGATCGAGTGCCATGCGCGCCGTCTGCGAGATCTCCAAGAGGTGTTCTGTCGCAATCGCATGAACCGTCATTGTCAGAAAACCGGCGAGCTTTGCTGGCCGAATTTCGACGATGCCTGGTTGGCCGCCAAGCAGGACCGTTCTCGCGTACCGATCTCCGGCGACTTCTTCCACGCCTGGCGTCGCCCGTCCAGCCAGAAACCGCAGCATGGCGTTCCAGTCGAAAGGCTTTTGGTAGGACAGTCGCAGTGACAGGCCCAATCCACAGTTGCCAGGATTGGTCTGACTGTGTTTGCGAAGCTCGCGAGGCGTCCGCTGATAGGTTTTGATAAATTGATCGTTGAAACGGCGAACACTTCCGTACCCGGCGGCCATGGCAACTTGAGTCATCGTCAAGCTTGTTTCGTCAAGCAAGCGTTTGGCAAAATGAAGCCGTCCAGTTTGTGCCACCGCGGTTGGCGACGCTCCCAAATGTTTTTTGAACAACCGTCGTAGATGGCGATCAGTCACCCCAAGACGTGTTGCAAGCTGTGTGACATCGCTGTTCTCTAAAGCGCCTTCGGCAATGAGTCGCAGTCCACGCCGTACCGTGGTCGAGCTGCCATACCAAGCAGGCGAGCCGGGAGCACACTCGGGGCGACATCGTAAGCAAGGTCGAAAACCAGCCTCCGAGGCAGCCGCTGCGCTGGCAAAGAACGTGACATTTTTCGCGAGCGGCATTTTGACAGGACAGACGGGGCGACAATAAATGCCAGTCGTCTTCACGGCAACAAAAAACCGCCCGTCGAACCGCGCATCGCGAGCCAATCGGGCCCGCTCACAAATTTTGTTATTCAACAGCATGTTTTTTGCTTTCTATGCAGAAGTGTACCCAGCAAAGAAAGTAAAACTAGCCATATTCGGACCTCGTCACGAGTGCTTGACAACCTCTTCGAGTTAGGGGACTGGCTGACAGAAGAACTTACTGCAAAGCAACTTCTGTCAGCCCACACCTGCACTTTGAATACGGACAAAGCACCAACACCTAAAAGGTGGGCTCCCTGGAAACGAGACGCGACCTCAATCGAGGGGGCTTCAGGCGGTATAACCGGATGAGTCGGTGTAAATAGGGAAAGTTTCTAAAGTTAGACCCCCATTTGAATCGAAACTAACTCTCGGAAGGGTTGTTCTCGACGACACGGCCACAGTGATTATTCACTCAGGCTAACCCCGTCGCTCGGAACAGACCTACCAAGGGGGGAGCCTGCCTAAAGGAAGGCGTAAGGCCTTTGGCATAAGTTGCTAGTAATACTTGCTAGTGACTTACGACCAACGACTTATTGCCTTCATTCGACACGCTCTCAGTGTGCAACTCGTGTTGCAAATCCTAGCGTTTTGTCTGTTTATTGATTGGATAGATAGACAAAGCACTTGGCGATGAGTGTACGGAAGTGTGAAAAATAGTTGCTTGGAATGGCTTATGCCTACATTCTCCAATTTAACGACTTTTGCCAATCTTCCAGTGCTTGCATCGCCGATAGGTTTTATACCGAGTTGTGAGTTGTAAGTTTTGAGCCGCAAGCTGACGAAGGAAAAAGCCTTTATCGCGACCCACGACTCGCAAGTTGCAACTCAACATGGACGGAGAGGATCAGAAGGACCTGAGCCAACCCAACATGCGATTTATAGGATGCCCCGACCCAGGTACGCATTCGGCATAGATGGGTTGCGAGTTGTGAGTTATGAGCCGCGAGTTGACGAAGGAAATTCCTTCGCCGTTTTCTCGCGACCCGTAACTCGCGGCTCGCAACACGTCGCCTACCCGCTGGCAGAAGGGAAGCAAGTTGCCAGGCCGATGCACTAACTAGAGGGGTGTCCAGTCCGCCAAAGGCGGATTGACCAGTGTCAACGCAAGAATATATTGGAGTACCCGTGATGAAGGTCTTTACTACTGGTCAGGTCGCTAAGATCTGCAAAGTGGCCCCCCGCACGGTCAGCAAGTGGTTTGACTCAGGGCGTTTGAAGGGCTATCGCATTCCCGGTTCCCAGGACCGGAGAATTCCCCGCGAATACTTGATTAAGTTTCTCAAAGAGCACGGCATGCCGCTTGGCGATCTTGAGGATGAGGCCATGGCCAAAATCCTGATTGTTGCTCAAGATCAAGTCTTGATCGAGAATCTCAAGCGAGAGCTGCCGCCCCAGAGGTCATTCAAAACTTCGATGGCCGCAAGCGGTTTTGAAGCTGGCATCCAAGCCGAAAGCTTCCACCCCGACTGCATTATCGTCGACTTTTCGATCGGACAAGTCGAAGCTCTGCAGATTTGCCAAAATCTGCGCCGCAGCAGCGATTTTGCTGAAACCATTCTGATCGCACTGCTACCGGACGACGGTACCACTGCCAGCTTCGACCGTTCGAGTATCAACGAGACGTTCAAAAAACCGTTCGACGCCGCTCTGCTGGCCGAACGACTACGAACTCTCATTGGTAGCAAAAAAGAATTGGTCTGAGTTTTCTCAGAAATTGAAGGTCAGCCGTAGGTCGCAGTCACGATCAACTGCTGAGTAAGCAAAAACGAAAAGTGTGCCTAAACCGTTGGAGGAGACTGCTTCCGGCGGATTACATATCGAGTCAGGGGCTGTTGAACGATTCAACTGCGAAGTGGCGGTTCTCTCCCGGACCGTTGCTCCTTCCCCAATCATCGAGCCTCGCTGCCTATTGGGCCGCGAGGCTCTTTTTTTGCCCCTCCTTTTTCTCCCCCCTTATTCCCCTCAGGCGGTTAACCGCAGCCCTCCCTTGCGGTTACACTGACGACGGAAATCTTACGTCGTTCCCGCCGTTTCGTTGTGGTTCGTGCTGGAACCCCCGTGTTTTTTCGCACTTTGCAAGGCTCCTGGCCGCTTTGCCAAGACACCTCGACGGACCGGTTTTCCCGAATACAATGGCCTTCTCAGCCTTTCCCTTTCCAGCAATCAGGCCTATGAGCGATCTTACCCATTTCGACGAGCACGGGGCCAGCCGCATGGTCAATGTGGGCGATAAAACCGTCTCCCAACGCATCGCTCGAGCTAGCGGGTTGGTCCGAATGCTGCCCGCCACCCGGGAAATGATCCTCCAGCGCGGCCACGCCAAGGGCGACGTCTTAGAGGTAGCTAGGCTTGCCGGCATCATGGCTGCCAAGCGTACGGCCGACCTAATTCCCCTCTGCCACCCCTTGCCTCTGGAAGCCCTTAACCTCGATTTCCAGCCGCTTGCAGACAATGCCATCCGCATCGAAGCCACGGTCGCGGTTACCGCCAAAACGGGCGTCGAAATGGAGGCCCTCACTGCGGTGAGCGTCGCAGCCCTTACTATTTACGACATGTGTAAATCGGTCGATCGAGCGATGACCATCGAACAGGTGCAACTCGAAGAAAAATCGGGCGGCGCCAGCGGGCACTTCCTCCGCAAAGATACCTGTGGCGAGAAAGGACTCTCATGAGCACCGCCGACTCTCGACAGCGCAGCCCGCAGCAGCTCCAACCGAAACCGCCCGATCCCGTCTCGGCATGGCTACAGATATTTGCGCCCATCGCCCAAGACCTGGCCACAGTCGAACGTCGGCTCCAAGATTCGCTCCAGCATTCCGATCCCTTCATCGACGAGCTTGCCCAACGCTGCTTTCGCTTAGGCGGCAAACGCCTTCGCCCTGCCCTGTTGCTTATGACCGCTCAAGCGATTGGCGAGGTCAACGATGCCCACCATACTCTGGCGGCCGTTGTCGAAATGATTCACACCGCCACCTTGGTCCACGACGACGTTCTCGACGAAGCAGACATCCGCCGACACGAAGACACGATCAACGCCCGTTGGAACAACCAAACAAGCATCCTCCTCGGCGACTACCTCTTCACTCAGGCCTTTTACTTGGCCAGCTCGCTGGAAACCACCTTTGGCTGTCGAACCATTGGCCGAGCAACCAATATCGTCTGCGAAGGCGAGCTACTGCAAACTGCCGCGAGCGGAAAGTTCGATCTCGATCGCAAACAGTATTTCCGTATCATCGAAGCCAAAACGGCCTCGCTCTGCGCCTGCTGTTGTACCCTCGGAGCCCATTACGCAGGTGCCGACCACGAAACGGTAAAGCGATTAGAAAATTTTGGCCTCCAGCTAGGCCTCGCCTTCCAAATTGCCGACGACCTGCTCGACCTGGTAGGCGAAGAAAAAACGGTCGGCAAATCGCTCGGCACCGACCTGACCAAACAACGCATGACCTTGCCGCTTCTCGTCCTCCGCGACCAGCTCGCCACCTCGGAACAGCAAGAACTCCAAACCCTGCTCGACCACCCCAGCAGCGAAAACTCGGCAGCCTTGCTCAATTGGCTCGAAGAAAGCGGAGCACTCCGTCAAACCCGCGACTTGGCCCTCGCCCACGCCGACCAAGCCATCCGGCAACTAGATTTCCTACCCGACACTCCCGCCAAACACTCGCTGCAACAGCTCCCCCGAGTAGCCGTCTCCCGCTGTGTTTAAGTGTTGTGCTTACACAGTGGTCACCGCAACCTATTTTCGCTATGCCGAGACCTTTTGCCGTGCCTCGGGCACCGCAGCGCGCGCGATCGCTAAACATCCAAGCAGCACGACCAAGTAAAAAACGTCGCCTGCTAGCATCCAGCGGTAGAACGGTAACGCTGCCGCATAGCAGCTCAACAGCCCTTCAAGCGAAGAGGCGTAAGTGCTCTTGAACATCCAGACCGCGAAGTTCGTAACTAAGAAAAAGGCCGTCGCTGGCACAAAGCCGCAAAGGCCAAGCAACACTCCGCGGCGCAACCCTTGAGCACCTCGTGCCGAACGGCCCAGCAGCAGAGGCACGACCATCATCAGATGCACACTGATCATTACCGGCAGGCTATCGTGGACAGGGAGCACCAAATCTGAAACCGCCAAGATGCCGATTGGTAGCAAAACCGCGGGCATGGTTCGGCGGAAATAAAACCCACCCAAAACCGTGACCGCAGCCAGCGGCGTGAAATTCCAAGTCGGCTGAGCCCAGCGTCCCACAACGCCAATCGCTAACAGCAAACTAAACACGGCAAGGTCTCGAACAGTATCGCGGTTCATCAGGTATCTTCCTTTATCGTTCTGGAAAAGCCCGAGGAAATGCGATTCTCCGGGGTACTGGTCAGTATTTCTGGTCGACTAAGTGTCTTCCCTGAAAAGCCATTCTACTCTTCGCCCGCAAACTTCCACAAGAGACGGTCTCCTGGCTCAAGTGGGTGCAAGCAAAAGCTGGTTTCTGCATATTTTCCGTTCACTTCATACTTCCAATTCCGACCGCTGAGCCCCTGGTTCTTAAGGCCGTCGATCGACTCGAGAAACCCCGTTTCTCCTTCGCCAAGCTGCGAGTAGAAAATCCCCGGCTGCCAACGAGACGCCTCTTGCATCAGTAATTCTACGGTCATTCCCTGACGCCAAGGCAGGGCATCAAACTGTTTCTTTACACCGTTACCAAAGTCAATCGTCAGGCCCACGCACTTGCCTTGAGGCACCTCGGTCGGCAGCCACTGGGTCGTCGCCTCCGTAGTTCCCGTTAAGTGCGTGTCTCCAGGTCCAAATTGACCTGCGCCGAAAACAACAGCCAGCACAACCAATAGCAAAGCAGGGAAAATCCATCCCCCGCCCAACTTCTTGTCCTGGGTAGTTTGCTCACCCCCTGTGCTTAGTTGATTGGGTTCCATAGAATGCAACTTACAAGAGTGCCGCACAACAGGTCTAGCCCCCTGGCCGCGAGGCTTAGCGCCGTTGTCTTGTTCAACGATTGCTTTCCATAAAACTTGTCGCTGTTCCAATTTTTTGTTTTCAACCCACGCGAACGGTTCCCGATGTCCGATTCTATTCTCTCGCTAGATTTTCCTGTCGAAGACATTGCCGTCCTCACGATCAGCGACCCCAACAAAAGCGTTAACGTCTTGTCTCGGCCCGTGCTGGAAGACTTCCAACGCATCTTCGACCAGCTAGCCGATCGCAACGACTTAGCCGGTCTCATTATCCACTCGGACAAGCCTGGCAATTTTATTGCCGGGGCAGACATTCGAGAATTTGTTGCCGACATCGATCAACCTCCGGAAAAGGTTGTCGAGGTTTCGACCCGTGGCCAGAATCTGTTTAGCGCGCTCTCTGAACTTCCCTTCGTCACGATTGCCGCAATCGCTGGCATCTGCGTCGGCGGTGGAGCTGAGCTCTCGGTTTGGTGCGATCGCCGAATTATGGCACGCGACAGAAAAACTAGCTGGGGATTTCCCGAAGTCAAACTCGGCATCTACCCCGGCTGGGGTGGCACGGCTCGCACGCCGCGCATCGTAGGCCTTAGCAACGCGGTCGAGCTTTGCACCGGCGGCCAATTTATCGACGCCGATGCCGCCATGGCCATGGGACTTGCCGAAATCGTCGCGCCAGAACAACTCATGGACGCAGCCATTGCGATGGTTCGTGCCGAAGAGGAGTCGAAGCAATACTTGAAAGACCGCGAGCTATGGTCTGGCCCAATCGACATCAGCGAGACCGAGCTGGGCTTCCTCGCCGCCACAGCCAGCGCCTACATTCAAGGGGAAACCCAAGGCAACTACCCCGCCCCGCTTGCCGCGTTGGAAGTGATGATCGGATCGGCCCATTCCGATCTCAAAACCGCATGCAAGATGGAAGCCGAGGGCTTTAAGGACGTGTTCGGCTCTCCCGTCAACCGGTCGCTGCTTAACGTTTTCTTCCTACAAGACAGCAACAAAAAGCAAAAAGGCTACAAAGACCTCGCTCCCGCAAAAATTAGCTCGGCCACCGTCCTCGGCGCCGGGGCCATGGGCCAAGGCATCGCAGCCGCAAACGTCAAGCGTGGTGTGCCGGTCGCGTTGGGCGACTTGTCAGCCGAAGCCGTAGGGCGGGGCGTTCAGGGGATCCTTACCGAAGTCAGCTTCAACAAAAAAAACCGTGGTCCCGACGCAACGCTCGCCCTCAAGTACGTCCCGCTCGTCAACGGCACGGTAAGCGATAGCGAGCTGGCTGCCTCAGACATCGTGATCGAAGCGATTTACGAAAACGCCGATGCCAAACGCGAACTCTACGCTCGACTTGAATCGCAACTCGCCGACAACGCGATACTTTGTTCCAACACCTCGACCATTCCCATCACCGAACTGGCAAAGGGGTTAAAAAACCCTGAACGATTCTGTGGACTGCATTTCTTCAATCCCGTTCGCCGAATGCCACTGGTTGAAGTCATTCGTGGCGAAAAAACGAGCGACGAAACCATCTCAACCGCAGTAGCCTATTCGATGGCCATCGGCAAATCGCCGATCGTCGTCGGCGATGGCCCAGGCTTCCTCGTCAATCGGGCACTCCTACCGTACATGAACGAAGCCCTGGTTTTGCTCGAAGAGGGAGTCTCCATGAAGGCGGTCGACCGAGCAGCCACCAAGTTCGGTATGCCCATGGGGCCGATCTCCCTTCACGATACCGTTGGGCTCGACATCGCTCTACACGCTGGCGGCGTCTTGCAACGAGCATTTCCTGACCGGGCTTTGGGCTCCAAGGTCCTCACCGCCATGGTCGAAGCCAAGCGGCTTGGCAAGAAAAACGACCGTGGGTTCCTTGATTATGGCAAAGGCAAGAAATTGGCCCGAGGTGTTGCCAGCCCTGAAGTCGCAGCCTTGCTAAAAGAAATTGCGTCTGGCGAAAGCGATGCCACTCCCGAACAAATTACCGATCGACTCTTCCTGCCAATGCTCCTCGAAGCCACGCGACTCATCGAAGATGGCATTGTCAGCGACGTACGCGACGTCGACCTTGGCTTAATCTACGGTATCGGCTTCCCACCTTTCAAAGGCGGCCTCTTTTTCTGGGCCGACACCTTGGGCGCCCAAGCAATCGTCGAACGCCTCAAACCTTACGCCAGCCTCGGCAAACGATACGAACCCACCACGATGCTGTTGGAACATGCAAAATCGAATAGAAAATTTTATAACTAGAGGCAAATAGCCATCCCCTTTTAGTCCCTAAACCACAGTCCCCTAGTCCCCAAAAAACCATGAACTCTGCCGTAGTCGTCGATTGTTGTCGAACTCCCATTGGTCGCTCGCATCCCAAGCTGGGCGCATTTCGCGATGTCCGTTCCGACGACCTCGCCGTCGCGGTCGTCAAAGCCTTGATCGAGCGAACAGGCATCGACCCCGCCGAAGTCGAAGACATCATCCTTGGCAATACCCAGCAACAACGCGAGCAGGGTTTCAATGTTGCGAGAATGGTTTCGCTCATGGCGGGCCTCCCGGCCGAAACCGGTGGCGCTACCATCAATCGCCTCTGCGGCAGTAGCCTCCAGGCACTCAACCAAGCTTGCCACTCCATCGCTGCAGGCGGCGAAGACGTCCAAATTGTCGGCGGCCTCGAACACATGGGCCACGTCGCCATGGATGCCAGCCTCGACCTCAACCCCAAGCTCTTTACCGTCACCAGCAAGGGCGCCCTCCACATGGGCTTCACCGCAGAATTCCTTGCCCAGAATTACGGAATCTCTCGCGAGGCGCAAGATCAATTCGCCCTGAATAGCCATCTCAAAGCCGCCGCTTCGACGGAAGCCGGTTTATTCAAAAACGAAATCATCCCCATCACCGGTCGCAACGACGAAGGCATGAACTGCCAGATCACCGCCGATCAATGCATCCGCCCCGAATCGACCCCCGAATCGCTCGGCGCACTCAAACCTGCATTCATGCCTGGCATCGGCAGCGTAACCGCAGGTAACAGCTCGCCTCTGAACGACGGCGCCGCCGCCCTGCTCGTAATGAGCGAAGAAAAAGCCAAGTCGCTTGGCCTCAAACCGCTCGTCCGAATCCGAGCAACCGCCGTCGCCGGCGTCGACCCAGCCGTCATGGGAACCGGTCCCGTGCCTGCCACCAAAAAAGCACTCAAACGTGCCGGCCTAGAACTCGCCGACCTCGATCTTATCGAACTCAACGAAGCTTTCGCCTCCCAATCGCTCGCCTGCATCAAGCTCCTCAAGCTCGACGAGTCGAAAATAAACATCCGTGGCGGATCGATTGCCATCGGCCACCCGCTCGGAGCAAGCGGCGCACGCATCTCAACCACCCTCATTCACACCATGCTCGCCTCCGACGCTACTCTCGGCCTCGCCACCATGTGCATCGGCGTCGGCCAAGGCATCGCGACGATTTTCGAGCGATGCTAAGCAACTTACCAATTCCCGCGCATCCTAGTAGAGTTTCGCTCATGATGGGTGAACTTGTCGGTGGAACATCCGTCGCAAAAAAATCCACTACCGAAAGAACCAACCAGTCCTACGGACTGCCAGATCCTTCGCATAACTGCCTGAGTAGCTAACTCGGTGGCGGCCACGCCACTGCGAAGGGTAAAAACGCTCCGCGCCGTACATGGCACAGGAGGTCTGCCCCGTTTGCGTCTCGGCCATTCCTCTCGTCGCAAGCGACACCGACGCATGTCCGAATTACGCCCTCTCGATGGCTAAGCATATTGCGGACAAATGTCGGTGCTACCCTCTTTCCCCCCTCTTTTCGCGAATTTTCGCGCCTTTCGCGGGCAAACAACCTCATAAGTTCACCCCAATTACCGCCCAGAGCTTTCCCACCGCAAGTCGAATCGTTATCCTAGTGCTCGAAGTAGTAAACCAGTCACCTGTTGCTTCTCACGATCCTGGAATCTGCTACGTTGTGCTCGTCGTGTCGTCGTGGTTCAACCCGAACGCAGTCGTATTAGGAAACCTATGAACTCTCGAAACTCGCGCATCGGGCTCAAGCTCTTCGCCGTCTATCTGCTTCTCTACGGCGGATTCGTTCTGCTCAACACCTTCTCTCCCACCACCATGGAAGCCACGCCCATAGAGGGGATCAACGTGGCCATCCTCTACGGATTCGGTCTCATTATCTCGGCATTCGTGCTCGCCCTACTCTACGGGTTGCTCTGTCGTCCCTCGGGAGACGACCAATGATTTACGATCCCTCGCCCATCGCGATCGCCATCTTTCTGCTGTTCGTCGGAATCACGGTCGGGCTTAGTTTCTACTTAGGCAAACAAGCAAAAACTTCCGAAGGCTACTTTGCCGCCCACGGGCAGATTCCCTGGTTTGTTAACGGCATCGCCTTTGCTGGTGACTACTTGTCGGCCGCTTCGTTCCTTGGCATCTGCGGCATGATCGCCTTCTACGGGTACGACGGTTTCCTCTACTCGATCGGCTACCTGGCCGGGTGGATCGTGGCCCTGTTTGTCGTCGCCGAACCGATGAAACGCCTCGGCAAGTTCACGTTCGCCGATGCGCTCAATTCAAAATTCAACTCCCGCGGCATCAAGCTAGCCGCCGGCATCAGCACCTTAGTCGTCAGCATTTTTTACTTGATCCCTCAAATGGTAGGCGCCGGCGTACTGGTGAAACCCCTCTTAGGCCTCGAACATTGGGTTGGCGTTGTGATCGTGGGGGTTGTGGTCATCCTGATCGTGGTTACCGCCGGCATGATGTCGACCACCTGGGTGCAATTTATCAAAGGTTCGCTGCTAGTCATCTTCAGCGCCGTGCTGACGGTCATGATTCTCGAACGCGGTTTTGAGGCCAAGCCCGGCATCGACCAAGTGCAAACGAAAACAGTTACCGCCGATGGCCAAGTGCTTTACAACGGCTTACCTTTGGGCACCGGCGAAGGAGAAGGCTCGCTTGCCCCCGTTGGCCATATCAGCAAGCTCCCCGGCGGCGTCGACTCAACGGGGCCGCTCGGCCCCTTAGAATTCTTTCGCACGTTGCGCGAAAGCGAAGTCATCCTCTGGACTTCCGAAAAAGTCAAAGCCGACGACGGCAGCGTTACCACCACCTATACCCCCAAACCGACTCCCGGCAGCCAAGTGCTTCGTCCAGGCGAACACCCTAAGTTCCAAGGCATCCGCGGCGATAATTTCCTTGATAAACTCAACTTTCTCTCCCTGATGCTCGCCCTCTTTTGCGGCACCGCCTCGCTTCCGCATATTTTGATTCGATACTACACCGTCAAAGATGCCGCAGCAGCTCGAAAAAGCACGATTGTCGGCATCGGCTGCATCGGCTTCTTCTATGTGCTGACGCTTTACCTTGGTTTAGGGGCAATGACCAGCGGTTCGCTCGACGTTACCGACACCAACATGGCTGCGCCGCTATTGGCACTCAGCATGAGCGAATTGCTCTTTGCCATTATCTCAGCCATCGCCTTTACAACCGTCTTAGGCACGGTCAGCGGATTGATCCTTGCCTCAGCCGGGGCAGTTGCTCACGACCTTGTCGGCAGCTTTTCTTCCACCGAGTTAACTGGCCACCAGCAAGTACGCATTGCTAAAATCTCGTCGGTCGTCGTCGGCGTGATCGCCATCGCGCTCGGAATTGTGTTCAAAGAAATGAACGTAAGTTATCTTGTCGGCTGGGCATTCAGCGTGGCTGCCTCCGCCAATTTGCCCTCGCTTGTCATGCTTTTGTTCTGGAAAAAAACTACCTCGCAAGGAATCATCGTCGCAATCGTCGTCGGGATGGTCAGCTCGCTAGGATGGATTTTGCTCAGCGCCGACACCTACTCGAAAGTCTATGGTTGGCCTGCCGCCGACGCCATCGTCCCCTTCAGCCAACCCGGAATCGTCACCATCCCGCTCGGCTTCGTGACGCTCGTCCTCGTTTCATTGATGACAGGAAAAAACACAAGTAGCAACACGGCTATGCCGCCACTCACCAGCGAAGAGCATTGAAATCCGCGTACCATTCATCATCACTGACGAATCGAATGCAGTGCAATGTCGAGGTGCTGAGCGTAGTGTGAAAAATCACCATCCGTTGAAAAGATAGACGCATCGTAGCGCCGAGAGACTGCGCAAATCAAGAAATCCGTATGCGAACCTTGAATTCCTGCTGCTCGGCATCGGCTGTACATCATCGCCGCTCGCTCGTAATCTTCGGTCTGTATCGGTAGATTTTCAAAGGCCCGCAACGTCGTCCGCAGTAGCTCAATGCGGTTAGGATCTCTCAAACCCGACAAGACCTCTTGCCGTACCGGACCTATCATCACAGCCCGGTCTTGTTCAATACAACCTCGCAACTCATCAACGACTATTAGCTCAGCCGTAGTCCAGCGCTTTCGACGATATGCCAATGACCAGATCGGCGTGTCGACAAGAATAGTCATTCGTTCTCAGCGATCGTACTACGGTCTTTGTACCGCTCTTTTTTGTAGTCGTAGTCGGGGTCGAAATCGAACTTGCCAAACATTTCAACAGCCTCCTGTCGTTTGCGCCGCTGAACAAACTCCCGCAGCGCTTCGTTGACGGTCGCCTTTTTGGTCGGTAGTTTACCGAGAGCCAAAGCCTCGGCCAGCAACTCTTGGTCGATCGCAAGATTGGTTGCCATTGCTAAATACCCCACGAAACAAAGGAAATTACACCCCGTCGCTCTACACAAAGTATTACACAACGCTTTGTGTAAGTCAAACTATGTCCTCTCCCAGCCAGGTTGCAAAGTCTTTTCTAAGCAGCCTATTCCAGCGAAATCGAAAAAAGTGAACCACTGCGAAACACCGGGAAACAACGAGTATCGCACGCCGTTCCTGTCGTTTCGTCGTGGTTCAAACAAAGTGACTGCGATTTTTACAGACAAAGCAATGCTCCTCAACTTTCTCACCTATCAACATGACCAAAAAAGCCATCATCTTCGACGTCGACGGCGTGCTCGTCGATTCCTATCAGCCCCATTTTCAAAGCTGGCAACAAATGTTGCGAGAGCAAGGCTTCGAGTTCACTGAAGCCCAGTTCCGAGCCACCTTTGGCCGCACCACCCGCGATATCATCTTCCAGCTGTGCGGTAACGAATTTCCTGACGAAAAAATCCAAGCGTTCGACGATCGCAAAGAATCGCTCTTCCGCGATATCGTCCGCCAAGATTTTCCCGCCATCGATGGCGCCAAAGAATTAATCGACGCACTCTTCGCCGCCGACTTCGCCATGGCAGTCGGCTCCTCTGGCCCACCAGAAAATGTCGCACTCACGCTCGACAAACTCGAACGAGCAGATCGCTTCGCTGCCCGAGTCACCGGCTCGGATGTCACAAAAGGGAAGCCCGATCCGCAAGTTTTCTTAATCGCAGCCGAACGATTGTCCGTTCTGCCAGGCCAATGTGCAGTCGTCGAAGACGCTCCCGCGGGAGTTGAAGCCGCCAACCGAGCCGAAATGTTAAGCATCGCCCTTACCGGCACCGCCACACGCGATCAGCTTTCCCACGCCGACCTCGTCGTTGATAGCTTGCAAGAAATCGACCCGAACGAAATTGCGAAGCTGCTAGAAGATCGCCTTTAGAAAAATCCCAAGTCTTGCGAATTTCCAAAAAGCTTAGGAATTACAAGCCTTGGGCGTATCGCTACGAATCTGCTCCAACAACTCGCGATCAACCTTACTCCGCACCGTGCGGCGATCAATTCCCAATGCCTCCGCCGTCTGTTGGTAGCTGCCCAACTTTGCGTAAACCCATGTGCAGTAGCGGCTCAATAAGTCAGCAAATGTCAGCGTTCCACGCTCGGCTTCCGCAAGCCACAGCTTGCCGCGGTCCTCTTCGGTAACCGCCGGCGCCAAATTTCGAGGCTGATACTGCTGCCGTATCAGAACATTGCAAACACACTGCTCAAGCTCGCGAATGTTTCCCGGCCAAGAATAATCGGCATCCATATGCCCCGCGACCCAAGCTTCAACCTCGGAGGTCAGCTCCTCGGCTTCCTCCCCAACGAGTCGACGCGAAATAAACGCAATGAGCCCCTGAAGTGCATTCGGGTTGTCCTGCAAGTGGTCAATCAGCGCCGGCGTTTCAATACGATCAGAACAAAGTCGATAGTACAAATCTTCTCGAAACCGCCCTGCAGAAATCTCCTCCGCCAAATCTCGGTTGGTTGCTGCCAACAATTTCCCAGTAAACTTTCTCTCATCCGATTCACCAATTCTCGAATACGCGCCATTCTGCACCACACGCAGCAGCTTCACTTGAATCGCCGGGTCTAGCTCGCCAATCTCGTCAAGAAACACGGCCCCGTACTCCGGACAAACTTCAAGCCAACCCTGCCGATCAGCCAGCGCCCCCGTAAATGCGCCACGGCAATGACCAAAAAGCTCCGACTCAACCAGCGTTGGCGAAAGCGCCGAAAGGTTCACCGGCACAAACGCTTTTGCAAGCAATCCTGAAAACTGCTCTCGTTCCGAATCAAACGGAATGTACTGCGACAAACTAATCGCCCGTGCGACCAGTTCCTTACCTGTTCCCGACGGACCCGTGATCAGGGTCGTCATTGTCCGCATACGATCGTAAAGCAACCGTCGATATCGCCGCATGTCATGCGTAAAAACCGATTGCCAAACCATGGCCCGCAACTCAATCGCCGGTCGCGAATCGCCAAGGATGTTATCAAAGATATATCGAAAAGCTCGGCGCACCTGAAAAAAACACGCAAACTGGTGGGCCGGTTCCCCTTCGACCGAAAAATTACGGTCTGGCAACTTCAAGTAGTGATTCGACTCGCACAAAAAATCTTGCCAAATCTTGCTGATCTTGCGTTGCGACTTCCGATCGCTCAGCAGCGTAGAATCCACTTTCATCTTAGCCGTATGCCGGTAGTACAAAACGTAAGCGACAAGGTCCTGATACAAGGCAATCGCCGATTCGTCAGCCGCCTCGCCACGCTGAAGTTTCTTATGCAACTTCTCAACTAACTCTTCGGCTCGCGAAGTAAGCAAAACCACATTCGGCCGGTCCGAATCCTCAAGTCGAATATCCTTGCTCCAAGCTAGGTAGTCCTCGGCCTGATACCGATCTCCAAGTGCCTGGCGTTCTAACTCAAGCCGTTCGGTCGCGAACGGATTGCAGTACGTCAGCTTCGACAGCGTGCTCAAAAAGTGTCGTTCAGACTTACTTATCACTTCCGGTCACTCCTTTACGTGTGTACATCTGAAGTCCATGGGCGAGCACTCAGTGTACACGCCATATAGTAATTCCAAAGAAAATAACCTTCAAAATATACCTAAGTCCTTTTGAGGAAACACTTTACGTGTTCTTCGGGGTGTTCTGGCATTCAACGTGCTTTAAGAAAAACAGCAAGGGCATCGATTAACCGCCTTTGGCTGCGATATGTCCCTTTTCACCACCCACTCATTCTCACTTATCGGGGGATAAGACCATGCAAGACCAAGACAAGCCAGATGCCGGACTAGAGCCAGATATTAAACCAGAGGCCGAAGTCAAAATCTCATTTGAAAGGCCGCAAGAAAACACGCAACAACCTAACCACCCGCCGCGTAGGCTCCTTGAAGTGTTACTCGACCCGCGTACGCTCCAAGGTCTTATGCTCGTAGGCGGCGGCTTGCTCGTTATCGGGCTTGTGATTTGGCTTTGGTCGGTTGGAGTATTCGCGAATCGACTGGTCGTCGCAAGCTGTTTAGGAGCGGCCAGCGCTGCTCTGCTAGGCGCCGGACTGGCTGGATTTCACTACACTCGCTACAAAACGGCTTCCAAAGGAATCACCCTACTCGGTTGCCTTGTCATGCCGCTGAACCTCTGGTTCTACGATGCCCAAGGTCTCATTACTCTCGACCAAGGCGGACATCTCTGGATCCCGGCACTCGTCTGTGTTGCCGTTTATGTCTTAGTCGCACGATTGCTCGCAGACCCTTGGTTTGTGCATGTCATCGTCGGCGGAGTTACCATGACCGGGATGCTCTTCCTAGCCGACCGTCAAGTAGGCCGTTTTTGGGAAATCGTTCCTCCTTCCTCGTTCCTTGTAATTCTCGGAATGCTTTGCATCCATCTCGAACGAGCGTTCGCCCCGGGGGAAGGCATATTCTCTCGCGAACGCTTCGGACGCGAATTCTTTCGAGCAGGGCACATTGTCCTTAGCATCGGCATTGCCGTTCTTTTCACCGGCCACCTTTGTGGACGGTTCTACGGACCGTATCTCAGCGGCTGGGGATTGCTAGAAGTTCCTGCTATCGCTAGCGATGCAAAACTCAAAATAATCTCACTCGCCTTAGTCTTAGGCGGAGCCTACTCCTATATTTATTCCCAGCTTGTGGTTCGTCCCCAAGGCCGCTATTTCGGCTCCGCAGCCTTCCTGCTGGTCTGGAGTAGTCTCCTTCTGTTCGACATACTAACGATCCCTCTTTCGATTGCCGCGCTAACGCTTGGAATGATGATTCCACTTGCTTTTGCTGGAATTTCAATCGCCTCGAAATCAGAAACAACCCAAAAAGCCTGCTCACATGCAGCCCAGCTTGGCACAACCATCCTTCTAGTTTTAGGAATCGTTATGACCTTGGGGCTGATGAACGTTGCAACGGTTGCCCACCCCAACTTATGGTGTGCCGTGTTGTTTGCCGAAGGGGCCGTCTGCTTTGCTCTTGCAAGCATCCGTGTTTCTCGCACCGCCCCCACGGTCATGGCTACCCTCAGCGCCTGCGCCGCCATCTGGCAGCTGCTCTTGTTTCTGGATGTCACTCCCTACATTTTTCTCTCGACTCTTGCGATCCTCGGAGTTGTCTGCTTAGCTGCGGGCGAACTTGCTGCGAAATTCCGCAAGGAAGTTTCAAAAGTCGCAACCATCTCGCTATGGGCCGGGCGATTAGGCATTTCATTAGGAGGGGCCGCCACGATCCTGATGGCCCTTGCTCGCTTGCTGACCAGCGAAACCCACTGGGCAGTCCTCTCTCTTCTCGTTATCCAAGTCGTTGCAGCTGTGTCTGCTACGATGCTTTCAAGGCAGCCGGCATGGCGGAGACATTTCTTCATCCTCGCTCTCGGCGAAATTCTCCTCTCCTTGCTTGTCCTCAACTCATTGAGCAATCTCAGTTTCTTGCAACGAGGAGAACTCCTAGCGACTCTTGTCGGCTTTCTATTCATCTCGGCAGGTTACTTGGGCTGGTACCGCGAAGAAGAAACCAAGCAGCAGCTTGTGAGCTTCAACCTCGCTATCGGCAGCTTACTCACTGCCGTACCACTAACCCTCGGTTTACTCGCGCAACGCTTTGGCGAGGTTCCGGCCAATTCAGGCTGGGTACTACTACACGAAGTCGGAGTGCTTTCGATCGGTATGGCACTGCTCGGCGCCGGTATCCTCTGCCGCATCCGCTGGTCCACACTCGTCGGCGGCGGCACGATCGTGGTCTACCTAATAAGCCTAGTCGGGCTGATCCAACTGCCCGACCAACTACAAACCACCGCCGTCACGATGATGGTCGGTGGCGGGCTCTTCTTTGGCACGGCCATACTACTAAGCCTCTACCGTGATCGGCTCCTCGCACTCCCTCAGCGAGTCCAAGAAGGCGAAGGCGTATTCCGAGTTTTCAAATGGAGATAGCTCTCGGGAAAAGTAGTTGAACGAAATCGAAAAAGAACGCAGCAGCATCTGTTGGCCAAGATCCCCCGGGCCGGCAGATCTGCTGCAATTTCGACCGGCATGAATCTGTTCAGTCGGCTGTTCGGGTTCAAAAAAACCGGCGGCGATCGCCTAGCTTGGTTGCGTGGCTCATATTGCGGCTCGGGCTTAGAACACCAGCGTTAGGGAGAGCTGCGGGCTCCGCCATTTTTGAGTTTGATTTACGCTCGCCGTTGGATGAGATGGTCGTCGGCTCCGTGATCTTTTGTCATGTTCGATTCGGAGAGGATGTAAGCTACTGCATTGTCAGAGGCTACGCTTGAGAGGGCGGAGTCTTCCTGGTCGCGATTTCGTTCCAGAGAGACTTGGCTCGATGACCAATCGTAGGTGGTTTCTTCCATAGACGCCAACTCGGTTGCCTGCGGCTGGAGTGCTACTGGTACTTGCGTAACGATTTCTTCTTGTTCGATCTGTTCGACAAACGGGTACTCATAGAAACTCTCGGGCTCGGCTTCTTCGACGATCGTGACGACTTCGACAGGCTTGGGCTCGCGACGTTTTTTGGGAGGTGGCTTTGGGGCTTCTTCTTCGACCGCAACTTCGGTGATGACTTCGGGAATGACTTCGATTGGTTCGACGGCCGGTTGGAGGCCTCGACCTGGGAGGCGACGGCAGTCGGCGTCGAGCGACTTAAACATGTTCCAGATGTGCTCGTGGCAGGTGAAAACTAAGAGCTGGTGTCCGCCTGCGGCGAATTCGCATAGGACTTCGGCGGCTCGTTGGGCGCGTATGACGTCGAAGTTCACGAGTACGTCGTCGAGGACCATGGGCAGACGGATGCCGCGTCGGGCAAAGTTGGCGACTAGTGCCAAGCGGACGCTGAGGAACAGCTGTTCGCGTGTGCCGCGGCTTAGGACGTCGACCGTGAGCGATTCGCCGGCAGAGTTTTCGACGAGTAGCACATCGTTTGCCAACGGGGTCCAAACTCGCTTGTACTCGCCGCCGGTTAGTTGAGCCATGTAGCGGGAGGCTTCTTCAAGGGTCTCGGGTTGTCGGTTTGCCTCGTAGTCGGTTCGGATTTGTTCGAGCGCGTGATTGACGACCGCATGTTCGCGCCATGATTTGCGTGCATCGGCCAATTGTTTTTCGGTACAGGCAAGATCCAACTGGCGCTCGGCTAGGGAGCGGTCTTCGGCGAGCGACTTTTGTTCCTGACGAATCGCACCCCGTTGACCGGCTAGGGTTTTTAGTTCGCTTTGGCTTTTTTCCAGACGAGTAGAAGCCGCTTCCCAAAGTTCGTCGAGTCGGGGGAGGTTTTCGGGAGTCAGATGTTGGGCAAAGGTTTCTTCGGAGGCGTGGCGGCCGATGGCGGCTACGATTTCGCGAGAAATTTCTTCGCACTGATTGCGTACTTTTTTGATTTGCAGCAGATCGTCGGCAAGGCGGCGGTAGGCAGCTTCGTCGTCGCAGTCGGCGGTTTGAAACCAAGATTCTCGTCGACTTTTGGCGCCCTCGATTGCCTTGCGATGTTCGGCCTCTTCTGCTTCGAGCTTCTCGATTCGAGCGAGTAGCTTTTTGCGACTCTCGACGGCGGTTAGCTGTTGGTGCCTCTCGGCGAGGAGGTGTTCGAGCTGATCGAGAATGTTGACTTCAACTTCGTACTCTTCGCCGTCTTCGCCGATCTCGACTTCGTCGGATTCAAGAACGCAGGCAGTTTCTTGGGCAACGTCGTTGATGCGACGGGTGATCATGGCATGTTCGCGTTGTCGAGCATCGAGATCGTCGCGGCGTAGCTTGGCACGGCCTTCCAGATCGCTTAGAGCCGAGAATCGATCGTAAACGGCAAGAAATCGTTTCGGATCGAGCTTTTCAGAGAAGCCGAGTCCGACGAGCTTGTTTTTCCAACTGGTCATGACTTTTTCGAGTTGCTTGCTTGCTTGGGTGACGCGAGAGCCGGCGGTTGAGACTTCGTGGCCGGCCTGTTTTCGCTCGACCTCGACAGGCAACACTTTTTCTAGTTCAGCCAAGTGGCGTTCAGCGGCTTGGATTCGCAAGGCGACGGAGCCATCGGTCATGGGCAGTTCTAGGTCGAGTCGTTTTTTGTCTTTTTCGGCTTCTTCGATCTGTCGAGCCAGGACGTCCATCTGTCGCTGGCAGGATTCAAGCTTGTCGGCAGCTGCCTCTTCGGTGAAAAACTTGAATATGAAGCAAAAGATCCCTGCCGCTAGTGAGCCGAGGGCAATAAGTGCTCCGGCACTACCGAGCGGCGAATTGGGAACCCAAAGCCAAACGCCGGTGAGCAACCCGCCCAGCACGACTGCGGCAAGCGACCAGTTGAACAGGGGGAGCGGCAGTACTTGATCGTCGAGCAGGTCGTGGCTTTGTTCTTCAAGGTCGATTTCGTGGCTACGTGCTTGTTCGAGTCGTTGTTCGACTTGGAGCCGCTTGCGGAGTCGGGCGACCAAGTCGCTGGCTTCGCGAAGATCCATCGGCAAGCCGTGATGCTCGCCGCCGACGATGGCCGATTCTACCTTGACTTTGAGCGATCGCTCGTTCTCGGTGAGTGCGTCGAGGTCGCTTTGGGCAAGGTCGAGCTGTTTTTGAGCGCTGCGAATCTCTTTGATTTGCGGCTGGAGGGCTTCGATATCGGCGTTGCTGATTTCTTTGAGGGTGTCCTGGTCGACCAGGCCAAGAACCGAGCCAAGCCGTTGTTGTTCGGATTCGAGTCGTTGCTCGAACCCTTCGGCTTCGGCTTCAAGGTCTTCCATTTGGCGCTGGAGCGACTGGAGCCAGTCGCGTTGTTCGCCGAGGGCGTCGATGCGGCAAGAGCAATTGAGCAGAAGCTCGTTGATGCCGAGCCGCTCAGACTCTTCGCGTAGTTGGAGCCGTTGTCCTTCGAGGACCGCGGCTTCGCGTTGGTGGGTTTCGATTTTACGGCCGAGGTCGTCGAGCCGCTCGATTGCATCGTCGGGTAGCTGAACGGTTGCTGAATACTGTTCGAGTCGGTTGTTAAGTTTGACGCGTCTAAGCCAGTTGGGTTTGAGACCGACTGCGATTTCGATTGTGCGGGCTTCGTGCTCGCAATCGCGGACGTCCGATTCTTTGGCGAGAATCTCGGCGTCGAGTTCCTTGATGCGTACTGAAAGCTGCGACCAGTGGCGTGTTCGCTGTGCGAGCTGTTGGATTTCGCCGAGCAGGGTCTCGCGTTGAGCGACCAATTGCATAATCTTCGACTTGCGATCTTTGCCCGAGAACAAGTCGTGACGTGTTTGTCGTAGGTTCTGAATGACGTCGTAGAGGCTGACGCGGTCGACGCCCGAGGTAAGCCGATAAATCCACTGGGATGCTTCGATTCCGTTGAGGGTACCAAGCTCTTGGATTTCGCTGAGCCCGATCGCAAAGACGTTGTTGAAGGTTGTTTCGTCGATGTCGGAGAGGGCTTCGCGGAGCAACCGGTCGCCGCCAGCTTGTCCTTCAGCCGTTTCGATGGTTGCGAGGCCTAAGTCGTCAGGCCCGCGGTCGGCGATGCGAGTCAACTCGAAACGAGTTTCGCCGTCCACAATTCCCAACGAGCCGCCGGGCCGCCCACCGTTGATTGGTGGGAGGTAGCGTTGCCGGCGAAGGGGCGAGATGCCGTACATGACGGAGCGGACAAACTGGAGGAGAGTCGTTTTTCCGGCTTCGTTGACACCGTAGAAGGCGGTGAGCCTTCCCGATAGGTTTGTCAGCTTCAGGTCGTTCCAGACACCAAAGCCTTCGATTTTTGCATCCGTGATTTTCATAGTTTTCTAGCTTTCGCTTGGCAATTTGGAATTGCCTTGTCGAACAATTGCCTAAAGTGAGTTTATTTTGACAGGATAAAACAGGATGGACGGGATCATTCGGTCGAATCCTGTTCGTCGGTTAAAATCGGGGCACTCTTCAAACAGTTTGGCAAGTAGCAACGTATTGAACGCATCCAAAAAATCAAATAGTCGGAAGCTTTGTACAACGGATGATAATACTTGCACCGCTGTTTCTGTTCCTTGTTTTTTCGTTTTTCTCTTC
>JAJRSE010000053.1 GCA_024278955.1 Planctomycetota bacterium | reverse complement strand
TGGAGCGCAATCAAGCGATGACCGACCCACTAAAAAATAGATCAGATGCCGAGCTCATCGCGATGTGTAAAGATGGGTCTGATCGCGCTTGGGCAGCGCTGATCGAGCGGTACAAAAATCTGATCTATTCGATCCCGGCTCGGAACCAGCTCCCCGAACACCTGCGCGACGAGGTGTTCCAATCGGTGTGGGCGATCACCGTCAAGCACCTCGGGCAACTCCGCGATCCTCAAAGCCGGCCGGCCTGGCTGATCCGAATTTCTCAACGCGAGACATGGAGAGCCGTGCGGGCGGCACGCGAACTGGGGCGGGTGCTAGCGAAGTTGCTGAAGGAGTTGCCGCGTCCTGTCGCTTCGACGACTCCGACGCAACCACCATCAAACTCGCCCACAACTGGCGCACAACCGACTACCGTCGCCAACGACGATCTCGCCTTGCTCAGCGACGAGTTCGACGATCCGAAGACCATCACCAATTGGCTGCGGGTTTATCAAGTCGAGAAAACCAATGCGAACCAGCTAGAGCGTTTCGACATCGGCCGTACCGAACGCGGCAAGATGACATTGATGCCGTTTACCAGCAGTTGGTTTCGCGACTGGCGGGGCGTGCTGGTTCACAAGCGCGTGCGCGGCGATTTCATTGTCACAACCCACATCCAGGCGACAGGACGTTCGGGAAATCGGCCGCCGGCGCGGCAGTATTCGTTGGCGGGAATTATGGTCCGCACGCCGCGCAATGTTACGCCGCAAACCTGGCGGCCGGGTGGCGAGAATTATATTTTCCTGTCGTTCGGAACCGCCGACAAACCGGGCCGCTATCAATTTGAAGTGAAGACGACAATCAACAGCGACTCCAAGCTGGAGATCAACGACACCAATCAGTCGGAAGCGTTGATTCGTGTCATGCGAATCGGTGCGCACTTCATCCTGTTAAGAAAACCGGTCGATGGCGGGGCGTGGCAAGTGCATCGCCGCTACCACCGCCCGAACATGCCGGAAGAATTGCAGATCGGCATGACCGTCTATACCGACTGGCGAGGCATGCAGAATGTCCCGCCGCCGCGACACAACCGCACGGTCATCCGCAACGGCAACCCGGACCTGATTGCACGGTTCAATTATTTTGGCTTTCAACGCCCACAAATGTCCGCAGAGGCGAGACAACGCGCACTCTCCAATCCGGCATCCGTGTCAACAATCGCAGCCACCAATGTTCCAAGCGTTCCCACGCCGCAGCCGACGCCCCAAACGAAACCGACACCAACAACACCGCAGCCGATCGTTCGGCCGCCTGCGACGCCGCTCGTTGCGGACAAGCGGGGCTACGAGAAGTTCGTCGCTCCCTTCCTGTCAAAACACTGCGTGAAATGCCACGGGCCGCGTAAGCAGGAAGGGGACTTTCGCACGGATGAGCATCTGCCGAACGACTTCTCCGACCGCTCGATTGCGGCCAAGTGGAGCGAGGTGTTGAACATGCTCAACTCGGGCGACATGCCGCCCGAGGGAGAACGCCGGCCCAAACAGAGTGAGATGAACCGGGTGGCGGAGTGGATTACACAGCAACAACGAATTGCGGAAGATGGCCGGGGGGACAAACGAATTGTGCTGCGGCGGTTGAACCGTGCCGAGTACAACAACACCATTCGCGATCT
>JAJRSE010000052.1 GCA_024278955.1 Planctomycetota bacterium | reverse complement strand
TTCCACCGGTCCGCTCGAAGGGACCAACAACAAAATAAAAACCATGAAACGACAAGCCTACGGATTTCGCGATCATGAATTCTTCAAACTCAAAATCCTCGCCCTCCATCAAACTAAGTACGCTTTAGTCGGATGAACCCACTTTTTGTAAGTCTTGCTGAAACCAGACGTTAGGTTACCTGCCAGTGGTTGGCAGTGCGGCTCAGAATTGACACAAAGGGGGAATGCTAAGGGGGAACCCTGGCACCTCATCCCCCTTTGGCTTTTTTTGAGCAGGCCTGGGTTTTTTGAACAGCGGCACGTGCCACGTCTCTTTCATCGGCCTCCCAAATATCGTCTCCACAAGAGTACGAATCAGGCCATTGTTTCGTTCAACGGACAAAAAATCCATCTGGGGCCGTATGCAGGGCAACCGCACGCTTGCATTGAATCGTAGTAATTATCGCACGACAACTTGCCTGGGGAAGAGCTAGCAGCGAAAGATTTCCTTGGATGGATTATTTTCTTTCACGGAGGTCTTTCAAATGAGTCGTCGCGTTTCTCTGGTGGAGTGTTTTTCGGAAGTCGTCGATCCTCGCGACCCGCGTTGGGTGTTTCACGAGTTGACCGACATCCTGGCGTTGGCGGTGATCGCTGGTGCCGAAGGGTGGGAGGACATCGAAGAGTTCGGCAAGCAGAAGCGGGACTGGCTGAAGAAGTTTCTCCGCTTGCCTAACGGCGTTCCGTCACACGATACGATCAGCCGTGATCAAGCCGCAGGCGTTTCAAAAGGGGTTTACGCAGTGGATCGAGTCGCTCCACGAAGACCTGGGCCTGAAGCTGGTGGCCATCGATGGCAAGACGCTGCGCCGTAGGCATGATAAGAAAACCATGAAGTCGGCGTTGCACTCGGTGTGCGCGTGGAGTGTCGAAAACCATGTGACGCTCGGGCAGCAGGCGTGCGAAGAGAAGTCGAACGAGATCACCGCGATCCCTGAACTCTTGAAGCTGCTGGAACTCCAGGGCGCGATCGTGAAGATCGACGCGATGGGCTGTCAGAAAAAGATCGCACGCCAGATTGTCTAGGACGGCGGCGATTATGTGCTAGACGTCACGTTCAACGAGGGCTAACGTCGCAACGCATCGACAAGCGAAGAGCCTAATGTTCCAGTCAGGAGAGAGTTTGCGATATTTCCAAAAGATTACTCAGAATTCTTCAAAATCCTTGAATACCTGGGTAAAGGCCGTGTCGTAATCGCTGAGTGAAGCATCTTCGATGTAGGTTTTGTCGTTGCTTGTTTCCTTTTGCCCTAATTCTTCAGGACGCCCTATCTCGTGGGTCAAAATGCTCAGCAGATCAACCCCGTCCACCTCGCTATCTAGTAGAAAGTCTAGTTGACCAGGCTGGTAGTTACCCCAAAGAGACGGCTTGGCAAGTCGGCTACGGGTAAAGACGTCCGAATCGACAGCAGCCGCGTTTATGCCCGAAAACGTCATGCCCAAGAAATCGCTACCGAGTACAATCTCTACCTCGGTCGGCGCGGACACAACAGCTGCGTTTCCAGACTCCCCCGTTTTCGAAGCAACCTGGAGGGCGGCTCCCGCGCTGAATGCATTCTGGTTGGTATCCTGGCCAAACGTGCTTTGCCAAACGGCGAGGTCAACCGCATCCACTGCCGTATTGCCATCCGCATCGCCATCCGTCAAATTTGCATTGGGCGCCGGTGTTCCGAAACCACGTTGCCACATGAGGAAATCGAATCCGTTCGTGCTCCCATTACTATCAAAATCGGCGTTGTAGTCCGCGAGGCCTTGGCTGTAGAGATCCGCAATTTGAGTGCCCGTAAGGGCGAACCCAAAGACGGCGACTTCATCAATGTCGCTATCGTTGTAAAAATTTGCCTCCTCACCAGAATTTGTGGGTAGATTTCAACGGACCCGAGGGTTTCAGGTTGTTAATACTGTATTCCCAGTGGTTTTTTGTCATTTCCAATCTGAGTGTCAGAACGTAAATGGGTACAAAACAAGCGAATTCGATAGTCATTTGTCTACTGCATAGGAGTTGGCGAGCCCCTCCGCCGTCGCCCTCACATCAGCCCTTCGCCCCGCCGTTGAGGGTTGATGTGAGGGCAGAGGTGCGAGGGGCGGACCCCAGGGCGATTGCACGGTAAGTCATTGGCCGAACAGGACTTTGGTTAGGTAGCTGTCGTCCCATGCTGCGGTAAGCCTTTTGTTTTTGATTCCCACTTTCGCTGTTGCTTCCTGCTTGAGCAAGCTGAGGGCGGTGCGACGAAGCGTGCTGAAGTTTTCATCCGCATGGCCCTTGCGTATTCGTGATTGATCTTCGCCGAAGGTCACATCCAATTGCCAGTGCAAACTGTTTTCAATTCCCCAGTGATTGCGAACTGCCTCCGAAAACTTTTGGCCCGATAAGTATTTGCTCAGAATATAGTAACGAGCTTCCGTCGTCTCCTTGCCATTACGAATCGTCCTGTTGATCGAGAGGCCGATCGCTTTGAGTTGCTTCCAACGCGATGCGTCGGGAAGATCCTCAGGCACTGGGCAGATAAAATACGACCTCGCTGTTTTGCGCCCGTGGCTCGTTTCTGTATTTGCGTAGCGACGCACTTTGGTTCGCGCGAAGTCGTCTTGTTGGTGATCGAGAAAAAACGCCTTCAAACCTTCGTGCAAAGTCTCTTGATTGCCTTTGACGGCCAAGCAATAGTCCGCTCTCTCGTCGACGATCTGGGCAGCAATAGCCGTTTGGCAACCCATTGCATCAATGGTTACCAAAGCCCCCGAAACTTCGATGATTTCCAGTAGCTTGGGGATTGCGGTGATCTCGTTGCTCTTGGCATCGACCACCGTTTGCCCCAGGCTGACGTGGTTCGCTGTGGCCCAAGCACTCACCATGTGGATCGCCGACTTACTACTTCGTCTATCCTAGCTGCGACGTAGCG
>JAJRSE010000051.1 GCA_024278955.1 Planctomycetota bacterium | reverse complement strand
TCCTGCGTAGTTTTGCCGCTCGAACCAAGCGGACACTGATTACTGCTATTGGCAAAGCGTTAAACACCGTCACCTCGAAAGACGCCCAAGGCTGGTTCGCCCATGACGGGTACGGAACACGCAATTGTTAAACGCTCTAATCCATCTTCCCGCGGCCGTCGCGGCGGCAGTTGGCTCAGCCACCGCAGTTTCATGGCCGCGTCCTTCAGGAGCGCCGGCGACCCTGCGCACGGGTTCGACAGCGCTGGGTTCCGCGTGGCAAGTATCCCCGAGCCAAGTACGCTGCTGTTAGGAGCTATGGCAACCGTAGGATTGTTGATGCGGAGGAGACGGTTGAGCTAACCCTTTGGCCGAAGGCCTCTTTTCACCGTAGCCTAGGGCAATCGCAGCGCCGCCCTAGGCTACGGTGACTGATTTTCAGCACCAAGAACCGCCGACCTTTCTTAGACGAGGCGGTTCGGCCGCGCGTGCATGCCTATCTTGCCACGATCATCCGCGGCCTCGATTCTCCGTGGGTTGTCGTTGGTGGTGTCGCCGATCATGTGCATATTCTTTTCGATATGGGCAAGATGCACGCGCCCGTAAAATTCGTCGAACAGGTGAAACGTGAATCGTCCAAATTCGTCAAAACTCTCGGTGACAAATACGAGAGGTTCTATTGGCAACGGGGTTACGGCATGTTTTCCGTTGGCCCGGCGCACCGCGCCGAGACCGAAGCCTATGTGCGAGGACAGGAAGAGCATCATCGGACCAAAACGTTTCAAGAGGAGTTTCGCACGCTACTGAAACAATATGGCATTGCGTACGATGAGCAGTATGTTTGGGATTGACCAGCGGATTGGCAGACCCAAGTGGTAAATATGGCCTTCGCCTAATACTTCGCGGTTGCAGTTGGAACAACAACTCCAACAACCTCGCCGCGTGGCAAGCCCCTGAAAAGGCAGTCTGCCAAGAGTGTGCAGTCCTGTTTGGCCAGAATCGGCAAGGTGAGCGAGAAAATAAGCCTTGTCGACCGCGCCGGGCCATGGGTCGAACCTTCGATGCGTGGCCGGCCTGCTTTTTTTGGGACTCAGAATGCGGTAGAATGGGCTCCTCGCCAGAAGGTATCCACAGATCCTGTCGAAGAGACTAAAAAACAAAGGGCAAATGCACAGTGATTCTTGCGGAACCTCCTCCGAGCCAAGGTGATGTCCATTTTCGACTCTGGGGCATCCCGGTACGCATCCACCCTTTCTTTTGGCTCGTTGCGCTATTCATGGGCATCCAAGGCAGCGGCGAGACTCCGCCTTTGGAAGTGCTTGTTTGGATCGCGGCGCTATTCTTATCAATCCTCGTCCACGAAATGGGGCACGCCCTCGTCCAACGCCACTTCGGCGGACATCCTCGTGTCACACTGTACGGAATGGGCGGTTTAGCGGCATGCGCCGATTGCGATCGTTCGACCCGCTCGCAGATCCTGATTTCCCTCGCAGGCCCCTGCGCGGGTTTCCTACTAGCCCTTCTTTTGTTGCTTGGAATAAGCCTTTTAGGCCATCAAAGCGGTTGTTTGCTCTTCAGGCAGCCGCAAGTAGATGCCGTCGGGATCCGACTCTTGGGAACCACGTTTTTCTGGTCTCCTTTTCAATCGCAGGCCGCAAACGGAATGCTCCAGCAACTTCTCTATATCAACTTGCTTTGGGGAGCCATTAACTTGCTTCCGATTTATCCGCTCGATGGCGGTCAAATCTCGCGCGAACTCTGTCAGCTACGCCACCCACGCCAAGGAATGATCCTCTCGCTACGAATTTCAGTCGTCGCAGCGGCTGCAATGGTCCTGGTTGGACTTTCTTGGGGTTCTTTTCTTGTCATACTCTTTTTTGGTTACTTGTCTTACTCAAGTTACCGTGCGCTGCAGGCCTATCAATCGAGTCTTTGGTAAGGCGGAATAGAAAAATCGAACCGCTACGCGAAGCGAAGTCGTAAAAAAACGATGAACAAGCAAACCACAACATCTAGCGCTCTATCGCCTTGAATGACGTTTCAAAACTAGATGTATGGTCTCACATTGAGACAATCGAGCCGCAACATCGTCTTGTGTTGCTCGGCGCAAGTAATCTAACGCGCGCCTTTCCGATGGTCGTTCGCATGGCAACGAACACTTGGAAGTGTCCGTTATCGATTCACGTTGCGATGGGTTTTGGTCGTTCTTATGGAAAAGAGTCTCGTTTTCTCACAAAAAAAAGTTTGGGAATTTTTCAGAGTAAAATTTGGGACGCACTCGAACGAAAAAAAAGTTTTTCGACAACCGCTTTTGTGACCGATATAGGTAACGATCTTGCCTACGAAGTGCCGGTCGATCAGTTGATTGAGTGGGTCGAAGGGTGTGTAAATCGTCTGCAAAGCATCGACGCGAAAGTCGTGCTCACCAACGTCCCCTTAGCCGCCTTGCAAACGCTTGGCGAGGTTCGATATCGCATCCTTCGCACACTTTTTTTCCCTCAATGCAGACTCGATTTACCCGAACTGCTCAACCGCGCTGAGCGACTCAGCAAACGCCTGCATCAGCTCGCGAAAACAAAGAATATACCTATATTTTCAGGAGATAGTGCCTGGTGCGGTTTCGATCCAATCCATCCTCGCCGGGCGAACTTGCCGTTATTGTGGCGAGAGATTTTTAACCAAGCCGGGCTCCCGACAAGCGAATCCGCGGCACACAAAAATTCGTGGATGCTCAATTGTTATTTGCGCGGTTTGCGTTGCGAAAAGAGGTCGCCGAATTCCTTTTTCGGAGGCAGCAAACAACCCGACGGTCGCTTGATCGACGGAACAGAGATTGCGATCTACTAAGGGTCAAAATCAGACAAGTCAAACGTCTTTGGATCATGAGAAATACCTAACGCAAAATCCATTGGCACAAGAAAAATTTGCGTTTGCAACATTTTTTTCCAAAAAAAGTGTTGCACAAAATCAATGAATTCGTACAAATACGTCCAAGCAGTTTCATGGATGTGTTATTGTGTTTGTTGAGTCAACCGAGTATCTCACAGTTTCGCATCCTAAGCTCACAAGAAAAGGAGTTCCTTTTTTGCAGCGAAACGTCGTGACATCCTGGAAGGGTTTCACGTTTTCTTTGAGGTGAGATGGTCTTGCCTAAGACACCATGTCTTAGGTCTCAACGTAAGTTGAGTCGGACCAAATCACCCGAACTTTTTATGGAGGATTAATTGTGGCTAAGAAACGAAAGAAAGCTGCCAAGAAAAAGGTAGCAAAGAAAAAGGGCGCCAAGAAAAAGGGCACCAAGAAAAAGGTCGCCAAGAAGAAACGCAAAGTAGCAAAGAAGAAGACAGCGACGAAAAAGAAGACCGCTAAGAAAAAGAAGAAAAAGGTCGCCAAGAAGAAGACCGCTAAGAAAAAGGTCGCCAAGAAGAAGACCGTAAAGCGTAAGAAGAAGGCCGCTACCAAGAAGAAGGCCAAACGCAAAAAGAAAAGATAAGCTCTTCTTGCTACGAGCTAGCCCTGGCTGCTGCAAGGCAACCACCGGCTAACAAGACGAAAAACAAGGTCGCTTCCGCCTCGTGCGGAGCGGCCTTTTTTTACGCCTCCTGGCGGCCCACGGCGGCAACTTACCAACAAGTTTTCCACCGTCGCCCCCAGCCCCTAACCCCAGCCCCTTCTCACAATACCGACAGGCTCGGCATCGGAGGATCGACCGCCTTGCGCGTCGCAATATTCTTGACCAAGCTGTAACAGATACGCTCGAAGTGCGGCGCTGAGTCTTGGTCGGTGTAGTTACCCGCCGTGTCGCCCGCGTCGCCTCGCTCGCGAATCGGAATCTGAATCGGCACTTCGCCCAAGAACGGCACGTTAAACTCCTCGGCCTTCCTACGCGCACCACCCGATCCAAAAATCTCGTAACGCTTCCCATTATCAGGGCAAAGAAAGTAGCTCATGTTTTCCACGATACCAAGCATCGGGATATTCACTTTGCCAAACATCGCAATCGCTTTCACCGCATCCAACAACGCCACATCCTGCGGAGTGCAAACCACAACCGCACCGGTCAGCGGCAACAGCTGCGAAAGCGTCAGCGCAATGTCGCCTGTTCCTGGCGGCATATCGATAATCAAATAGTCGAGATCTCCCCAAGCCGTATCACGCAAAAATTGCGTAATCGCGCCGTGCAACATCGGACCACGCCACACGACCGCTTCTCCGGGAGGCACAAGAAAGCCCATGCTCATCAGCTTGATGCCATCGGCAACAACCGGCTGAAGCTTTTTCTCGACCGCTGTCGGACGCTCGTCCACTCCCAGCAAATGCGGAATGCTAGGCCCATAAACGTCCGCATCCATCAGCCCCACTTTGCAGCCCGCATTCTTCAAACCATAAGCAAGCGATGCCGAAATCGTGCTCTTGCCCACGCCCCCTTTGCCCGAACCAACCGCAATAATGCTTTTGGCCGTCAAGCCGATCCCTCCCACAGGTTCGGCAGGTCGATCGTGTTCAACCACTTTTACGTTCACTTGGCAATCGCCCGGCAGCTTGGCCCGCAGCTGATCTTCCAGATTCTGCCGCGTCTCGTCCCAAAGCGGAGCCGAGTACGACGTCAGCCCAATGGTTACGGCCACACGGTTACCATCGATCGAAACCTCGCGAACCTGGTCCACGGACTTCAGCTTGCGGCCCGTTTCTGGATCAGAAAAATTATCAAGTACGGCATCGACGGTTGGGGAACTAATCGGACTATCTGGCATAGGAACTCTCGGAATAACTAGGAATCGCCGCTGTCCGGCGGCGAGGCGAATTGGCTTCAGCGTTTGTGAGTGCTACCATACGGGGCAGGCAACCTCACTTACATCTCCCCCCTACCATATCGCTCTGCCGGCCCATTGTCAGCCTGCTACACCAAGGAATGTCGATGACGCTTCAGGCAACCGAGTTACTGCAACAATTGGTGCGAGTTCCGAGTGTCAATCCCGACTACACGACCGACCAATCCGGCGGCGAGGGCAAGCTTACCGATTTTTTGCAAAGCCTGCTCGACGACCTCGGCTGGCGCTGGCTACGCCAGACCGTCCACCCGGGCCGCGATAATCTCATCGCCCTTTGCCCCGGTAATTCCCCCGAGGCAACCCTCTGGGAAGTCCACCAAGACACCGTCGGCATCGTTGGCATGACGATCGACCCATTTGGCGGCGAGCTCTCTCAGGGGCGTATCTGGGGGCGTGGCGCTTGCGATATCAAGGGGGGCATGGCAGCCATGCTCTCCGCCCTCTCCCGTGCCCAGGCCGAGCCCGGCCGCCAGCAACCCACCATTCTACTGGCCCTCACCATCAACGAAGAAAGCGGCTTCACCGGGGCCGACGCCCTTTGCCGCATTTGGTCGCAAGATCCCGAGCGTCAAATCAACCCGGCCGATACCACCGGACCGCTGCCTCTCGCCGAGCTTCGCGAACTCAGGCCCAAACAAGCCCTCATCGCCGAACCGACCGAACTCGACGTCGTCGTGGCCCACAAAGGGGCTTCACGCTGGCGATGCCATGTACGCGGTCGGGCGGCACATTCCTCTCAACCCGAGCTAGGTCACAACGCAATTTACGCCATGGCCGAGGTGCTTCAGGCGATCGAGTCATACCATCTTCAGGAGCTAGTCACGGCTGAGCCCCACCCGCTCTGCGGACGTCGTGCCGCATCGGCCACGATGATCAGCGGAGGCTCCGGCGTAAACATCGTGCCGGAACATGTCGTGATCGACATCGACCGTCGACTCCTGCCCGGCGAAATCCCTCGACAAGCATACGACCACTTGGTTGCTTATATCGCTGCCTCGATCAAACAGCGAGTCCAGCGACCCGGCATCACGATCGAACACGAACAACCCTCGATCGAAAGCAGCGGACTCGACGACACCCACAACCGCGTCTGGGCCGAACAAATTGCAGCAGTCGCCCAGGCGATCGAGATTCCTGCAAAGCTCGTCGGCGTTCCCTACGGAACCGACGCCTCGGTCTTCGCCTCCAACGGCATCCCCTCGGTCGTCTTCGGCCCAGGTTCCATCGACCAAGCCCACACCCGCGACGAGTGGTTAGCCATCGACCAACTCAACCAAGCCACCGAAGTTCTCTACCACCTCGCCTGCAAGGCACCCTAGCCTCCAGATCCTAACCCCAAGCCCCTCTAAAAAACGTCCAACACAAAGTGGGCGCCGCTATGGAACTTGCGTCGGTTCGGATAATAGTTGTGCCACTTCCGGTTGTAGACCGGAATCCGCATCTCTGCCGGATAGCGATAGTAAAGGCTGTCGGCACTACGAAAGTACTCGTTACCCCAATAGTTTTGTGGGTAATACACGTACGGATAGTGGTAAAAACGTTCCCAATCTTGGGTCGAGTACGTTTGGCCCCACGAGCGACCATACGCTTGCTGGGCTTGGGCCGTGCTTGCTTGAGTTAGACAACAGGCAAGTGCCCCTGCGCAACAGGTTGCCAAAAAGATCCGGCGGACCATCGAATTTCCCCCCTCGAAGGCTTGCGGGTAAGCGATCAGACCCCCAGACCGATGTCCGCGGGCGAATGGTTTCAGAATAAGGATCGGCCGTCGACAAACTCCAGGTTGAGAGAATATTCGTCACAACCCCTAGAATCGTCAGATGCTAGCAAAACGAGGGAGGACCGGTCCAGATCAGGACGGCCACAAAGGAGATAGGTCAAATGGGTGCAGCCTGCAGCATTGTCCAAGCACACACTCGTTGACTTGCCAGTAAAATCGGTTATACTTTTGGTATGAAAACTGCCGTTTCCATTCCCGACGAAGTTTTCGAGGAAGCCGAGCGTTTAGCGACCCGGCTGCAAACTTCCCGCAGCCAGCTTTATGCCCGTGCTTTGTCTGAGTTTGTTGCCCGACACGACGACGACCATCTTACCTCAACGATGAACCAGACGATCAAAGAGGTAGGGGAGGCAGGAGAAGGAGTCGACGACTTTACCCGCAATGCCGCCCAGCAAACTTTGCGGCGCGCAGAATGGTAATTTCCCAGGGCGAAGTCTGGTGGGCCGATCTCGGCGAGCCCCTTAGCTCGGGGCCCGGTTTCCGGCGGCCTGTCGTGGTGGTTCAAACTGATGCACTCAATCGATCGCAGATTGCTACGGTGGTCTGCGTTCCACTCACCAGTAATCTTAAGTGGTCCAGCGCTCCCGGCAATGTTCTGTTGAAAGCGAAACTTACGGGGCTTCCAAAAGACTCGGTCGCCAATGTTTCGTTGATCGTAGCTTTAGGCAAAGATCAACTCGTCGATCGTCATGGCAAACTACCCCAGCGTCAACTCCAAGCAGTTCTCACCGGCATCGACATAATACTTGGCCGGTAAATAGGGTTCCAGGCGAACGCAATCGCCGGCCAAAAATAACATTCGCTTCCTCACTCCAACTTTGC
Source organism: Planctomycetota bacterium (assembly GCA_024278955.1). Lineage (GTDB taxonomy): Bacteria > Planctomycetota > Planctomycetia > Pirellulales > Lacipirellulaceae > Bythopirellula. The sequence goes on along the minus strand of JAJRSE010000051.1, from coordinate 218,441 downwards.
GATAATCACCCCACGCTGGTTCTCTAGAACAGGTCTTCAGATCGTCGAGTGTTGTGCCTGTCGTGCCATCGCGGTTCCTCATCCTCACGCCCAAATAATTTTGTCCCAACAAGGTTCACCTAAAACCCAAAATCCAGCCCCTTTTGTCCCATGCGTTTTCAGCAAACTCCATCACGCAAGCAACTTTTCAAAATCACTCGGGACAAAACCATCGAATTTTGTCCCAAAACATGGGACCCCTACCGATGGGACAAAACCCCAGCAGAGGGGGTCCCAAGCAAGAAGAAAATGCTCAAACATTCCCAAAGCCTAGGGGATCGCACTCTCTCGGTTTTCTCACAAGCTAGAAAAATTGGAGCCACGCCGATAAACTGGACCCAACCGAATCGGCCTTCCTCAAATTCAGAAACCTATTCAACACGAAACTTATCAACACCATGACAAAACACTTCAAACACCTACCGCTACTTGCTCTCGTAGCTTTCCTTTGCTTTTCATCCAGCGCAAACGCCGAGCCAGCACGAGTCTTGTTTATCGCTGGTGATCCGAGCCATGGTTACGGGGCCCATGAACATTACGCCGGTTGCCGCCTGCTAGCCCAAACGCTCAAAGATTCGGGGCTAGATGTCGAGGTGGAAGTAACACGCGGCTGGCCTCAGGAAACCGAGCTGTTAGAAAATGCCGATTCGATCGTCATCTATTGCGATGGCGGCGAGCGGCACCTGGTTTTGGCCCATGCCGAAGAGATGGATGCATTGATCGACCGCGGCGTAGGTCTCGTATGTATTCATTACGCGGTCGAAATTCCGAAAGGCGAACCCGTCAAGCTTTTCTTGAAGTGGCTTGGAGGCTGTTTCGAGCCCGATTGGTCGGTGAATCCTCATTGGACCGCTAATTTCAATAAGTTACCTAAGCACGAGATTACCCGGGGCGTGACCGCGTTCGACGCAAATGACGAGTGGTACTTTCACATGCGATTTCAGCCCGCGATGGCAGGCGTGACCCCGATCCTCTCCGACGTTCCGCCAGAGTCGACCATGGAACGACGCGACGGACCTCACAGCGGCAACCCCGAAGTCCGCAAGGCGGTCGCCGCACGCAAGCCGCAACACGTCGCCTGGGCATACGACCGACCCGACGGTGGTCGATCGTTTGGGTTTACCGGCGGGCACTACCACTGGAACTGGGGCCAGAAACCGTATCGCCGATTGATGGCCAACGCGATTCTCTGGACCGCGAAAGTCGAAGTCCCCAAGCAAGGCGCCGGAGCCCCACCGCTGGGAGTTGCCGTGCTCGAAAAAGATCAAGACGAAGAAAAATCCAAAGACTTCGATCCCGAAGCAGTACGCGGAAAATTCAAACTAGAAAAGTAAAAAATCAGCAGGGGTGGCCACGCCATCGCGAATACGAAAACCGCCCGCAGCAACATAGGAGCAAGATTTCAACCAGCTACTCGGGCCGCTTGCCTTCAACCAGCTCGCGTTCCCACTGATCGATCAGTGGCCAATCGATGGCACACGTCCCAAAGTCGGCCATGTGCAGATAGCCTTCCAGCCGGTCGATCGTACGCTGAATATGAGCGTTGTCTTTGCGGAACGCCGGCCCATGGCTTGGCAGAAGCCACTCGACATCGCTGGCTTGAATCCGTTTGAGCGAAGTAATGAAATCCGGAATACTACTGCCATGATGAGCGTCGATCGCGCCGACACACCCATCACGAAAAATATTGTCGCCCGAAAAAAGGAGATTACCCATCCGCAACGAAAGCTGCCCATCCGTATGCCCCGGCGTGTGCCAGACTTCAAGCTTCAGACCACCCACTTCGAGGGTGTCGCCATCGTTAATCAAATTTTCGACCGTGACGGCCGGCATCTCAAGATGAATGTCCTGAGCAGCGATTTCGGCAAAAGTCGCCAGCTTGTCGCCCGACTCAAGATGCTTCGCAGCCAGCGGGTGACCAGTGACGGTGGTTTTAAGAATTTGTTTGGCTTTAGCCAGACCTTGAATGTGATCGACGTCGGCATGAGAAGCGATAAGTGTCTTGCATTGGCTGAAAGGAAAGTCGAGTTCGCGGATCAGATCGATACAGTCGTCGACCGCGTCTTCGTATCCAATATCAAAGAGAGTCCACTCTTGATCGTCGTAGATCAAGTAAGCGCTGCAAGTGATGCGTCGCCGCGCTTGGTGGTTAAGCTCAATCACATGGGGAAATAGCGGGGTCCGCTCAAGCATCATCGTTTGCCGTGGTAGATCGTGAATCGTAGGTCGATAGAAGCGGCAAGGAGTAAAAAGACATTGCAGACGAAACGCCGTGGAGATCGCCCAGAGGGATTCTACGGCGGCCACCCATCCAAGTGCAACGGCTGGTTTTGAGAAGAGGGAATCGAGGCAATCGAGAATGGGTCTCAAGAGGGAGTGGCTATTCCGACAAAATGTTTGCTAAGCCATTTCGGTAGGTCGGATAGCGAAGTTGTGGTTTAAGCGTTTGGATGAGCTTGCTATTGGAAATGCGTTTGTCGGCTGCTGCCCGTGCAGCGGCAGGGGAGTTGGCGTCGGGTTCGACGAACCGAGGCTGGGGAGCGCCGATCAGTCGAGCGACTTCGCGGTAGTAGTCGCCGCGTACGACTGGCGTGCCATCGCTAACACAAAAAAGATGGGGGCCTAGGGCCTCGGGTTGGTTGGCAGCCCATTGGTCAGCTGCCAAGACGACCGACGCACCATCGTCGACATGGACGAGGTTGAGCCAGCCTTGGCTAGGAGCGGCAATCGGTTTGCCATTCCGGAGTTGGTCGAGATAAGGAATGCGGCCCGGGCCGTAAATGCCTGCGAGTCGGAGGACAATTGATTGAGAAGCGATTGGATGCCCAGCAAGGGCTTGTTCCGCCGCCAGCGAGGCCTTGCCGCCCTCGCGCAAAGGATTTGTGGGCGTGAGCTCGTCGACCCAGTCGCCGCCTGCCGGACCGTAGACGCCGGTCGAGCTGATGTAGAGTAAACGCTTCACCGAACGAGGCAGCGCAGCAAGGACATTTCGGATGCCGCCTTCGTAGACGGCGTGAATTGAATCAGAACGAGTGCGGTCGAAACCAACCGCAAACAGCACGGTGTCGGCTGTTGGCAAATTTTGAAGCGTGTCGGGCCGAGTGACATCGGCAACGATCGCCTCGTAGCCCTCGGCTTGTAGCGCAGCCGCGCGGTCGGCCGATCGCGTGACAACGGCTACGTCGGCCCCTTCGGCTTGCCAAAGTTGGGCAACCCGTTTGCCGAGGTATCCGCAGCCGAAGATTAGTTGATTCATTTGGAAAGAGTTGAAATTGATTTAGTCGAGACCTTGTGGCGACTCTTGACTTTTGGCTCCCGCCTCAAGGTAAGCGGTCAACATGATTTGAGCGGCCATTTGGTCGATGCGAGCCTTGCGGCGTTTCTTCGTAAGATTCGCATCCAGCAGGATCGACTCGGCCTCGGCCGAAGTGAAGCGTTCGTCGAAGTAGTCGATCGGCAAACCGGTGATTTCGCCGAGCCACTGGCCGAATTGCCGGGCTTCGCGAGACTTTTGGCTTTCGTGGCCATCAAGGTGTACCGGCAAGCCGACGACAAAACGCTGGAGCCGCTCGCCAGTGGCGAGTTCGCGAAAGTACTCGGCATCGCGATCGGTGTTGCGGCGAGTGTAAGTTTCGTAGGGCCCGGCAAGGTTGGTTTCGAGGTCGCCCAGGGCGACGCCAATGCGGACCGTGCCGTAGTCGAGGCCGGCGATTTTTCCTCGGGGTTGGGGCAAAGGGTTGTACTCCGGCGATTTGTTACATCGCGGCTAATTGAAAGGAAAGTGAGGTTATTGAAAGGAAAGTGAGGTTACAAGTATTCGTTCCAGCCGAGGGCTTCGAGTTCTTTGACAATTTTTCGGATCGACTCTTCGTCGTTCTTGTTAGCGACCAGTGTGGCTTTGGGCGTGTGGACAACGATCATGTCTTCTAGACCAAGGGTGACGACCAGATGCTCGTCGGAAGTACGGACGATGGTGCCGCTGGTGTTGAGGCCTAGGTGCTTGCCGACAATGGTGTTGTTGTTTTCGTCCGTGCCGAGCAGGCGGGTAAGCGATTGCCATCCGCCGAGGTCGTCCCAGTCGAACGGGGCTTCGATCACGGCGACGTCGGTGGCGTGTTCCATGACGGCGTAGTCGATTGAGATGCCGTCGATGGCGGTGAACTCTTCGGTGAAGACGCTTTGCTGCCGGTCGGTGCCCCAGGCATCGACAATGGTTTGCAAGTGGGCGAGCGTCGCAGGTTGTCGTTCGGCAAGGGCGTCGAGAATGGTTTTGGCTCGCCAAACAAAAATGCCGGAATTCCAATAGTAGTCGCCTGCGGCAACGTACTCGGCCGCGGTGGCGGCGTCGGGTTTTTCGCGAAATTGTTTTACGGTGTAGCTCGAAGCGGTGTCGAGAGCTTCGCCACGTTGGATGTAACCAAAAATTTCGGCCGGGTAGCTAGGGAGAATTCCGAAGGTGACGATCTTGTCGGGTTCGTCACCAACCATTTTGGCTGCTTGTTGCAGGGCCGATTGAAACTTGTCGGTGGCAAGAATGACATGATCGGCTGGCATGACCGCCATGATGGCATCGGGGTCGTCACGGCTGACAAGCATTGCTGCCAAGCCGATGCAAGGGGCCGTATCGCGTTTGCAAGGCTCGCCGACGATCGAGGCGGCGGGAAGCTCGGGCAGTTGCTCGGCGATCGATTCGACGAGTCGCTCGTTGGTGACGATCAGTGTTTGCTCTGGGGCGACAAGGCCCTCGAGGCGGTCGACGGTCTGGCGAATCATGGTTTGGTCGCCGACCAAAGAGAGCATTTGCTTGGGGGTGGCGGCACGGCTGGCAGGCCAGAAACGAGTGCCGGTGCCACCGGCCATGATGATTGCGTGGAGCATTTTCAAAAGCGGAAAGGGGAAAGCGGAAAGGGGAAACATGCATTGTACTAGCGAAAGTACTAGCCGCCAGCGGGAGCTGATGGTTCTTCAGCAGAACCATTGAGCAAACCGAGCAGCCGTTTGACGGTCATGCTTGGCTTTGCCGATACGGCTCCGCTCACTGCAACACGGGAAATTCCCGTGGCTAGCACTTGCTCTAGGTTTTCGGCATGGATGCCGCCGATGGCGAAGGTGGGGAGGCGGATTTCATCGGCTAACTGCTTGAGGAAGTCCAGCCCTGGGAACGCGTCGAACGATTTGGTTGAGGAGGGGAATGTCGGGCCGGCACCTAGATAGTTGGCTCCGTCGAGTACCGCGGTGCGAGCTTGCTGAATCGAGTGGGTGGAAACGCCGATGAGTTTTTGCAGGCCAAGAATCGCCCGGGCGTCTTTGACGCTCATGTCGTCCTGGCCGAGGTGGACCCCGTCGGCGTCGACGAGGGCTGCGATATCGGGGCGATCGTTGATGATGATGAGAGGCCTATTGTTTTGGCGGGGAATGATGCTTTGAAGCAGACGTGCCCTTTTGAGGAGGAGGTCGTCAGGCAGGTTTTTTTCGCGGAGTTGGATCATCCCCACGCCGGCGCGGAGTAGTTCGGTAATAAGGTTTTGAAACGATTCCGAGGAATTTTGGGCGTCGATGAGTATGCAAAGCGGGCAATCGCTCAGACGCGAGTGGCTTTCTTGGGCGATCGAGAGGCAGCGTTCGAGCGTGTACAGTTGGTATCGCAGGGCTTCAAATTTTGCTGAGAGCTTGGGAGAATCGATTTTGCTGTATTCTTCGAGGCTGCGAAGCGATTGTTTTGTGCGTTCGAGGCTGGCGGCACAGACGTCCCATGCGTCGGTGCGTTGCGACTCTGCCGCGGTTGTGATTGTGGTGCCGACATCGCGGCTTGTTTCTCGGGAGGTGTGGCGATCGACGAGGGGCAGGGTCGAGCAGGCTTTTGCTAGCTCGTGCCGGAGGTTTTTTGTCTGATGCGTTAGATGAGCGTCATCGAGGACGAAGCGAACGAAGTCTTCGACAACTCGGAGGCCTTCGGCAGCCCGATTGGCGGCGGCGTCGAGGATGCGGATTGTTTGGCTGGGCTTCATTGAACTCTGGGGAAAAGGAGCCATGCGGTGGACAGTAAGAAGAGTAGCAGCAAGAGACGCTGCCAGTTGGTAATTCGGGTATCCAGAAGCAGTTTATAGAAGGCTGCTAGCATGACTAGCAGGAATGGCAGAAAAAATGCGGGTCCGATTCCCATTGTGATTCCAAGGCAGAGGCCAATTGTGGTGACCAACAGCAGCAACTGTCGCAAGGAAAAGCGGAAATTTGACATTTTTGAACCTTGAATTGCTTGCCTACTTTGGCCCTCGGCTTTCTGGTCTCAGCTTTGTTTCAGCCAAACCGACCTCGTCTGGGGCCGTTATTATCGTTATCTTCCGGCTTGCCGGGCAGCGAAATGTCCGTTGTGAAGGATATTGTACGTGGGAGAGGTTTTTGGAGCAGCTAAGGGTGGCCAGTTAAACGACTTCGGTGGTCGTAAATCTAGCTATAGCCGCCAGTTGCCTTGATTCTGTGTGACTAGGGGCTAGACTTTCGAGGCGATTCTACTCGGTATTTTGTGTTGTCGAGAAGCTTGGCCGGTGCGAGTGTAGGGAAATTATTGTGCAGACGCTAAAACTGCATCGGATCGCTTACTTGTGGCCTGGGCTCCCCCAGCTGTGGCTTCGGGGGTCTTGGGCAGGATTGGCAGTAGCGGTAGGATTTACGGTACTCGCTAACACCTTGTTGTTGGCCACCTTGGTTTACACCGAGTGGCTGGCGCGCGATGTGAAGCTGATTGGCTTTGGTTCGCTGGCATCCGTTTGGGTGTTGGCATGGTGGCTGAGTCGCGGCGAGCGAGTTCGCGGCCAGGCCAACTTGGGCGGCGAGTCGTCGGAGAGTGCCGAGGCCGACTTGGCGGAAGACAATCGAGACGAGTTGTTTCGAGAAGCACAGCAGGTTTATTTACAGAACGATTGGGTGGCGACCGAGCAGGTGTTACTCAAACTATTGAAGCAAGATTCAAGAGATGTCGAGAGTCGATTGATGTTGGCCACCTTGTGGCGGCACCAGGGACGCAGCGGAGAAGCACTCCGTCAGCTCGACCGGCTCGAACGATTAGAAGCCGCCGAAGTGTGGAAGTACGAAATTGCAGCAGAGCGTGAAGCAATTGCCGGAGCTGCCAGGCAAAAAGAAACGATGCCTGACAGCATTGACGATGAAAAAGTTGTTGATAATAAAGAACCCCCAAGCGACGAAACCGGCCGAAGCCTGGCCGCCTGACATTATATTTTAATATCCTACGAGATTAGCATCGTCCGCTGGACGCCCTAAGACTAGAAAACGTAGCCGACCGTTAGCAAAGGTTGAGCTACTACCGCAACGGAGAAAACCGATGTACGAACGATTCACCGACCGAGCTCGCAAAGTGATGCAGTTGGCCAACCAAGAGGCCCAGCGATTTAATCACGAATACATCGGTACCGAGCATGTGCTGCTGGGTTTGATTAAAGAAGGTAGCGGCGTGGCCGCGAATGTTCTGAAAAACCTGGATGTCGATCTGCGTAAGATCCGTTTGGAAGTTGAAAAGCTAGTTCAAAGCGGGCCGGACATGGTCACGATGGGCAAGCTGCCGCAGACGCCTCGGGCTAAGAAGGTGATCGAATACTCGATGGAAGAGGCTCGCCACCTGAATCACAATTATGTGGGCACCGAACATATATTGCTTGGCCTTCTGCGTGAGCAAGAAGGAGTCGCCGCCCAGGTGTTGATGAATTTGGGTTTGAAGCTCGAAGAAGTTCGCGAAGAGGTCCTGAACCTTCTCGGTCATGGGCTGGAAGGCGAAGAGACTGCTGGCGCACGGGGTGGCCGAGGCGGCGAGATGGGCGAAGAACGTGAAAGTAGCAAGAAAAGCCGAAGCAAGACGCCTGCGCTCGATAGCTTTGGACGGGATCTGACCGAGTTGGCTAAGCAAGGCAAGCTCGATCCCGTGATTGGCCGCGATTCAGAAATTGAACGAGCGATTCAGGTCCTCTGCCGACGGACAAAAAACAATCCGGTACTTTTGGGCGAAGCGGGCGTTGGCAAGACGGCCATCGTCGAAGGGTTTGCTCAACGTGTGATTGAAGGCAACGTGCCGGAATTGCTTTTGGAGCGTCGTATTGTGGTGCTTGACCTGGCAATGATGGTTGCGGGTACGAAGTATCGGGGCCAGTTTGAAGAGCGGATTAAGGCCGTGATGAACGAAGTGCGGCGTGCGAAGAACACGATCTTGTTCATTGACGAGTTGCATACGCTGATTGGTGCCGGTGGTGCTGAAGGGGCGATCGACGCGTCGAACGTATTGAAACCGGCCTTGGCTCGCGGCGAGATTCAGTGCATTGGTGCCACAACGCTTGACGAGTATCGAAAGTACATCGAAAAAGATTCCGCCCTGGCGCGTCGTTTTCAGGAAGTGTTGGTCGAACCGACCAACGTCGAAGATACGATCAAAATTCTTGTAGGACTCCGCGATCGTTACGAAGAGCATCATCGGGTGCAGATTACCGACGATGCGATCAAGGCGGCGGTTGAGCTTTCGGATCGATATATCACAGGACGTTGTTTGCCCGACAAAGCGATTGACGTAATCGACGAGTCGGGTGCTCGAATCCGACTCAAGACCATGAGCAAGCCACCGAACTTGAAAGAGATTGACGAAGAGGTCGAGCAATTCAATCGTGAGAAGGAAGAGGCCGTCGCGAACCAAGATTTTGAGAAAGCGGCTTCGCTGCGTGATTCGGCTGACAAGCTGAAGAAAAAGAAGCAGCAGATCACCAAGGAGTGGCGTGAAAAATCGCGAGAGAACGGGGGCGTGGTCGACGAAGAGGTCATCGCCGAGGTGGTCTCGAAGATGACCGGCATTCCGCTCACGCGAATGAGTACCGAAGACACATTGCGTCTGATGAACATGGAAGACGAGCTGCACGAAAGCGTAATCAGCCAGGAAGAAGCGATCAAGGCGATTGCCAAGGCGGTGCGTCGGAGTCGCAGCGGGCTTCAAGATCCGAAACGACCGACCGGCTGTTTTATCTTTGCTGGTCCAACGGGCGTAGGCAAAACCTTGCTCGCCAAGGCTTTGGCCGAGTTTATGTTCGGCGATCAGGACGCGCTCGTTCAGATCGATATGAGCGAGTACATGGAGAAGCACAATGTGAGCCGGCTTATCGGTGCTCCTCCCGGGTACGTCGGTTTTGAAGAGGGCGGTCAGTTGACTGAGCAGATTCGACGTCGGCCTTATGCGGTTGTGTTGTTGGACGAGATTGAAAAGGCCCATCCGGAAGTTTTCAACATGTTGTTGCAATTGATGGAAGAGGGTCGGTTGACCGATAGCTTTGGTCGGAATGTTGACTTCCGCAATGTGATTTTGATCATGACCACCAACGCGGGTGCGGATGCGATTAAGAACGAAGCGGCCTTTGGCTTCCAGAAGCCTGACGACGATGCTTCGTACGAGAGCATGAAGGCTCGTGTGACGGAGGAGATTGAAAAGGTTTTCCGTCCCGAATTTATCAATCGCGTGAACGACGTGATCGTATTCCGTCACTTGACCGAACTCGACCTCAAGCAAGTGGTCGACTTGGAATTAGCGAAGGTACACGAACGCTTGCTTGAACGCGGATTGTCGCTTGAGCTGCTGGACGAAACCAAGGAGTTTTTGGTCAAGAAGGGATCGAACACCGACTATGGCGCGCGGCCGTTGCGTCGGGCGATCGAATCGTTCATTGAAGATCCGCTGGCCGAAGAGTTGCTCAAGGGCGAATTCAATGGCAAAGATACGATTCGCGTTTCGGTAAAGGAAGTTGGCGGCAAGAAGCAGCTTGATTTCGAGGGCTTGGTAACCAAAGAAGCCGAGCCAGAGCCCGTCGGAGCGGGTGCCGAAGGTGAGTCGAGCGAAGGCGAAGGCTGACTCGAAACGCTAGCTGATTTGAAATAACGGCAATAGCCGCGATCCTGAGGGGTCGCGGCTATTTTTTTGGTTTGCTAGGTGCTTGCTGTTTGGTTGCCAGCATCCTTCGTAGTTTACCCAATCGAACAAATCGTGCGAGACGGACGACTTTACTCAAGCCTCAGGCTCGGCAGGTCGAAATCTAGAGAGCAAGTCACCTTGCACAACTTCTGTGCAAGTAGCAAGACAAATTCACTAGCCGCGATACATCGCATCGCCGGAGAAGGACCGTAGCATCTATGTCTGTAGGGGCCGACTATCCGACGAGCAGTTACCCACGGCGTGGGATGCTGAGCGGGATCTACAATACGATCGCTGACATTGGCGCAGCAGTTCTCAACATGTTTGAGACCTTAGGCGACATGACGCTGTTTGCCTGGCGGACGGTTGTTTGGATGTTCACTCGCTGGCCGCGTCGGGAAACGCTTTACAACAACATGTACCAAATTGGCGTGCTGAGCTTGCCGGTCGTGGCGCTGACCGGCACATTCATCGGCATGGTGCTTGCGGTGCAGTCGTACACGCAATTTCGTGCGTTTGGTTTAGAAACCCAGCTGGGCGGCGTGATTAATAAGTCGATGTTCCGCGAATTGGGTCCTGTGCTCGCGGCGACGATGCTGGCGGGTCGAGTCGGTAGCGCGATGGCAGCCGAGTTGGGGACCATGCGGGTGACCGAACAAATCGATGCGCTTTCGAGTATGGGGGCGAACCCGATACAGCATTTGGTGGTGCCAAGGTTTTTGAGTTGTTTGTTGCTGATTCCTTCGCTCACGATTATGGCCGTGTTTATGGGGGTGGTTGGCGGTACGGCTTATTGCATATTTTTTCTTGACATCGATGTGCAGCATTACACGTCGAATGCAAGGAATTTTGTCGAGACTTGGGATCTGTTTTACGGCGTTGTGAAAAGCATTTTCTTTGGGGCGACGATTGGACTGGTGAGTTGCTATCGGGGCTTTCATTGTAAGCCAGGAGCCGAGGGCGTTGGTAGCGCGGCAACCACTGCTTTTGTGCAGTCGTTTGTCGTGATTATTGTTCTTGATTTGTTCCTGAGCATTTTTCTCGATTCTGTTTATCTTTCGATTTGGCCAGTAAGTCCCTCGTTGTTTTCTCGTTAGTAGGCTCTCTGACAAATGGTTGCGGTTGAACCCATTATCGATATTCTCAATCTTCATGTCCGTTTTGGACAGCAGCATGTGCTGCGCGATATTTCGCTTACGGTGTCTCGTGGTCAGACGTTGGCGATTATTGGTGAGAGCGGTTGCGGCAAGACGGTGTTGCTGAAGACCATCATCGGGTTGATTCGTCCGCAGCAGGGGTATGTCGATTTTGATCGTCAACGGATTGATCAATTGTCGGAAAGAGCGCTGGCCGAACAGCGAACGCGTTTTGGTTTTGTGTTCCAGAGTTCGGCGCTGTTCGATAGCATGACGGTTGCCGAGAATATTTTGTTTCCGTTACGGCAGCATAAGCCCAAGCAGCGGGCTGAGCACCGAGAGCAGATGCTTGCGGGGTTGGCCGAAGTGGGCCTACCTACGAGTGTTCTGGATAAACGCCCGGCAGAACTTTCTGGCGGAATGCGAAAGCGTGTTGGTTTGGCACGATCGTTGGTGATGCATCCCGAGGTCTTGCTGTACGACGAACCCACGACCGGGCTGGATCCGATTGTTAGCGACGTGATCAACGAGCTGATGATTCGTACGAGCAAAAACTACGATGTGACTAGCGTGATCGTCACCCACGACATGAAGTCGGCTCGCAAAGTGGCCGACCGAGTGGTGATGCTTTATCCCCTCTCGCGGCTAGAACCCGACGAGTCGCAGGTAATTTTTGATGGCACGCCGGAGGAGATCGATGCCTCGACAGATCGGCGTGTGTCGCAGTTTGTTCGCGGCGAGGCAGGAGATCGGTTGATGGAGCTGCGGGACCAAGTGGGGTAAGAGGTTGAGGATAGGAGTCGAGAGCCTGTTAAGGGGTGGATTATGGACGATCGTAAGAAGCAGTTTCGTGTTGGTGTCGTGGTGTTTGCCTCGATGCTGGTTACTTCGATTTTGATTGTGATGACTAGCGACTTTTCGGGGTCGTTGTTTCGCGAACAGTACCAGATTCAGGTTTTGGTGTCTCAGGCTCCGGGGGTAGCGCCAGATACGCCTGTGCGGCGTCGAGGGATTCTTATCGGTCGGGTTGCTACGGTCGAAGATATGGACGATGGCGCGTTGATCACAATCAATGTCAATGCAGAGAAACATGTGAAAACCAACGAGGTTGCACGGGTGCAGACTTCGCTGATTGGCGACGCCGTAATCGAATTTTCGCCGGTCGGTTCGTCTGAAGACGCCCAAATAGTTCAGCCAGGCGGCCCGCCCCTGCATGGGATGTACAACCCGAGTCCGATGGATTTTATTGCCAACTTGCAAGGCGATTTGAAGCAGACTATCGTTTCGCTCGGCGATGCCGGCAATGAGGTCGCCAAGCTGGCTGACCAGTTGAATACGGTGCTCGGCGACCAGGATGTCGAGCGGCTGAGCCGGCTGGTCTCTTCGCTGGAAGTGGCGGTCGGAGAGTTTGGTAGCGTGATGAGCAACGTGGACGATATTGTCGGCGACGAAGAATTCAAGGTGCAACTGAAGGAGGGGCTCGCGAAGTTGCCTTCGGTTGTAGAAGACGCTAGCGCGATTCTGAAGGTTTTAGAAACAGCGGTTGGGTCTGCGGATCAGAATCTTAAGAATCTGCAAGGGCTTACCAAGCCGCTGGGCGATCGTGGCCCTGAGATCGTCAATTCTATCGAGACAGGCGTCTCAAATCTGAGTGAGTTGCTTGGCGAATTTGCGCTCTTGGCAAAGAATGTTAACAATAGCGATGGGACAATCGGCAAGTTGATTAACGACGATGAGCTTTACAACCAGCTCGCAGGGACGGTAACCCAGGCATCGGCTGCCGTGACGGACATCCGTTTATTGATTAACGATCGAGATATGAGACGCCGCATTCGGCAGATTCTTGACGACATACGGGTGTTTACCGACAAGATTGCACGAGACCCGGCCCGGATAGCTCGTGGCATCGTGCCGAGGAATCGCGAGTTGCCGATCAAGTGATTGCCGCACTTGACTGGTATTCTATCGCTGCTTGGTTTTCGGGTGCCACTGCTGGCTCGTCCAGCAGTGCGAAGCGGGTATCCGGCGTCCACTGCTGGGCAAGCCAGCAGTGGCACCCAACTCAAAAGTTGAGCGGCGGTAGACTGCTAGTGCTTTGTCATAGCTGAAAATTGGGGTGCTGGCTGTCAGAACAACCTACTGGATAACAACTTCAGTCAGCCAGCACCCCAATTCTAAGAGTTGTCAAAGCACTCGTGCAGTTGAGGTTGGTGTGAACGAAAAATATCGAGGGGCACTTTCATTGATGAGCGATCTTATTCTTGTGCAGCGCAGGGAGGCGGTTCTCCGATTGCAGTTGAACCGGCCAGAAAAGAAAAATGCGCTGACGAGCCCGATGTACGGGGCCTTGGCCGATGCTTTGGTCGAGGCGCGTGACGACGCATCGATTCATGTGGTATTGATTGCAGGCGGGAAGGGAACTTTTTGTGCGGGCAACGACTTATCGGCCTTTGTCGACCCTGAGGAAAGCGGCACCCAGGTGCGACGTTTCCTGGAGCAGATCTCGACGTTTGCCAAACCTTTGGTTGCGGCTGTCGATGGATTGGCGATTGGCATTGGGACGACTTTGCTGTTTCATTGCGACTACGTCGTCGCCTCGAAAGATTCGTATTTCAAGATGCCATTTACCGAGCTTGCACTGGTGCCCGAGGCGGCTTCAAGCTTGATTGTTCCAGGACTGCTTGGGCATCGCGTTGCAGGCGAGATATTGTTGATGTCAGAGTCGTTCGGGGCTGATCAGGCACTCGGCTGGGGCATCGTAAACCGAGTTGTGACGTCAGAGGAGTTGGAAGCACATGGTATGGCGGTTGCCGATCGCCTGGCAAAGCTGCCAACGAGTTCGGTGCAGGCGACAAAAAAGTTGCTCCGCGAGCCGATGGCGGCTGCGGTTCAAGAAGCGATGGAGCGTGAGTTCGAGGTCTTTGACAAGTGTCTCGCTTCGGCAGAGTTTACGGAAGCGATGAACCGTTTCAAGACGCGGAAATCGTAGAACGCGACGTGCAGCTATCGTGTAGGTGCCGGCAGGGGTTCGAGAATTTGTCCGCCCCAGGGTAAGGTGCCGGTGCCGGGTGTTTGGGGCACAATTTGGCCAGGAGAGATATTTTCTGGCGAGCGAAAATTTGGCAAGCTATTTGGAGTCGCGAGCGTAGGGGCTCCGGCTGGGAATCCCCCCGGATTGGCTGGCACGATAGGAGTTGTCGCGCCGGTAGGAAGCACCGCACCTTGCAAGGTGTTCTGCCGAAGTTGTTCGGCTCGGCCGAGGAGTTGCTCGGTGGGGACGATTACTTGAGGTGCCATATTGAACGAGACGGTGCGGTAGTCTTGGATTTTTCTCGGGACAAGGTTTTCGCTGATAAAATCTAGGGGAGGAATTTCGTACCACGGCGCCGGGATGGGTTGGGTCACGGTGAGTGTTTCGTACCCTGGTTTGACGAGGCGAATTTCGCGAGTTCCGTAGTAGACAAAGTCGGTGGCGCAGGGCGTTGTGCCGATGGGCTGGTTGTCGACGTAGACCATGGCTCCCGGCGGATTGCTACGGACCATGAGCCTTCGCCGCACACAACCGGGCAGCAGCAGACCGATGCCGACCGCTAGGAAGACGAGCGATCGCCAAGAGACCGTGCTCGATGTAGGGCTACTGGTCATAGGAAATTTGTCGGGACGAGAATTTTCGGCACTGCGACTACGCATGCAGAGGCCGATACTAGGAAAAGCGGCGGAAGTATAGGGAAACGGCGATTCTGTGGCCATGCCGAGTTGTGCTGGCATGAGTTTGCGGTAATCCTAGAAGCCTATCGAATGGCGTCGGTCGCGGCTAAAATAGCTAGCATGTGCTTGGTATACTTTTTTGGTTCTTCAGGAAATTTAGTGGCCAACTCCTAGCAAGGAATTGCAAAACATGCCTTCGCCCTGAAAGGGCATAATACGATAGCCCAGGGCGCTAGCCCTGGGAAACGTGAAAGGAAAGCAACGAAGCCCTGAAAGGGCGACCTACAAACGGCCTCGCTATGCCGCCCTTTCAGGGCTTCATTGGCAGCAAGGCAGGTACCCAGGACTCGCGTCCTGGGCTGCCCTATTTTGCCACTTCAGGGCATTTTTATTGCTTAGGCATGGCTCGACTTGACCACTAAAACTCCTGAAGAACCACTTTTTTCGACCTGCTCTTTACTCTGGTGTTTGTGCTTCCTGAATCTGATTCCCGCCTCGAATGACTCTCCCCACAGAAAAATTGGAACAGACCGCTGGCGGTTTACGCTGTGCCGCGGTGAGCGATGTGGGTATGCGTCGGGCGAATAACCAGGATTCTCTGGCGATTGCTTTGGCAGACTCCGTTGAACGATGGAATAGCCATGGGCACTTGTTGGTCGTGGCCGACGGGATGGGAGCACATGCTGCGGGGGAATTGGCGAGCAAGCTAGCAACCGATACGATTCCTCACAGTTACTTCAAGCGAACCGGTACGTCGCCGAGCGAGGCGATCGTCGAAGCAGTGCGGGAAGCCAACGATACGATCCACGCTAAGGGCGAGAACAGCGTAGACTTTCGCGGAATGGGCACCACCTGTAGCTGCCTCGTGTTGTTGCCCCAGGGAGCTTTGGCTGCGCATGTGGGAGATAGTCGCGTTTATCGTTTGCGCGACAATCGCTTTGAACAATTGACGTTCGACCATAGCTTGGTCTGGGAGATGGCCGAGGCGGGGAATGCCTCGGAAGAGGATGTGCCGGCTTACGTGCCCAAGAATGTGATTACTCGGTCGCTAGGTCCGCACCCGACGGTGGCAGTCGATGTAGAAGGACCTTTTCCTTTGAAAACGGGCGATCGTTTTTTGCTTTGCAGCGATGGGCTCACAGGGCCATTGAGCCCTGAACTCATCGGAATGGTACTTGCGTCTTTGCCTCCGAGTCAGGTGGCTCAGTCGTTGGTTGATTTGGCCAATTTGTTGGGAGGTCCCGACAACATTACGGTCGTGATAGCTGAGGTGGTCGATGTAGGCCAACTGGGAACCGCAGGGAGTGCACAACCTCTTGATGCAGGGAGGGCTTCGAGTGGTAAAGCGTCGAATCCTGTTGTTTGGGTAGCGATGGGGCTGTTTGCTTTGCTGGCGATTGGTTCGGCGGCGATGGGGCAGATAGTGCCTGCCGTTTTGGGCGGGGTTGGCTTTTTGGGCGTGGCGATTTATGCCTTTTTGAACCGGCCTCGGTGCATTCCGTGTGAGATGGAGCAGAACTCTTCTGGCCATCGAGACAAGGCACCGTATCGTTGTCACGACTCTGCTCCCTCGGCGGCAAATATCGAGAAGATTAGCAGTATTGTCCGGCAGCTTGAGGAATTGGAGAGTGGGCGAGATTGGGATTTCGATTGGAAGCCAATCCATCGGCACCGTCAGGAAGCACAGGACGCGATCACCGCGGGAAACTACCCGGAGGCAGTCGCAGCGTTTTGCTGTGCTGTGCGCACGATGATGGAACTCCTGCGAAATTCGACAGCCGACAAGGCGAGCGATTCGAGCATCGATCTAGCTTAGCAGATGTGAGATGTTGGATGTTTGATGTTTGATGTTTGATGTGAGATGTGAGATGTTTGATGTGAGATAAAGAGTGGAAACAAGTTTATGTGTCGGGTTGTTTGAACTTTCTTTTTGCTAGCAAAAAGCATCAACAATCCAACCTCCCCCATCAAACATTACCTCGGGTGCTAGCACCTGCGAGTAGTTAGTCTTGAGGCGGTCGGCTTTAGGCTTTAGGCTTGGGCCTTTCTGCTCGATCCTCGGTTTCGTCTTAGCTTTTGCCTTGCGCATTCTGACTCGCTACGTTCTGTTCGACCTGCTGAAGGTTTTTATTTTTACGCTCGCGAGTATGACCGCGTTCATGTTTCTTGTGCTGATTGGCAAAGAGGCTGTGGACGAGGGCCTAGGGCTGATGCCCATTCTTCGGCTGATGCCTTATATGCTGCCGCAAGCGATGCAGTTTGCGGTTCCGGGCGCGATGTTATTGGCAACCACCAGTGTGTATGGGCGGATCGCTTCGTCGAATGAGATCGTGGCGGTCAAGTCGCTTGGAATCTCTCCGATGGTACTCGTATGGCCAACGCTTGTTTTGGCTGGGCTCGTTAGCTTTGGGGCGGTCATCCTGAACGATGTGGCTGTTTCTTGGGGTCGCGGCGGTGTGCAGAGAGTGATTCTTGAATCGCTTGAGGAGATTGTTTACGGACGACTACGCACGACACGTTCCTTTAGCAATGACAAGCTTAAAGTGTCGGTGAAGCGGTTGGCCGGAAAGCAACTGGTTCAACCCACCTTCCTGTTTTTTGCTTCCAAAGACAAAGCTCCTTGGACAATTACGGCAGATGCTGCCGAGATCAAGGCGAACAAAGAAGATAACAGCGTGCTGCTGACGTTGACCAATGCCGACGTCGACATGGGCGGCAAGGGTTCGGCATACCACCCGGGCGACTGGGATCTGCCGATTTCGTTGGCCGATTTTAGCGGTCGTGATGGCGGTTCGCGAAGCCCATCAAGCTATTCGCTGCGTGAGATTGGTCCGTCGAAAGTGAAGCAGGTGGAGCAGATAACCCAGATGAAGCAAGAGATGGCTGCTGAGGCTTCTTTCGCATTGATGACGGGCCGCACCTTTGAACTTTCGCAGCAAGTTTGGCAGCGCAAAGAGAATGCTTTGTACGGCGCCCAATACCAGTTGCAGCGTCTGCGAACCGAGCCTCACCGGCGTTGGTCGAACGGGTTTAGTTGCCTTTGCTTTGTGTTGATCGGGGCGCCGATGGCTGTACGACTTCGGCACGGCGAATTTTGGGGCAGCTTCTTCGCCTGTTTTTTGCCGATTTTGCTGGTTTATTACCCCTTGCTCGTGGGTTGCGTCGACCAAGCAAAGAGCGGAGTTTTTCCACCGCAGGCCGTGTGGCTAGGCAACTTGGTGCTAGCGGCGTGGGGAATCTGGTTGATGCGAAGAGTGATTCGGTTCTAGCTGGGGGGATGTTTGATTGTTGATGTGAGGGATGGAGGATCGAATCATTTCCCACATCAAACCTCCGCTGCTAGCATAAGATTGCGATTGTCAAATTTACATTCACGCGGGTACACTTCTTGGCTGTGAGACTTCAGGACGAAGTTTCTTACCCGTGTTGCGTTGCTCTCGCCTACGACAAGGAGGTCGTTGGTGCCTTCCCATTGGCCCATTCGTACCAAGCTCAAGCTGGGCTTGGGTCTGTTATTGGTAACCGTGGTCGTGCTGTTTAGCAGTGCGTACTACGGTATCTACGCCTACCGGGGGTTGGTGAAGAGCCTTAGCGCGCGTTCTGCGGAGTTGCCGTTAGCAAGCCAAATTCGGCAACACGTCGGCGACTTGCGGGTGATTTTGAGCCAAGCCAACGAACGTGTGGTGCTGCCTGGGGGTGTGCAATCGCTTTCGAGCAATTCTTACAGCGACTCCTGGGATGCTCAGTGGCTTCGCGAACAGTACCGCGAACAGTTTGAAGAGCTTGTCGAAGCGACAGAGCGATATCGGCGTCAGTTAGATCTCAATGGGTCTGAGGGTGATGCTCGACTGGGCGACGATTCGCATGAGCGGCAAACGCTTGCTGAGATCGATGAAGTATTGGCATCGCTTAGCGGCGGAGACCTAAGCTCAAAATTACAGGAAGACTGGTTGCTCGATCCATCGCGAATCGGAAAACTTCGTGAAGAAGTCGAAGAGCTTCGCCACCTGGTAGCTGAGTTACCCAACCATTTGCATAGGCGGCTACAAGCTTTGGCCGGAAATGTTCGAGCTCAGTATCGTACGGCAATCATTACGGCCTGGGCATGTGCCCTCATGGCAATGGTGCTATTGGTGACTTCGATTCGGATGTTTTTCAAGTGGTTTGCTAACCCGCTTGAGATGTTGGTCAAAGGTTCTCGCGAGGTTGCGCGTGGCAAATACAGCCATCGAGTACGTCTTGAGACGCGCGACGAGATGGGCGAGCTAGCGGAGGCGATGAATGACATGACGGCAAAGTTCCAAGAAACGCGTGACGATCTCGATCAGCAAGTCTTTGACCGCACCGAACAGGCCGTTCGCAGCGCACAGCTTGCGAGTGTTGGCTTTTTAGCTGCGGGCGTTTCACATGAAATCAACAATCCGTTGGCGTCGATTGCTTTGTGTAGCGAGTCGCTCGAAGGTCGGCTTAAAGAGTTGCTTGGGGAGGTGGACGAATCGCAGGCCTCCGAAGTAAAAATTGCGCACGATTACTTGCAAATGATTCAGCGCGAGGCTTTTCGGTGCAAACAGATTACCGAGAAATTACTTGATTTTGCACGGTTAGGTGATTCGCAGCGGCATAGTACCGATCTTCGCGAGTTGGTTGCCGGCGTGATCGAGATGGTTCAACATTTGGGGAAATTTCAAGATAAGAATCTGGAGTTGCTCGAGGGTGAGCCGGTGGTTGTGCAGATTAATGCTCAGGAGTTTAAGCAAGTTGTTCTTAACTTGATAACCAATGGGTTGGAAAGTCTTGATGCGGGTGGCACGGTACGTGTCACGGTCGATCGTCAAGGCAATCGGGCAAGGCTTGTTGTTGAGGATGATGGTTGCGGTATGACCGAGGAAGTGCGTAAGCATTTGTATGAACCCTTTTTTACCCGGCGCCGGTCGGGACAAGGCACGGGGTTGGGGTTGTCGATTACCTATCGCATAGTCGAAGAACACGACGGACAGATAGAAGCAATAAGCAAAGGAGAAGGAGGCGGAACTCGATTTGTAGTTTCGCTGCCGATTCCGCATTTGACGAAGGAGAGAAGCCATCGCTACCAAGCAGCCTAATGGTCAAGGATTGACCCTGTTGTTTGCCGACGACGAACGGTCGCTGCAAGAACTAATGAAAATCGAACTGCCTCGGTTGGGGCACACCGTCACGGTTTGTCCCGATGGGCTGACGGCGGTCGCTGCGCTAGAAAAAAACACGTATGACTGCATCATCGTCGATCTTGATATGCCAGGCAAAGATGGCATCGGTGTGATTTCGCATTGCAAAGAGATTTCGCCCGATACCGAGGCGGTGGTGTTAACCGGCAAGTCGTCGATGGATACCGCGATTGCTGCGCTGCGTCACGGGGCGTTCGACTATTTGACGAAGCCATGCAAGCTGATCGAAATCGAAGCGTTGCTCAAACGGGTGATCGAGAAACGACAGCTTACGCAAAAGTTTCGAGCGTTGCAGCATCAGGTGTTGCGGCTCGAGGGAACACCGCAACTGATTGGCCAGGCACCGAGTATGCAAAGAGTGCGTGTGCTGATCGAGAAGGTTGCGCCGACGAATTCGACCGTACTGATTCTTGGCGAAACAGGGACTGGCAAGGAGCTTGTTGCAAGGGCGCTGCACGATCAGAGCACGCGGGCTGAGAACCCATTTGTTGCGATCAATTGCGGAGCTTTGCCCGAGACTTTGATCGAGAGCGAGTTGTTTGGACACCGCAAAGGAGCCTTTACGGGAGCCGACGATCATCGTGTGGGGCTGTTTGAAGTGGCTCACGGGGGCACGATTTTTCTTGATGAAATTGGCGAGCTTCCTAAGGCCATGCAGGCCAAGCTGTTGCGGGTGCTCGAAAGCGGCGAGATCCGTCGGGTCGGGGAAAATAAATCGACGACTGTTGATGTGCGAGTCGTTTGCGCCACGCATCGCGATTTGCCTTTAATGGTAGCTGAGGAAGAGTTTCGCGAAGACTTGATGTATCGGATCAATACTTTTGAAATCGATTTGCCGCCGCTTCGCGAACGGATTGAAGACGTGCCCGCCTTGGCTCGGCATCTGCTTAGCCGCCATCGCCGAGGTGCGGAAGCCGAGCTAGCGGAGGATGCGGTCGAGTCGCTACGAGGGCATGTCTGGCCGGGCAACGTGCGCGAGCTGGCGAACGTAATTGAACATGCAACCATACTTTGCGACGCCGGACCCATACGGCGCGAGCATTTGCCGCAGCATTTCGATAGCCGCCAGCTTCAAGGGGCTGCGAAGCAACGGCGTGGCGTGATAACGCTTCGCGCCATGGAAATGGAAGCGATACACGAAGCCTTAGATCGCAACGAGGGAAGCAAGCCGAAGGCCGCCGAGCAGCTTGGAATCAGCCTCAAAACGCTGTACAACAAGATTAACCAGGCGAATGAGCTGGAAAAAACAGCTTGATGTTATGATACCTTTCGTACAACGCCGGTGACGACGCCGAGAACTTTGACGTTGCGACAGTAGATGGGTTTCATTGAGGAGTTCGCCGGTTGGAGTCGTACGCGGTTTGCCTCGGGGTACCAGTATTTGAGTGTTGCTTCGCCCTCGTCGGTCATTGCGACAACGATATCGCCTTTTTCGGCGGTACGTGCTTTGCGGCAGATGACCAAATCGCCGTCGGCGATTGCGGCTTCGATCATCGAGTCGCCAGAGACTTTCAAGGCGAACAGGTTTTTTTTGCCAAACCAATCGGTAAACTCAAATCGCTCGGCTTGTTCGATTGCTTCGGTAAGGCTACCAGCGGCAATTTGGCCAATCAGCGGTAGGCCGCGGTCTTCGTTGGCTGCTTCGGTGAGCTGTATGGCCCGCGACATGTTTGGTTCACGAGTAATAAGCCCTTTTTTTTCCAAGGCCTTCAGGTGGCACATGACTCCGTTAGGAGAGCGGATGCCGAAATTCTCTCCGATTTCTCGAACCGTTGGGCCGTAGCCTCGCCCTTGAATTTTGGAACGAACGAAATCGAATACTTCGCGTTGGCGCTTCGTAAGCAGATCGAGCGACATTTTTCTCCTACGGGAAGTTTTCCCTTGGACGATAGGTGTTGGTGATTGCGTATTGCCGTGACCTGACGACTTTCGTGCCAGGGCGTGTGTGCATTCTAATATACGGACGTACACATCTCAAGTGCATCTGTACAGTAGTTGGATTTTTTTCGAGAAATAGCACTCCTTCCTGCAAGTTGTCGTGGCGAGGGCGTGCTGTGAAGATGGAGAGAGTAGGGTGCATTGGCGACGCAATAGAAGACTTGCATCCCTGCGGTTATAGTTAAGTCAGGCAAACAGGCTCGTTGAGGGTCTGTCTCACACTCCAGCAGATTAGTAGGGAATTTTGACAGAGCAGCGCATGCCCGATTTAGTACGTCAAGAAGTGATGAACGCGGCTGAATTGGTGGTCGTTAAGGTGGGTACTCGGGTACTCACTCGCGCTGATGGTACGCTCGACGATCAGCGGGTGGCCAGTATTGCGGGGCAGATTGCCCGCCTGTGTAAGACGGGACGCCGGGTGGCGCTTGTGAGTAGCGGGGCCGTTGGTGCGGGGCTGGGTCGTCTGAAGCTTGCGTCTCGTCCGACCGATGTGGCTCGGCTTCAAGCGTCGGCTGCCATTGGCCAGAGCTTGCTGATCGAGTCGTACAATCGGGCGCTAGAATCCCACGATTTGCATGCTGCCCAGGTGTTGCTCACGGCAGGAGACTTGCAAGACCGTTCGCGTTATTTGAATGTCCGAAATGCGCTGCTGGCGATTTTCAAGTGCGGAGCCGTGCCGATTATCAACGAAAACGATACGGTCAGCGTCGACGAATTGCAGATCAGTTTTGGCGACAACGACCGGCTTGCGGCACTGGTTACCAATTTGCTTCGTGCGCCGCTTCTGGTGCTGCTTTCTGATATCGACGGGCTTTATGACGGCGATCCGAGCGACCCATCAACGACGATAGTGCCGTTGGTTACCGACATTTCGGCCCAAGAAAAATTGGTTTACGATCCTGCGCGAGGCGCGGGTGCGCAACTGAGCACCGGCGGCATGACGAGCAAACTTCAAGCGGCTCGTATCGTGATTTCGGCGGGCGAGAACGTCGTGATCGCCAACGGGCGGCAAGATTGTGTGCTGGACGCGATTCTTTCTGGCGACGATATCGGGACACTCATCTTGGCCGAGGGCAAGACGATCGATTCTCGCAAGCGTTGGATTGGCTGGAGCGCGAATCCTGCGGGGCGGTTGACCCTTGATGCCGGGGCTTGCAGGGCAATTCAAACGGGCGGTCGAAGCTTGCTTGCCGTCGGCATCTCGAAAGTCGCTGGGGATTTTTCTAAGGGCGATGTCGTGGCACTTTGCGATATGTCTGACCGAGAGTTTGCCCGCGGTTTGATCAACTACACGGTCGAAGAAACTCGTACCATTGCGGGCCAGCCGACCGATCGATTTATCGAGCTTTTAGGCCATTGCCCCTACGACGAAGTTATTCATCGCGATAACTTGGTGAATTTGATGCAGTGATGAGCCAAGAAGGGTCCGTGTCGAAGTCGTAGGTCGAATCATACCGGTTATTCGGCGCGTACGGCTGGCTTCATTCAGGAGAACTGCAAAGTCAATAAACAAACAGATGAGAGGTGTAGCCACAGAGAGCACAGAGGACACAGAGAGGTAAAAACAAGGGATTCTCTGTGCTCTCGGTGTCCACTGTGGCCAATCAGTTTTTGAATTTCATGACTTTGCAGTTCTCCTGTGGCTTCATTGCAAAAGATGGTAATCTGCTCGTCCTCCAATTACGCTAGAAAGAGCGGCGCGATCTTTCGTGGTGTTTTTTCTTTTCTTCTTCCGTTCGGAGCGCGAGCGATGCGATACTTATTGGCAGCGATTTTTTCAGTGACATGGTGCGTATCTGTCGGGGAGTTAGCTCGAGCAGAAGAAGCTGTTGTTGGAGTGCCGGTCGGGTCGACGGTTTCGACCCAAGTGGTTACGCTCGAACTTATCCAAGCCCATCGGGAGTATCAGTTAGCGAAGCTGCGGAGGCACGAATATCGATTTGCTACCCTGCCGAGAGAGCGGCGTCAGTTGGACGATCATGTGCGTCTTACCGAGGCAGAAATCGCAGTGCTGCGACGACGATTGCGAGACTATCGGCCTTTCTTGCAAGTAGGGCAATATTCGCCAGTACGTACGGCTGCCGAAAACCATCAGCTTGCATTGGTAGGTGCAGAGCAGCGGCTCCGCCAACTAAAAAATGAGCAGATTGGCCTCTTGCGGTTCACTCGGCAGAATAACCAGCTCTACCAGTTGGACGTGCTTCATGCGGCAACACGTTTGGCACTGGCGAGGGCAGATCTTGAAAAGTTGCGACCTGTGGACCAACGCTAAATCCCAGGGATTGCGATCCCTGGGATTTCTTGCACTTTTACGGGTACCTGAGCTTCTAAAATTTCTGTTTTCGCTGTTGCGCATCTTTGTGTCCTTCGGTTAGGTTTACGTGAGACGTCTAACATGACGTTTGGGTAAAGCTTGCCGAAAGGGAGTTACCGCATGGCAGAGGGAAAAGTTTTTCTGACGACCGAATGGACGCACTTGGCCATGCTGAACTACATGGTCGATCCTGGTATTTTGCGACCGCATGTTCCTGTTGGGACCGAGTTGGATTCTTTCGAGGGACAAACCTTTGTGAGCGTGGTCGGGTTTCGATTTCAGCGGGCGCGAGTTTTTGGCATCTCAGTGCCTTACCATCGAAATTTCGTCGAAGTGAATTTGCGATATTATGTTCGCAGACAAACGTCGTCAGGCTGGCGACATGGCGTGGTGTTTCTCAAAGAAATTGTGGCTTTACCCGTAGTAGCTTGGACGGCTCGATGGTTTTATGACGAGAATTTTTGCGTGCTTCCCACTTGCCATTCTCTCGACATGGCCGCAAACAATCCGCAGCAGGTGCTTGGTGCCAGCTATCAGTGGAAATTCCAAGGCGAATGGCAGCGGCTCTCGGTGCGCACGACCGGAGACCTTCAGCCGACGACACCCGGGAGCGAAGAACAATTTATTGCCGAGCATTATTGGGGTTACACTCGCCGTCGGGATGGCTCGACTTCGGAGTACCGTGTCGAGCATCCGCCATGGCAGATTTGGAAGGCTTCGGACGCACAATTTGAGTGCAACGTATCGCAGTTCTACGGCCCGGAGTTTGCCGAGCCGCTTTCTTCGGCACCTCATTCGGCTTTCTTAGCCAAAGGTTCGCGAGTTTCGGTGTGTCGTGGCCAGAGAATCGTAAACTGATCGATATTGCCAGTCCCAGAGGTGAGTGGCCAGGACGATTGCAAAGTCAAAAAACCAAACAAATGAAGATTAGCCACAGAGATCACAGAGGACTCCGAGAAACCTTGGTTTCTAGGACTCGGTGTTCTCTGTGATCTCTGTGGCTAAATCTTCTTCAATTACGCGACTTTGCAATCGTCCTGGGTGAGTGGCAGAGACGGTCGTGCTACATTGGCAGGTAACCCAGGGATTGCGATCCCTGGGCTTTGCAGGTCATAGGTGTAGCTCGCGTGTTCAAAAACTCCGGATCAATCATGAAAGACACGATTCAAGCGATTCCTCTCGATAGCCTTGCCGTTGCATTTTTGCCGGTTGTGGTTGTGGTGGTGATTCTTTACCGCTGGTCGATCGGTGGGGGGGTAACTCTTTATGCCATGGCTCGCATGCTTCTTCAGTTGTTGTTGATCGGTTACGCGCTTACTTTTATTTTTGAAACCGAGAACAGCCTCGTCGTGTTGGCCGTGCTGTCGGGCATGTTGCTGATTGCCAGTTGGATTTCGCTCAGGCCGCTTCGCGAGAAGCACTTCACCAAAGCTTTGGGAGCGATCGTTTTGGGAGGCGTCACGACTTTGGCTCTTATTACGCGTGGCGTGATGGATTTCGAGCCGTGGTTTGATCCGCAAAAGATGATCCCTTTGGCGGGCATGATTTTCGCGGGGTCGATGAATGCCGTCAGTTTGGCAGGAGAGCGTTTTTACGCCGAAACCGGCCGCGGCGTTTTGTACGAGGAGGCGCGCCGGACGGCCCTGTCGGCATCGTTGATTCCGATCACGAATTCGCTCTTTGCGGTGGGACTCGTTTCGCTACCGGGGATGATGACAGGACAAATTCTCTCGGGGGTCGACCCGCTGGTTGCCGCACGGTATCAGATCATGGTGATGTGTATGCTGTTCGGCTCGTCGGGAATCTCGGCAGCGTGTTATTTGTCGTGGCTGCGAGAGAGCAATATCGACACAGCTACGGTTTCTCAAGTACCCAGCGGACCAGCATCCCCAAGCCATCGTTAAAGTATCGCCACGAGACGGGGAAAAAAGTCAGATAGCGGTTGTACGTATGCACGTCGACAATCTCGAGTGCCCGTTCGCGATTGGCTACCAGGTTGTCGAACCATGCCCGTAGGGTAGGGCGGTAGTCGTGAATGGTCCGCTGGGCGATTCGGAATCCGGCGCCTTCAAACGCTTTGACGATATCGCGGTAGGGCGAACCAATCGATCCGGGGAAATAAATCTGTGAGCAGATCGTGGTGGCGAAGAGGTGTTCAGGCAACCGGCAAAAAAAGTGGTTCACCAGTCGTCCCCCCGGCTTGAGTGCCGCGTAGAGTTTTTTTGCCAGCGGAGCCACTTCTTTGGGACGCACATGCTCCCATGCACCGATCGAATAGATTTTGTCGTAAAATTCAGGCTGATAGTCACGGGTAATAAAGTTGTCGAACTCTACCTGAAATCCGTTGTGTTTTTCGTTATAAGCGACCTGCTCTTTTGACAACGTGAGACCGAAGAGATTTTCTTTGTCGCCGGTATGTTGGTGGATCCGCCGTAGCATGGAACCCCAGCCGCAGCCGAGTTCGAGTATTTTGTCGTTCGGCTGAGGATCGATCAGGTTCAGGATAAAGTCGGCTTTGTTTTGCTGTGCGTCTTCGAGGGTGTCTTCCTCGCGGTTGAAATCGGCGCAGGTGTAGAACATATATTTCTTGTCGAGAAATAGCTCGTAGAAGTCGTTGGAGACGTCGTAATGTGCTGCGATGCCGAGGACATGGTCTTGTTTCATCTTGGCACGTAACAGGGGCCAGCGCAACGGGCGCAAGGGCCAGTGGCCACAGACCAGCTCGTAGGCCAGCGGCTTATCGCCAGTGATCAGCTCCCAAGTGGGCTCGGCCTCAAGCGGCTTGGGCGAGCGGATGAGATTCATAAGCCCAGCGTAGGGGGGGCCGTAGATGAGCGCTTCGAGGGGAAACAACAGAGGTCGCATAGAGGGCTCTGTGGGTAGGAGGTTGCTGGATCGGTCTATTTGATGCCAATGAGTATGGAGCAGGGAGGCGGTAGCTGCAAGTAGCACGAAGGGCGGGACTTGCTATAATCCCCTCGTCGTTGTCGATAATTTTTTCTCTTGCCAGAGTAAGTGCCCTATGCCCAAGAATGTCTTAGGGACCGATCTAAAAACGTGTTCCAAGTCGCCAATGACTGGTTTTTATCGCGATGGCTGTTGTCGAACAGGTCGCGAAGACTTGGGGTTACACACGGTTTGCATTCAGGCGACCGAGGTGTTCTTAGATTTTTCGCGTTCGGCGGGCAACGATCTTAGTACGCCGATTCCTGAATACGGATTTCCTGGAATTCGGCCGGGAGATCGTTGGTGCTTATGTGCGACCCGTTGGAAGGAAGCCTTGCTTGCTGGCATGGCCCCGCCGGTCGTGCTCGAAGCCACGCATATGACCACTTTGGAGTTCGTCGATTTAGAAGATTTGCAATCTCATGCGGTGGTGCCAAGCGAGGAGTGATTTTAGTCGGCGGTTTGGGGTGGTTGAGAGATTGGCTGTCGTGGCATAGAATCGGGGCTGCATGTTACGGCTCCGACGTCTTGTCGAGTCGCGGCTATTGAATTAGCCATGCCTCGATATGTCCATCAATCAGTTCCTTTCAGCCTAACAACGCTAGCCTTTTCCAATGAGCGAACTGAATCACGAGTGCGGTGTTGCCGCCATTTTTCATCTTTCGGGCGAGGAGGTCAGCCCCCTCTGTCCGCCGCAGGGGCCTGGCGAAATTTCGCGATTGATGCCCCGTATGCTTTTAGATATCCAAAATCGCGGTCAGCTTTCGGCGGGGATGACTAGCTACAATTCTAAACGGCAGCAGTTGCTCGATACCCATCGCAAGCTGGGAACCGTAAACCAGGCCTTCCGGATGAACCACAAGGGCAAGTCGGAAAGCCTGATGCGTAAGTACGCGGGCTCGGCGGCTATCGGCCACGTCCGGTATGCTACCTGTGGTGCCGACGATTGCAGTTACGCCCAGCCGTTCGAGCGGCATCATTTGCAAAAGCACAAGTGGTTTAGTTTTGCCTTCAACGGCCAGCTTGCCAACTACACTCAGCTTCGCGATAAGCTGCTTGATGAAGACGACCATCATCTCACTCGGGCAACCGACACCGAGATCATCATGCACGAGATTAGCCGCGAGCTGTCGGGCGATCGTCGGATGCCGATGATCGACGTAATGCGTCATTTGGCCACGCGTTTTGACGGTGCTTACAGCTTAGCGATACTCAACGCTCAGGGCGAAATGTTGGTAGCTCGCGATCCGCTGGGCATCAAGCCGATGTGTTATGCAGTCGAAGGTCCCCTTTTTGCCGCAGCAAGCGAGAGCGTCGCGCTCGTGAATTTGGGATTTGCCTCTGGGTCGGTCAAGTCGCTTGAAGCCGGCGAAGCTGTCACGATTGCGAACGGAAAAATCAGCGTTGACCGATTCAGCGACAATCCACGTCGGGCGCATTGCTTTTTTGAGTGGATTTACTTTGCCAACGTCGCCAGTACTCTGGATGGACGCAGTGTTTATCTCTCTCGCAAGACCTTGGGTGAAGAATTGGCCCGGGTTGAGGATATCGAGATCGATTCGGAAACCATCGTCGTGCCTGTGCCCGACACAAGCAAAGCGGCCGCCGACGCAATGGCCTACAAGCTGGGTGTGCCGAGCACCGAGGGGCTAATCCGCAATCGATATTCTGGCCGTACTTTTATCGAAACCGGCGACCGGGCCGCCAAGGCGGCTGCGAAGTACACGCCGCTTCCCGAAGTGCTCGAAGGCCGCAAAGTGCTGTTAGTCGAAGATTCGATCGTCCGTTCGACCACGATGCGGGTCTTGATTACAAAGATTCGAGAGATTGGTCGGGCGAAAGAGATTCATGTTCGAGTTGCTTGCCCGCCAATCAAGGCTCCCTGTTTTTACGGCATCGACATGTCGACGATCGGTCAGCTCTTTGCGCCGCAGTTCGAAAAAGAAGGACAGACAACCGAACAGATGTTCCAAGCGATGGCCGACGAATTAGGGGCCGATTCACTTCGCTATCTGCCGGTGGATTCGATTGCCCGAGCGGTCAATAAGCCCGCCGAGCAGCTTTGCCAAGCCTGTCTGATCGGTGAGTATCCAACGCCTTGTGGACAAAAATTGTATGACATCGCGTTAGACAATTTTCGCTCGGGCAGTGATGGCGAATCGAGTCGTACTTACGAAACGGTTTAGAGGAAGTCGTTAGGGCCGCACTACGTGGCCAGTACAAGTTTCTAGTAACTGGTTCCTCAGAAATTTCAGTGGGCAAGTCGAGTCGTGCCCAAACAACCGAAATGCCCTGTAGGGGAAAATAGGGCAGCCCAGGGCGCGAGCCTGGGTCTCTTGCCGTGTTACCAATGGAGCCCTGAAAGGGCGGCATAGCGAGCCTGTTTGTAGGTCGCCCTTTCAGGGCTTCGCTGCTTTCCTTTCACATGTCCCAGGGCTCGCGCCCTGGGCTATCATATTTTGCCCTTTCAGGGCGAAGACATGTTCTGCAATTCATGGCAAGGTTTGGCCAGTGAATTCCCTGAAGAATCTAACGACTAACCCCTAACCCCACCAAGCTCACTCTTTCACAAATTGCGCCCGATAGACGGGGTCTTCGTTCATCCGGGTGCGACGCTCGAAGTGGGTTCGGTAATCGAGATCGTGTTCGGCTTCGCGTTGGGGTACTTCAAGCGGCCCGACCAGTGGCGTTTTTTCTGCGATTAGCTTGAGGGTCACGTCGAAATATTCTTTGACGTCGGTCCAAAAGTGCAGCCGGCACTGGGGCTTGAGCGTGCGAACGATATCCGAAAGGAATGCCTCGTTAAGCACCCGGCGCACTCGGTGGCGGCGTTTCCACCAAGGGTCGGGAAAGTAGACATGCACCGCTTCGAGCGATTCGTCTGGCAGCAGCTCGCGAAAGAGTTTTAGCCCGTCGCCTTGGACGGAAATGGCATTGCTCAGCTTTTGTTTGAAAAGTCGTGCGGCGGTGAACTGCGCATATTTTCGAGCGACTTCGACGCCTAGGAAATTATGCTCAGGGTTTTCGA
Organism: Planctomycetota bacterium; assembly: GCA_024278955.1. GTDB lineage: Bacteria > Planctomycetota > Planctomycetia > Pirellulales > Lacipirellulaceae > Bythopirellula. The sequence goes on along the minus strand of JAJRSE010000051.1, from coordinate 188,176 downwards.
GGGCGGCATTTTGCAGAAACAACCCTTTGCCGCTGCCCATTTCGACTTCGAGCGGAGCGTCTCGGCCAAAAAGTTCATTCACATCCAGGGGCGAAGGAAGGCCCTCGACCGTGTGTAAATGAAAAGACAATTCGAGGTTTGGATCAACCTTGGGTAGTGCGCGTCGGCCCATTTTTGAATGCGGAATTTGGATTGCGGAATTCGGAAGGGTCGCAGAGGACCAATCCTGTATTCCTAGTTCCCCGTCCCTAACTCTTCGACGGGCAAGGGAATGGCGCGGATTTCGCCTTCGCAAACGAGCCGGGTGCCAACGAACTCTTGGAAGCGGCTTACGATCATTCGGCCACGTCGGAGCTTGGTGATCTGGCTAACAATCAACAGCCGATCGCCGGGGCGGACCGTATCGCGGAAACGTACGTTGTCGAGTCCACCAAAGCCGACCACCTCGCAGCCCAGCAGGTCGTGGCGGCACGACTGGAACGAGCAAATCTGAGCCGCCGCTTCACACATCAGCACCCCTGGCATCAACGGCATGTTTGGCATATGGCCGGAGACCCAGAAATCTTCTTGGGTGGTATCTCGATAACCGATGCAGATGTTGCTTTCGGGATCGTCGAAGACGATGGCCGTAAGCTGCTCCATCGCGTCGCGCTGGCGGTTGTAGCGGCGGATTTCCTCAAGGTCGGCGACTACTTGAGTCGTGTCGATTTCTTGAGGGTCGACGATCAAATTTCGGCCACTCGCAGCGATGGGCTCTGCTCCGGCAAGGCATTTGCGTTAGGTTTTCACCTTTTGACGACGGTTCTTGCGTGGGCGGCTGTTGGCCGGACGTTTGCCATGATTGGCTTTTTTTACTTTGCGACCAGGCTTGGCCATGGGGAGACTCCTTGGAAAACGACGTTAAGTTACAAATCGAGTGAACCTCAGATTCTAGCAGGTCGTCCCGGCCTGGGAAAGTGGAGGCAAACAGGCCCGGGGATTGCAATCTCCGGGATTTGTTGGGATTTCGGTGTTTTACGCAGATCCCTGGCCCCTTATTTTGGCCGGAGGTCCCAGGCTTCGAGCCAAGTGACGTCGACGGCCTTCATGTTGAACTCTTTGGTCAGCCGCTCGTGCATATCGGCCAAATGGCCTGCTCCGTAGAAAATGGCGAGTTTTTGCTTGCCCGACTCTTGCTGCTTGCGGAGCACTTCGAGTGCCCGGATATTTCGCTCGGTAATGAGCGTCGAGCCGTTGGGCCCCGAGATATTGGCAAGCATCGATTCCATCGACTCAAACTGTTTTGCCAACGCGATTTTTAGCATTCGAGGCCGATCTTGCGAAAGCAACGCCGTAAAAATATCCAAATCGGTTGACTCGCCTTTAGCCGCTTGCTCGCTTTGTTGGGCGACCGCTTGGCCGATGAGGCGGAAATAGAGCTTGAGAAATCCTTCGTCGCGGCTCTCCATCGACTGGAGGAATTCGTCGGGCGAGAGGTCGGCGTGGACAAAATTGGGGCGTGTGTAGTCGACCTGCTCCAACTGGTGTTCTACCTCAAGCATCGACTTCATCCCGTTTTGCATCGCCCCCAGCGGGTTCAGGTTCGACGTGCCGCGGCCTTGCTCGACGACTGTGCCTTTGGGGGCCACCAGTTCGTACAGCAGGGCGTCGTACTGGCGAAAATGCTTGTTGAGTTGCTGGTAATAGGAGAGGTCGCCGATATGGATGGCCCCCACCAAGTCGACGTATTCGCGTGCCATCGGAGCCCGCTGCTTCGAGCCGGCTTTCGCGGCTTGAGCCGCAGGAAGGTAGCGGACAATCGCCACTTCCAGCGCAAGCGGCTTGCCACGCGGGTCTCGGACGATTCGTACCCAATCTTCGCCTAACTGGGCAATTTCGGCTTGTTGGTCGGGAGCTTCGAGAACCGCCGTTTGCTCCGCAATCGCTTTGTCTGGCGTGTGAGCAGCCCAAGCTGCTAGCAGACTGGCCAATAAACAGGTGATGCGGGGAATCAAAAATCGGGTGGGGTTTATCACGGGAACTCTTTTCTCGGTAAGGACCAGGAACTCTACGAAAGTATATCTCTTTCGAGGCCTCAGAAATAGAAAAAAGCCGTGCAAGCAAGGCTTTTATGCATGCTGAGCACAGAGGCCCTTCCTAGCTCGACACGGAAGCAAGGGAGAAGCTGCTACCCGTTCCATTGCGGCTTGCGTTTTCGGGTGCCACTGCTGGCTCGTCCAGCAGTGCGAAGCGGGTACCCGGCGTCCACTGCTGGGCAAGCCAGCAGTGGCACCCAACTCGAATGTTGAGCTGCACTAGGATTCTGGCCAAAAAACGGTACGCGGAATGGCCAAATAGTCGATCCATTCAACCCAGAACTCCCAAGGTGTACTTGCCGGCCTCCTTTTCGTCAGAGTTTGCCAATCTTACTCAACCATCACGTCCCGCAGGTCCGATACTACCGGCACAGATAGTCTCCATTTGTTGCTCCTCGGGGGGCACGGATCAACGACACGGCGTCAGTCGATGGCGCAACCAACAAGGGTAGTTGGAACTTATGATAGCTCGAAATACGATGACCAAGCGGCCTGCCGCGTTAATGACCAAGTGGCTTGCCACGGTAATGCTGATCTCTGCTTGTGCGAGCACCGTTCGTGCTCAAAACGCAGTAGGCCCCCTGTACTCGCCTTACGGCGCCGCAGGAACCGATACCGACGCCGAGTGGTTTGCGCCGGTTGATTTTGATTTTGAAAATCGCCCGATGCGGAAAGATAGCGGTTATTTCTTCCGGTTTGACAAACTGAATTGGGCAGTCACGGGCGAACGCGCCACGATCGGCGACCCGAATGTGCAAATTTTGTCTGAGATTATTTACGATGATACGAACCCCCAGGATCAAGGGAATCGACCGCCACAGTACGTAATTCAAAATGGCTTGCAAGACGTTGTCCCTGAGGCGACTTTCGGCTGGGGCTCAAGATATGAATTCGGCCTCCAAGAAAAAGGGAATGGGTGGTTAATTGGAATCATCGATGGCCCCCAGACGAACCAACAGCAAACTTTTGGTAGCGGCCCGCAGACTTCGGGATTCGGGAGTATTCATATCAACTTTGTTACACCTGCTGGGTACTTGCTTGGATTTCGCGACTATTTCAACAATGAGGATAACGTGACTGGTATTGTTGTTGGCGGTCCTGGGGTAGGTGGCAGCGGTACGCCCGACGACATCAACGGTAACTTGGCCGAAGGTATTGTTACGGTTTTCCAGGATACGAACGGGAATGGCGAGCAAGACGATGATGAGCCGGTTATTGCCGTGGCGGAAGATTTTGGCGACCTTGCCGAATTTAACGTGCGATTCAATCAGTTGACGGTTCGCAACAACACTCGAGTTCGTGGGGTTGAAGTGATGCGAACGATTCAACTCAGTAATCGCCACCAGATGCGGAAGCGGCAGAACAATCAAGTCGACCTTGCTTATGGTGTGCGATTTCTAAGTATGCGAGACGAGTTTGGCATCAATGGCACGTCCGACTTCTTTCGAGGCCTGAACACAGTCACCACGACGGCGGAAAACCAAATCGTGGGCCCTCAGATTCGAGGCAAATGGTCGACCCAACGCGGACGTTGGAATATGGCGGTCGATGGTCGTTTTGTGTTTGGCTACAACATTCAGGACTTCGATCAGGGTGGAACTTGGGGCGAAAATATCGTGCCTGGGGCACTTAACCAGTCGATGTCTGCCCAGCCGACCACGTTTTCCAGCGGCGCGCGAGCCAACGATTTTTCTCCCATGGTCGAATTGCGAGTCGATTCGACCTATCAATTAACCAGCTCGATTGCTCTGCGGTTGGGGTACACGGCAATGTTTATCGACAACATTTCTCGGGCATCGCAGATGGTTGAGTATCGTTTGCCGGACTGGGGTATTGGTCAAGCGGGGCAGCAAGACGTTTTCATCAACGGCGTGAACTTTGGGTTTGATATCAACTACTAGAGAAGCGGTTAGCGAAAAGGAATTCCCACGGCACGCGAGAGTTTGATTCAACAAGAGCCTCCGTCTCATGAATTGTGGGCTGATAGATTGCCGGAGCGATCTAGGTCCTTTGCTTACAGCTCACCAGGCCGCACCAACCGTTGGCCGGGAGCGCGTACGTGCAAAACGCGAATCTCGTTGCCATGGATTGTAAAGAGCGCCCGATAGGCGTGACGACTCTTGGTGCGGTAGAAGAATTGCCGCACTTCGAGTTTAACGGCATCGCTCTCCGGTGCAATACTGCATCGAGTTGGATTCGTACTGAGCGTTTGCAATGCCTCGTAAAACCCTTCGAGCCACTGTAAGGCGGTCTCCGGCGCGTGGCGAGCGGCGCGCAGATAAGCAGCCTCAATGTTTTCCAGTGCGGGCGGCTGAATGATAACGCGGTAACTCATGCATCGACCGAGAGGTTGTGCTTTTTCCGTAAAGACTCAAAAGCTTCGTCAAGCGGAATACCTTCTCCTCGCTTGATCGATTCGAGACCTTGCTTAATTCCGGCAATACTCTCCTCACGATCTTGTTGCAGAAGTCGTACACCTTCCACAAGCAAGTCCTCTTCCGAGGCGTAGTGTTTCTGGTCGAGTTCACTTTGCACAAACTGCTCAACATCTGGGGGGAATTGATAGGCCACAGACGTTCTCCTCTCTAACGGTCGTTCATGGGTTGATGTCGATGCTCATGCCGTCATTCTAACACGATTTGGTGCCTCGGGACATTTGGTGTCCCGGGACCAAAGAGGCAATGATCGGGAAACCGCTAATTGTCGCTGAAACGCGCTAATGAAATCCCATTAGCAGCGTGTATTCGTGGTGCCCGGCGTTTCAACTCGGGCCACTTTTATCAAGCCATGGTCTCGGGATAATGAAAGACCGGGGTTTCGATCACGCGGAAGGGGACCTTCTTTTCCTACACGATGCTCTGAAGCTGCTCGACGGTTTCCGGTGAAAAAAGCGTTCACCCGTTCGACTGGAAACGCGAGCGGGTACGTTTTCGACGAGGATAATGCGGCCCTCGACGTGGGCTGTGTAGATGACTCGTTGGGAAACAAAAGTTTCTTCATTGCTATTCTTAGTCATAGTTCGCTCCTACGCTGTTTGAAATCAATCCACGCAATCGTGAAATGCTCAATGGTTAGGGCTGCCCATCGATGGTGCTTATCAAGTAGGCCATTACAAACTCGTCGATTTCGTCGGTGAGAAACGTCACGTGCCCGTCGAGGTAGGTTGCGTTGACTCCGCCGGGGTGCAGACTACGTGGGGCCGCCGACATGTAACCGTTGAGGCTAGGGATGAGGCTGGCGGTACAAGGGAGATTGCTTGCCAGGGCGTGTTTTTCTAAGTCGGTGCCGCTCTTGCAGTGTTTGAGAGTATCCAAGTTCGGGCCACGGTTGTTGGGACGCTGAGTTTCGCCATGGATATCGGGATTGGCAACGAAAATTGCTCGGTTTTGAGCGATCGCGGCATCGATGGCTTCCGAACCATCGTGCTCATGTCGCCAGTCTTTGGGGTGCATGTCAAAAGCGAGCAGGCTTGCACCATTCCAGGGGATGGCCCAAGCGCCCCGTTCGTCGAGTTCGTGGTCGAGCGTACGAACCTCGCTTAGCACCAAAGTAGAAGAGAGGCCGTCTTCGATGCTACTCAATCGTTGGGGCCTACCGATGAGCGCGCCAGGAAACAGAAACTGCAAGTCGACATGAAACGGGCTCACATAGGCTGCGTAGTTCCCTTTTGCGACTTGCGTGTAGTTGAGACCGATGCCTGGGATTAGCAGTTTGTAAAAGCGTCCTTGAGCTTGGCCGCTTGGGCAAAGCAATGTCGGAAAGATTTTCGATTGAGGGTCGCTTGCCTGTCGAGAGATTGGTTTTTCTAAGTCGAATTCAGCAAACAACGCGTCTTGTTCGAGATAAGGTAACAAAAAAACGATCCAGCTGAGCTGTTTGCCGCCGAAGGGATTGTAGATGTCAACAGCAGGGTTCGCTGGATTGTTGAGGATCGAGGCCGATCCACAGGGGGGAAGCTTTACGTTGGCGTTTTCATACTGCAAGACGGCGAGGCCAAGTTGCTTGACCTTGTTCTTGCATTGAACTCTACGAGCCGCCTCGCGGGCCGCTTGAACGGCAGGCAGCAAAAGCGAGACAAGTATGCCGATGATCGCTATGACGACCAGTAATTCGACGAGCGTAAAACCAAAACGACTTGCCGCTTTTTGAAGGCTCATGGCTAGCCTAGTTCTAGCTCATCGGCGAACTGAGAGAAGGCATCAACCATTGCAGAGCGAATTTGCTCGAATCGACTCCCGTGGAATTCTGCAAACAGGCGGTCACGAATATCAGCCCCAGGCAGATCTGGCTCGTTCCTAGAGCTGGACGCGATCCTTGCTATTTCCAGTAGTTCATTTTCGTAGCCAGGGTCGCCCATGAAAAATGCCGAGTGCCTGGCGTTTTCCGAGACAAGATCTTGTCCTACCCGAGGAGGAGCCGTCGCAAAGGCTTTTGAGTAGGGCGACTCGACAAAGGAAGTCGCTAAAAGCTTGTTAGTCTCAGCAGTTGGCTGTTGTGTGGGGGTTGCTTGAGTCGTTGTTGGAACCTTGGCGGCAGTCGTGGCGGTGGAGATTGTATTGGAGACAGGCTTGGAAACCAAGGCAAGAGCTGCCGGAGCCGAGCTTTCACCCGAGGCGGTAGAGGCAGCTAAGGCGGCGGGTGAACCGAAATTATTTTTCCAGGCCAGCAAGTCTTGAGCATCGACATCGCCGTCTGCGTCGGCATCTCCATCTTGGGCAGTCGCACCGAGGGAGATCCCCGATCCTCGCTGCCAAGCCAGGAAGTCCAGACCATCGACGTCGGCATCGGCGTCGGCGTCTCCGTTTGAAGGGGGGAGGATTGAAGTGGCGCCAAACTGTTGTTGCCAGTTTGCGAGATCGAGCGAGTCGACATCACCATCGAAGTCGCTGTCGCCGCTGGTTAGGACGGCTCCGCTTAGGGTGCCAGCAGAACGCTGCCAAGTCAGGAAATCAGCCCCGTCAACCTCGCTGTCGGCATCGAAATTTCCGCTTTCGCCTACGATAATCGAGACCGTCGTGGAGGCAGACTCCTGTGAAAAGTCGAAAGCCGTATAGGTAAATTCATCTCTTCCACTAAAGCCAAGGTTCGGGGTGTAAATAAACGTCCCATCATTGGCAATGCTCAGAGATCCATTCGTGGGTTCTGATTGGAGTATTGCGATGAGCGCATCGTTTTCGGGATCAATGTCATTGTCGAGCACGCTGCCTGTGGGGCCGAGTATTAAGGGGGCAATCGCCGCAGAAACTTCAGGGATTTGAATTGCATCTGGTTGGCTGAACGGAGGGCCATTTGTTCCCGTCTGATTCCACACCCATGTCCACCAGTCGCCAAAGAGGAAAGTAACCAAATCGGGCAGATTGGGTATTTCTGGCGGATTGGTCAGCGAGTCGACAAAGCTGTCCCACAAAAATGGATCTGGCGTGATAAAGCCGCCCGGATAGCAAAATAGTCCTTCGAGGCCTGGCTCGGAGCAGGCAAAGGGATTGTTGGTTGGATCGTCAGGATCGCCTACAAACAGGTCGGATATCGAAGTGCCAAGGAGCGAGTAGGAAATTGCCGGCGGGGTGCTTCCATCAAGCGTAAAGGGGGTGATTTCTACCGTGTAGGAGCCAGCGTCTAGTAGAACGGCCTCGCGACTTCGAGTTTCGCCCGGGGCGGCAGCGATTTGGTAGACAATTTCTCCGAGGTCGTTTTTAATTGTCGCAACGACAGCGGTTGGAGAAGTCGTTGCGGCGGGGTCTATTTGCAGCGCAATATGAAGGAGCTGAGGCTGTCCGATGTAAAGGGAGTGGATGTTCTGGGTAATCCCATTTCCTACCGTGCCTGTCGACAGGGGAGCCAGTTGGGTTGCTTGGCTACCAAAAGTTACCGTGAGGCGGTAGTTGCCCGAATTGAAGGGCCCCAAGTTATCGGCTGCTTCGACTTTAATCTGATAGTCGCTGTCTAAGATTACGCCATCGACTTGAATGATGTATTCTCCCCCACCATTTGCCAGGATGGTTGACGGAACAGGGAGTCCGTTGATATCGAGCACGGTGACCGAAGGAATTAAACCGCCGTCGTCGAGGGATCGTACAAGCACGGTCATTACATCTAAGGGGACCGGCAATAGCGCAGGAGACCTGAGCGAGTAGTAATCGATATCGGTGGAATTCGAGATGCTGGCAATAATCTCGTATTGTGCTGCATTTGCGAAGCCTGGGGTGGTTTGCAGGCCGGCGGCAGTCAAGGGGGTATCGTCGGTGTGGAGATCATCGCCAAAGAGATCGTCTTCGTCGGTGTCGAAGAATTTGCTTATCTCTTCTTGCTCAAGAAACCGGAATTGGCCACCTGCGATTGCGTCTATTTCTTCCTGAGAAACCTGGTTTACTCCGTCGAGAGTCGCCACCAAGGAATAGCCGCCAATGCCATAGAGCCCTGGAGCCGCTCCAGCGATTTCGATGTAGTAGTCTTCGTCTGAAACTACCGAGGGCAACGATAGAGTAAGCCAGTCGCCTCGGGTCGAGGTCGCAGTAGCCTGGGCCACTAGCTGTTGGTTGTCGTCGTAAACCTTCACCGTGGGAGACAGCAGGCTTATTCCAGTCGATCGTACTTGGATGGTAAGAGGCCCGGTGTAGTCCTCTGGAGTTTCGAGTTCAAAAAAATCTCGATCAAGGTTATCGGTAATGTCTCCATAAACGATGGAGGGAGCAGAGCCATCATCGCCTAAGCCGAATTCGACTAGATCGAGATCGGTTGCATTGGAAAAGGAGTCGTTGTTGGTTGGCCCGTCTTCCTCTGATTCGTTGAAGTCAGGGAATCGTAAGCCGTGAAGTTGGTGTAGAGCAGCCAAGTCGTTTGCAGTTGGTGGCAGGCCGGTAGGCGCCCCACCGATATACAAAGGTGAATTAGTATCGGAATTATCTTCAAGTCCAAAGACATTTCCAGCCTCGTGCAATGCCACAGCGTAAATATCGTCTAGGGTAGTGTAGTTGAATGCGGTGTTGAAAACGACATCGGCAAACCAAGTTCCGGTCACAAGCCCATCAACGGGTACCGAAACGGCGCCGACGCTGGGAGTCATGGCGATTGCACCAATTCGGATTTCGCCGAAGCGTATATCATTTTGGCTTGGGCCAGGCGATCCGAAAGGGTCGCCATTATCGGAGACGATGCCAATATCGGCATTGGTTTCGACGGCCCAAGTTTGAAAAGCGCGGAGGATAGCATCTTGCCAGTCAGCGGTAGGTGCGATGGTGTCGAATCTTGCTGCGATCGAATTCGATTCGTTCGCTATGTCCGTCCCGTCAGGGGCAAAGCTAAGTGTAAGATAGACATCGTTACCTGTGATAAATCCGTTGCCATCAAGTAGCAGTCGAGGTTCGAGGGTTTCGATGCTTAGACGGCGAGATCGAGACGCGCATAGAGCGTCTCTCTTAGCAGATTGTTTGGAATTTCGAGAACGGTTCGCCACGCTTTGATTCCGGATTAAAAGGTTCAGTTTGCATATGCCGAGATATTTCAATTATAAGCAGTGGCTGCAAGGAAACATGCGCAGACACCCCACCAAAAGCACGGCATGAAAATAAAAAAGTTGCCCATTCCGAATGACACGTGCTCGTTTGAACCGCTTTCATTGTACTTCCACTTTACCCCAGAAGGCAAGCATAAAGCAGCACGTATACGTTACTGCGATTCTACTGCGGATTCTCGCTATGTAGATTGCTGTCAATCGTTCTTGAGACTCACTTTCATCGCGTTGAGCTTGCGGTAGCTTGCAACAAACAATTTGAATTCTTCGGTTTTACGTAGAGTTGTTAAGTCAGGGTCTGTATTTGCTCTAAGAAGCCAAGAGGGTTCAAGTTGGATTGTCCGAGAAAGTAAGAGCATGGCCTTTTTAAGATCGTTTTTTTGCTGACTTGAAGTAAGCGATAACGCACAAGCTGCCTGAAACAGCGCTTGCGGGCTCTTCGACGCTTTGAGCAATTTCTGTACGTCGGCCAGAGCTTCTGTTCGTTTTCCCTCACGTGCATAGAGAACCGCCCGACCGGCTAACGCTTTCCAGTCATTTTTGCTAATATCGAGGATCCGGTTTATCATGTCCTTGGCTTCTTGTGGCCTCTCGAGCAGGCTTGCCAAAACATGGATACTGTTTCGCAGTGCAGGAAGTGAAATCGGATTGAGCTTGAGAGCGTGCTCGAAATCTGACAGCGATGCAGCAGGGTTCGACTTCATCTTCGCGATTCCCCTGGCTATCCAGCTCAATTCGTCTGTGGGGGTGCTTTTTAGTCCAATCGAAAGATCTTCAGCCGCTCCCTCGCGATCGCCCAGTTGCCGCCGAAGCCGTGAACGTAGAAAATAGATTCGTGTTTGGGTTGCGCCGAGGTCGAGTGCCTGAGTGAAATCTTCGACCGCTTTTTCCGTATGATTTAGGGCGGCGTGCGCCAATCCTCGATTGAGATACCCGCACGTTAGTTTCGGCCGCAATGCGATGATCTTCTCGAAATCTTCCAATGCCTTTTCGTATTCTTTCTTCTCTAAACGGAAGATACCACGATGCAAGTAGGCTAAATGAGATCCAGGGCGCAACGCGACTGCTGTAGTAAAACAGCCTTCCGACTCATCCCGAGAATTTAACGCCGCATTCGCATCTCCCAATAGGAGCCACGGGACTGGGTCTGTGGGGTTTCGATCACGTAGGGATGTCAGCAGCGGCTTTGCTGCCTGGTAATCACGAGTATCGAGGAAATCGTAGACTTGCCAGTAGCGATCGATGGCATTCGCATCGTCTCGACTTGTGTTACTCGGACTTTTCGCTTGTTGGCGTAGTGCCCTGGCAGCCTCGGTGGAACCTTGTAAATCAAGCAGCTTCGCCCGTTGTAAGAGCAATCCGCTAGGGCATGCTTCCTTAGAAAACATGCTCGTAGCCAAGTTGTTTAGCTCAAAGGCTTCGTCAATCAGCTTGGATTTCGCATCCGCATCAGTCGCGGTACGGCTTAGATTCTTATTGGCTCTGGCAAGCAAGAAAGCAAGCTCACCAAGGTTGTGGTCAAGAATTTGCCGGTCGGTTTTCGTGAGCGAAGCATAGACTTTACGGCTTTGCCATTCTCGGTCATCCAAGACACCGTAAACTTCTAAAGCCTTTTTGGTTAAATCGATACTGTCGGCAAGGATTTCGGCTTCGCTATGAGGCACTCCAATGGCCATATAAAGCGAAGGTTGCTGTTGGCGGAAGAGGTCCAGCGTTTTCTCAGCCTCAATGCGTGCAAGTCGTTCGCCTCGTAAAAACCACATCGTAAGAGTTGCTAGTAGCAAGATACTCGCTACCGCGGCGACGCTTGCGCCTGAGCTTAACTTCGGGTGGCGTTTTAGCCACTTCCTGCTTCGTTCAGAAATCGAAGGTTCGCTTGCGTAACGTAGAGGTCGAGAGTCAAGATGCCGGCCCAGGTCTTCGGCAAGCTCCTCTGCCGAGCCGTAGCGATTTTGGATGTCGGGCGCAAGGCATTTTTCAACGACCGACTCGATCGAATGAGGAACCCAAGAGTTCGTGTCGCGTAGAGAAGGGGTGGTCCCTTTGCGTTCGACGATCATTCTCTGGATCACGTCATCAAACGAGCCACGGTGATCGGCGAAAGGCCTTTTTCCGGAAAGAAGTTCGTAGAAAATTACGCCGAGCGAAAAAATGTCGGTTTGAGGGCCCACTTTGCTCCCCGACGAAACAGCCTCAAGATGTTCTGGCGACATATACGGCAGCGTGCCTCCAACGAAAAGGCTAGCTGGCCCGTTGACGACAATTTTTTCTGACAGGTTGAAGTCGAGCAACATCGGCAAACCATCGTCGGTTAGCAAGACGTTCGCGGGTTTCAAATCGCGGTGGACAATTCCTCGTTGATGGGCATGAGCTAAGCCTTCTGCCAATTGTTTCATCAACCAGACGATGGCGTCGACTTGATTGGAATTTGCAATAACAGATGTTTCGGGGCTTTGCGTGACTGGCCGAGAAGTAGCCTCTCCTTTCGACGATTTGCGCACCACGGTGGTCGGGTCGCCGTGATTCAAGAAGGTGCTGATAAAGTTTTGTTGAGACCCCATTGCGTCAGGGTTTTTCTGAATTGCCGTCAGTAGATCGGCAAGCGTACGTGCCCCATAGTAGGGCATGCAAACGGCGGTTAATTTATCGAGCCGGTGGACCGAGTAGATAGGGACGATGTTTGTATGTTGCAAACGCGCAAGGTGTTGGGGTTCGAGCGAGTAGCCGGACGCAATTTTCAGAACAATAAGCCGGTCAGATAATTCTCCTTGCTGGGCAAGGAATACATGAGCAAACGCGCCACGTCCCAGCTCTTTTTGAAGAGAAAACCCCAAGAAGTCATCGCCTACCGACGGGAAGCTCTGGACATCGTCAACGAGCTCCATCGTTCCTTGCCACAGTTCAGGTGCTCTGGGACGCTCCTTGCTTGTTTCGTGTGTGCCCTCGTCGGACACTTCCCATTGCGGCCAATGGCTAGTTTCAATCCCATATTGCTGGCCGTACGCCTCGGCTGTGACTTTTTCCCCAGCCTGAAGACGCAGGCGGTACTCCTCGAAAGCAACTTCTTGGACGACTTTTTTCTCTTGAAAGACGTCAGGTAAAATATTTTGGTAATTTAATAATCGCTTTGATTGCCCCTCGTTCCAAGAATGTTCCATGTCGACGCGGATCAGCTCGCTAGCGACTTGCAGGTAAAGAGCGTGGTCTGCATGGGGTAGGAATTCGAGCAGGCTTGTCCTGTTTCCAAGCTCACGCGAAGATTCATACGCCTCGACAAAATCGTCGACACTACTCCAAGAGGTGGTATCGGTTTTGCTCACGGAGTCAAACCTCACTATCAATTAGCTTTGCGAGTTGGGTACGAAATTGCTGAAGAGTCCGTTCAACCGTTCGTTTTGAGCGACTCGTCATCTCTGCTATCTGCTTTATTTCATGTCCTTCGATTCGAAGCTGCACAATACGGTCCTGCGGCGTAGGTAGCTTTGCGATCAGTTCGTCAATAACCATTCGCATCGATTCGTATGCCAGTTCATCTTGTGTCGATGAACTTGTCGAGTACTCCTCTATTCCAATTGGATGGCCTGTCCTAGCAACATCTCTTTTCATTGCGCGGTGGTAAGTTGCCAACGACCGAATCTTGTTAAGTGCTAAAACCAACAGAAGCTGCCACAACTCTTCGCCTGCCGGAACATCGTAGCCCGATTCGACCGCTCGGCGGAAAAAAGTGCGAAAAACCGACTGAACAACATCCTCGGGATCAAACCGTGTTGTCAATTGCTTGCCGGTCTGCGCCTTGGCTAGCGATTGCAATCGCCTGGCGTAGCGTAGGTACAGAGCCGTAGCCGCATCCTGACTGCCCTCTTGAAATCGCAGCAAAAGCGAACGATCGGAGGAGGGCTGGACCGATATTTGCCCCGCAGTGTTGATAGATTCTGGTTTTGAGTCGGGCATACTTCGTCCTTGTACAAGAGGAGAGCCGAATACCTCCATCTTAACCGCCGCTGATTTCGGAAGAAAGTTGCCGAAAACCGGCAGGAGGACGATTGCGAAAGCAAAAAACCGTTCAGTTCGCCAAGGTAAAAGTGGGGAAATGCTGGAATAGCCGGTTTTTGGCTCCTCCCGGAAGATTTTTGCCTAGCCGCCTTATTTTCTTTGGCGGTTAGCCTCCTCTTAATCGGCTCTTCACTTTAGGGCCGGTTAGAGCCTTGTTGATAGCGTAGTTCAAATGACTTTATCAACGGGCGTTAGGGCCTCTCGGGCCGCCGCCAGTTCCGGAGGGTTGAGTTGTAAGTCATTTGTTGGTGAGGAGTTGTGATGGCAAGAAGAATGAGTGTTAAACAGAAAATGGCCTGTGGCCTGGTTGCTTTGGTCATTTTAGCAGTCCTCGATTCAACGGCTTTGGCTCAGGCATTCGTCTGGACAAATCCCGCCACAGGTGTTTCGGCTGGCAATTGGTCCGTTCCAACGAACTGGAACCTCGGCATTGCTCCGGGAAACTTGAGCACCACGCGGATCAGCAACGGAGGCGAGTCGCTGATTACTAGCAATGTGAGTGTTGGCCGCATTGAAGTTGGGAAAAACGGCGGAATAGGATTTCTAACCAGCACGACTCCTGGCATTGCTATTTCAACGCGTACCGATTTCGACATCGGCGAAACAGGCGGTGCCGTGGCTGCTGGGCCCATAACGGTCACCAGTAACGGAATAACCAACATCACTGACGCTGCAAGTCTCGTGGTTGGAACAACGGGGACAGGTGAACTTGATGTCGGACAGGCGAACGCAACTCTAGGGGCTACGGCAAATAGCATTGGGGTGTTTACTGTTGAGCGTATTGCGCAAGTCCAAATTGCCGAGAATGTAGAGGTTGGCCAGGCAAGTGGTAGCGCGACTGCAAACGGAAATGGGACTCTTACAGCGAACAACATTACTACCTTCGACGTTGGCAGAGCGTTCAACGTCGGCCTAGCCGCCAGCAGTACCGGCGTGCGAAATGCGACCGGAATATTCAACTCGAACTTCGTCAATCTTCTGATGGTGAATGACGATTTTTCTCTGGGGCAGTCCTACAGCTCAGGCAGTCAAGGCGTCAGTAATGTGATGTCTAGCATTGCCGATGCGGGAACAGTCAACGTAGGTGGGGATTTTCATGTCGGCTCTGCTACGGCCAAAGGAGGGGGGACAGCACAATCGACTGCCACGTTGAATCTACAAAGAACCAGCTTGCTGACGGTAGGAAACGATTTCAACGTCGGACGTGTTTCAAGCCAAACGGCGTCTTCAGGTGGGGCGGCTATCAGTGGCCAGGCGGATACCCTGGCAACAAGTGCCACGCTTACTGAGGTCGGCAATATCTCGGTCGGCGCCGGACTATTCGTTGGCAGAGCCTTCACCGGCGACAATGCAAAAGGTAACGCTAACGGAACACTCACCATCGATACGGCAACTTCGTTGACCATCGGTACGGACTTGGATATTGGACAGACGGGCTCCTCTGGCATAGCGACCGATTTTGGCGTAAGCACTACCGGAAACGGTAGCGTAACGATTCGCAATGTGACCGGAGCGATCGGCATCGGCGGAGACATCGACGTCGGCACAACGGGCAGCGCTGCCAACACCACAACCCTTGGAAGCGGAACCCTGTTAGTCGATACGGTTGGTACGCTTAACATTGCCGTCGATTTAGATATCGGGCAGGTCAGCGGTGCAGGGCAATCGACCAGTATCGGCATGGCAACTCTGCGCTCAATATCGAGTGTCATCATCGGTGACGATATCGATCTGGGCTTCGCCTCAGGGTCTGCGAATAGCACCAACAGCGGTACGGGGACGTTGATCGTCTCAGACTCGACGGTTTCGGTCGGTTTTGCCAACCCGTTGCTTCCCGGCTCGTTTCATCTGGGAAATATTAGCGCACCTCTCGGGACTCGAGCTCAAGGCATGGCTAACGCAGTTATCGAGCGATCTTCGGTCTCGGTTGCCGAAAGTATTGCCATCGGAAAACTTACAGGCGGGAGTACCGACTCCAGCAATTCCTCCCAGGGGATTCTTCGCCTTATCGACAGTTCGATCGTAACGCCGCTGTTAGACGTCGCTACTGTCTTGAATGCGACCGCAGGCACGGTGAGTGGGACCGTTGATCTCGACTCTAGTTTGGTGACGGTCACCGGCGCGATGACGCTTGGTCCAGATTCGCTTTTAGAGTTCAGTTTAGCAGGCACGACCAAGTCAGACGGCTTAGGGACGCCCGGCCAGTATAGTGCCATTGATGTGGGTAGTGCTTTTCTGGATGGAGATCTGGACGTTTTTTTGACCGACGGATTTATTCCCTCGGCTGGCGATTCGTTTCAAATTATTTCAGGTTCGCTTTCCGGCACCTTCAATCCAGTCGGTCTGCCTGCTTTGTCAGGAGGTTTGGGGTGGAATGTTCAGTACAATCCAAGCTCGGTCGTCCTTCAGGTGCTCGGCTCGTTGTTTACCGCCGATTTTGATAACGATACCGATGTCGACAATTTTGACCTTGGAATCTGGGAGTCGTCATTCGGAGGGGGAGCTGGTGCAGACGCCGATAGCGACGCCGACAGCGACGGCGTTGATTTCTTGGCCTGGCAACAGCAATTTGGGAGCGGTGTCGGGGCACTTGCAGCCACGCAACCGGTTCCAGAACCGGCGACCGGTTTACTTAGCCTCTTTAGTCTTGCGATATTTGCGGCGAGAACCTTCCGCACAAAAAAGTTCACCAACGTGTACAACAATGGAAGGGGGACTGAGCAATGAATTCTGCTCGTTTGAACCAAACCCGACCATTGACGTTGGTGATTGAGGCCCGCCGGAGCCGTAATGCCCTATGGCGACGGCGGCGTCTCATTTTCTCAAGAGCCTTTACGCTTGTCGAGCTGTTGGTTGTGATTTCGATTATCGGCGTTTTAGTCGCTCTGCTCTTGCCGGCAGTGCAGGCGGCACGCGAAGCAAGCCGGCGTATTAAATGTACGAACAATCTCAAACAGATAGGCCTCGCCTTTTTGAACCATCACGGAGCGCACGGGCAGTTTCCCACGGGGGGATGGAATTGGAATTTCCCTCCTACCTATGTTGAGGGAACACCGGTCTCGGGAAGCGGTCAGAAGGCTGGTTGGGGTTTTCAAATCCTTCCCTATGTCGAAGCACAAAACGTGTGGCAGGCAGGTCCCGAGATAGCGGTTGGTACCCTCTTGGACTTTTTCTTTTGTCCTTCCAGGCGATCCCCTCAAACAGTGGTTCATTCCGATAGCTACGCTCCACCGATAACAGGTGGTCAAATCACCCATGCCCTATGCGACTACGCAGCTTCTAATCGCGAGATGACCGGCGTCGTACG
This sequence comes from Planctomycetota bacterium, assembly GCA_024278955.1. Classification (GTDB taxonomy): domain Bacteria; phylum Planctomycetota; class Planctomycetia; order Pirellulales; family Lacipirellulaceae; genus Bythopirellula. Next base: position 171,231 of record JAJRSE010000051.1, on the reverse strand, counting down.
CCGCGCTTTCAGCACTCCGCTCACCGGGCCTTCTAAGTTGGTTGCCCCGGTTCGATTAGCCCAGGTGACCGATGGGACGTCCAATACATTGCTCGCTGCCGATAAGCGGCTGAATATTGCTCAACTTGGGGAGTGGCAAGAGGACGACAACGAAGGGTACACCGTCGGATGGAACGAAGATACGATTCGGCGGACCGATAGGTCGCCCTCTCCCGACCACGTCGGCCAAGGCGACGGGGATAAACTCTTTGGTTCTTCTCATCCCGAGATCATTGATGCTGTGTTTGTCGATGGTTCTGTCCGAACGATCTCTATGCAAATCGACAAGAAATTGTTTGAAAAATTTGGCAACATATCCGACGGAGAGCAGGTAGGAAATGACGAACTCTAGGACCTATTTCGCAATACTTCTACTCAGCCTAGGAGCATTATCAGCAGGTTGCGGAGGAACTCCCATCTCGGAGTTGGCAGCCGAGCTTGAGAGCGAAGATCCCGCGGCGCGGTATAAGGCGATTAAAAAACTTGAAGAGTATGGCCCCGAGAGCGTCGAGGCTGTGGAAGCCTTAATTAAAACGCTCTCCGACCCATCTCAAAAAGTGCGTTACCGTACTGCAAAAGCTCTGAGTAAAATTGGCATTGGAGCAGAACCTGCGGCCGAATCAGTCAAAGAGGCGCTCGGCGAGGCCGATTCCGAGATGCGCTATTACCTTGTCAAAACATTGGCAAACATCGAAGGCGCCGCCGTGATCGCGGTCAGCGAGCTCGCAGAAATCTTAGAGAAAGACCCAGAGGCACGCATTCGTCTCTATGCTGCCAAAGCTTTGGGGAAGATCGGCGTAAAAGCGCAATCAGCAATTCCGATCCTCGAAAAGGCAAAAGACGATTCCGATGCGAAGGTCCGTAAAACAGTCAACGACGCTCTGGGAAAAATCAAGAAGTAGAGAAAATCTTGGTCTCCCTTATCCGTAATCAAACTTGCGATGGCTTCTGAAATGCTAAGAACATCCGTTTTACCGAAGCCGCTCCTATGGTCTGCAACGGTCGCTTTGCCCGAAATGTCCAGATCCGGAGATTCGCGTAATGCGTCGAATCGTTCGAGGAGAGAAAGTGTCGCCATGCCAAAAGAGGGTGACTCGAAAACGGTCTGCATGGGCTCTAGTCGATTACGACTTGATCAAGAAATGTCAAAAAGAAATTCAGGTCCTCATGCCCAGCCCCGAGTTGCTCTCTATTCTCACGATACCATGGGGCTCGGCCACCTACGACGGAACCTTCTCATTGCTCAGTCGTTGGCTGAATCTGATATTCAAGCCACCTCGCTGCTAATTACGGGAGCATATGAAGCAAACTTTTTTACTTTTCCAGCGGGAGTAGACTGCTTAACACTCCCTCGCCTTCGGAAAGACAGTAGTGGGAAATATGTCTCAGGGCATTTGAGTATCTCGATCAACGATCTTGTCCGTTTGCGTGCCGAATCAATCTGTTCGGCAGTCAAAGTTTTTCAACCAGACGTTTTTATTGTCGACAAAATTCCGGTTGGCGCGTTTGGCGAGTTGCTTCCCACATTACGATTTCTGAGGCAACAGACAGGTACCAAGTGTGTGCTCGGCTTGCGCGATATCCTCGATGCGCCTGAAACGGTTATGGCTGAGTGGAAAGCCTCGGAAAGTCGTCAAGCAATATCTGAGTTCTTCGACGAGATCTGGATCTACGGCGATTCGCAGGTCTACAACTCCGTTTCGGAATACGATTGGCCACCGGAGATCGCCAAAAAAGCAAGATTCACCGGCTACCTGAATCAATCGTGCCGTCTCTCGAAATCGGAGGCCGAAAATACGCTGCCGACTAGCACTGAGAATCCTAAAAGTGAGGAGCTTATCGTCTGTACCGTTGGAGGCGGACAGGACGGCCACGCTCTCGCTCAAGCTTTTATTGAGGGCTTGCCCAATTCCGGTTTCCAAGGCGTTCTGCTGACAGGACCATTTATGCCCGAGAAACTATTGCGGTCGCTCCAAAAGAATGCTGAGAATCGTCCGAATTTGCGAGTCATTAAGTTTTCTTCCGAAGCAGATCAACTCATTAGCCGTGCTGATCGCGTGCTTGCCATGGGCGGATACAACACGGTCTGTTCATTGCTGTCGTTTCAGAAACCGGCACTACTCGTTCCAAGAGTATTCCCTAGGAGCGAGCAGTGGATTCGCGCCCAAAAGTTACAGCACTTAGGCGTCGTCGACGTGTTGCATCCGGGCCATCTTACTCCAGCGGCTATCGCTAACTGGATTACCTCAGATGCTCCGAAACCACCCAAAGCGTCTGACATGATCGATCTCAATGGCTTGGCTCGTGTCGAAAAACTTTGTCGCTTGTTAATCAATGAAAACACCAACAGACCGTCGTGTCCAGCAGAGAGAGTGCTATGAAATCGAAATTTCCGAGTAAAGATAATTCCGTGTTATTCGATGCCGCTCGGCCTCGTCGCGTGGGATATATTCTCAAGCGATATCCACGTTTTTCAGAAACATTTGTCGTCAACGAAATCTTGGCCCATGAAGCGTCGGGCCTCGATATTGACATTTTCGCTTTACGGCCGACGACCGATACCCATTTTCAACACGCAATTGCCGATGTCAGAGCGTCCGTAATTAACCTGCGATACGGTGGCATCAAAGCTGAAACTTTTTGGAAAGAAATAGAAGCTTTTTTCATTGACCATCCTCTGAAATCAGCGGTTCTAACAGAAACGACGGGTTACTCGGCCGTAGAAATCTATCAGTCCTTGTTGCTCGCTCGACAAGTCGAGGTCCGTGATGTGGATCATCTTCACGCCCATTTCGGAACGACCGCGGCTTCGGTCGCTCGGTTGACCTCGCTACTAACAGGCATTCCATACTCCTTTACCGCCCACGCCAAAGATATTTTTCACAAGGACGTCGACGAGGCTCAGCTTGGCCGAAAGATTGCCGATGCCGCAGCCGTGATTACCGTGAGTGACTTTAATGTTGAGGACCTTGGCGAGCGATTCCCTGAGTCACAATCGAGGATTCACCGCATCTACAACGGTTTAGACCTCAATGCGTATTCTTATTCGGCACCTGAGGAAAGACCTTGCGAAATTGTGGCCGTCGGACGCCTGGTCGAGAAAAAGGGGTTTTCCGATTTAATCGACGCTTGTGCCTTGCTTGCTGATTCACAAGTTGATTTTCGATGCACAATCATCGGAGGAGGAGACTTGAAAGCTGCCCTCCAAACGCAGATCGACGACTTGGGACTTCAGCAGCACATTGAGATGACAGGGCCTCGCCCCCAGAAAGAAGTGCATCGTGCAATCCGCGAGGCGGCTGTCTGTGTTGCTCCTTGCATCACCGCCTCAAACGGAGATCGCGATGGTCTTCCCACCATTCTACTTGAGTCGATGGCCCTAGGCACGCCTTGCCTCTCGACCTACGTAACGGGCGTTCCCGAGGTGGTATGGCATGACAAAACAGGTTTACTCGTACCAGAGAAAAAACCAGAGCAACTAGCCCAAGCAATCCAACAGCTGTTTTCGGATGCCGATTTGCGAGTCCGCCTTGCAAAGGCTGCACGGCAGCTAATCGAAGAGGAATTCTCGATCCATACCAATACGGCAAGCTTGCGAAAAGTTTTTTCTGAGTGTCAGCCAAAATCTCTGCGGCAATCTTTGGCGGAGGTGGTCTGATGCGAATCGCCTATGTCTGTTGCGACCCCGGTGTCCCGGTCTTCGGATGCAAGGGTTGTTCCGTCCATGTCCAGGAGGTACTACGCGAGTTCTTACGTCGCGGAGCCAAGGTTGATCTGTTTGCAACGCGTCTTGGAGGAGAACCGCCTGAAGATTTGCGCAACCTGGCCGTTCATAAAATCAAACTAGGGAAAAGAAAAAATGCCAACTCACGGGAAGCTGACCTACTGGCAGCCAATGAGACCGTGACGAAAGCTTTAGAAAGCAACGGGCCCTACGACTTGGTGTACGAACGGTATTCACTAGGCTCCTATGCCGCAATGGAGCATGCCCGGGATTGGAAAGTTCCGAGTCTACTAGAAGCCAACTCGCCTTTGATCGAAGAGCAAGCCCAGTACCGGACTCTCTTCGATCGGGGCGGTGCCGAACAAGCAACTCGCCGGACGATGTCTGCCGCCGGAGCGGTACTTGCCGTCTCGGAGGCTGTTACCGATTACGTTTTCAAACATCGGAGGACCACAGAAGAGGTTCATGTCATCCCCAACGGAGTCGATACCGATCGCTTTAGCGTAAACTCCGCCTCGACGGTTTCGCCTGAGCAACAAGAGTTCACCATTGGATTTATCGGTACCCTTAAACCTTGGCATGGAGTTGCTAGTCTCCTCGAAGCTTTCGGCATTCTGGCAGCAAGCGAGCCGTCTGCACGCTTGCTGATTGTTGGCGATGGGCCAGAACGAGAAAGGCTCGAACGCCAGGCAGCAAACCTCCAAGAAGGAGTGGAGAAAAAAATTCAGTTCACCGGAGCGGTCTTGCCGTCCGAGATACCGGCGCTGCTCGGTTCGATGGATGTTGCGGTTGCCCCTTATTTGCCACAAGAGAGTTTTTACTTTTCACCGCTCAAGTTGTTTGAATACATGGCAGCAGGAATCCCGACCGTCGCCAGCGAAATTGGCCAAATCCCTCAGATAATCAACCATGGCGAAACGGGCTTGCTCTACCGCCCAGGAGACACCCTCGCTTTGGCTCAGGCTTTGGTCGAAATGTGCCAACAGCCCGGAATTCGTGTTCAAATGGGAAATGCAGCCCAAGATTTGGCAATCCGAAAGTTCACTTGGAAGGCCGTCGTGACGCGAATTCTAAAGATCACAGAAAGTCTCCGCAGTAGCGACTCGGTAATCCCTCGCCCACACTTTCAACGACACAAAAATCACTTCACAAAACGTCCAACTTACTAGCGTACAAAAATGGGTCGACCAAAAACAGTCAACGACAGCTTTTTCCGATTTCGGCAAGTGATGCGTCACTTCTCGCCCGAGCTGCGCAAAGAGAAAGCATTGATTGCCGGTTCCATGGTCGCACTTTTGTCCAGCGTCGTTCTTAGAATACTAGAGCCCTGGCCACTCAAGCTGGTACTGGATCAAGCTCTCCATTGGAATAACCCAAAGAAAACGGACTTCCTAGAGCGATTTAGTAGCCTCGAACCTTCGACCTTGCTGGGACTTACGGCGTTAAGTTTGGTCGTAATTGTCGCACTCCGGGCAACCAGCGATTACTACAAGACAATCGCTTTTGCCCTAATAGGCAACCGAGTCATGACACGCATTCGCGGCAGGTTGTACCGTCACCTACAGGCGTTATCGCTATCGTTCCACGACAAGGCTCGTAGCGGCGATCTACTGGTGCGTATGATCGGCGATATAAAACTCATGCGAGATGTGGCTGTCTCGGCGTTATTGCCACTGTTGGGAAGCACGCTAGTTTTGGTGGGGATGGTTAGCGTGATGTTTCTCCTCAACTGGCAGTTGGCACTCTTGTCGATGCTCGTTGTCCCGCTCTTTTGGTTGTCGACAATCAAACTTGGACGCCGAATTCATTCTGCCGCTCGAAAGCAAAGACAGCGAGAAGGCGCAATGGCTGTGACTGCCTCCGAAGCAATTGCCTCGGTGAAGGTTATCCAAGCTCTTTCTTTAGAGAGCCATTTTGATAAGAGTTTCTCGTCTGAGAATAAACGAAGTTTATCTGAGGGAGTCAAAACTCGCAGGCTTGCGGCCCGTTTAGAACGTACAACCGACATTCTCACTGCCGTAGCGATGGCTGGCGTCTTGTGGTACGGGGCCGTGTTGGCAATTAAAGGAGAGCTGGAAGCAACTTCCCTGCTGCTCTTCGCCACCTACCTCAAACGTGGATTTCGACCCATTCAGAACTTTGCCAAGTACTCTGGCCGAATCGCAAAGGCCACCGCAGCCGGCGAACGTATCGTCGAGCTGCTCGAAGAAACGCCCGACGTCCAGGATGCTCCTGATGCCCAGGAGGCACCGACGTTTCAAGGGAAACTTCAATTTTCTGAGATTCGTTTCGGATACGAACCAGGTAGACCAGTCTACGAAAATCTCTCGTTTACAATTGAGCCCGGGCGTTTTGTTGCCCTGGTCGGCGATTCTGGTGCAGGCAAATCCACATTACTCAGCCTTTTGCTCCGCTTATATGATTCGCAGCAGGGGACGATTCTAGTTGACGACCAAGATATTCGCCGGTGGACCCTAAGTTCTCTACGAGGGCAAATAAGCGTTGTCCTGCAAGACACGATTCTCTTCGCTGGCGACGTCTACGAGAACATCGCACTCGGAGCAACCGACGTAACTCAGGCGCAAATCATCGAAGCGGCCAAACTTGCAAACGCCCACCACTTTATCGAATCGTTACCTCAGGGCTACCAGACCATCCTCGGAGAGCGAGCCGTCAATTTGTCGCATGGCCAGCGCCAACGTATCGCAATAGCTCGAGCAGCCGTTCGCAATGCTCCGCTACTTTTGCTCGATGAGCCGACCGTCGGCCTCGACGAAAAAAATGAACGTGAAGTGCGTCTCGGGCTAAGAAACCTGGCCGCTGGCCGCACGACTTTGCTCGTAACTCACGATTTACGACAAGCAGCAGTTGCCGATGAGGTTCTCTACCTCGAAAACGGACGCATTTGCGAATCAGGGTCCCATCAGAGTCTGATCGATCAGGCAGGACGGTATGCTGATCTCTATTTTTCGCAAACTGGCGAACGAAAACCAACCCTAAGGTAAGCCCCATGACATCCTCTCCCCCCAGTCTTATGAATTTGAGTAGCCAACTCGACTTTTCCCCATCGACTTTGGAATTCCCTAATCCCTATGTCTTCCTTGTCGGTTCACCGCGTTCTGGTACGACGATGTTGAAGCGAATGATCAACGCGCACCCTTGGGTTGCCATTACTCGCGAAACGCACTGGATCCCTCGTTTCTACGAGAAGAGAAAAGGCGTCACAGAGGAGGGGCTTGTTACCGAAAAACTCGTGGAATATCTGTTCGAGCATCGTCGCTTTGACCAGATGAAGATCAAACGTAGTGCCTTGCTCAAACTAGTAAAAGAGCAGCCAGAAGCAACTTACGCGAGTTTGGTCAGCCAGATATTCGACAACTATGGACGTCGTAAGAAAAAGCCGCTGGTCGGCGACAAAACGCCCACCTATGTTCGTAAGCTACCGGTCTTGCACAAACTATGGCCAGAAGCCCGCATCGTCCACCTCATCCGCGATGGACGCGATGTTTGGCTCTCGATGAAAAATTGGCGGATGGCACATAAGGCTGCCGGGAAGTTTAACTCCTGGAAGATCGATCCTTTAGTTACCACCGCGTTTTGGTGGAAAGCACTCGTAGCTATGGGTCGCAGCGATGGAAATGTCCTAGGCAATGATCTCTATTATGACTTGAAATACGAAGACCTAATCGCTCATCCCGATGTCGAGTGTAAAAAACTTGCCAGCTTTCTTGGCCTACCCCATGTCGAGGCGATGGAACGCTACTACGAAGGACGGACCCAGCTGGGAGAACAGCTATCAACCAATGCCGCTTGGCTTCCGCCGACGCCTGGCAGAAGGGATTGGCGTACCCAAATGGAAGCCAACGACATAGAAAAATTTGAAGCAGCAACGGGCAACCTACTTGACGAGCTAGGCTACGAACGAGCATATCCTAAAATCTCAAGCAAAGTCCGCAAGGAAGTCGAGAGTGTCAAGCAAAAGTTTGCCGCTGAAGTCGCTGGACGCTGGCGTTTGCCCGAGTCTTGGTAAACTGCGTGTCCCGGTTCGTTTTTCCCCTGAAACATCATGCTAAATATTCACGATGCAAAAATTGCCGCTGCCGACTCAGAGCTGCCCGCGCTGAGTACCATTCTTGACGACGATGCGGCACTGGAATTTTTCGCGAAGCATTTCCCCAAGCTACAGGCAACTGCTGCTTGCTGCACTTATTTACGCTACAAACCACGCACGAGTTGCTTGGCCTCCTTTGCCCTCGACACAAGCACCGGAGTACACACTTTTCACCTCTCAGCATACGGAGTCTGTGCCGAGAGCAAGCTGGCGAAGGTTCAGAATGTTAAACAGGCACACGGTGAAAACTGCCTCGCTCCGATATTAGTGCCCGAGCTGGCTGTGGTTATCTTGCCGTTTCCCTCGGACAAGGAGTTGCCTTCGATCGAAGGGATGACGACTCGCGAAGGACGAGTACGAATACTTTCTCGACTATCTCCAGAAGACGACCACGAGTTACTATCAGCTGATTGGGTGCTTCTCCGATACAAACCCGAACGCCGTTTAGTCGTTCGGCTTGATGTCGGCAATCAAGCCAAGGCCGTACTCAAGTTTCATTCCGAAAAAGTTTACGCCCAATCTCTCCGAGCCACGAAGTCGTTAGGCTCTTTGGCCCGATTTCCGACTGCTCGCCCTCTCGGGCATTCCGACCGTCATCGGGCGGTTCTCTATCGCTGGCTTCCAGGCGAGTCGCTAGCAAGCCTGATCACCAGGGCCCAGTTACCAGCCAAGACAATTCACAAGGTAGGGCGTCTACTCGCCCAACTCCATTCGCAGCAGACAACCAAGCTTCCTCGCCGCGCGCTGAAAGAAGAGACGCAAAAAATCCAACGGTCTGCCGACGATCTCGCAATTATCTTGCCCTCGGTCAAAGATCTTCTGAATGCAGTTTCGGAGAAATGCGTTGAGCAACTATCTCAGTTGCAGCCGATTGAAGTAGCGATCCACGGCGACTGCCATCCTCAACAGTTTCTTGTGGACGAGAGCAAGGTTGCCATTCTCGATCTTGATAATGCTGCGATGGGCCATCCCGCCGAGGATCTCGGGAATTTCCTTGCCCATCTTGAGCGAGAAGTCCTGCTGGGACGGGTGCGAAGAAGTCTTTGCGAACAGCTGTCCGAAGAGCTGACCGCGGGGTACTTCGAGGAATCAACCGCAACGGCCCACGGCAACCCACAAGCCTACTTGGCCGCAGGTTTGCTGCGATTAGCACACGAACCCTTTCGGTATCGACAACCCGATTGGCCTCGTCAGACCAAAAATCTTGTTGAACGAGCAAACGCGATTATCGAGAGAAACGCGAAGCAGCCTCCACCTTTTGCTAAGCCGAAACAACATTCCGCGCCGCCTATAAAACTCTCCCAGCGAATTGAGGTGATCGATCCGTTTGGCGTGAGCGAAGATAGTTGTTTGGTAAACGTATCGAAGGCGATCGACCCGAAATTTGCTCGACGAAAGATCGCTCCAACGATCCAACAGGCTTTCAGCGACCCGTCGCTAGAAATCCGTTCCATTCGAGTCATACGTCACAAGCCTGGTCGACGATGCCTAATCGAATACTCGTGTGTAAGCCCTCTTGCCAATTCCGACGTCACAGTCCTTGGCAAGATACATGCAAAGAGTAAGCACCGACGAAGCTATCGTCAGCAAAAGTCGCTATGGGATACCGGTTTTCACTACGAAAGCAAAGACGGAGTCTCAGTCGCCCGCCCCATTGGTACGATATCCGCCTGCCAAATGTGGTTGCAAGAATGTGTTCCCGGCGTAAGTGCTTGGGACGTCTTGCTTGGCCCCACACAAGAAGCCATCGCTGCTCAAATTGCGACGGCTACACACAAATTGCACCAGGCAGATGTTCGGACCACACGAGTTCATTCTCGCGAGGACGAGCTACAGATACTTGAAAAAAAGCTGCCTCTTGTCGTTGCCAATGCACCTTGGCTTGAATCTCGAATCGCAGCCGTTCTCTCGGCATCTCGAGAACTGGCCGAGTCGATTCCCGCAAGCGAGCCCAAGGGAATCCATCGCGATTTTTATCCCGATCAAATCGCTGTTACTTCAGACCGCCTCTACGTGCTCGACCATGACCTTTACTGTCTAGGAGATCCCGCTCTCGATCTAGGGAACTTTTGCGGCCACCTCCTCGAGCGCAGCTTGCGCCTTCATGGTCACCCCTGCACCTATGACGAGTTTCAACGCAACTTATGCAACCACTACCAGTCTTTTCCAGGGAGCAGTAGCCAATCGGCCATCGAGATGTATACCTGCCTGACGCTTGTCAGGCACATATTTCTTAGCACGCAATTTGCCGACCGCCGCTCTACTACCGAGTTGATCTTAGAACATTGCGAGCACACGCTGGCTTTGCAGAGTAGTTGAGACACTCCCTAACGCGAAGCCAGCTTCTCTTCGGCAAGTTGTTCGTCTACCCAAGTAAGCCACTTCGGAGTAGGCCGGCCATAAGGCCGGAACTTTACCTGCGTTCCCAAGTCGTCGCGATAGAAAATCGCCCGATGCTCTCCCAGTCGGCTTGCCGCAGCCGAATCGATCAGGCTCGTCGAATCAACCGAACTCATTTGCAGCGCCACGCGATAATCAAATTCTCGCATCGTCAACCGATCCACAAACCGCGTCAAGCTGTTGTGCGAATCACACCAAAGTAGCACATGAACACCAACCGCCGGGCCTTCTCGCAATAGATTGCGGAACTGCTTATCAAGCGGTAGCTTCTTGCCGCCGGCTCCTCCCTTCTCTGCCATCAACGAAGACGAAAAGCTAAAGTCCTCTTCGGTCTGTCGTAAATCGCGAAACTGCGCCAAGTCGTGAATCACCAAATAGTGGGGCACCATTTGCGAGTCAGGCGACTCGCTGCGGCGCACCACTTCCTCGGCCAACGCTGCCACGGCCGCCGAAGCCTCTCGAAGTTCGCTCACACAGGTAGCATGTGGCAATGCTTCGACAACCGTCGACCAAACTCCTTGCTCCGACGATTCGGGACGCGAACCATCGAGTATCGTAATTGCCGACGGCTTGCTTCCGTGCTGCGCAGCTAAGGCCACAACCGAGGTCGACAACACGCCGATTGCCGACGTCTCGTCCTGCCCCACCACGAGCAAATGGTTTCCTCCCTGCCGCCGCAAAGCAATCTGCGTCGGCGGCTCGATCCTGACTGCCGAACCCAACCAAATTGTCGGCTCTCGGATTTCTCCGTCCCGTTTCTGTTCAATCGACGCGACCAACGCTTCGTTGTCCAGCGGATTCGCACGCATGTTGCCCTCAAACACGATCGCCGGTTCAACCGTCGCACCGCTCGCTTGGTGATGCTCGCGAATCGTCGCCAAGTACTTTTGACGCTGAGGTTCTGGCAACCACGCAATCTGAAACGAACTGTTGCCCTCGACCAACCCATTCTGATCGTTATAAATTGCTTCCCCAGGCCGGCTGAGCAGCCGAGCCGCCGTATTTTCGTCGCTCAAAATCAGGTGTGCATCGGCATCGCTACATTCCAACGCAATCCGAACCGCCATTTGGCCCAACGTACTACGGGCTAGCGAATACGCCCCTGCAAGTGTCTGTGAACCCAGCAACACATGAATCCCAAATGCCCTGCCTTGACGTACGAGCCGATCGAGCAGCAACGCCGCATCCTGCGATAATTTGTCGTCGGTAACAAACATTTCCTGGAATTCATCGACGACCAACAGTATGCGGGGCATTGGATCTTGCAAGAGGTGGGAGGTGGGAGGCGAGAGGTGAGGTGGGGTAGAGCCCGCTGCCTTCTTGTCTTTTGAATGATTGTTCCCTAACTTTTCACTTCCGACCTCTGACCTCTTTCTTCGATATCCGGCAAGATCCTGCACGCCGAGTTCCCGGAAACGCTCGCCTCGGCGTCGTAGCTCCTCGTCGAGTCGCTGCAATACGCTCACGCCAAACTCGCGTTCGCTCTCGATCGCAATCACCCGGGCATGAGGTAACTGGCCCGTGGCGTAGGTTTTGAATTCGACTCCTTTTTTGAAGTCGATCAAGTACAGTTCTAGCTCCTGTGGGCTAAAGTAAAGTGCCGCATTCGTAATCAAGGCATGCAGCAAGGTCGACTTACCCGACCCAGTTTTCCCCGCGATCAGCATATGCTGCGAAGTACCTAACCCCAAACGGACCGACTGCAACTCTTTCGCCCCGGCACGTCCGACCGGTACCACCAACTCGCGCGCCGTGCTACCAGACCAAATTTTTTCTTCGCTAGGGGCTACCACCTCAAACGGAACTTCCACGCGGCTAGCCTCGCGAGATTCAAGCCCCGCCTGCCGAAAAAGATTGTTTAGCGACTCTCGCGGAGGTAGCCGGTCGAGTTCAAGCGGCAGTTTTTCGTACAGAGGATACTGCCACACCAACCGGTCTTTAACCCACTTCAAATGTACCGCACCACTCAATAGCTGCTCAAAATTAAACTCGTTTGGTAGTTTCAACTGATCGTCAACGCTCATCAACGTATAAACACCGCAGCGGGGTCCTGTCGTCGCGATAGTTGTCAACTTACGGATCGAAGCATCGCTCAGCCCCGACGGAAAATTCGCCACGACCAACACATGATAGGGCTCCGACACCTCGCCCGCCTGGCGATTGTAATCGTGTATCGTTTCAAACTCGTTTCGCAAATACTTCTGCAACACTTTTTCCATGTGGTTCGAAAGCAAACTTAACCGTTCGTCGATTTGCCGCGAGTCGGTCCAGATTCGCTTCCCTACCAACTGCTCGTCGTAGTCGGCCAAGTGCATGAAAGTCGCAAAGTTTTCGCCCAAAGCCGAAGGATCGATGATCGTAAACCGAAGCTTGCCAGCCGGCATCGCGGTCAGAAACCGCAGCATCGTTGCTTGCATCATCTCGACCGCCGCCGCGCGACCTTCGCCGCTCGCGGTGATTACCATCCGCGGCTGCTCGTCGAGCGTTATCAACGCAGGCAACTCAAGCTCGGTTTGCTTAGGTACAAGACGAGGATCTCCCGAGACACCGTTTTTCACCGACGACAACGGCAACCGACACCGGCCAAACTGAATCGCAGCCGGCGGATCGGTTGGACGGGCCCACTCATCCCACTCGGTGACCGACCAGTCTGGAAACAACTGCTCGCAAACCTCGCACATCTCTCCCAACTCGCCGGAGATCTTCCGAAAACCTTCTCTCCAGCTTTCCGCCAGCGAAGCCCACGCACTTTTCTGGGCGGTCTTGGCTTCGGTAATGCGTTGCTCATATTCCTCGGCATTCGCCTTGGCTGACGACTTTCGCTGCTCGGCCAGCTGATCGAGCCGCGGGGGAAACTCTGCATCCGCAGCCGCGATTTTCTGGTCGCATTTCTCTTGCGATTGTTGAATTTCAGCCTGAAGTTCTGCGATCAGCTTCCCAAGTTTTTCATCACGCTGAGCTTCTACCGCGGCTTGTTCTCTGTCGCGTTGTTCCTTGGCAGCAGTCAAGTCTTGCTGCTTGGTCTGATCAATCTCCTGCGCCAACTGCCGGCTGCGAGCTTCGGCCCGATTGCGCACTTCCTTCTCGACGCGACGCGTGTTCCCTAGCAAAGACCGAATCAGCGAAAAGTGTTCGAGCGACTGCCGCTGAGCCCGTCGCCCTAAAACGAGATACCCGATCCCTGCTAACAGTACCCCGGAAACCAACGCCGCAGGCGGCCAAAGCCAATGATTCCATCCCGTCAGCCAGCCTAGTGGCACAATGGCCAGTACACAAGCAAACACAAACCAACCAATCGGCCGCGTTCCCTCAAGCAAAACCGAAGACAACATCTGCGATTGAAAACCAAGCACTTCCCGATGCAACTCACTAATCGCCTCTTGCAAACGATTCTCGGACGTACTTAAATCGTCGCACTCGTCTTCCGAGGCAGACGCTGCCAAAACTTCTTCCGATTCTTCCGTCGCCGCAAGACGTCGCATCGTCAGCAGCGTCTTGGCATCTCGCTCTAGCCCCTCGACCTGGAGCATACGCACATGGAGCCGCTTGCCAGCTTCGTCGAGCAACTTTTGCGGCTCATCCTTCGCGGCATCAAATACCGCCAAGGCTTGCCATTCGCTCTCCTTCTTCCTGCGCTCAATCGTTAAAGCAGCACGTTGATAGGTTTTTTCAACCAGGCGAACTTGCTCTGCATTCTTCTGCCGTAACTCGTGTTGGGTATTCTCGCATCCCTCGCTAGCCTCTCTCTTCGTAGAAGCATATTTGTTTTCCAAATCGTGCCGAAGCTGCGAAGACTCTTGTTCGAGCTTCTCGGTAGAACGGCGTTTTTCTCGTTCCGAAGCTGCGAGCTCTTCCTGCAAAGCGGCCGACGTACTGGCTTCTAACGTCGCGCGCGAATCTGCTACCTGCTGCAACTGTTGCATTAGCTCAAGCTGTCGACGTGTAGAAAGTCGAAAAGGCATAGAAGGAGCGGGGTTAGGGGTTAGGGATATTCGTCATTCGCTATTCTCTTCAACCTCTCGCCGCATCTGGCTCACTAACTGCTGCATTTGGCCGACTGCGTCGAGCGTTTGTTTGAGCGCAGGTCCGAGGGGTTCGAGATGCGTCTCCGAATACTTTTGGCTTACGGTATCGTGCCACTGCTGATGGGTCTCTTGCCAAGCGACTTGGAGGTCTTCCATCGCTTTCCGAATCTGCGCTGCACTCGTATCAAGGTCCCAAGGTCGCATACGCTACTCGTCTCCTTCCGAAGTCTTGCTAGGAGCACTTTCCAACGGATCGATCGACACCGGCGGACGTTCGAGACGATAGTCGTCCAGTCGCCGTACAATCTCTTGCAGTTTGGCCCGCGCCGCAGGCAGCTCGGTTTCCATCATCCGCTCCAAACACCCCACGCGGCCCTGGTACTCGAACAGCTCATGCTGGAGCTGACGGTTCCAGTACTTCACACGCTCGGTTTTCTCACGACAAAAATCCAAACGGGCCTGACACTTCTTGAGGTTGGCTCGCTCTTCGCGACAAGAGGGACGCTCGTCGGCAACCGGAAACGCCAGACAACGCTCCAAATCTCGCTTCGCCTGATGAATCGCATCGTTTGCAAGTCGGCTCTGTTCTTTCCAGTAAGCAGGCTGCTCATGCTCCAACCAATCAACGGCCCGCCGTAGCTCGGCAGCCAATACCTCAATCGCATCACTAGCACGCTGTTCAAACTGTGTGAGCGCACCTCGAAATCCCTCAATCGCTGCAATCGATTCAACTTGCGCCGACCCTGACATGGTTTTCCTACGGGAAAGAGTTACGAGTTTTGAGCTGCCTTGTCGAGCAATTGCCTAAAAGTGGGTTTGTTTTGACAGGATAAAACAGGATGGACGGGATCATTCGGTCGAATCCTGTTCGTCGGTTAAAAACAGGGGCATTCTTCAAAAAGTTTGGCTATTTGCGACTCGGATTAAAAGGAATTGAAACACGGAGGCACAGAGAACACGGCGTTTTTCAATCGTTTCTTGAACGGTTTTTATCGAAAATGGATAAACGAGTGCTTTGTGCTTTGTCACAGCACCAGTTTCTTTCCCGGTGCTCTCTGTGCCTCCGTGTTTATTCTTTTCTTTTCTGTCCCGTGGACGGTTACTTTTTATTCTTCCTTCAAAATCCTACATAACCTGTTTTTGCTATCAACTGATTGAGGGGCTCTACTTCCTAAATCCTTATCAAAAAAATCCTGTTCATCCTGTCAGGAATTTTTTCCAAATGGAGTAGTCAACAAAGCCGTTTTGAGTTGCAAGTTCCGAGGTTCTGTACTCCTAACGTAACTTACAGCTCAAAAATCGCGACCCAAAACTCACACTACTTCTGCTGCAAATACTCTTCAATACGTTCTGCCTTGCGCAGCAAGAAAGGGGCATATTGATTCGAGGCCTCGATCGAGCGAGCAATCAGCTTCAAATGATGCTCGAACTCTTCCGAGAATTTTTTGTGCTCCTGATCTCGCCAACTGGCATTCAGACTATGCATTTGGCTTGCAAGCGTTGAGATTCGCTCTTCAAGCTCTACATTGAAATTGCTCAACTGGTGAGCAAACCGCCTCAGTTCGGCGGGATCGACAATCGCCTGCGACATGGGAGCCCTTCGCGTAGAAATCGGTACTAGCGCATTCTAACGCCACGCACCTAAGTCCTCTCTATCCAGACGGTCCGTCCGTACCGGCCTCTCCCCACAACCACAATTCTAATCAAGCAAATGGCCCAGGTAAAGCAAAATGGGAGAGCCACTGGCGGAAGCCGACAGGACTTCATGCACTATTTTTGGGAGTTCGCAAGCTACCGAGGCGGCAACGCCGAATCGCTCGTTAGTTTCAAAACCGGCATCTTCGCCCCATGGGTCGAATGCTCGTAAACCGGATCGATCCGAGACAATTCTTCTGCAATCGCATCCACGGTCAAGCGAATTTGCTCTTCTGTATGCGTACTCGTGATAAAGAAACGGAGCCGAGCAGCGCTGTCTTCCACGGCAGGATAAAGAATCGGCTGCACGTTGATCCCCCGCTTAAACAACCCATCGGAAAGTAACAACGCATTCTCCGAATTGCCAGTAATCACCGGCATCACAGGCGTGTTGTTGCTCAAACCCGTGTTCAAACCTTTTTCCTTCGCCAGCTGGAGGAACAAGCGAGAATTTGTCGACAACTTCGCAACTCGTTCTGGCTCATCTTGCAAAAGATTGATCGAGGCAAGCGCCGAAGCCGTATTCGCCGGACTCAAACCGACGCTATACACAAATCCAGGAGCCGTGTACTTCAGATACTCGGTAATCGCCGAGGAACCCGCGATGTACCCACCGCAACTTCCAAACGACTTGCTGAGCGTACCCATCCAGAGATCCACATCCGACGGATTGATATCGTAAAACTCCGCCATCCCACGGCCATGTAAGCCCATCGTGCCGATCGAGTGCGCCTCGTCGACCATCAAATAGGTCTTGTACTTCTTTTTCATCTCGATCAGCTTCGGCAGATCGGTATAGTCGCCGTCCATGCTGTAGACGCCTTCCACGACGATCAACACACGGCGATACTCATGGCGAATTTCTTTCAGAATCCGGTCGCATTCCTCGAAGTCGTTATGAGGAAACGGACGCCGCCTTGCTCCCGAAAGCATCGCTCCTTGCAAAATACTGTTGTGCGACAACGAATCGTGCAAAATCAAGTCGCCGGCACCAAACAAATGGCCAATCGTTGTTTCGTTAGTCGAATGCCCTCCAACAAAAACAACCGAATCCTCGACGCCAATCAACTCAGCAATCGCTCGCTCGAGATCGACATGCAAAGGCTTCTCTCCCGAAACCAGCCGGCTAGCCGAAACACTGGTCCCGTACTTTCCGACCGCCGCCTGCGTCGCCTCGATAACCGCCGGGTCACCCGACATGCCTAGGTAGTTGTAGCTACAGAAGTTAATGTATTCGGTCCCGTCAATCACGGTCCGATCGTTCGTGATTCCTTCATGCACCTTGAAAAACGGGTTCGGGATATCCTCCCGACGAGCGTTCGCATAATCTTTTCGGAAGCGAAGATAATCGGAACTTTTCGAGAAAACGCAATCTTCGTCGAGCACCGTAAGTTGGCTAGGACGGGCAGGCCGCTGTTTGACCTCTCCCCCCAAATGTTCTTCAATCGCCTCAACCACTTCGCCGCAGGTCTCCATCGAAGGCAGGATATCTTCAGGAAACCGGCCACCAAAAGTATCTTCCAACGCGGCAATAATCTCGATCCGTTCGAGCGAATCGAGACCCAATTCAGCAATGTTCGTATTCCACTGCAAGTCGCTTACTCGCTCACGGCCAATCTCTTTCACCTGATCAAACACGATCTGCAAAATCTCGCCCGTACGTCCCTCCGGCATCTCCACCGACGGCGTCTTCGCGACCGCAGGCTTCGCGGCGCCATTACGTTCCGCACTCGGCGTAGTCTTGGGCCGAGCCTTTTTTGCAGCAGATTTTTCTTTGTCCTGCGAGGGGTCTCGCGAAAGCAAATCGCCTTCTTCGACCCAGGTGGCCGGCTCCTCTTGATCGCGACGACGCCGTCGAGACTCGGCAACCACCAATTTCCCTGTCTCGGCCTTCCAAGTCGCTAGCTCAGCCAACGTGCCAGCCAAATAACCGTCGCGACAAGCATGACGCTGAATTTTTCCGCTTGAGGTTTTCGGAATGCTTCGCGACCGTAGCAACACAACTGCAGCCACAGCAAGTTCGTTCTCGGTTGCTACCTTCTTACGAATCGCATCAATGATATCTTGGTAATCAAGTCCCCGAAGACGAACCGTTTCTTGCACGATTACCAACTGCTCGCTACCCTCTTCGCCTACGATAATTGCCGCACTCGCCGCATTCTTCACATGCTCATGAGCCGACTGAGCTGTCTGCTCGATATCCTGAGGGTAATGATTCACACCTCGAAGGATAATCAAATCTTTGAGCCGGCCCGTGACAAACAATTCGCCGTCGCTCTTGAACCCCAGGTCACCCGTCCGAAGGAAAGGACCGCGCCCATCGCTAAGCTTTGCCTGGAATATTTCTTTTGTCAGGTCATCTCGTTTCCAATACCCGCGAGCAACACTTGGACCCGAAACCCAAATTTCTCCGACATGGTCATCGCCAAAAGGCTCGAACGTCTTAGGATCAGCAATCACGATCTGCTGGTCGAGCAGATTGCCGCCACTGCCAACCAGCTCACGGACTTCTTTGTGTCCAGGCTTGGCTTCAACCACCTCGTTGTGTTCGAGCCCTTCTTTTTCAAAAGAGCGAACCACTGGCGGAGCCTGCTTGAAACCACCCGTCACAATCAGCGTGGCTTCCGCCAAACCGTAACAGGGATAAAAAGCTTCGCGACGGAAACCACATTCGGCAAACGCTTTGCTAAACCGGTCGATCGTGTCTGCTCGTACCGGCTCTGCACCATTGAATGCCAACGACCAACGGCTTAAATCGAGGGTCGTCTTCTGCTCGGCAGTTATTTTTTCGACACACAAATCATACGCAAAGTTGGGGCCTCCGCTAATCGTCGCTCCCGATTGCGAAAGCAATTGCAGCCAGCGAACGGG
The DNA here is from genome assembly GCA_024278955.1 of Planctomycetota bacterium. Lineage (GTDB taxonomy): Bacteria > Planctomycetota > Planctomycetia > Pirellulales > Lacipirellulaceae > Bythopirellula. The sequence goes on along the minus strand of JAJRSE010000051.1, from coordinate 152,366 downwards.
CTTTTGCAAAAAGTGCGTCGGCGAAACAAGCGAATTCGCCTTGCCCATATAAAGAGGCTGCAGAATACCGCCGATCAGCCCCATGTCGTGGTAAAGAGGCAACCAAAAACAGCCGCTTCCCGAGCGGGTATGCTCAAACGCATACGAAATCATCGCCGAGTTGTGCATCAAATTCGCATGAGAGAGCATCACTCCCTTCGGCGTGCCTGTCGAGCCCGAGGTGTATTGCAAAAAGGCAAGTGTCTCGCCATGCACATCCGGACGCTGCCAGGTATCGGCCAAGCTCTCGTCCCACTGATCAGTCGCACGCCATCGAATCTGTTGGAGGGCCGGCGTGTCGCCGATCATCGTCTGCACTCGTTGCAAAACGTCAAACGTAGTCAGCGCAATCTTGGCCGAAGCATCGTTTGCAATCGCATCGATCCTCGCCATATTGCGATTCCGACGAGGCGGATAGGCCGGCACCGCCGTAACCCCTGCATAAAGACACCCAAAAAACGCCGCCACAAAGTCCAAGCCCGAAGGATACAGCAACAGCGCTCGCTCGCCTTCGAGGTCCATCGTTTGAAGCGAAGCAGCTATCGCCCTCGCTTTCCGGTCGACATCGGCGTAGGTCCACTCAAGGGCCTTGCTTTCGCCATCTACGAGAAATCGAAAGCCCATGTCGTCGCCCTGATGCAGCGCGCGATGCTGCAAAAGCTCAATCAGGTTTGACGGGCCAAAAAACGAGCCGGGAAGATGGTCGAGATGCACGATGGCGAAGTCCTAGAGACCTATTTGAATGACGAATTCAGAATGTCGAACGACGAACTTGAGAGCGACTGGCAACATCAGCGGCAAGCCACAACGGTTCGTGCTTCGTACTTCAGATCTCGTCATTCGATAAAAGGGAGGGGGGAGGGATCGAACGGTATATCAAATCACTACGACGAATCAAACGCTTCGAATCAAATACTTCAGGCGGGAATCTATCGAAAACGATCCGTCTGCCAAATCCCTGGCAAGGCACTCCTAATTCTCGCAGGCCTAAGGCTGAGTATAGACCATCGGCCCATCCACGAGGCTAGCCAAAGAAGAATGGGGACCGGAAGCGAAAATCGCGACTGTCTATTGTAAGTTGCCCAAATCATCGGTGCACCCCCTACAGGAGGAAATCTTGAAGAGAATCATGCACAATGCCCCACGCTCCAGAGAAACCTACCACCATCTGGCCCGACAATCAATTTGCCCAGTGCCAAAATCGACACGATATTTTGAAGCTAAATGTTGAAATGCCATCATGTTGCGCAAATCCGATACCCCTTCGCCAATGCACACAGACGACTCGCTGGTTAGCATCAACCCAGGCATCAAATTTTGCCACAAAAACGAGAAACGGCTCTCAGCTCGACTTTCTTGCCCGCAAATAACGCGAAAAACAGCAAAAAACGCACTTTGCCATTTTGTCCAATGCAAGTTGGTCGCATGGTAGCTGCCAAAATTGATTCCCGTCACTGCCCATCGGAGGTCAACTCTGCCTTTCGAGGGCTATCCTGCTCTTTGAGAAAGAGGGGAAAGTAGAGCGAAGAAAGAAGAAAACCGCAGTGAAGAAAACCACAATGTACTTGCTGCCTCACGCAATAGCAGGAATAATGGAGTGAGTGACAGGTTCGTCATTTAGTAGCCCCTTCCCCTTAGCTTAAATAGGAGAGCAACCTTGCTCACTGAAAGCGAAGTTTCGCGTAGTTGGACTAGACTGTTTAAATCAACCGATATCTCGACTGGCACCTTTGACGATGCCGAAAATCTACTGGACGAACTGCGACCCGAAAGCCCGCTTCGCCATCGACTATCCAGCGAGCTTGAAGAACTAAGAAAACTTCACGCCCCAAGCGTCGAAGCCTAGCTCGACCAGTCGAAAAAATCGCGTTCGCAAACAGTGCCGAGCAGAACAATAACGCTCGTAGGTTCGTCCTCTAGCCCTAGGGAAAGTACCCGCCGCTTTACCTCGCGATTTTTTTCGTCTCCCCCTTCCGTATCCAATCGCTGTGATCAGAAAGCGATCCAGCTCCCGCCTGATTCCTACCCTCTCTGGAGCCCCTCCTATGCCTGCGCAGAACCCTGTTTCTCGTCGTCGTTTCTTGGAAATTGCTGGAGCCGCTACAACAACCGCTGCCGTCTCCGCAGAAAGTTACGCTCGGGTGATCGGGGCCAACGATCGCATCCGTATCGGCTTCATCGGCGCCGGAGGCATGGCTGGCAACCATATGAATACGTACAACCGTCTGAAGGAGGAAAATAATCTTCAGGCAATCGCCATCGCCGATTGTTGGAAAACTCGCGCCGAAGCAGGGGCCGCGAAAATTGAGGCCACCCACACCCTGACCGACTATCGCCCGATACTCGACATGAAAGACATCGACTACGTCACGATCGCGACCCCCGAGCATCAACACGCTCACATGACGCTTGAAGCACTCGACGCAGGCAAGGCAGTTTACTGCGAAAAACCGCTCACGCACACAATTCCCGAAGCGCTAGCCGTAATGAAAAAGCAGACCGAGACCGGCCTGCCGGTACAAGTCGGCGTCCAAGGAATGTCTGACGACAGCTATAGCTCAGCTCGCGATGCAATTAAGGAAGGCATCATCGGCCAGGTTGTTCAAGCCCAGATCGAATATGTCCGCCGCTATGGCGACCAAGGCCTGTTTCGCAACCCATCCATCAATGACGACACACCCAAACCGGCCGATCTCGACTGGAACGCCTGGCTCGGCCCTGCGGAAAAGACCGAATGGAATCCGCACCATTACTTCGAGTGGCGCAACTACGCAGCCTACTCGGGTGGCATCGCGACCGACTTATTCATTCACCGTATCACTCGGATTATGAAAGCACTCGACCTGCTCTATCCGCGTCGCGTCGTGGGCATGGGGGGCATCTGGCAATGGCCAGAACATCGTGATCTTCCTGATAGCCTTGAAATGATTTGCGAATACCCTCGCGGCATGACGGTTTATGTGCTGGGGACGCAAGGCAATCGGGTCGGCATCGACCACCTCATCCGCGGCTACCGAGGCACCCTTTACTTCACCCCTGAAGGTTGGGTCGCCAAAGACAAAGACGGCAAGGTACTCGGCGAGCACAAGAAAACCGGTGCCGAAGATACCGTCTTGCATCACACCAACTTGCATAACCACATGCGAAACGGCGAGGAACTCAACTGTCCCGTCAAGCTCGGCGTAGCTGGCGTGACGGCCGTTGTAATGGCCAACGAGTCGTGGCGCACCGGCCAGATGATGGGCTGGGACGGCGAAAACAAAAAGATGGTTCCCTGTCACACCCAAAAGCATAATCCCTACCCCGAACAAGATTCTTAACGTCACGCTAACAATCTCTCGCCGCTCTGAATACGATTGGGCGAATGGACTTTCGATAAGAGCCCAGCAGTTCATTGCCGGGCTCTTTTTATGAGTCTCTCGAAGGCGCAGAACATCTGCACTAGTCCGCGAGGCGCGCACTAGTGCTTTGTCATAGCTAAAAATTGGGGTGCTGGCTGTCAGAACAACCTATCTGGATAACAACTTCTGTCAGCCAGCCCCCCCAATTCTAAGAGTTGTCAAAGCACTAGGTTTATCTATTGTGAGACGATCAAGCATTGCTTACGCAAAAGCGATAGGGCGATGCGCAAACGAACGTAGTCGATGCAAGAAACTCATTTTTCTTTTGCAAATTGGTGCGAAACCACGCGCAGCTTATTGCTGTCACTCATCAACGGTCGGTAGAGTAGGGAGTATGTTCGCAACAAACAATCGTCTTATCGTGATGCTCATTTTCACTTCAGTTTGTGGGGCACTTTTCGCAAGGTCGCACTTAGCAATTGCCGATCACGAAATCGATCAAGTCCTCTCACCCTCCCGAGAGTTTCGCGCTGCATGGATTGCCACGGTTGCGAACATCGATTGGCCTTCAAAGAAGGGGCTCTCAACCGAAAAGCAAAAAGCTGAACTCTTGGCTCTGCTCGATACCGCGTCGCGACTCAATCTGAATGCCGTCATCTTGCAAATCCGCCCCAGTTGCGACGCCCTTTATCAATCGAAGCTTGAGCCTTGGTCCGAGTTCCTGACCGGAAAGATGGGCCAGGCCCCAAAACCTCTTTACGATCCACTGGCTTTCGCCGTAGAACAGGCTCACGCTCGCGGTATCGAGCTGCATGCGTGGTTCAATCCCTACAGGGCCCTCCATCCGAGTGCCAAAAGTCCGATATCTGAAGGACACATTAGCAAGAAAAATCCGCAAGTAGTGAAGAAGTACGGCAAGTACTTATGGCTCGATCCAGGCGAAGCGGACGCGGTCGATCATACCATTGCCGTAATTCTTGACGTCGTCCGTCGCTACGATATCGATGGCGTTCACCTGGACGACTATTTCTACCCCTATCCTGTGAAGGACGAGGAAGGAAACCACGTTGAATTTCCTGACGAGTCAAGTTGGGAGTTAGCCAAGGCCGGGGGCGAAAAACTCTCTCGCGATGATTGGAGGCGGCAAAACGTCGACCGTTTTGTCGAACGTCTTTATCGCGAGATCAAACAAGAGAAGCGGTGGGTAAAGTTCGGCATTAGCCCTTTTGGCATTTGGCGACCAGGGCATCCCCCTCAGATCAAAGGTTTCGATCAATACTCGGTTCTTTATGCCGACGCTCGCCTATGGTTTGTCGAAGGATGGCTCGATTATTTCACCCCACAGCTCTACTGGAAAATTGCTCCACCTGCTCAAAGCTATCCCGTGTTGCTCGACTGGTGGCATGCCCAGAATCTCAAATCCCGGCACTTGTGGCCAGGCAACTACACTTCCAAACTCTTTGCCGAGGGAAAACTGAGATGGCCCGCTAGCGAAATCGTTGCTCAAATCCAACTGACCCAAGCACATCAGGGAGCAAGTGGCAATGTTCACTTCAGCATCAAAGCCCTGGCCGGAAACTCTGAGGGCATTGCCGACAAGTTAGCCGATGGACCGTACCAGCACCCCGCGCTCGTGCCAGCAAGCCCATGGCTTGCCGAGCCAGGCGATTCGCCACCGGAAAAACCAATTCTCACTCAACTCGAAGCGAAGCCTTTGCTTCAACTCAAGACCGAGAGCGGTAAACAGCCATGGCTTTGGGTGGTGAGAATACGTCAAGGACACCAATGGACACTAGAAATACTCCCCGGTCGAATCGGCGAGTTCGACATCCCGAAGTCTTGCCCCGAGGGCAACGATTGCCGTAACCCTGAGGAAGTAGCGGTTTCAACGGTCGATCGTATTGGCCAAGAAAGCCCGACCACATTTTTGTCGTTACGTTCCCACTAAATGGACGACCAATTTTGTCAAGCAATTCTTCTATCGATCAAAACGCGACTCCCAAATCCCGTCGCAGCCCATGGTTTTGGATCCCTTCGCTCTACTTTGCCGAAGGGATTCCCTACGTCGTGGTGATGACCGTAGCGGTCATTATGTACAAGAAATTGGGCATTTCTAACACGAAAATTGCCCTCTACACCAGTTGGCTTTATTTACCTTGGGTGATCAAGCCATTCTGGAGTCCCTTGGTCGACATTATTCGTACCAAACGCTGGTGGATCGTTTCGATGCAGCTCCTCATCGGTGCCGGTTTGGCGGGAGTCGCACTCACGATTCCCACCAACAATTTTTTGCAGTACACGATGATGTTTCTTTGGTTGTTGGCTTTCAGCTCGGCAACCCACGACATCGCTGCCGACGGGTTCTACATGCTGGGAATCTCTTCGCACGATCAAGCGTGGTTCGTTGGTATTCGCAGCACCTTCTATCGCTTGGCCATGATCGCAGGGCAGGGGCTCTTGGTGATGTTCGCCGGCTACTTCGAGCAAACCATCGGCCTGACTTCCGCTTGGTCTCTCACCTTCTATTTGCTGGCTGGAATGTTTCTTGGGCTTTCCCTCTACCATGGATTCTTCTTGCCGAAACCCGTGTCGGATTGCCCTCAAAAGTCTGCTGATTTCGCTTCGATTATTTCTGGATTCTTAGAGACCTTCGCAGAATTTTTTAGAAAGAAGCACATCCTACCTATCCTCGGGTTCCTTCTGTTTTATAGGCTTGCAGAAGCGCAGTTAGTAAAAATGGCATCCCCATTTTTACTTGACACACGACAAGCAGGTGGCCTAGAGCTGACTACCACTCAAGTCGGCTTCGTCTACGGCACCATTGGCGTCGTAATGCTGACACTCGGGGGGATTCTTGGCGGATTGGTCGCAGCCAAGCATGGACTCAAAGCTTGGTTGTTGTGGATGGTACTTGCGATCAATTTGCCTAACGCGGTCTACGTCGTCCTCTCGTTCCTCCAGCCGGAGAGTTTCATGGCAGTCAATTTGGCTGTGGCCGTCGAACAATTTGGCTATGGTTTTGGCTTTACCGCTTACATGCTCTTCATGCTTTATGTTTCGCAAGGCGAGCACGAGACGGCCCACTACGCAATCTGCACCGGTTTCATGGCACTAGGCATGATGCTACCCGGGATGCTTAGCGGCTGGCTTCAAGAGCTAGTCGGTTATCAAAACTTTTTCGTCTGGGTCATGATTTCAACGATACCTAGTTTTGCCGTTTGTTGGTTCATACCTCTCGACCCAGAGTTTGGTAAAGTTTCTTCTCAGGAGGGACCGAATTGATCACGGCGCCTTTTTGTCTCTCCGAATTGCCGAGCCTTCTTCAGCTATGGAACCAAAGCTCGCCTTACGACCAGCTAAGCGAGGGAGTTTTCCATGAAAAAATTTGGGGCGATCCCGATTACCACGACGACCTCTCGCTCGTCGTACACCAAGATGGCCAACCGATTGCCATGGCGCTCGGAGTCGCTAGAAAAATGGTGATAGAACATCGCGGCTATATCAAACTATTAGCCGTTGCTCCAGACGCCAGACGAAACGGCATCGCATGTCGACTGGTCAAAGAACTAGAGGACAAGCTGACTCACCTCAACGTGGCAGCCATCCGTGTCGGAGAGTCCGCGCCCAACTATCTTTTCCCCGGAGTCGATGTTCGCTATGCAAACGCTACGCAACTTTTTGAATCTTTCGGTTACGAACAGGTTGGTCAGGCGAAAAACCTTATTGCCAATTTGCAAGGGAAAGATTTTTCTACGGAGTTTTTTGAAAATGGTTTGAACCAAAAGGGAATCCAAGTTCGACGTGCCTCGGCTGACGATGCGGAATCTATGGATCAGCTGATTGCACAATACTGGCCCGCATGGCGAGCAGAAATTGCGACCGGTTTACAAAACGATCCAATCTCAATTCACCTCGCAATCCGCGATGAGCAAGTCATAGGGTTTTCGGTCTATGACAGTAATAACCTGGGGACCGGGTGGTTTGGTCCTATGGGGACACATTCCGACTTTCAAGGCTTAGGCATCGGAAAAATCCTGATGCTTCGCTGCCTACACGATATTCAAACCCAAGGGCATCGTCAGGCAATAATCGCTTGGGTAAGCCCTACTCGTTTATACGCGAAACATGCGGACGCGGAACCTGGCCGTACGTTTAACCGTTACGAGAAGCGATTGATTTCGCTTCCATCTGAATAGGAAATCTTTCAAGCATGACCAACTTCCCTTACCTTGAAAAACCTTCTTCCCTGCGAGAGAAGCTTGCCCAGCTGATATTCGTGCGGATCGGTTCAAACTTGCCGCCCGTCCAAACGGTTGAGCAAGAGGCTTCGAGGGTCGCAAGCTTGTTGAAAGAATGCCCGATCGGAGGGCTGCTGCTCTTTAACGGACGACGAGGAGAAACTGCGAGAACTCTTGCACACTTACAAGCTCAGAGCCGCTGTCCCTTGCTCGTAGCCGCAGACATCGAGCGCGGTGCTGGCCAGCAATTAATCGGCCACACCATGTTTCCCCATGCCATGGCATTTGACGCAATAGACGAGGAGGCAGAGGAAGCTGTCCGACTATTTGCCAAACTGACAGCCGCAACCGCCCGATCGAATGGAATCCACATTGCTTTTGCCCCCGTCGCGGATGTGAATATCGATCCCGAAAATCCAATCATCGCGACTCGTGCTTTCGGCTCCGAACCGCAACGAGTTGCGCAGCTGGTTAGCGAGTTCGTTACGAGTTGTCAGGCAGAGGGTCTTTTGGCCACGGCAAAGCATTTTCCAGGGCATGGCAACACGCATGAGGATTCGCACAGTTCCCTCCCCTGTGTCGATTCGAGTCTTGGATATCTGCAAGCGTGCGAGCTAGTGCCGTTCCGAGCTGCAATCGAAGCTGGAGTATCGCTTATCATGACGGCTCATGTTCAGTACCCTCAGTTAGACGCGAGCGGTAAGCCGGCAACCCTATCTTATCCAATACTCACGGAGCTGCTTCGCAACCAAATGGGCTTCCAAGGGGCGATCGTTTCTGACAGCCTGCTGATGGAGGGCGTCAAACGCGAGTCGGCAAACGAAGGGAGCTTGGCCGTTGAAGCTATTGAGGCAGGAGTCGATATCTTGCTTGACGTTGCAGATCCGGTCGCAACGCTCGACGCCTTGTCCGAGGCTTGCTCTCAAGGTCGACTCACCGAGGAACGAATCGAAGAAGCTTTTTCCAGGCTTTGGCATCTCAAAGAACTCGCCTTTGCAGAGCGAAATGATTTCATAAATACGGTGCCTGTCGATGTAAACTTTCCGGCAGAAACAGGCGAGCAACTGGCCGCCAATTTAGCGCTAAGTTGTGCTCGAAATGCGGTTGAGATCGTGGCAGATTCCAAAAAGCTTCTCCCTCTTTCGACAGACCGATCCCTGTTGACGGTCCTGTTGAAGCCATTTGAAACCGATCTCGACCTAGCTGAACAACCTTTGGCTGACGAGTTGCGAAAGCGGTTTTCTCAGTCGACCTACTTTGAGCTAGGACCGAATAGCGGGCAGGCAGAAGTCGATGAAATTCTGGCGGAGGCAAAAAGCGCAGAGCAGGTTCTGGTAGCCATGATCGTTAAACCGGCTGCTTGGCATCGTTTTGGCCTGGAAGAAAAACACGCCAACCTGCTCTGTAAACTCTTGCAGCATGAGTGCTGCGTACTTGCCTCATTGGGAACGCCCGAGTCTCTTAAACCATTTGACGAGGCATCTGCTAAAATCTGTACTTACAGCGACGTTCCCGTCTCGCAGACGGCCTTAGTGGAAGCGATTGTCAACGCGACATCGCCTTCTGAAGGACCGTCGAACGCAGGGAGAGGGGCTGAGTAGTATGGCGGCTTCAAAAACCGGCAAACATGCTGGCGATAGACGTCGGCGTCTATTCTTTGACTGCTCCGAGTGTCATCCCCGACACTAAAAATTTGCTTAACGCGAGGAAGACGACTACCACAGGTAAACTCACCAAGATAGAAGCTGCTGCATAGAGGCCCCATTGGGTTGACATGCTTGCTTGAAAGCTTTTGATGCCAAGCGGCAAGGTGAAAAGCTCCGATTCTTGCAGGACCTGGGCGGCCACAAGATATTCGCTCCATGCGGTCATGAAGCTAAAAAGAGCCGTGATTACCAGGCCGGGGACGGCGATCGGAAGGATGACCTTGGTGAACGCTTCGAGCTGGCTGCAACCGTCGATTCGAGCGGCTTCTTCGAGCGAAGTAGGAATCGTATCGTAAAACCCTTTCATTTGCCAAACACAAAAAGGTAATGCGGTCGAGACATAGAAAATCATCAAACCGAGGAATGTGTTTACTAGGTGGAGCTTGGCAATCAGAATGTAGAGTGGCAAGAGCAGCATGGTAGCAGGAAACATTTGCGTCGTGAGCAGGGCCAACATCGTGCTCTGCCGTCCGATGAATTTGAACCGGCTCAACGCATAACCACCAATGGCTGCCATGGCGACCCCCGTCAGGGTGACTAAGGCTGACACCAAGATTGAATTGCCAAGCCAAAGTAAAAAGGGTTGCTCAAAAAGCAACTCTCGATAGGAATCGAAGCTCCAGCCCTCGGGAATTATCGAAAGGTCGGTCGACTGCAATTGGTTGCCAGGCCGCAGCGAAATCGACACGACCGTGAGCACAGGATACACACTAATTGCTGCAAACACCAAAAGGACTGCGTGTCGCAGTAGCGAGATCGAGCGTGGTTCGGTTGGCTTATCCATAAACATTCTCCGTGGCTTTGCTTCGTTGAAGTGAGATGAGGCTTGCAACGAGAAGAATCGCAAAGATAACCATCGAAAGGGCCGATCCGTATCCATAGCGGTACAAATTGAATACCGCCTTGTAGACGTAAGAAACCAGGATATGCGTTTTGTCTGCCGGCTCTCCGCCGTTGGAAACAAGCCAGATAACATTCAGGTTGTTGAAGGTCCAAATCGCCCCGAGTGTCACTGCGGGAGCCAACACCGGTTTGAGCAGTGGTAGCGTGACGTTGCGAAATTGTTGCCAGCGTGTTGCGCCATCGATTTTTGCCGCTTCATAGAGTTCTCCCGGAATCCCCTGGAGGCCTCCCAGTGCGATGACCATCATAAACGGATAGCCAAGCCAGACATTGGCAACGATACATGCGGCGAAAGCTGGCCCAGGGTCGTTCCACCAGTTGATCGGATCGATTCCCAGCAGATTGCCTGCCAAGAGATTGACAGCGCCATAGTCGAAATGAAACATGCTGCGCCAAGTGAGGGCCGTAATATAGGCGGGCACTGCCCAAGGAATGATCAGCAGGATACGGTAGATTGTTTTGCCGCGAATTGGGCCGTTGATTGCAATCGCAAGCATGACACCAATGCCTACATGGAAAGCGACGTTCACGAGAGTCCAGACGAGCGTCTTGAGAAGGATGAAGAAGAACTTGGCTTCGGAGAGAACCTCGACGTAATTGCGGAGACCGACAATTTTCCAGTCCTGGAAATTTGTGAGCGACATGTCAGAGAGCGAAAGCGCCACGTTGTAGCCGAAGGGAAATACGACCGTCAGAAAAATCGTCGCCAATGCCGGCGCGATCAGCAGGTAGGCGAATGGTTGACGGCGTATGTCGGGGAAAAAATCAGCGATGCTCTGGCGTTGCCAGACGACAAGGCTTGCGATTAGGAGAATGCCAGTCAGCTGCCACGCCCAAGCGGCTGGGGCTTCGGTCGATTTGCGGTTGAGGAGTTCGATCCCGCGCAATGCGTCCTTCTGCATCGCTTGGGCGGCCTGCTCGGCAGAAAGATTTCCGCCTAGTAGCGATTGATAGTGGGGGCGCATCGCGTCCCAGACAGCGCGTAGTTCGGTCTCAACGGGCATCATCCGGCCATTGCCCAGCTGTTGTTTAGATGCCAGCAAAGTAGGATCTGCCGAAAGGGCCGGGTCTTGGAGCAAAGCTTTTCGCGAGGGCAGGATGCGAACTTCCTGCATGAATTCTCGCTGTGTCTTTTCGCTAGTCATCATGAGCACAAATTGCATCGCCGCGGACGCTCCTTTTGTGCTGGCGAAAGCGTTGAGCGAGTATCCTTTGGGAGATACCATCGGAGCCATTGGTTTGCCGGTCGAGCTTACCACAGGCAGCGGGGCAACAACGGCATCGATGCCTTGGGTCTCTAGGTAGTCGGTCCAGATCCAGTCGCCGTTGATGATCATTGCGGCTTTACCACTTTTGAACAGCGAGTCGGCTGTCTCGTAGTCGCAACTACGTGGAACGATCTTATACTTGTCTCGCAGGGCAACAACCATCTGTAGTGCCGCGACGCACTCGGGAGTGTCAAGAGCAGGCACCGGTTTGCCCGAATCGTCGAACACCCAGCCGCCGTGTCCGGTGAGAAACGGGATCATAAAAAAAGGTTCGGCAAAATTCCAAACCAAGCCGTATCGCTCGTTGCGGCCATCATGATCGGCATCGATCGTATTGGCGATACCCAAGCGGATCAAGTCGTCTGTCGTCTTAGGAGGAACGGCAATGAAGTTTCGATTGTAGACCAAGGCTAAGTGATTTCCGAATCGATCTGGAATTTGTACCAGAACTCTCTGCTGCGAGTCGGTTGGCCCTGGCAGATAAGTGAGTGCCTCTTTGAGGAAATTTTCCTCAAACTGTTCGGGCACCCAAGGACTCATGTCTTGAATTATTCGCATGGAATGGAAAGCGCCCAGCACGTCGGACGGGCCGTAAACCAGCTCGGGACCAATTCCCGCAAGGGCAGCCGCTTGAAAACCGCTGCGAAGTTCTTCGGTCTCTTTGTAGAGAGCTCGAATTCGGATGTCAGGGTGAGTTGCCTCGAACTTCGCTATCAGCCGGTCTAATACGACTCTTTCTCGTGGCACCATTTGGTGCCAGAGAGTCACGACTTGCCGGTTGTCGGTTTGCTCACAACCGAGAAGGCTTGTAAGAATTCCAAACAAGAGAATCGACGAAGCGGTTGCTGCTAGGCGGTTTTTCTTCCGTCGAGTTGCCATGGGCCGGTACTACTTTCCAGACGCCTGCTCATCAAACACGGCTGCACTGAGTGGAGGCATCGTGACGACCCATCGTTCGCTTTCTTTGCGAATGTCGAATGTCGTAGAGGCATCTTCCGTTGAAAAGATCTGTCGCGGGGCTTCGCTCGACTCCAATGGAAGAGTGTACTCGAATTCATGCTCACCACGATTGATGGCAACGAGTACAGCAGCACGATTTCGTTGCCGACGGAAGGAAATGAACTTTGACTCGTCGTCATGATCAACCAGTTCAAACTTGCCACGACTCAAAGCCGAGTTGTCCTTGCGAAGCTGTATCACGCGGCGATAGTAGTCGAACAAAGTTGGGTCAAAGCCAACGGAATCTGCCTCGCGAGGTCGCCCTAAGGGATCTTCTGCTTGGTCTTGATAAGTAAGATCAGACCAAACCATTGGCATTCGGTCGCAAGGATCGTCGCCGCCCCACATGCCGGCTTCGGTGCCGTAGTAAACCATCGGCGCTCCGACGTAAGTCATTTGCATGAGTGCTACGAGACGCTGGATTTTTCTTTCGCGAGCATTCGGGCGTCTCACCTCGTAGTCTTTGTTGTTGCGAGCCCCCGATTTTTCGGAAACGTCGTAGTCAAAGCGGTCGGGCTGGTGGTAGCGATTGTTTCCTGCGTTGACAATCATCGAGGCCATTCGGTCGGTGTCGTGCGAATCGATCAGATTTTGGAGTGCGTATTGCATAGCCAAGGGAAAACTTTGGCGGCGCGATTGCAACTCTTGTCCAAAGCGGCCTGGCGCCAGGGTCCCATCAATCAGAAAACCCTTTACCAGGTAGGCAAAGCCGTGGTAGTTCATCGTTGCCGAGAACCGTCCCTTGAGTAAGTGGTCCAATGCTTCGTTCCAAAATTCTCCGACGGTGTAAGCCTCGGGGTTCAATTCGCGAACAAGCGTGTTCCAGTCACGCCAAAAATCAATGGGCACTTCGTTAGCAACATCAAGTCGCCAGCCATCGACACCGTCGGACGGGTCGCCATCGTGGTTGGGATCCATCCAGCGGCGAGTGATATCGAAAACATACTGCTTCGGCCCACGGTGGAGATTGTCTCCCGAGGGAGAGTCCGCAAACTCAGGCAGCGATTCGTAGCCCCACCAACTTTTATACTTCAACTCGTTCTGCTTGGTGGTTGGGTCGTCGAACGATTGTACGAGGTACCAATCTTGGTACTGCGACTCGCCTTGATTCTCAAGGATATCGGCAAACGCGAAGAATGCTCGGCCAGTGTGATTAAATACCCCATCGATGATTAACCGGATATTTCGCTTGTGAGCCGCTTCGATGAGTTCTAGAAAAAGCTTGTCGGCTGTTGTCCAGTGCCAAGTCGCGGGATCGCCCGACTCATCACGCATGAGCTCAAGGTCCCCAGCCGGATCGGGGCCAAAGTAGGGGTCGATGTGGTGCATCGAAGCGGCATCGTATTTATGCAGCGATTTTCCGTAGAAGACAGGATTCAGATAGATCGTGTTGATGCCTAAGTCATGTAGGTAGTCAAGTTTGTCGAGTATCCCTTGGAGGTCGCCTCCATAGCGGCGGTTAAAAACGCCGTGGTCATAGAAGTTGGCGCCTGCTTGCTGCTCCCATTCTGCACGAGCGTACCAATCGCCGGTCCAAGGAGAAATTTTCCAGCTCGTGGGCGTTGAGTCAGGGTCTTCTAACGAGGCATGAGTCGGGTCGTTGCTCGGGTCGCCATTTCTGAACCGCTCGGGAAAAATCTGATAGAAAACCGCCTCTGCAACCCAGTCGGGAATGGTCTTATCAACGGCTGCTTCGTCGAACACTCGGATCGGCGAGGCAGGTAAGGCTGCCGTGGTTAACACAGGATCGAGTGTGTCAGGGCTCGCCTGCATTTCTACTGCGGTTACTGGGGTGGGAGAGACCTCTTCAAATTGACAGCCACTCATGACCACCAGCGGCAAGGCGACCCAAGTTATGGCAACAGCGGCGTCTTTTAAGAGCTTGCCATAGGTCGAGCCGGCCAGCCTGCTGGTCAGGTTGAATGGCTTGCTCATAAAACACCTCGGAAATTTTGACACACAAGACACTCGCAAGAGAAAAAAGGACTGGCCGCAGCTGCTCTCAGTTGCGGCCAGTCTTTATCACGGCCCGTAGAAGTCGACGGGAGAAGGCTGCTTAGCGATTCGCTCTTTGACGATTGGTGAGACCACATGCAAGGGCTCCCAAGCAAATCAATGCCAACGACGAAGGCTCAGGAACCGATCCGGTACCCAGGGCTGAAAGAGGAGCGGCAAGCGTTACGAACTGGTCGCCAGGGAAAAACGCGTTATCCGAGAAGTCAGCAAACCCCGGAGGGCCGATGTTTTCCTGAAGTGTACCCGCGCCTGAGACTTGGTTCGAGAGGTAGTCGTGACCTGCGCCATTGACGAAGGCAGTGATCCGGATGTTAGTCCCCGAGGGGTTGCCGATCGCCGAGAGCGGAATCGAGAACTCAATGCCGGTAGTAACCAAGCTAGGATCTTCGAGCGTCGGGTCACTGTAGTTACCTGCTAAGCCAGAGTCTCCAGTAACACCCGCCGTATTGCTGTTATCAAAAGCCATCTGCAAATCAACGAAATTGTTCATGTCGCGATGGCTAAAAGCATTCATCGGGTCGTTCGCCACATCGATGGGAAGAACAAATTCGAGTTCCGCGGCCACACAGTCGGCACCGGAGTTGTCAGCATTGCAGCCACCAGCTCCGAGGGCGTAAGTTCGGTCGAGCAAATTGCCCTGGCTTAGACCAGGAAGAGCAGGTCCGATCAGGGCCTCCGAGTTGTCAATTCCAGCCGACTGAGGAGCGAACGGAAAATCAGCCAGCGAAGAGTTGGCCACATTGAAGCCAAAGTTCGATCCCCAGATGCCTAGATCGGCTCCGTCTACGTTGCCGTCGCCTGAAGCGTCGCCATTGGCTCTCGAGGCTCCACCAAGAGCACCGGAGTTACGCTGCCAAGTAAGAAACTCGCTTCCGTCGACATTGCCATCGGTATCGAAGTCAGCTGTCGTGCCGCGTAATACGTTAGGCAAGCCTCGCTGTGCAAGCTGCATGCCCAGGGTACCGCTTGCCCCTGTAGGGCCGTTGTTAAGTTCTGCGAACGCAGCACTTGCCGCATAAAACTGAAGCTCGCTCGGCAGGCCAGGACGCAGTGTTTCAAATCCGTTGGTAAACGTGAGATAGTAGTCGGCATCAAATCCCGAGTCGAAGGTGATTTTTTCAAGACCGAGGCCATCTGCTCCTCCGCCCATCCTTTGCAAGGCACCATCGGGAGCGCCACCACAGCAGAACCCATCGACGCCCGCTGGCAAAGTCGAACCATCAAGGGTGTTTTGGCCGCCCGTCTCAGAATCGATGAATACCTCTAACTTATTGAAATTCGTCTCCAGGTTGCCTGCCACAACAATGTAAAGCCGGCCCCCCTCGATTTTTCCAAATACCTGGTTGATTTCCGAGCCGCCGCCGCCGTTGATTGCGTCACCCGTATCTGCATCTCCAAACTGCGTATTCGTGGTCTGAACAGAAAGTGAGGCATAGCCGTCAGCTACGCTCGCATTACCGTCGATCGTTGGGACAGCCAGCGCAAAGTTACATGTCGCCACAGACATAATCGCGACTACAGAGGCCACATACCATTTCATGGAATTCATTTTCATTTCTCCCTCGCTACGTTGTGAGATGCTTGTTTGGTTCGGAACATCTCGGAAACCCTTGGAATTAAGAAAAGTACGTGTCATGTCGTCCTGTCTCCTCGGAACTTTCTTCCTGCGGTCAAAGCTAGAAGGGCAATCATTGCAAAAGCTCCAGAAGTGGGTTCAGGAACTGCTCCCGCAGCTGCCAAGGGGGCTGCGACGAGAGGGCTGGCAATGAAACCAAAGTTGTTTCGCCAAATCTGAATGTCTACTTGATCGACCACGCCATCCAAGCTGGCATCGCCGTCGGTATACAAAGCACCATTGAGGGTGCCTAAGTTGCGTTGCAAGGTGAGAAAATCTGAGCCATCAACATCGCCATCAAGATCGAAATCGCCTGGCACCGAGCGAGCTATCTCGGTGATCATCGTCGAGACGTCGTTGATATCAATCACCCCATCAACATTCAGATCAAGTGTCCAAAAGTCAGGGTCGGTCTCTGGCAAGCCAAAGCCGTTGTAAAGCTCAACCACATCCGAGCTGTTCGTTAAGCTGTCGGAGTTAAGATCGCCACGTCGGGCGAGCACACCAAGATACGCATCCAAAGCAAATTGGCTGGCACCATTGGCCAACAGCTCGGCGTCCAATTGAAACAAATCGCGATTATCCACAAGCCCATCGGCATTCGTATCGGCCGTGGGCTCGAAAGTGTTGTTTTGGCTGTTGAGTACCGCCTCGAACCCCAGCAGGTCCGACGGGCCAACGAAACCATTCCGATCCGTGTCGCCAAACCCGCCGCCGAATCCCGTATTTGGTGAGAGCCCTACAAAACGTCGCACGGTAAAGCTCCCCGTCGGCTCGATCATTACGATCGTGGCAACATAATTTCCCTCGACGACATTGTTCACACCAAACTTGAACTGCCCTCCACCTGTTGCCGACGCTTCATTCCCCGAATTAACCATCGTAAGAATCTGCGATTCCCCGATTGCCGCCCCGACGTTCATCAACACATGCACTTCGCTGGCCGTGTTGTCGATGCTGCCAACGACCAGATCCAAATCTTCCGGAGCAGAACCGTAGGGGTCAAAGCTGACGATCTCCGATTCCGGGTCCACCCGATCGATATAAACCACACGCTTGAAATCGGTGAAAACGGCAGGCCCGCCATCGCCTCCAGTGGCTGCGCCACGCTGGCGGAAGGAACGTACGGTAATAAAATTCCTCCCCTCCTTGAGTTGAGTGGTGTCGATTGTTTGTGCGTAAGTCCCAGAACCAGTGCCAACATTAGCGCCGCCACTCCAGATATAGCCAGGTACCCGCGTGTCGGTGAAATCTTCAAACCCGTAAGCGACACTTCCTGGGGTAGGATTATCGAAACCTGCAACGCTGTTGAGGTCTAAGCCCCCGTTGATCTTGAGCAAAGCCGTATCGCCGTCAGCATTGAAATCACGTACCGGGAGTTGTGTCTCGGGGTCGATCAGGCTAACAGGCGTTGTCGATAGTTGCACCTCGAACGAGTCCGCTGTGATTACGTCAATGCCGCCCAATCGCGCCGTTCCATTATTGGCGGCCGAGGGCACGGCGCCGGCAAGAGTTGAAGTGACATTGGTCAGCGAAAGTGAACCTTGGGGCGTTGCCAAGCCGTAGATGACATAGCCGCGACCGTGTACGCCGTTCGCGGGGATGCTGATATCGATTTGCCCCGATGCGTTGACCTTAACCGTCTCGGGGATCACACCGCCAGGATCGACGGCCGGATCAGCGGCATTGCCGGTCAGCTCCACCAGGATCGCACCTGGCGAAAAATCGGTCTGCACGCCGCTACGCGTCTCGACCACCGAATCGGTGCGACTGCTGAGTCCAACAACCGCCGAATTCGATCGTTCGTAAACGTAAATGTTAGAAAAACCATTGGGGTTAAAGGCGTCGTCGACCCATCGCTCATTGAAATTGCCTCGCCCGTATGCGTTGCGAATGCTCACCAACTTGCTGATCGTATCGCCATAGAACCCGCCCAGTGCATCGACCTTGCCATCCTCGGGAAATGGGCGACCTTCGCCAAACTCCTTGGCGTTGAGATACACGACCGCTTCGCCCGGACGCATCAGCGTGTAAGCATAAGCAACATTTTCTAAGAATGGCGTGCCGCCCGGAATATCATCATGGTTCTGCACAAACGAGACGCCTTGGCTTCCGTTACGCAGGCCATCGTCTTGCAGGTCTTGGCTTGCATTACGAACGGCATGCCAATTGTTATTGGCCGTTGTGCCGGTGAGGTTGTCACGCATTGCAAAAAACAGCGGGAAATCGAGCGCGTCGCGGTTGCCGCCTACCGTGGTATTCGCCGGGCTAATGGCCTGCGAATTGGGTAAGTCTCGGCGGATATATCCCTGCAAAGTGCCTGCGTCGCCATCGAAAACTTCGGAAAACGAATAGACGGGCTTAATCGAGCCATCGAGTTGCAGGCGAGGGTTGGCTCGGAACACAGCTTGATCGAGTTGGTCGAGTACGCCTTCAGAAAAATGCTTTGCCGCGTCAATCCTAAAACCATCGACGCCGATGACTTGCACCATCCACTGGGCATTACGTTTTATCAAGTCGACTGCGTTTTCGAGGACCGCATCGCCGCCCATCGGATTGGCCGGGTTGAAGCGACTTCGAGCGACCGTTACGCCCAATTCAGGATCGTTCAGAATGAGGTCGTTCCATCCCTGGTCAGGATAAAACCTTGCGTTGTTTGGATCGGGAATGTTGTATACCGAGCCCGCCGGGATGTTATTGGGATTCACAAAATCAACCGGCTGGCGAATGAACTGATTGTTTTTCTCATGGGCAATATCCACTAACCCCGATATCCGCCCGTTAAAGGGGTCGCTGTTGAAATCGATATTCGGGTCGCGGAAGTCGCCAAATGCGTCGCCAGGAAGTGTGAGAGCAAACCCCGGGTACCCACCTAGGGCTACGAACGTGGGATCAAGCGAATTGCCAAAACCATTGTGATTAGGAATGAAATCGGTGTAGACACTTACGCCAGCCTGACGGGCAATCGAGGTCAAGGCCTTGAGACCCTCTTCGGTACCGTACAAGGTCTGATTGCTAGGCGTCCCCAAGTCAAATCGATCGAAGGCATCGTAGCCAACAGAAAATCCACCCGAGTCAGCCCTCGAAGGCGGCGGCAGCCACATGGCGCCGTAGCCGGAGTAAAAAAGATCGACCTGTCGGTCCTCAATCGTTTGCCACTTGGCTTCAAAAATTTGCAAAATTGCGGGAGCTGAAACGTCCTGGGCATAAGCCGAAGTGACGGGTGCAAGGACAATCAAAGCCCACAAAAACACCTGCGGCAAGTACAGCGACCGCACTTGCCCAGTGCTTAAGCGATGTCGATTTGAAGTTAGGAGATAAAAAAGCATGTTGGATTCGTAACTCGGGGTGCAAAACAAGGGTCTCTACACGGTTCTATCTTCTCCGCCGATTCTTTTTGGGAGGGCTCCATCCGGGCGGTGGCTCGGAGGTTAATTCTAAATTGATTTCGTTGCTGCCAGACTCTACCGTGTAAATTAATGGCGACAATCTGCTTGACCCGTACCACCGCGGAGTAATTCGCTCGCCGGGCGGTGGCGGACCACCTAACCCCGAGCGATTCTCTTTAGGCGGATGCCGAGCCACTATCGTCACGCCGTACTGTCCAGGCTTCAGGCCTGCTTCATTGCCGGTGAATACCTCGTACCCACCGGACTCATCGGTTCGCGCGTAAGCAGGAGGGCCTTTTTCCACTGGAATGAATGAGATCGCCCCCGCAGGCACGATTTCATTATCGAGCGTAACGATACCCGTCACGGACGCGTCATAACGGCCACCGCAACCGACCATCACCGCCAGCAACAACAGAGTTCTAGGCAGCCGTTTCTTTTGCATAAACACGCAACACCCTTCCATTATTTTGATGTCGTACGATACTTACATCTAGAAGCCGAGCGACACAACTTCTTGACTGTCTCGCGTGGCGAGGCCGCGATACGTTGCCGTATCGATGTCTTCTTGAATGAAATGTACGGAGCCATCCGCCATCACAAATTGCGCTCCGCCAGGGTGAAGACTCTTAAAACCCCTCACGCTTTTCGATATATTTCCGTCTTTGAAATCGTCCACCGAAAGGTTGAGGGGTAAATAGTTCAAGGGAATGCCGGCGGTAGCCCAGTCGCCGTCCGAAAAGTAAGCCGCCGAATGAAAATCGACCGAAACCACGTTTTCACCAACCATGAAAGTGTTACTAGTACCATCAGTAACCATTTTTAGCCTTATCGGCGACCAGATACTGGTACGCTGGAAAATGCCGTTGTTCGACATCGTACCGTGGACATCTGGTGAACCGCTTTGGTCGGTCATTGGCGGGTCGACGTTGGTGCTGCAGGCGACAGCGTCTACGGACAGCAATGTGTCTCCAACACACCCCTTATAGCTTGTAGTAGCAGTGATAGCGCCGCGTTGATCCCAGTAATATTGTTCCTGCGAAGGTTTCGCAGAGGGGTCGGAAGGGCATGTTATCACCGGGAGTTGGGTGGAAACGATGTCGCGAAGCGAGGTCACTCCCATTCCCCGTCCTCTAGGGTTATGGCTGGCCATCCCCGCCGGCGTCGCCAATTCAGTCTTGATTCGATCGAACATGCTCTGCTGTTCGAGTTGAGGCAGGATGTTCACAATCCAACCCTGGCCGTTGCAGCCCATGGGGGGATCATCGTTCAAGTTTTCTGCAACACTTGCTCCATTCAAACAATCGGCTGTTTTATCTTCCCAACACCACTGCGGAACGCTTTGCGGAAACTTATTACTGACGTCGTGAAAATTCAGACACGCCAAACCAATGTTCTTAAGACTATTAGCACAGCTCATACGCCGGGCCGCTTCGCGTGCGGCTTGGACCGCCGGCAAAAGCAACGCCACCAAGACGCCAATAATCGCAATGACGACCAAAAGCTCTACGAGCGTAAAAGCTTTCCGTGTGCTGAATCGGCGAGTCGTAAGCTGCTGAGTTGTGGTCATAAGAAAACCATCCTATGAAAATATTTGAGATGTTTTGCTACGGTAACTTTAGCAACCGCCGCCGCTCGTCCTACGGGGCACGTAGGCGAGCGAATCGGCGACTGCCCAACAAGTTTTAGTACTTTCTCTTTTTCTTTAACCCTGACGGCGTCTTGTGAACACCATCGTGGCCAAAGCCATTCCCGCCAATACAAAAGTTGTTGGCTCAGGAATGGGAGCTGCACTCCAGCGACCATTCGGCAAATCGAGCTGAAAGAGCCAATCGCCATCGCTGGCGACAACTGCCGTGTTGTTGGCAGCCGAATTACCGAAGTTGTCGCCAATGGCGATATCCCAACTGCCGGCCTCGCGGAACTTCCAATCGTAACTTCCGGCAAGTAGGTTCACTTGGATGGAGTAGAGGCCACCGCCTTGGTCAGTCATGGCAGCACCGGCCCAAGCATTCATCGCACCGATCAGTTCCCAACCGAACTGGTCTGGGTCTTGGTAACCAACTCGCATTTCGGTGGAGGGTTCCCAGCCGTCACCCCAGGAAGTGCTTTCCCAAAAATTGAAATTGATCTCGCCGCTTGCGTCGGCAATCACTCTGCCATCGCTCCCGGGAGCAGAAGCTGACCAATCGTCTCTACCGATTTTGTAGTTAAATCGGTCGCCAGGGGTCAATCCAGAGATGGTCCCCGTGAAGTAGCCTCCACCTTGGTCGACTAACTGGTCGGTTAAGCCAAAACCATTGAAATCTCCTCGCGCATACCAATCCACCCCATCGGCGGCAAACACGCTGCTGCCCATCTGGGCAACAAGCCCAAGCATGATAAGACAAACGATTCGTTTCATTACTCTACCTCCCGGGAAAAATCCCAAAAAAAACAAAAAACACCCATGAGATTTTGCTTGGTTGCCTTGCGTCAACCGCGTAGGCAATCCGGCTCAACCTCTCCAAAAAAATCCTCTTCACTCTTCCACACAAATCGAGCAAATTCAAAAAATAAGTAATCTTTTCACCTGGCCGTAATGAGGGACGACTTTCCCAGGAGCGAGAGCCAAGCTTATCGCTAGCCGGCTTGATTCCGCCATTGGTTTTCGATGATACGTAATTCTTGGCAGCAGACGGCCACGTTCGCCTCCCCATCGCCCCGTGACGGCGAGGAAATGAGTTCCCACGCGAATCTCGTCGACTTCGTGAATTTTCGTGCCATGAAAACTACTCATGCTGATGCGATCAAAGGCAAAATTACCCTTCAGCACAGCCGTTACTTGGCATGCTTTCTCATCTTTGAGAGAGCTGGGATTGCGATAAATTTCCACAACGTCCAGGTTATCAATGCCGAAGGAGATTTTGATAACAAACAGATTGACTTCGGCATTTTCTTTTCCAAGCGAGGGGAAGTTTTCAAGACCGTATTGGTTGTAGATCGAAGTGGCGCCATAGTTGGTTCCTTCGGCTCCGTTGCCAATCGAGAGAACTCGGTTGGCGTTGCCGTCTCCTCGGTGGAGTTCAACTCCGTAGAACTCGTCATTAACTTTTGAAACCTTTTGCAAGAAGCTAAGGTAGATCTGATTGCCGTCGCGCCCAACGGCACGAACACCGTCTTGGTTTTCAACCAACCCGGCTGCGTCGAACACGCCGCCAACCGAGGTTGCCAGCGAACGCCGGATCCTGTTTTGTTGCCCCGTTTGCACTCCGCGATTTCCTAGTGGCAGCAAACCCTTGATCGTCAGGCTGCCGGGATCTACCGAGTTGGAGTTGGGAGCAGCTGAGGGGTCTGCTGCGATATCGAACCAAGGTCCCGCCCAGCCATATCCACCATTCTGAGCCGAGAGCGGACCGGCCGGGTAATCGAAGCTTTCGTAGGCGAGAAGTTTATCGCTGGGGCCGAATGTGGGCCGCATGTTTCTTACGAAAGCGGCCTCGTTGGCCGGAAATTCGTATACCGTGGTCGAAACAGCGTTGACTCTTGCCGCCTCAGAAGCCCCCAGTTCAAGACGCCGAAGAGGGCGACCCGAGGAATCGAGTACGTCTGCTTTGATCAAACCGTTGAATACGTGGACTTCCGTGGCGCCCGACTGCTTTGCGAGCAAACCAAACTCGGTTCCGACATCAAAGACATCCAGTGACCGTGTGTGAATACGAAAACTGCGAGACCCTTGAGGAACGACAACCGCTAAACGTCCTTCGCGAAGATTCACCTCATGGGCGGCACTCACAACGAAACTGGCCGGGCTCTCAAGCAGTACCGTGGCTCCATTTTCAAATGTCAGTTCGGCGAGTCCACGGCGTAGTTCGAGCTGCTGACCAACAACAAGCTCTGAGCCGTACCCGAGCGATTCCGCGGCGCCGCCCCAAAGGCAGTTGTGAGTTCCGGTAATCGTCGCTACCGCCGGTCGCTTGGACGTCTCGGAACTATCCGATCGAGCGGCAATCTGATCGATCGAATTTGAACGAGACAGCAAGCCATAGGTCAGCAGACTAGACAACAAAGCGATTCCCGTAAGCGAAGCCGCCAGCATGAAAGCGTTGGCTCGAAATGAAGAGAAGAGCGAAGAGATTTTATCAGCACCAATTCGCTTGGCCGCACGAGGGTGCTGAGACGTCGCACTCTCAATACACGCCGCATTCTCTAGGCAAAGTTCACCACCTGCTTGCGGCAGCGACGCGCTTTCGGCATGGAGCGAGGCATGCATCGCCATGTAGTCAACATACAGGGCCTGAACCCCCGGGTCTGAGCACAAGAGGCTCTCAATCCAAGCGAGTTCTTCGGGGCGGATCGTTTCATTGCAAAGGTCACCGAAAGCTCGAATTGCCCGATGCCGTGTCTGCTTGCTATCTCTTGGTTCGCTGTTCATGCGAGGCCTTCCGTTGCAACAGATCGGTCGATGCAATCGTGAAGCACTCGACGAATCCTATTCAGAGCTTTGTATACCGTGTTAACTGGGCGACCCAACCGACGGGCCGTTGATTTGATATTCGAGGCACTGTCGTCATAGCAAAGCTGAACCAGTTGCCGGTCTTCTTGTGAAAGTTTGCCAAGGCACATGCTCAGAGCTTCGCGGCGAGAGTCGAATAGATTGGCACGCTCAATCGCAGCGGCTGCGATATGCTCACATGCTTCGTCACTTAGCTGATAGCTTTTACGTTTGTGTTGACGACGGAATTTCCGGACTTGGTTGTGAGCTACGACCGCAACCCACTTCACAAAATCGGTGCCAGGCTCGAAGGTTTCATGTTCTCGCCAAAGCACGACACAGACTTCCTGAAAAACTTCTTCTGCCTGGGCTGGGTTGCTAAGCAGTGTAACGAGGTACGAAAAAAGCCAGCGATCGTGTTTCGCAAACAATCTTGCAAAGGCGTCGCGCCGATCGTCCTCGGCAGACGAGCCATCAGACAAACCGTCGGCCTTCGAGTCGATCGGATCTGGATTCTTAAGATTCAAGTCGTCCTTGCGGTCGTCTGCGTGCATGAACGGTCTCCCCTCGCCCAAATCTCGAAAAAATTAGTGCGTGTCGCACGGACGTGTACTGGTCACCGAACTGGCATTTCAGCATCAAGCCGTGCTATGAGCAGAACCCGCCTGGGCTTGCCCTCTAACTATAGTTAGGCGCGCAGGTCAGTATTTTGGTATCAAAAAACACCAAGAATTTTCCCAGGAAACGCCGGGAAGGCGACTTAACTTCTTTCAGAGAAACAGCTTAGGTGAAAACAAGTTTGTTTTCACATATCGAGCATCTCAGGGGAAGCACGTAGCCGGGTGCCGCGTAGAAGAGGGCAGATTCTGAAAAAATCCGTGCGATGAATATCGCGTTTAGAGCAGAGGCAGCGAGAAACTTCTTCGTGCAAACGGCGAAGATTCGCGTTCTCCTTACGTGTGCTTAAAAAGTACTCGGGCTTTTTGTCGCAATTCGTATTTTCACACACGACTCATTGGTCGCAGCACGACTTGCCGCCACAATCGGGGCAGCATCGGTTTCCACCGCTTTTTGCACGACTCTTGCTGCGGATGTATTTTATTTCCCACTCGTAACCACACTCTTGGCATTGGTGCGAATCTTTTTCAAGTACGTTGATGCATCGAGTTCGGCCACAGAGAGGTGCACAGCATTCACGCTTGCATTCGCTGCCCCCATCGCACCCGCTATTGCAACTGGAACTACATCGCTCCCAGGGCCAGCGAAATTTCGGTATGCAGACAATTTTCGATTCGACTTTCCAGCAGTGCTTCTTGACTTCTTTTTCTACACGCTTGGGATAACAAACGGCTTCACAACAATCACCGCAGCAGCTGTTCGTGCCACTAGCACAGCACGAAGAATCGCAGCCGACGAGCGTCAGCTTGGAGTCTTCAGCAGCTTGGCCCGAGGAAGAACTCGCGGGAAGGAGCCCCTGAGGTTGTTGCACCGAGGGTTGCCCAGCCATAACGACGAGATTCAGCGTGGGAGCAAGTAAGAACGCAGTTCCAAAAAACAGCAAGGGTGAGATCAAAAGCTGACGGGCAGTTTTCATAAGGTATTCTCCTTCCCTCAAACGATAAGGGAGCTGTGAGCGAGGCGGGACTATTCAGAGGCAGTTTTGTAAAGGCCGAGGTTTAGAAGTCCACCATAAAGCGAGTGCCAAGTATGGTGTAATTACCAGACAATGCCCCAAGCGAGTTTCCTACGCTGTCAAAGCCTTCGTGGTCGTCGATTTCGCCATAGATAGCGTTGAACTGCACACGGGAGTAGGCGTTCCAGTACCAGTTGAGCCCAAGGGTATGGCTTTGCCCGACACCGCCTAAAATGTCGCCGTCGTTGAAGTCTGCGTAGGACCAGCGGTAGGCAACCTGCCAGGCACCCCAGCCGCCCTTGACGCCGTCATCGCCCGTGTCGACCAGAAAAAAGTTTTCGATTGGTTTAATACGGTCGAGAACACCTGCCGACCGCTTCCAAGGCATGTGTTCGCCTGTGAGGAAGTAAGAGATATAAGCATAGCCGCCGTGGAAATTCAGATCGGTGCCGCCGTTGCGATCGAGCCAGAGGTTCTGATACTCGCCAACCAATTGAACGGGCCCAAAGTTCCAGACATTTTCTAAGCCGACCATTTGATAGTTATCGGCACCGTCGATTCTTCCGGTATCGAGCCATCGACGAATCGAGCGGGCTTCGGGTCGTTGGCGAAAACGGGCCTCGTTCGCTGCGCGACCATCCAGGCCGCTCCCATCGGGATTCGCGGCGGTCCCCGAGATGGCCCAGTGGCCATAGCCCCTGCCGTCGGAAGCCTCGTCGTACCAAAAAGTATTCGCCAATCGCCCCGCCACTTCCAATTGATAGTGGTCACTAACGTATTGACCCTCATCTTGAATCAAGCGTTGGTTAAAAACACCATACCGCCAGTTCCACGCTTGATCTTCAGAGACGCTATAAGATTCGATGCCTAAACGACGTGCATCCTGATTGAACGATTCGATGACAAACGGGCGTTCTAAAAAGACGTTGTAGCGACTACTATTGAGATGATCTAAGCCGTAAGGACGCTTTTGATTTCCGATCAGCAGCGTCTGCAAGAAAGGGAGATCATTCCAACCGAGATAAACATCACGAAATTCCGTATTATTGGCGCCGGCAAACTCCATTTCAATCTTGTAGAGCATCGTCTTCCCAAGATTGCCTTTGACACCAAAACGAACACGGCGGAATCCAAGACGATCTTGGGGCGTAATGGTCGGGTCGTTGTTCTCAAAAACATTGATCGCCGGTGAGGTTCCCGGAAATGCCCATTGATCGACATGAATTCGACCGTTGACTTTCATCGTCGCCTTGCTGTGCCCTGACGCGGCAAGGCCTTTAAGCTTTTTCTTGAGATCGGAGTGTTTGTCGTCCAGCTGGTCGTAATTGGTTTCTAAGTCGGTATACAAACCTTCCAGCTTTTCTAGTCGCTGCTCAACCGTAAAATCCTCGGCCTCTTCCCTTTGATCTGTCTTTTCTTGATCCGTCTCAAAGAGACGAAAGTTGTCGAAGGCAACCAGTTGGAGAGGTTGGTCCTGGGCGAAGAAGGGCAGGGGAGTCTGCCCAACGCTTTCGCCTACCAGTAACACGGCACACAAGGATGCTGAGATCGCCATCAAGAGAAGGCGGCTGCCAAGGGCTTGTTTTCCTGCGGATTGCGGGAATGCAGTCAATTGCATAGGAAACGGTCTCTCCAGATAAATAAAGAATCTACTGCGAAGTGATTGAAAATTCCGCAGCTCTTGGCAACGAAAGAAGAGTTGGGCTTCTAACGCCTAGTAAGAGTCTCTAGTTAAAGCGGCTTATGTAGCTTGTAGGGTCTACATGCCTTCCAGCGATATTATCGACCGCCGTGGAGTTCGCGTTGTACGCTTTAGTCCGAAAATTCCGATAGTTTGGGTGAAGATTTTGTGAAGAACCGGAAGAACCGTTACAGCTTCACATCGCTGCTAGCACTTGGGCTATCGCAGTCAGAGCATTTTTGTCGGAGTGCGAATCACCAAGTGCCGTAGCTCGGTCATGTCTTCCATGGCGAAGCGAATGCCCTCACGCCCCAGGCCGCTATCTTTTACCCCGCCGTAGGGCATATTGTCGACGCGCCAGGAGGGGACGTCTCCGATAATCACGCCACCGACTTCTAGCTCATCCCAAGCGCGTTGAATCTTGTAAATGTCGCGCGTAAAGATGCCCGCTTGCAGGCCAAACTGGCTGTCGTTCACCTCAGCCAGAGCCTCGTCAAAATTGCTAAACCGACTGAGCACCGCGACCGGTCCGAACGCTTCTTCAGTGCAAAGTTTTTGGTCTTTGGGAATGTCTTCAAGCAGAGTCGCGTCGAGCATTGCCCCCTCACGCTTTCCGCCGCAAAGCAACGTGCCACCGGCGTCAACGGCTGACGTAACCCAAGATTCGAGCCTTTCCGCTTCGCTGACAGCAATCATCGGGCCAATAAAAGTGTCTTCATTTTTCGGGTCGCCGGCAATAAGCTGCTTCGTTGCCGCGACGAGCCGCTCTTTCACGGCATCGTAGATCGACTCGTGGATGATAATTCGTTGCACTCCGATGCAGCTTTGCCCCGATTGGTAAAACGCCCCAACAACAATTCGCTCGACCGCATCATCCAGATCGGCATCGCTATCGACAACACAAGCGGCATTTCCCCCCAACTCCAGAACCACGGGCTTCTTGCCCGCGCGAGCTTTTAACGCCCAACCAACCCCAGGCGAGCCAGTAAAACTTAGGAGCTTCAGCCGGTCGTCGGTCGTAAAAAGGTCGGCTCCGTCGCGACGGCATGGCAAAATCGAGAAAGCCCCCTTCGGCAGATCGGTCTCGGCCAGTATCTCGCCGATCACAATCGCACCAATCGGCGTACGGCTAGCCGGCTTCAAAATAAAAGGGCACCCGACCGCAAGCGCTGGAGCAATTTTGTGAGCTGCCAAATTGAGCGGAAAGTTGAACGGCGAAATAAACGAACAGGGGCCAATTGGCACACGCTGAAACATCCCCCGATAGCCACGTGCCCGAGGCGAAATTTCTAGGTTCATCACTTCGCCGGTGATGCGAACCGATTCCTCCGCAGCGATCCGAAACGTGTCGATCAATCGAGACACTTCGCCGCGACTATCCTTAATAGGTTTCCCTGCTTCAACACAAAGCGAATAGGCCAGCTCTTCCGCTCGCTCGGTAAACCGATCGACGCAATGATTGAGTACCGCTTGACGCTCGTAGGGAGCCATACGTCGCATCGGTTCGGTCGCTTCAACGGCCGACGCAATGGCGCAGTCGATCGTCGAGGCATCCGCCATGGCGACTCGGGTAGCTGGCTCACCGGTAAATTTATCCGTCACCACCAAATCGGTATTCGGGCTGACAGCCTCGTTGGCCAAATAATAAGGATAGCTTTTCTGAAGCATGACGCAGGCTTTCAAATGAGTTGGCTTTTTTCTTGGATTTCGTGATTGAGAATCCGATCGTTCTCGCTGTAGTCGACCTGCACATCAATCACGTGAACGCCTGGCGAGTCGTTGCACTTTTCGAGCAGAGGGACAAGCTGCTCCGCACTTTCTACTCGGTGTCCGTGGGCGCCGTAGCTCTCTGCGTATTTGACGAAATCCGGATTTCCATAGTCGAGTCCGAAATTCTCAAATCCCATATTCGCTTGTTTCCATTTGATCATGCCGTAGGCATTGTCTCGCAAAATCAGCACCACAAGCTGCATGTTGAGCCGAACTGCGGTTTCGAGTTCCTGAGAATTCATCATGAATCCCCCGTCGCCACAGATAGCCATGACCTTGCGATCAGGAAACACCATGCGTGCCGCCATGGCCGAGGGCAAACCGGCCCCCATCGTTGCGAGCGCGTTGTCGAGCAGTACCGTATTGGGCGAATGTGCCAGGTAGTTTCTCGCGAACCAAATTTTATAGACGCCATTGTCCAGGGCAATGATCCCATCGTCAGGCATTACCTTACGAACATCTGCTACCAAGCGTTGCGGGTAGACGGGAAATCGCGCATCGTTGGCACCTTCGCGGTGGTTTTCTGCTGTAGCTTGACGAACTTTGTCGAAATACGAAAAATCCCAGCACGGTTGTTCCTCAAGTTGTTCGCAAATTTGCCAAACACTATTGGCAATGTCGCCCAATACTTCGACCTGAGGAAAATAAACGGGGTCGACTTTAGCAGAAAAGAAATTGACATGGATTACTTCCACGCCGTTCTCTTCCATAAAGAACGGCGGCTTTTCGATGACGTCGTGCCCGACGTTAATGATTAAATCAGCTTGTTCCACGGCCCGGTGGACAAAGTCACCCGACGAGAGAGCCGCATTGCCCAAAAACCGAGGGTCGCGTTCGTCAACCACGCCCTTGCCCATTTGGGTTGTGACAAACGGAATACAAGTATGGTCAATAAACCGTTTGAGCATTCGGCTGGTAAGTTTTCGATTTGCCGCCGCGCCGATGACGAGTAGCGGATGCTTTGCTTTTTTTATGAGTTGGACTGCTGCGAAGATCGATTTTTTCTCTGCCGTCGCTCGGCGGGCCAAGCTGGCACGGAGAGGTTTTGCCGAGGTTTCTTCGCTTGCGATGTCCTCGGGAAGCTCCAGGTGCACGGCTCCAGGCCGTTCTTCTTCGGCCAGCCGGAAGGCTTCGCGCACGCGGGATGGAATGTTCGAGCTGCTGACAATCTGCCGCGTGTACTTCGTCAATGGGCGCATCGTGTCGACGATATCGACGATCTGAAAGTGCCCTTGTTTGCTCGACTTGATCGGCTTCTGCCCCGTGATCATCAGCATCGGCATGCCGCCCAGTTGCGCGTAAGCGGCCGCGGTAACTAAATTGGTCGCCCCAGGGCCAAGCGTCGAAAGACAAACGCCCGCCTTGCCGGTCAACCGACCGTAGGTCGCGGCCATAAAGCCCGCTGCCTGCTCGTGTCGAGTGAGGATGAGTTTAATTTTCGACCGTGACAACGAGTCGAGCAAGTCCAGGTTTTCCTCACCAGGAATCCCGAAAATATACTCGACGTTCTCGTTTTCGAGAGCTTGTACAAATAGATCAGACGCTTTCATTGTTTTCCTCCAGGCGGTATTGGAGAGTTATGCGCCTGATAAGCCAAGGCCATTTTTCGGACAGGTGTCTCCTTACCAAAAAGTGGAGGCGCAGATCAGAAGAAGTCGTACTACCGAGTCCACTGGAGCCACTTGCGAAAGAGCGATTTCACCAAGGGGGTTAACCTCGTCCGATTAAACTGGTCGCCGACTCGGCGAATGGCCTCGGCTTGCGTCGGGTAAGGATGGATGGTTCCTGCAACTTTTTTCAGCCCCAGCCCGCAAGTCATTGCCAGCGTGATCTCCGAAATTAAGTCGCCTGCGTTGGTGGCTACAATCGTGGCACCGACGATTTCGTCGCTGCCAGCTCGGACATGGACTTTCACAAACCCGTTGGTTTCGCCTTCCAGAATCGCCCGATCAACCTCCTTCAGATTTTGAGTGAAAGTCTGAATCGCGATGCCTTGGCTCTTCGCGTCTTGGGCGGTGAGGCCCACATGAGCAACTTCAGGGGACGTATAGGTTGACCACGGGATGGTGAGCGAACTGGCTTTTGCACGGCCTTTGAATAACGCATTCTGAATCACAATCCGGGCCATGAAGTCGGCTGCGTGAGTAAATTTATAAGACGAGCAGATATCGCCAGCAGCGAAAATATGGGGATTGGCGGTTTGCAATCGGTCGTTGACCTTGACCCCTAGCTTGTCGAACTCGACACCGGCGGCTTCCAACCCAAGGTTTTCAACATTCGGTGCGCGACCCACGGCGACAAGCAATCGGTCGACCGTTTCGTCGTAATTGTGATCGTGCGATTCGAGCGTCAGGCGGACTTGTCCGTTTTCTCTCGGTTGAAGCTCTAGTTTTTTTCCACAACATAAAAGCTTGACACCATCGCGTAAGATCGAGGTATTGACGATTTCCGCCGCATCAGAGTCTTCTCGTGGCAAGATGCCGTGGGCCGCTTCGATCAAAAACACTTCCGACCCGAAGAGAGCAAAGGCTTGTGCCAGTTCGCAGCCAATAGGGCCGGCACCAATAATGCCCAGCCGCCGCGGCAACTCAGTTAAAGAAAAGATCGATTCGTTCGTTAGGTATTCAACTTGATCTAAACCCGGAATGGAAGGAGCCGAAGCGCGTGCCCCGGTAGCAATCACCGCTTTCTTAAACGACAGGCATTGGCCCTCGACCTCGACGGTGTTGTGGTCGACAAACTTCCCTTGGCCTAAAAAAACATCAATGCCCAAATCGCGAAATCGAGCAGCCGAATCGTTCGGGCTAATCTCTGCTCGCAACTGACGCATTCGCTGCATCACGCGGGCAAAGTCGACCGTGGTACCCTCGGGAACCTGAACCCCAAGCTCCTCGGCATAGCGAACCGAGCGCACCGAGCGAGCTGCACTGAGAAGAGCTTTCGACGGTACGCAGCCAACATTCAGGCAATCGCCGCCCATCAGCTCGCGTTCAATAAGAGCGACTTTCGCGCCGAGCCCCGCCGCACCTGCCGCAGCAACCAGTCCCGCCGTGCCAGCCCCGAGGACCACAAGATTATATCGCCCTGTGGGAGTTGGGTTGCTCCAGTCGCGAGGGTGGACATTTTCTTCAAGCCTCAAGTTGTGTTCATCTTGCGGCTGAAGTTGGATAAGCGTTGACATCGATTTTAGTCTCACAGGGAGAAAAACAGAAAAATTTCACCTACTTTGCTTCCGATTCGTTCGGCACATACTCTCGCATGGCGGCCCTAGCAAGTCGCGTGATGTAAACCGTGACGACCACGGTTGCCAACAGACCAATACCGAGAAACATTTTTTGGCTATTGCCACCTTCAAAGCGTCCCGCAGCAAGGTCGGCTAGGTTCTTGATTGCGGTTCCAAAGTAAACGTACATGAGAGTGCCTGGAATCATGCCAATCCAACTTGCCAAAAAATAGTCGCGAGTGCGAACTTTGGTAACGCTAAACAAATAGTTCAGTACATTAAACGGAAACGCAGGCGAGAGCCGCGTGAGTAGCACGATCTTGAATCCCGCTTGCTCTACCGCATGGTCGACAGCTGCGAACTTTGGAAATTGACTTACCTTCTGTTCGACGAAATCGCGTGCCACATTGCGACCAACCAGAAATGCGAGTAGTGCCCCCAACACGCTCCCAACCGACACAGCAATCGTTCCCGTCGTGAGGCCAAACGCAAAGCCGGCTCCCAGCGTAAGAATCGTGCCAGGCACCATCAGCACGGTCGCTACGATATAGGTCCCTGCCAAAATCACGGGCCCCCACACGCCCAAGGACTGAATCGTTTCAAAAAAGCTACCTAAGTATTCGTTCAAAGGGAGGAATTTGAAGGACAGGAAAAGACCGGCAAGTATCGTAACGAAAACGAGAAGCTTGCCCTGTTTGCCAGCTTGCCTGGCAACGCCGTTTTGCGGAGGCTGGAAATTAGATTGGTCGATTGGCGCGGCCACATCTTTTGTCTCATGCATACAAAATCCCCCAAGAGGTCATCTCAACTTATCCCGCGTTACGTGGATGTAAATTGGTCTGTCTTTTCCCCCATTGTTACCGAGGAGCTTTGAAGAGGCAGTGTGATTTCATACCGAAATGGAAATTTTGGCACAAAAAGTCCTAGTTGCTTGTACCAGGAGCTCCCGGCTAGAATGGAAGCAAGTTAGCTTCGTCTTCAAATCAGGTGCAATCATCCTATGGCTTCCGTGAGTCTTCAAGGTATTTCAAAAGTCTACCCCGGCGAGGTCCACGCGGTGCGCGACCTAGACCTGGAAATTCGCGATGGCGAGTTTCTTGTTCTCGTTGGCCCTTCGGGCTGTGGAAAGAGTACGACCTTGAGGATGATCGCCGGGTTAGAAAATATTTCAAGCGGCACACTCAAGATTGGCGACCGAGTTGTCAACGAGGTACACCCTCGCGACCGCGATATCGCGATGGTATTCCAAAACTACGCCCTTTATCCACATATGACCGTTTACGACAACATGGCCTTCGCTCTGAAAATGCGTAAGGTACCTAAAGACCAGATCAAAAAACAGGTGAACTGGGCCGCCCAGATGTTGGGATTAGAACCACTCTTAGGACGCAAACCCAAAGCCCTTTCCGGTGGTCAACGCCAACGTGTTGCGCTAGGCCGGGCCATTGTGCGGAAGCCTGCGGTGTTTCTATTCGACGAGCCCCTCTCGAACCTTGACGCGAAGTTGCGTGTCGAAACTCGCGCCGAAATCAAACGCCTACATCGCGAACTGAATACGACGACGATCTATGTGACGCACGATCAAGAAGAGGCAATGACTCTCGGCGACCGCGTGGTCGTGATGTGCGACGGTTGGATACGCCAAGCCGACTCGCCACTGACAACGTATCAGACTCCGGCCGATCGTTTTGTTGCGGGATTTTTGGGAATGCCTCCGATGAACTTTTTCGAGGGCTATCTTGAACCGTCGGACGGGAAAATTTGGTTTGTGGGCGTTGACTCTCGGTTGCAAATTTTGGATAGTTCAAAGCACTGGTTACAAGGCAACGCTCGCCGACAGGTTGTGGCAGGTATCCGCCCTGAATGCCTTGAGCTACTTGATCCTGCTGAAGCCAACTACGACCACTGCATTGAGGCGACCGTGCAAGTGTCCGAGCTTTTGGGGAGTACAATGGACGTTTACTTGCAAACAGGTTCAGGCAATCGGCTCGTATGTCGCGCACCAGCGGCACCAATTCTAGAAAACACCAAAATTGCCGTTAGGGCATTGCCTGAGGATATCCATATTTTCGAGCCCAATGAAGCGGGCGATACCAAATCGTCGACTTACTATGGTCGCAATCTGAATACACTCGTGAGTCAACCGGTGTGAGTTCGCCTGGTTCACCAACCGAAGTTTGTAAAGTAGCCCGTAATTTTTTCCGAATTGATAACGAGGATTTCATGTCGCATATCTGGTCTCGCCGTCGTTTTTTAGGCGTCACAGCCGCTGTTGGTTGCACTTTAGGGATGCCTCGACTTGGTCGAGCAGAGAGTGGGAAGCAGCCCGGGTTCTCGATTGGTGTGCAGAGCTATTCATTTCGCAAATTTCCTGTGGAGAAGGCCATTCGAGTCTCTGCGGAACTTGGGTTTGAACACATGGAGTTCTACTCGGGGCACTTCAGCGACAAGTCGTCTGCCGAGGAAATCACTGCGATGAAGAAAACCATGAGCGCTGCTGGCATGAAGATGCTCGGCCACGGAGTGCATGGTTTCTCGGATAACCATGATAAGAACCGGCGGCTTTTTGAGTTTGGCAAAGCAGCCGGCATAAAGTGTCTGTCTGCTGACCCGAGCCCTGAATCGTTTGAGAGCCTTGATAAGCTGGTAAAAGAATTTGACATTCGCATAGCAATCCACAATCATGGCCCGAACCATCGTTACAACAAAGCTCTCGACGTACTGACTGCTTGCGAACCTTATGACGAACGTATCGGTGCGTGTGCTGACTTGGGGCATTTCATTCGGTCGGGCGAAGATGCGGTGCAGGTGATTCGGCTGTTGGGCAAGCGGCTTTACGGTGTTCACCTAAAAGACTTTGCGGAAATGCAAGACAAAACTCGTGGTGTGATTCTTGGCGAAGGACACCTGGATGTAGAAGGCGTGTTTGCCGCTTTGGCTCATGTGGGATTTCCTGCCGATGGTTGCCTTTCGATTGAATATGAAGAAAGCGAAGAAGACCCGACCGAAGACATTCGGAAGTGTCTAGCAATCGCTCAGAAAGCGGCTGCCCAGGTTGCCGGTTGAGAATTTGGACATCGCATGACGGCCCTTGGGGTGTTTTGGGAAATTTCATAGGAGCTGGGCTCCGGTTCCGTTTTCGCTGGCAAATTGGCAGCGGCCTTGTTCGAGCTTGACTCCGGTGGCGACGTCTTTGGAGATAAGCTCGGCTCCGTCCATGTCGACGTAGTCGAGCAGCGGCAGCAGTTGGGCGATCGCGGAAATGCCGACCGACGACTCGACCATGCAGCCGACCATAACTTTCATGTCCAGCTTGTGAGCCTCGGCGATCATGCGTCTGGCGGGGGTGAGCCCGCCGCATTTTACTAGTTTGATATTAATGCCGTGGAAGTGGTTGTGGCAGAGCGCAACGTCGGTTTCGGAGATGCAGCTTTCGTCGGCAATGATCGGTAGCACGGAGTTCTCGAAAGCATGTTTTGCATCATCGCGATTTTCGCGGGGCAGCGGCTGTTCGATGAATTCTACGTTGAGTTTTTTCAATTCAACCGAATTGCGAATGGTTTGCTCGGCATCCCAACCGCAGTTGGCGTCGACTCGGAAGACGGCGTCGGTGTGTTGGCGTAGCTCGCGGATGATCTCGAGGTCGTGGGCGGTTCCGAGTTTGATTTTATAAACGGGCCAGCCAGGGACTTCTTGGATTTTTTGGACCATGGCCGGAATTTCGTCGATTCCGATCGTGAAACAGGAATCTGGAATTTGCGCGGCGTCGAGTCCCCAAAGTTGGTAAACCGGGGCTCCTTGCTGTTTTCCCCATAGGTCGTGGGCAGCTTCGTCGAGAGCGCAAAGGGCGAAAGGGTCGTCTGGCAAAAGCTGCGATGCCGCTTGCCAGAACGGCTCGGGTTCGATTTGTTCGGTTGCTGCAACGAGGCCTTGGACCGCTTCGAGCGACTTGCACATCGAGTCGATTGTGACACCGTAGTAGGCGTTGGTGGTTGCTTCGCCAAAGCCCCGGTGGGTGCCGTCGGTCAGCTCAACGACGAGCGAAGGCTGAGTGCTAATCGACTCTCGCGAGATCGTGAAGACATGTTTTAGCGGAAGGTCGAAACTGTGGGTCACAATTTTCACTACGATTTGCTCCGCTCGGCATGAAGTTTAAGAACGGCATCGATGAGCTCCTCGGGGCCGTGGCGTATGACGTCGCAGACGGGGAGACCGAACTCTTGGCGGACGCGTTCTCGCTCTTCTTCGGCAGCTTCGGCAGAGAGCAGGCGGCTATTCATCGCGATGCCGATTACTTTGGAAGGGAGCATAATCGAGGCCGTGTTTTCGTAAATCGTGATAAGGTCGGCCAGAGGTTTGAGCGGGATGTGCTCCATGTCGTTGACTGCGGTACGACCAACTTCGTAGCAAAGGATCAGGCCATGCGGGACACAACCGTGAAGTATGCCTAGGGTGACTGCGGAGTAGCGGGGATGGGCGAGGCTGCCTTGGCCTTCGACGATGAGCATGTCGTGGTGTTGATGGGCGAGGATTAGCTTTTCAACGGCTCCGCTGACGAAGTCGGCGACGACGCAATCGACGGGACAGCCGTCGCCCTCGATCATGATGCCGGTTTGCCCGGTCGCGACGAACTTGGCGTCTTGCCCTTGGGCTTGGAGGGCACGAGCAATTTCGATCGAGACGAGCATTTTTCCGAGAGAGCAGTCTTGGCCCACGGTGTGGATACGTAGGCAATCCTCTCGGAGGTCGAGCCGGTTGGCGACTTCGTGTTCGTCGTTTTTTCGGACGTCGACCAGGTTGACGCCAGATTTTTTAGCCGCTTCGACGAAGTCTTGGTTTTCGCAGAGAAAATCGTGAAGGCCCGAGACGATGTCCATGCCGGCGTTGATGGCTTCGAGAATAATAGAATGCCAGGAGGCAGGGATTTTTCCGCCGGGAGGGGCAATGCCGATCATCAGTGTGTTCGCCTCAGATGCTTCTGAGAGCTTAGCAACTACGGGCACATCGCCGAAGCCGAAGAGTTGCTGCGAAGTTTTGCCTGCTTGCTCGGAGTCGAGAATCGCGACCGTAGGAAACCGGCCGTAGCGAAGGACCGAGGTCGCGGTTTTGGCTGTGATCGGTTCGGAGTGGCCCTCGGTAAGCAGGACGAGTCGGCGGTCGGCGGTGTCCGACGGCGTGGCGGCATGTTCTTCGGTCATGGGTGGGCTTTAGCTTCTAGGGTAAGGTTCAAAATTGGTTTTCGTACTTGTCCCTGTTGTACTCAAGGGACGGCAAACGTCAATCGATTTGGAGACGCGACATTTTGGTTGGGAGTGCGTTGAGCGTTGCCCCCCTCTTTTGGGGTTTTGTCCCATGGGTAGGGGTCCCATGTTTTGGGACAAAATTCGGTGGTTTTGTCCCTCGCAAAGTCAGGTAGGTTCGAGAATCGTAGGGTTTGCTGCATAGTGACGGGGACAAAATAGGTGGAATTTAGGACTTTTGGTGCCTCGGATTGGGACAATGTTATTGATCGAATTCGGAAGTTGGGTTGCGGAAATCGGAATGTCGGTCGGAAGCAGCCTGCGCAGTTTTGGCATGGTACCCGAGTGTGTTGCCGGAACTCGCTCCGGTCGACTTCCTGGCTTCGGCGATTATCGCATTTTTGGGATTGGAATGCGAAGGTCTTTTTTGGCCGAGTGGCAATCGAGCAGGCTATCGAAGCGTATCGCTTGGTTGTTTAAGTCGCACTGGCAAGCGAGCGGCAACAAAAAAAGGGCTGCCATGCTGGAAGTCGCATGACAGCCCCGAGGGAAACGTGTTCTTTTTCTAAAGTGGACTAAGCATTACGGCGGCGAGATGCCAGTAGTACGGTCATTCCTAGGCCAACGAGGGCCAAGGATGTGGGTTCGGGAATCCCCGTCTGTGCTTCCCACATGACGCCAGCCAAGCGTTGCGAAACGAATGAGTTGGCGTTGGCATCTTGTGTGACAGAGTAAGTGACACCGGCAGTCAAATCGACCGTGCCCAGCAAGTACCAAGAATTGTTGGCACCACCAACAAAAGCAGGGCCAGGATCTAGATCGGCACCGCTTCCGGCATTGTTTAGGTTCAATGCCGCGACAACAACAGGAGCACCATCGCCTGTGACCGTGAAGTTCGATCCTGCAACATTCACATTGGTGGTCGCAGGAACCGAAACGTAAACCTTGTAAGTGGTAGAAGCACCACCAACAAAGCCACTCGCTAGTTCAGTACCAAAGCCGGTGGTCGATCCGAGAAGCGAACCAGCGGAGGGGAAAAAGTTATCGGCATCGGTACCAGGTGTGTACGAAGCAATGTAAGTGTCGCCAAAGCTCACTCCATCGCCACCGAAGATACTGGTGCTACCAGGGGCTAGGCCGACCGCTGCGCTTGAAATGCTCGTGCCTGCTGTGGTTGTGTCTCCGCCGAAGCTAAAGTTTGGCGACGCAGAAATCGGCGTGCCGGAAACAACAAACGCTGCTTGGGACTGCGCCGCGGCTAGCATGGTGATGCTAAGAGCGGCAAAGAATAGTTGCTTTTTCATTAGGCTCATTCCCTCCAAAAAACCAGGTTACGTCACACGGCGTGCGACAAAAAAATCGACGGAAAAGATCTCTTGCAATTTGCCTATTCCCTCTGTTCTCTACTCTCTATGTTAGTTGTATTCTCGAATTGTTCCACAAAACAACGCGCATAAATGTCTCGTTTCTGCGCAACTATTTCTGAGGCAGGATAAAATCAACCACTTGCGAAGAACTTTGCTCGTTTACCGTTACGGTTAACCCCGAGGTTGGATATTTCCCGTATTTTGCAGGCAATTGGCGCGGCGGAAGCTTTGGCAGCGGGTCTCCGTCTTTCTCGCTCCAGTCGGCTGGCATGGCCGGAGGAGTATCGATGCGGACTTTATATTGGCCTGCTGGTAGCTTGAACTGGTAAGTGCCATCGGAACGGAGCCCTCCCCCGAGTGGCTGCCCTCTTTCGGGAAGGAAGTTGATCAACCCGCTAGTCACGGGCTCGCCTTGATAGGTGATTTTACCCGAGACCGAGGAAGTCGATTGCCCGCTATCGCAACCAACCGTGGCGGACAAGCAGGCGGTTGCTAATAAGCAGGCTGACCAAAAGCCTCGGCGGGTAATTTGATCCTGAGATTGAGCGGTATTGTGATTCATATCATTTTCAGAATTTGGCTAATTCATTTAATTTTTTTGACAGGAGGAACAGGATTTTTAGGATAAGGTTTTGGAAAGTCGAGACCTTCGATCGGTTGATAGTGTGATGGGTCAAAAACCTTTGTTCGGACTCGTGTCGGTGTTACCCTTGTGGGCTAAGGGGAGTTACTTGGAGCGACGCCGTACTCGACCGTGAAAAAAAGGAGGTGGATCCAAAACCGTAGGGATTTCTACTGCTCGTCGATAATTTCCTCACCATTTCGTGACGCGAGTGCCAAGTAGGTGATGCTATTCACCGCATCGCTGATGAAGTGGACACTGCCATCGGTATAGACAAAATTCGCACCGCCGGTGTGGTAGCTGGCAAAGAGCATGTTGTTGAATGACATACCCCGGGGAGCCCCATTGGGCATTTCCGGCAAGTCGCCTCGGCTGTTGCTGTGGGAATCGTAGTAACCGATGACGTTAAGATTGCCGTTTACAGGGAAACGGTCATCGATGTTCTTTGAAGAGCTACTAAGCGATCCGAGAGGGGTGTGCCCGAGGGGGATCGTGCAAGGTGGGATCGGCTTGCCGCGGCAGAAGTTGTCGCTGTGGTAGTTGCCGGCAGTCCAAGCTCTTAGCTGGTAAGTGCGTTCTCCGACCAAAAAAGTGTTACTCGTTCCGTCTGTAACCTGACGTAAAGCGACATTGCTACCGGGATACATGATCCCATCGGTATTGATACCGCTTGCCGCTGAGCCGACGCAATTGTCACCAGAATTTTGAGCACAACTGGGAGCCCCTCCGAACTGAAGATTGAATCGACTAATAAAGGAACCAGCTATCGCGCTATAGTTTGTTGCAAGCCTTATGGTGGTTTCCGATAAGTTATCAATCGCATTGGAGTCGCTTGGACAGGAATAAAGGTCGAGTCGCAACTCATTAATTGCCTCTCCCAGTCCATAAGCGTCGGCATCCCCGGCACCAGCGCCTTCTTTGATCGCTTGAATCCTGTTGGCAATATCTTGGCTAAGCGATCCTTGCTCAACATAAGGTAAGACCATAACAGGCCAGCTTAAACCGTTATTGCCAGATCGAGCCGCACTGAGTGAGCTGGGAGGCATGACACTTTTTGACGATTCGTAGTTAAGGCAGGCCAAGCCAATGTTTTTCACGTTGTTTTGGCAGCTCATTCGACGTGCCGCTTCGCGGGCAGCTTGAACGGCGGGGAGCAATAGTGCGACCAGCACGCCGATGATGGCGATGACGACCAACAACTCGACAAGGGTAAAACCGTGTAGGTCACTGCGTCTTGAGGAAGAACGTCGCGTTGTGAAACCCATGGCTAACTCCATCGACTTGGGGGAATGTACTCGATTCATGCGTATCTCAGTTCTTCTAGGCTCGCGATGCAGCCTCTTAAGACATTCTAGGAAGCGGCAAGGAAAAAACCTAGGTAATTGAGCGTGATTTTTTCTCTCCATTGCGCAGAAGACAAGCATTTCTTGGTTTGTGAATAACGAAAAATCGCAGGGACTCGCAAAATACAGGTCGCAACTACGGCCGTTTCAATTATTTGAAGAACCAAGGGGCCTCCTTACGAAAGCCAGCAAAGGTCATGAATAAACTCGTAGCGATTAAGGCGAAACAAGAGGGTTCGGGAATTGTTGCAGCGGACACTGCAGGAGTGGCGCCCGTGAAGTTGCTCTGCCAAACGAGGAAGTCGGCACCATCGACATCGGCATCGGTGTCTGCGTCGCCGTTGATTATGCCCGCGCCAGCGGATGTGCCATAGCCAAGCTGCCAGTTGTTTATAAGATCGTCGTTGTCGACATAACCGTCCTCGTTGAAGTCGCCGGGAAGGCTTGGCGGGACGAAGACTGCTTGAGGGTCCCAGAAGATATCGTCGAGGTAAACCTGTGCATCGGTTGCTCCGATGATTTGAATCGAATCGATCGAGAACCTGCTATCGTCGATTTGACCATTTGATCCACCCACCCAAGCATCCCACTCGCTTGCTTCTTCGACAAACCATTCGTATTTTCGCCACTGGTTGTCGGCAATGATGTCTTTGGATACACCCCGTTCGGTGCTCGACAAATCGCCCTCAGAAGTGGGGTCGTCGATTGCGATGGAGACTTGGAGGCCAGGGTCATCGGTTTTTAGCCAGAAACCGACAGAACCGATAGATTCTAGTTGGATGTTGGAAATGCGTTGAGCAGCACGAGAGCCAGTGCTGTTGTCGTCATCGAATTTTGCTCCGGAGATATGCCGAAGCAGAAAGTCGGTTCCTGAGAGTTCGTCGTAAGTGATGTCAAGAAGCTGGGAGTAGCCGCCACTACGGGCTTCTGCGTTTGAACGATCGGCAGTCGAACCGGCGACGTTGGCGGAAGTTGAACCCGAGAACGTAGGAGAGCGGAAGAAGGTGCCTTCATGTCCCGCGATATTTGGGTCGGTGCTGCCGGTGTAGTCGTCGAAGTTGACGAGGGTTTTGAGTCCGTACTGGACGCCGGTGCCAGCGGTGGTAGCGGTACGAAGCTGGATATCAGCGCCGTAGTAGTATTTTAGGATGTCGAGGTAGGAGACGCTATTGTCTGAAAGAAAGTCGGCGCCATTCTGGCTTTTTGCACCCCGGTTGGGCCAGTTTGGGTTTGAGGGTATTCCTTGAAATCCCAGGGGAGTGCCAGGATTGAAGCGTCCAAAAACCCCGCTATCGTAGGTATAGGTAACCCATTGTTCTGTGTTAGTAGGATCGGAGTCGCCCGGCTCGACAATGACGCCGGGGCTGTTGGGATCGAAAGCTCCGGTAGGAATGGCTCCGGCGACATAGAAGGAAGCGATGAGCACGTCTTCCTGGGTACCGCCCAGGTTGTCTCGGACGTAGAGGATTTCGCCTTCGGTTGCTTGTGCGGCTTGCTGATGGATTATTCCCGCGCTGCCAGCGCAACTATAGACTTGATCGCTAGTGCCATCGTTGATGAATCCTTGTAGATCCATTTTGTAATAGGCAAACGTACGGGCCGAGACCGCTTGAGCCTTGAGTGCCTCGAAGCTAGCCAAGCCGTTTTCGCACTTGACGACGTTCGGCACGTAGTCGGATTCGGTGGAAACGAAGCCCGAACCCGTGACGTTGATGTTAGGCAAGGCATCGAACTGAGCGTTGGCAACTTGAGCAAAGCTAATCAGGGTGAGGAGCATCGCCGAAAAAAGAGAAGGATTTTGCATCGTGTATTCGCTCTCGCTTGCGTTTGAATAAATCAAAAAACCCGCTCCGCAAGCCTGGAGCGTGCGAAGCGGGATGAAATTCTCGAAGCAAAAATTACTTGCGTTTCCTTGCCAAGGCCGTAATGCCCATCAGAGCCAAGAGGCTCAAAGAGGCGGTTGTAGGTTCGGGGACTGCGGCGAGGGCCGAGCCCGCTTGAAGCGGGGCAGCACCGCCGTATTGGCCATTCCAAACGGTGAGGTCAGCGGCATCGATGACGGTGCTTCCGTCGGCATCGCCATTGGAATTGTCGACCTGGCTGGCCAAGCCGAAGCCTCTTTGCCAGATGAGGAAATCGTTTCCATCGATTGCGAGATCGCCATCGAAATCGGCGTTGGTAGCGGCCAACACATCGATTAGGTCTAAGTTGATATTATCGACAACCGCCTCGTTGACTGTGCCAATGCCCGAAGGCGAGCCGATTCGGAGGCTAGTAAACGGGTCGAAGTCGAATCCATCGCCGGCCTCTTCATTGGTGGGAGCGATGGTCCAAGTTACCGTGGAATCGACACCAGGGGAGCCTACTCCCTCGGTTGCTTCGGAGTTTGTTAGGCCATCCCGAAAGAGGTCAAGCTCTAGAGTGACCGTGGTTGTTGTGATAGTTGCGGTATAACGATGCCAACCCTCGCCGATATCCACAGGAGTGACCAGGCCATCCGGGTTTGGCAAGCCGGCGCTATCTTTTGTGTCGAGAACAATGTCGAGCGGAAAGTATTGCCAGTTCGGCATTTGCTGAAGGGGCAATCCAAAGGAGCCGGAATCAAAAAGCGTCATTCGGTAGGCAAAGTCTGTAACCGGCTGATCTTCAGGCGAGGGTCCAGGTAACGTGGGATCGTAGGTGGCTGCTTGATACTGGCCAAGCTCAATGAAGTTGTAACCAAAAACGCCGAAGGCACGTTGCACGGTATCG
This sequence comes from Planctomycetota bacterium, assembly GCA_024278955.1. GTDB lineage: Bacteria > Planctomycetota > Planctomycetia > Pirellulales > Lacipirellulaceae > Bythopirellula. The sequence goes on along the minus strand of JAJRSE010000051.1, from coordinate 108,748 downwards.
TTTCTTAAGCCGATCGAGACTCGCTTGTTGCCCGCGATGTCGCTAAAGATGTCGCCCGAAAACTGGATCGACTGGGTGGCAGAGGGGACAAGTTGAAAAGGCTCGGTCGCGGGGTTGTTGTCGTTGTCGTACTCGTTGATTCCGACGCTAATGTTTACTCCCTGGCCTTGAATGCCTGCGGGGTCGTCATTCGGCGGAGTGAGTCCTGCAGAAAGGTTGGGAACAAGAATGCCATTGGTTCCGGCAATGGGGTTGTAGCCAGTACCAGAATCGGGCCGCCAAACTGTTTCAAAGGCCCCCTGGGTTGCGTAGGAGTCAAAATTTTCGGAAACGATGCTCACATCGGCCTGGGCCAAGGAGGCTAGGGCGATCGAGAAAATCGACGCGGTAACGATCTGTAGTTTCATGAGATTCATTTCCCTCTGGAGTGTAATTGTTGTCTCGGGAATACTATTCCACCAATTGCAGTGGGTAGAAATTGAGATGGAAGGTCACGGGGCGAAGGGGGCAAGGCCGATCGAAGGTTTTGTGGCCCCTCTTCTACTTCCATAATAACGTGGAGCAGCAAAACTTCTGAGCAAATAGTGCGCATAAATTTATCGATTACGCGCAAGAATCTGGATTCCGAGACGATTCGGAGACGTAGCTCAACCGTAGGAAGCCTGCAAAACGCGACGGTTTTTAGCCTTTTACCATTTGTTTTCGGTAGGCCAGCGGGGTTTGGCCGAACCTCTTTCGGAATGCGACTCCGAAGCGGGTGGCATTTGAGAATCCGCAGGAGGTGGCGATCTCGCTGATCGACATGGTTGAACGGGCTAGTAGCTCGCAACCTTTTTCGAGTCGGACGCGTCGGATTTCTTCCGCGGGAGATCGGCCGAGGAATTTTCGGAATTGGATTTCTAAGCATCGGCGTGAGACCGGGATTTCTCGCAAGATATCTTTGACGACAATGTCTTGGGAAGCGTGCGCTCGAATGAAGCGTAAGGCGCGGACGACGGTTTCGTCGTCGATGGCTAGGATGTCGGTCGATTGACGGCTAATGACTCCTTCGGGAGGAATCATGCGAGGCTGGTGAGCTCGCTGTTGCCCTTGAGTTAAGCTGTCGAGCAGCGTCATGGCTTCGTAGCCGATTCGTTGGCCGGCGATAGAAACGCTTGAAAGGGGTGGGGTACAGACATCACACATGAGCTCATCGTTGTCGCCAGCCAAGATAGCGACTTGGTCTGGTACCCGTATTTGTCGGACATGACAAACCTCAGCGAGTTGCCTGCCACGTTGTGCATCGACTGCGAAAATGGCAACGGGGAAATGAAGCGACTCGAGCCAGCCACTTACGCGGCGTTGTTGTTCTTCCCAGCCGATCTTTCGTCCAACGCGATAGCCCGGTTTATACTCTCGACACTCGAAACCGGCCCGCTTGACGGCTGCGATGAATTCTCGTCCTCGTTTTGTGGAATAATGGCGGCTTGGAGGGGCGAAATAGGCAAATCGCTCGAAGCCACGATCTCGCATATGGGCGAGGGCTACCTCGGCTCGTTGGGTGTCGTCGGTGATCACATCATAGATCCCCTCAAGCCCTTCGTAGAGGGTATCTATGTTGACGGTTGGGACGGAGCGTTCTCGAATTTGTTCGAGTTGCATCCGGCTGCTAATGCGTGCGATGATTCCCTCGCCACTCCACAAATCGGGCAGGGCGGAGCGTTGCTCATGGTCGCGTGGGTCGATAAGTAAGTGCCAGTGGCCGTGGTTTTTTGCGTAGTCCGCAATTCCACGGATGACGCTACATCCCCAGCTGCTCTCAGTTTCGATCAGCACCGCGACTTGTCGAATAAGGTTTCTTGGGAGCATTGGTTGGGTCATTGTTTTGAACGATTCGCGGGAAAGGGCAAGATGCAAGTCCGGGGGCCGAGTGGGTCAAATATTCGTGAAAGAAGAGGCATTTGTCCTCGCTGCGATTCCTTCGAGCTGAAGCAACTACGACTTCTTCCCCTATCAGCTCATCATAAGCAAGAGTTTGCGCAATTTCGAGAGGTTTGTTTGTTATTTTGATCTTCTCAATTTTTCTCCACAGGTTAAGCTAGTAGTAGGATGCCTAGGGGCCGTCTTTCTGTCTGATGACATGAAAACGGCTTTGGGCTAACAGAATTAACGACCCCGTGAGCAAAGAGAAAACATGCGGAAAGTCGCTGTCGGATTAATGAGCGGGACCTCCTGTGATGGGGTAGACGCTGCGCTGCTTGAAACGGATGGCGAGAGCGATATTTCGTTTCTGGGAGGGCTTACGCTTCCTTTTGGCGACGATATTCGTTCGCGCCTTCGAGAGGCCTCGCAACACGATGTACCAACGACTGAGTTGATCCGGTTGGAAAAAGAGCTGACCGAGCATCATATGGAATCGGTGCGTCTCCTATTCAAAAAGTACCCTGCAATCTCGAAAAAGGTTGAGGTACTTGGCTTTCATGGCCACACCATTCGTCACATCCCCAATGAGGGATTGACCATGCAAATTGGTAACCCCTGGCCATTGGCTCGGGAATTTGGTGTGCCTGTGGTCAACGACTTTCGGCGTTGCGATATGGCTGGTAGTGGACATGGTGCGCCGCTTGTTTCGATGTTTCACCGAGCTTTGTTTGTCAACGAACCCCATCCAACTCTGGTACTCAACTTGGGTGGCGTTGCCAACGTCACTTGGCTTGGAGAACGGAACGAAATTATTGGTGGCGATGTTGGGCCAGGGTGTGGGCTGTTGGATGAGTGGACACAGGCGATGACGGACTTGCCTCATGATCGCGACGGGCAATTGTCGTCTTTGGGAAAGGTTGATCAAAGCATTGTCGAGATGGCTTTTACGACTCCATTCTTTGAGCAAGCACTGCCTAAAGCTGCCGATCGCTATGATTTCGATCATGTGGATGTTTCGAGGCTCAGCGTTGAAGACGGGGCGGCAACCCTTTGTGCCGTGACTGCGGAAGCTGTTTACCGTGCGGTCAAGAAGCTCCCGGCGATGCCGAAGAAGGTCTGGGTAGCGGGCGGGGGAGTCCATCATCCGATAATTATGCAGATGCTTGGCGAGCGGCTTGGGGAAATCTGTAATGTCGACAAGCTGGGGCTGAACCCCGATACACTTGAGGCGGAATGCTTTGCTTGGCTCGCAGTTCGACATCTCCGAAAGTTGCCGCTTACGATTCCCGAAACGACCGGTTGCGAGAAACCGCTTAGCGGTGGCGTTTCGGTGGATTTTGGGTAGTACGCATCTCCTCTTGCCGGAGCACTTTATGCGTTTTCTTGGTTTGCGCTATTCGGTGGTTTGAAGCGCGGCGCATGCCATCTTTACGCAGCCGGAGACTGGATCGGAGACGAGCTGGACGGTTGTCGGTTGGAAGCTCGCCTCGCTTAGCGATTGCAAGAAATGCTCGCGAATCGTCGAGCTGCCGCACAGCACTCCTCCTGCCAAAGCTAAGGGGAACTCGTTGCCCAAGGACAACTGGTTCGCAGTGCTCTTCACCAATTCCGCCAGATCGCGACCTGCTTGGAGAACGATTTTTCTGGCAGCAGGGTCTTGCTCGTCGGCAGCGTGGGAGACTAAAACAGCCAGCTCTGCGATCGCTTGGCGAACGTCGCCGGCGACGGAAAGGGCAGGCAAGATATCTCTGGGTTCGTTGACTCCGAGGCGGTTGATGATCGCAGGCAAAAGCTGAGTTGAAGGGCCTCGCCCGTCGGCAGACTGCGACGCGGCTCGTAGTGCGGCCTGGCCTAATCCGAATGCGCTGCCTTCGTCTCCGAACCAATATCCCCATCCGCCTGAAACGGCGGTGCGCGATTCGGAATTTTTGCCGAAGGCGACTGACCCGGTCCCGGCTACAAGGGCTATTCCCCAGCCTTCCGGGGTCCCGACTTCTAGTACCGCTTTTGCATCGTGAACGATATCGAGGCGAGCTGCTAAACTTCGCTGCTCTGCCCAAGCCGCAACTTGCTCTTGGACTTCGGCTGTCGAGGCGCCTGCGAGAGCGAGCACAGCACTGTCGACCGAATGGCAGTCGAGGCCCGCTTTCAGCCAAGCGGCATCAATGGCAGAGTTCAGGTTTTCCAGGGCCTTTTCTCGCCCGATAGCTCGAATGTTGCACGAGGGAGCCAAGCCTTGTCCGATAATCTCGGGTTCGGAAGAAGGGGTAAAGCGTGCAAGCCAGGCGACGGTTTTTGTGCCACCACCGTCGATTCCCAAAACCAGTTGCTGTGGGTGCAGATTTCCCTCGAGATTGCCTTGGGAAACCGAGGGCACCTTCATTGGTGGTTGCCTTCTAAAGCTCTCTTCAAATGCCCACGGGATGCTTTCAGGCGAAGGCGAGCATCGCCGGGCTCTTGGTTCAGCCGATGGGCAACAATCGCAGTTTTCAGCTCGCCGTCGCAACGACCAAGCAGAACAGCCGCCTGATCCGAGGTGAGGTCGGTCAGATCACAAACAATGCGTTTGGCTCGTTCGGTGAGTTTGGTGTTTGTGGCCTGAAGGTCGACCATCAAATTGCCGTAGGTTTTTCCCATGCCGACCATGGCTCCGGTGGTAAGCATGTTCAAGACCATCTTGGTCGCGGTGCCAGCCTTCATCCGGGTAGAACCGCTGACGACTTCGGGTCCGACGACAGGAGCGATGCTTAGATCGGCGCGAGCGGCGATGGCGGCATCGCGATTGCAGCTTAGTCCGATGGTGTAGGCCCCTTGGCTGCGGGCGTAGTCAAGGGCTCCAAGCACGAAGGGAGTGCGACCACTGGTTGCGATCCCGACGACGACGTCCTGGCTACAAAGGTCGATATTTTTCAAATCTTCGGCAGCCAAGTCGGGGGAATCTTCGGCCCCTTCGACTGCGCGAAGCATCGCTTTGGGGCCACCCGCGATAATGCCAACGACCTGAGAAGGATCGGAATTGAAAGTGGGTGGGCATTCAGCCGCATCGAGAAGACCTAAGCGCCCCGAGGTTCCAGCACCGATGTAGACCAATCGACCTCCATTGCCAAGGCGATTAGCAATGACTTCGATCGCCTTCGCAATGTTGGCGGCTTGTTCTCCCACGGCCGCAGCAACTTTGGCGTCTTCGGCGTTGATAAGCTCCACGATCTCCGCAGGACTTAAGCCATCGAGTTCTTCGGAGTCCGGGTTGCGAGCTTCAGTAGTTAAGTGTTCCAGCATGCAAGCGATTCTAATACGCCGTGAAGGAAAGACATAGATTTGTTGCGCGAAAAAGAGAATATTCTGCGCTAAGTAGCTCGTGGCATCCTATTTTACTCGATAAACCTGTGTAGACTAACCGTCGGCAAGAGAGACTGCGAGCCAAGTGCCTCAGGTTGGGGGCCTGGCCGATTGCCTCCTTGGCTGAATGTGGCCACCCGTGCCAAGTGGTTTGAACCGCGACGGCAGCAGAAGCGGCAGAAGAAGAGACTGCGTTCTGGAATAACCTTTTCCCCCATGTTGCCTTGAACTCTGCTATCCACTTAATCGACCTTGCGATTGTTGTCTGCTACCTGGGAGGCGTCCTTGCTTTTGGCTTATGGGTTGGTCGTGGGCAACAAAGTACGGTGGACTATTTCTTGGGTGGGCGCTCACTGCCTTGGTGGGCGTTGCTGCTTTCTATTGTTGCGACAGAGACCAGCACGGTTACCTTTTTAAGCGTCCCTGGCTTTGCTTTTGCCTTAAACGGCGATCTCCGATTTCTCCAAATTACGTTTGGCTACGTGGTTGGAAGAATATTCGTAGTTTACTTTCTGCTGCCGCTTTATTTTTCTGGCCAGCCTTTTACTTCTTATCAGGTGCTGGAAGAGCGATTTGGAATCGCATCGCGACGCGCCACGGCGCTGTTGTTTCTTGTGACCCGCAATCTGAGTGATGCGTTGCGGCTTTTTCTTTCGGCATTAGCACTGCAACAGGCAATCGGGATCAGCCTTGCGGGTTGCGTGATTGGCCTGGGGATATTTACGATTGCCTATACTTTTTTTGGCGGCGTGAAATCGGTGGTCTGGAACGATTGTATCCAGTTTGTTGTTTACACGATTGGAGCCGTAGCGGCCCTTGGTGTCATTATCTCTCTGCTGCCGGAGGGGTCGGATCAGTTCTGGCAATATGCGAAGGAAAACAACAAGTTACGACTGCTTGACTTCGACTTTAGCTTGACCAAGCCGACGATGACATTTTGGGCAGGACTTGTAGGAGGGTTGTTTCTAACCGCTGCGACCCACGGGACCGACCAGTTGATGGTCCAACGTTATTTGGCGGCGAAATCTCAACGTGGGGCTGGTTGGGCAATTATTTTGAGTGGCGTGGTTGTCTGTGCCCAATTTGCGTTGTTCCTGATTATTGGAGTGGCTTTGGCTTGCTTCTACGATGCTTTCCCTTCGGAAGGACAATTTGGCGATGCGGATCGCGATCGGGTTTTTTCCCACTTTATTGTCAATAGTCTGCCGCGTGGGTTGGTGGGTTTAACGCTGGCGGCTGTTTTTGCTGCGGCTATGTCGACGCTTTCTAGCTCGCTCAACTCTTCGGCTACGGCGTTTGTGAATGATATTTATTTACCGCTAAGAAAGCGGGAGCTTACTCCAGCCGAGCAGCTCCGATTGGGCCGCATCGCGACGGCTGCTTTCGGCGTTTTGCAAATTGTTATCGCGTTGTTGAGCCATCAATACGGCGCTTCGGAGAGCACGGTCGGAAAAGTGCTTGCGATCGCAGGTTTTGCGATGGGTCCCATGTTGGGACTGTATTTTTTGGCCATCCTCAAACACCGAGTCTCTCAGCGAGCCGCGCTGACTGGATTCTTCAGCGGAATAGTTTTGTTGGCTTTCATCGGCAAGAAGCTTCCGCTTTATTGGACGTGGTATGTGGAGTTGCCTACCCTTCATTGGGCCTGGTATGCGGCTGTGGGTTCGCTTTTGACGATGAGTATCGGCTTGCTTTACAGCAAGGTGGCTGAGAAGTGAGCACGGGGAATTTCATTTTTCCAAAGAGAGGTAAGAGCAACGATGAGAACAGATTACCATTCTTTCCTAATCAACTTGACTGTTTTGAAATCTTCGTCCGGGAAGCTTTGTTGGCTTTTAGCCTTTCCCACGATTTTGTTGGCGTTCTTTGCAAGCGCAGTGCAGGCAGCTCAACTGTCGGTAAAAACCCCCAAGGAGTTTGGCCTTGAAGGTCAGCAGCTGGAGCGTATCGACGACATAGTGCAGCAAGAAATTGCAAAAGGGCGGCTGCCTGGCTGCGTTGTAACGATTGGACGTCGAGGGGGAGTTGCATTTGTTAAAGCTTACGGTAACCGGCAGATCGAACCGGCGAGCGAGAAGATGACGGTCGATACGGTTTTTGATGTTGCTTCGTTGACCAAGCCGATCGCGACGGCGACCAGCATCATGATTCTTGTAGAACGGGGGGTGGTTAGGCTTCGTGATCCGGTCGCAAACTATTTGCCCGAGTTTGGCAAGAACGGGAAAGCGGATATCACGATCGAGCAGTTGCTTACCCACCAAGGCGGTTTGATTCCTGATAATCCGATTGCTGATTATCAAGAAGGACAAGAAAAGGCATGGCAAAATATCTGGGAGCTTGAGCCAACCGATGCTTTGGGCAAGAAGTTTGTGTATACCGATGTTGGCTTTATCGTCTTGGGAGAAGTGGTCCGGCGCATGACGGGGCAAAGTGTGGCCGAGTTTGCGGAGGAGAATATTTTTCGCCCTCTGGGGATGTTAGAAACGGGATATCTACCCGAAGAAAAATTGGCCGAGCGAGCTGCTCCGACCGAACAGCGGGAAGGTCGCTGGATGCGTGGCGAAGTCCACGATCCGCGGGCGGCTTTGCTTGGTGGAGTTGCGGGACACGCGGGGCTTTTTTCTACGGCCAACGACTTAGCGATTTACGCGAACATGCTGTTGTCAAAAGGCTCTGTTGGCGAGGCCCATGTTCTTAGCTCGCAGACTCTTGCCGAGATGATTCGCCCGCGCGACATTGCTGGCCAGTTACGTGGCCTTGGTTGGGACAAGCTTAGCAAGTACTCGAGTAACCGGGGGGAGTTTTTTAGTTCTCGATCCTTTGGTCATGGGGGCTTCACTGGGACGGCTTTTTGGGTTGATCCTGAGTTGGACTTGTTCGTTGTTTTTCTTTCTAACCGTGTGCATCCCCATGGGAAAGGAAGCATCAACCGCCTGGCTGGACGCATTGGTACGATTGCTTCGGCTTCGATTCGCCAGAAGAACCCTGTGGCTGGTAAAGAAAAGAGGCGTGGGGCGGCTTCCTCTGAAGGTGTGCTCTTCGGGATTGATGTGCTCGAGCGTAACCACTTTCGTGATTTGGCAGGGAGACGCGTGGGGCTGATTACCAATCATACGGGTATCAACCGACAGGGCGTTCGTACGATTGACCTTTTGCACGCGGCTTCTGGTGTAACGCTTGCGGGGATTTTCAGCCCTGAGCATGGGATTCAGGGAAAGCTTGACACCTCGAATATCGATAACACGCGAGACGAAGCAACGGGCCTTCCCGTTTTTAGTCTGTACGGCAAGTCTCGCCGGCCGGAGGCGAAACAATTGGAAGACCTCGATACGCTGGTCTTCGATATCCAGGACATTGGGACAAGGTTTTATACCTACATTTCGACTATGGGGCTCGCCATGGAAGCCGCGGCAGAGCATGGGCTGCGTTTTGTAGTGCTGGATCGTCCGAATCCGATTGGCGGTTTGATTGTTGAAGGCCCCATGCTCGATCCAGGAAAAGAATCTTTTGTCGGCTTCCATGCGATTCCGGTACGGCACGGGATGACGTCTGGCGAGCTTGCCCGGATGTTATGCAAGGAACGTGGTTGGGAGTTGGATTTAGAAGTTATTGAGATCAAGAATTGGCGTCGGAGTGACTACTGGGATGCGACAGGCCTTTCGTGGGTGAACCCTTCGCCCAATATGCGAAGCCTGGCCCAAGCGGTGCTCTACCCAGGCATTGGACTTTTAGAAACCACCAATCTTTCGGTAGGGCGTGGGACGGATACGCCGTTTGAAGTGGTTGGTGCTCCGTGGATTGATGGCCAATTGTTGGCTGCGGAGCTTAATCGGGCATCGCTTGAGGGAGTGCGTTTTGTTCCCATAAAATTCACTCCTGATGCGAGCAAATTTGCTGACGAGCTTTGTGGTGGAATCAACATTGTCGTGATTGATCGTGAGGCCTTTAGATCGGTGCCAGTTGGCCTGGAGATTGCAAATTCTTTGCGGGCGCTGTATCGAGAACAGTGGGAGATGACTCGCTTCAATCGGTTGCTGGCCAATGATTCGGTATTCGAGGGGATTCGCGAGACGGTCGGTACCGCTGTGATTGCCGAGTCGGTGCAGCCTGCGGTCGAAGGATTTTTAAGTCGCCGTCGCGGTTTTTTGATTTACCCTTAGCGATTTTTTTTGACTTAGCAATCGTCCTGGTAAATTCGATTGCCGTTTGCTTAATTCTCTTGATTCGATAAAATATTGGTCGCGCGGTTTTTACCTCGCTCCAGTGTTCTTTTCTGGTAGTTGAATTGGGAGGGTAACGATATGTCTCAGTCTAGCGGTCGACGTGGCCAGTTTTCGCGGCGAGGTTTTATGCAGACTTCGACGGCAGGTCTCGCAGCGCTGGCCGCCCCTGCGGTTGCGACGGCGAAGAAGTCGGAGAGCAATCCGACGGTTGGCACGGGCGAGCATCGTTACGAAGTGCTTCACGCTTGGCCGCAGTTGCCTGAGCAGTTCTCTTGGCAGACGACTCACAATGTGGCGGTCGACAGCGAAGGGTTACTTTATGTGATCCACGAAGGTCGGGCAGATCAGACGGAGCATCCCTCGATTTTTGTGTTTGATGCCGAGGGGAAGTATGTCAGGTCGTTTGGCTCGGAGTTTCAAGGCGGAGGGCATGGGCTCGAAGTCCGTAACGAAGGTGGGCAGGATTTTCTTTATGTGACGGCCTATCAGGCCGTGCGTTCGATTGCCAAATTGGATCTCAAGGGCGAGCGTGTTTGGCGCAAAGGCGCTCCGATGGGGGCAGGCGGCTATGCTGAGGGAGAAGACCAGACATCTCATGCCAAGGCGATCTGGGGTCGCGATCGTTTTATGCCGACAAATTTTGCTTTCCATCCCGATGGTGGGTTTTTCTTGGCCGATGGGTACGGCTCTTATCGTATTCATCGCTACGATCAAGACGCGAATTGGGTTAGCGTGTTTGGGGGAGAGGGTACCGAAGAAGGCCAGTTTCATCTTCCACACGGTTTGTGTATTGACGATCGTGGCGAGGGCGAGCCTCTGCTGGTGGTTTCAGATCGCGTGAATGCTAGGCTCCAGTGGTTTACTTTGGCGGGTGAGCATGTGCGAACGCAAGGCGATTTTTTGCTACCGGCGAACAACGACGTCTTGGGCGAGCTGATGGTGGTGCCCGATTTGGTGGGACGCGTCACCCTGCTTGGCAAAGACAACCAGGTGCTTGCCCACTTGGGAGACGATGCCGCTCGGATTCAGGCCGATCAGAAAGAGCACAACGGCTTTCATATTCGAGGAGACGAATCGACTTGGCATCCGGGGCGATTTATCCATCCGCACGATGCGTGTTTCGATGCCGAGGGAAATATCTTTGTGGCCGAGTGGGTTGGCACCGGGCGGATTACGAAGCTGCGGAAGCTGGGTTAGCAGCAACCGTCGGAGCCGCAGCAGTCGCTGCCGGGGAGTTCGGTTTTTTGGTAGTCGCTGCCTTTGGTTTCGCGAGGGTCGCGGATGGCGTTGCGCCGGCAATCGAACTCGGCGGCTTGTTCTTCTGGCACGGGTTGTGCTGGCGGGAGGGCCGTGACTTGGTCGGCGTAGGGCGGGCGGGTGTAGATGTCGAAGGTCTTGCCGCAGACGGCGGTGCGGACACCTCGGCGGAGTATGTGGCCGTCGTCGTCCGTGACTTGGCGCCAAGGGCCGTTGTAAATGACGGCTTGTTTTTGGTCGAGGCAAGGGCCTTCTTTGCCTTTGTAGGCGCGGATCGTGGCGCTGCGGAACTCGATACCTTCGACCGTGGCCCAGGCTTCTTCTTGGCGGGTGAGTAGCTCGACGCCGTAGAATCCGGCGTCGGTAAAGGCGGTAAGAAACTCGTCTTCGAGAAACGCTCCGCTAATGCAGCCGCTCCAAAGCGTGGGATCGTTTTGCAGATGCTCGGGAACGGGTTCGTCGCAGACGATATCGCTAATCACGGCGCGGCCGCCCCGTTTGAGGACGCGGAAGATTTCAGTAAATAGTTGCTTGCGATCGGCTTGGCTTACGAGGTTGAGCACGCAGTTCGAGACCACCACGTCGACCGAGTTGTCGGCTACGAGCGGCTCAGTCTCGCGCAGCTTGTCGGCATAGGCTTCGGCGCGGAGCCAATCGCTGCTCGATTTGACGGGATTGTCAGCAAGGTGGGCTTCAAAAGTTTCGAGGTTCAGAGCGAGATCTTGGATGCTGCCTTTGCGGAAGTCGGTGTTGGCGTAGCCGAGCTTGTCGGCGATGGTCGGTTGGTATTGGCGAGCGAGGGCGAGCATTTCGTCGTTTCGGTCGACCCCAATGACGTGGCCGCCAGCGCCGACGATTTGGGCGGCGATGTAGCAGATTTTCCCGCCACCGCTGCCGAGGTCGAGCACGGTTTCTCCCTTGGCGACGTGTTTCGAGGGGTCGCCACAGCCGTAGTCGCGTGTGATGATTTCGTTGGGGATGATTTTGAGGTATTCGGGATTGTAGTCGACCGGGCAGCAGAGGGCCGGCTCGGCAGCTTGGGCCGCAGCACCGTAGCGCTCGCGCACGGCTTCTTCCACATTAAGCGAAGTGGCCGGATTATTGGGCGAGGCTGCGGAGTTGTTTGATCCATTGAGGCTGAGTTCGACGAATTCGCCTGGGGTTTCTGGCACGCGAGAGGCTCCCTACTCTTGGTTATTCATTAAAGACAGGAATGAGACCGAAGTTCATCCGATTGTTTATCGTACACGCCCTCACAGGGCTGCGTCTGTAGGGTTTCTCACTTTCGAGCAAGACGGGTCGACACAGCGGCCAGGGGGCCTAAAATGAGGGGCTCGGTACGGCCCATCTGCGGCCGTCTGTTGAATTCTGCCTTTAGCAAGACATCTTAATATAAGGATTTTGGGACGATGAGCACGATTGTTGATATTCGAGGACGACAGATTTTAGATAGCCGTGGCAACCCGACCGTCGAGGTCGACGTTACCTTGGCCGACGGCACGACCGGCACCGCGGCAGTGCCGAGCGGTGCCAGCACGGGTGCCCACGAGGCGTGGGAACTGCGAGACGGTGGCGACGCTTACATGGGCAAGGGTGTCACGAAAGCGGTTGATAACATCAACGACAAAATTGCCGACGAGCTAATCGGCATGGATGCGCTCGACCAGATTGCGATTGATCAGCAGATGCTTGAGCTGGATGGCACGCCGAATAAGAAGAACCTGGGAGCGAACGCGATTCTTGGCGTTTCGCTAGCCACGGCCCACGCGGCTGCTAGCTTTTGCGACCTGCCGTTGTTCCGATATTTGGGTGGCTCGAACGCTCGGCTGCTGCCAGCTCCGATGATGAACATCATCAACGGGGGCGAGCATGCCGACAACTCGGTCGACATCCAAGAGTTTATGGTCATGCCGTTGGGGTTCGACAATTTTAGCGACGCGCTGCGTTGCGGCTGCGAAGTTTTTCATCATTTGAAAAAGGTGCTCAGCGCCAAAGGCCTCAATACGGCCGTCGGCGACGAAGGCGGTTTTGCTCCCGACTTGGGCGCCAACGACGAAGCCTTCGGCGTGATTCTGAGTGCGATCGAAAACGCAGGCTACAAGGCGGGCGAACAAGTTTGGATTGCCATGGATGCGGCTTCAAGCGAGTTTTACGACTCGAAGAAGAAGGTTTACACAATCGATGGTAAAGAACTCGATTCCGCTGGCATGGTCGACTTGCTGGCAAGCTGGGTCGAGAAGTACCCGATTTGCTCGATCGAAGACGGCTGCGACGAAGACGATTGGGACGGCTGGAAGCTGATGACCGAGAAACTTGGCGACAAGTGCCAGTTGGTCGGCGACGATTTGTTTGTCACCAACGTCGAGCGTTTGCAACGCGGGATCGACGAGGGAATCGCGAACAGCATTCTCATTAAGGTCAATCAGATCGGTACGTTGACCGAGACAATCGACTCGATTCGCTTGGCCGATCGCAACGGGTACACCAGCGTGGCGAGCCATCGTAGCGGCGAGACCGAAGACGCGACCATTGCCGATTTGGCGGTGGCGCTGTCGACCGGGCAGATCAAAACAGGCTCGGCTTCGCGATCGGACCGCATGGCAAAGTACAACCAGTTGCTGCGGATTGAAGAGCAGCTGGGTAGTGCGGCACAGTATGGTGGCCCACTTTTTGCTAGAAGATAGAAATGAGATTTGCGTAGTCCATGGCTACTGTTTATATCGAAACTTCGGTCGTGAGTTACCTGACTTCTCGCGAGAGCGGACAGGTGATTGCCCTCTCCCGCCAAATGCTTACCAAGCGTTGGTGGGGCGAGGGAAGACTGAGCCATGAGCTATTCACCTCGCAATTTGTTATCGATGAAGCATCTCAGGGGGCTTCGGAGTCTGCTGGGAAACGATTGGCTGTCCTTGACGAGATACCACTTTAGACGCGGGCCCCGAGGTTTTTGATCTTGCTGAGGATTTACTGTCTCGGTCGATTTTGCCGCCTAAGGCTGAATTGGACGCATTGCATATTTCCATTGCGGCAGTCCATTCGATAGAATATCTACTGACCTGGAATTGCAAGCATATTGCAAACGCTCACAGTTTGCCTGCGGTGTATCGCAGGATCGAAGAGAAGGGATTTGCAGTTCCCCTGATCTGTACGATTGAGGAGATGATTGGTGATTACGAACCCTTCGAGTGAGCCTTCCCCCGATGCGATTGTTGAAGGCATTCATCATATTCGTGAGCAATTGCTCCAGGAATACGGAGGCGATCTACGTGCCTATTTCGATTCGGTAGGTCATCGGCAGATGGAATCGGGAAAAGTGGTTGTGTCTCATCCGCCTCGCGCAGGGAAAACCGTTTAGATCGTGATAAGGTCTGAGCTTCAATATGGCTAATCGTAACGGGCAACCTCCGATCACCGATTCTCCCTGGCTGTGGTTTGCGCTATTTTCGGCTGTGGGGTTGACTACGATTTTGGCAACGGGCGGGAAGTTCAAGCATCGTCAGGCAGGGATCGAACGTCGGGGGCAGGCTCGGATGGCGGTTGCCGAGGGGACGGTTGAGGTCACGGTCGACGCCACGGGGCGCAAGACCACGACCGGTATGCCGGAGTATTCGCGGCCTGAAATGACCGAGATTCGATTGGTGCCGTTGTCGCTGACGGTCGGAAGTATCTTGGTCGTGTCTCTGGGGCTGTTGGCTCGCGAACGGTTATCTTTAAGGTCGAACGAGGATCAATCGATGGACTCGGTTGGGAGCTGATGGGAGAATGTGTCAGACGACTATTTCTCGTCAATGCCTAATTGAGGCGTCTTCAATATTTTGCTGCAAAACAGAAATAGGCCACAGAGTTCACAGAGAGTGTGATGAGCGATTCTTTGACCGAACAGATTATTGGTGCGGCTATTGAGGTACACCGTCATCTTGGGCCTGGACTGTTGGAATCAATTTATGAGCAGGCTCTTTGCTATGAACTAGAGATTCGTGGGATGAAGGCGGAGAGGCAAGTTGAGGTCTCTGTACGCTATAAAGATATCGTGCTTCAAGGACAACGGGTCGATTTGCTCGTTGATGGGCAAGTTGTCGTTGAATTAAAATCGGTTAAAACGCTATCTGAAGTTGCTATGGCTCAAACCTTGTCTTATCTCAAGGCAACTGGACTTCGAAGGGCCTTGTTACTTAACTTTGGTGAGAAAACGCTCGTTAACGGTATCAAACGAATCTCTCTGTGAACTCGGTGTGCTCTGTGGCTACTTTATTAGAAAACCCGTTGCCGATTTATGCTGTGGGGGCCGTGTTGGCGACCGTTTGTGGATTGGCTTTTCTTGCGCGGCGCAATTTGCCATCACTGTTTGCGCTGATTGGCGTCGTGGTGTTGACCTTGCTATTGGTGGTTGTCGAGCGGGTTGTGGTTACCGAGCGAGAGCAAGTCGAGGCGGCGCTGCTGCAATTGATGCGGGATGTCGAAGCGGGAGATATGCCGGCGGTTTTGGCGCGAATCGATTCTGGGGCGGCAAAGATGCGCAACGATGTCGAGAAACTGATGCCGCAGGCGGAGATCAAAGATACCGGCGCCACCTCGGTTCGAGTTGAGGTCGATGCCGAGAGATTGACGGCGACTTCGCGATTTCGCGGTAAAGTCGACGGGGTTCATCGTCGCAGAGGGATGCGCGTATTTTTCTTCGACGAAGTCGAGATCAACTGGGTGAAGCGGGGCGAACAGTGGTTGGCCGAGGCCTATGCGGTGAAAATCAAGGGAAAGGCGATCGACCCGGTTGGCCAGGTGGACGAGAATTGATTGCCTCCGGCGACGTGTTTGATCGGCTATCAGTCATCGCACGCTCAAGCTCCTCCGTTGCCTGGAGGGTTGTGGGGGTGATCGTTTTCAAAATTCAAATTTTGATTGAAAAATCTACGGTCAGGAGTTCGTGGGCGAGGGTCACGGTAGCCGTCGGCTGCGTCGGGATCGAGTGTGCCTGCGTCGGGACGACCGAATCCTGGGCCGAAGCCGTTACGACCGGGTCTCGCCTGGCCGTAGCCTCCGCCAAAGCCGGGACCTCCTGGGCCGAAGCCCGGGTAACCGCCGCCGAAGCCTGGTGCGAATCCTGGAAAGCCTGCTCCGGCCCCGTAGCCAAAACCGAAGGGAGAGCCCCCTTGGAATGTGCCGCCGGCGACGCGCGAACCGCGCCAGGCATCGTGGAAGCGTTCCCATTCGGCATCGAGCCCGCCTCGACCGTTGCCTGAGTTGGTCACACGGTAGTAGGTGTCGGTCGAGCCATCGGCTCCGCGTAGAATGGTACGCGACCGGCTGTAGACGCTCGTCACGTTGCGTTGGTCGGCCAGCGGTTCGACGGGAGCGACTCGCTCGTACTGAGCAACGCGAGCCCCGGTTTCGGGATCGTGGCTGTAGCGGCTACGGGCGAAGATCCAGCTATCGACGTTTGGAGTCACGATTTTTGCAGCAGTGACTTGCACGGAGGAACCGGACTCGGCAGCGCGAGCCTCGGTCATCAAGACGACTGCTACGAGCGCTGCTGCGAACAGCAGTCGCCAGACGTAAGCCGGAATTTCAGATAAGTTTTTCATGGTAGAGAAGAGAGGTTTGAGAAGAGAGGTGGGTGGTGGGAGGTTCGAGGTGAGTGAGGTGGGGAAGGAACGGTAGCTGCGACCTGAGAGATCGCCGGAGTTATTTTTCTTGGGTCTCTTTTTCTTGGGTTTCTGTTGCGTCTGGTCGATGGATTTTTAGTTTGTGATCTTCGGGGTCGTAGATGTACTCCACGCCTGGGTCGAGTTCCGGGAGCTGGATTTGATTGAATTTGATGATCTTGGTCATAAACTCATCATGCGTTTTGGGGTAGTTTCCCTCGGTTGCCCAGTAGAGGTTCAGGGCGTGTTCGATGCTAATGAAAATCATTTTGTGTTCGGCGTGGAATCGAGCGTGTCCGACAGCACCGAGGTAACCGCCTGCTTGGCGTGATTTTTTGCCTTTGGTTGGGTCGTTGGCTGTGACTTCGCGGGGTTCGGAGGTGACGGCCGGTTCGGTGTCGACCATTTCGGTGTGTTCCCAGCCTTTTTCTTTTTTGTCGGTTTCTACTTTTTCGGCGGCAGCTCGTGGAGCAGGCATGGCCGAGGGGGCGTCGATGTCTTCAAGTTCGGGCACATCGCAGCCGATTGCTACGGCTAGAAGCAACAAGGCGGCGAGTGTGAATGGTTTTTGATGGGTCATAGTTCTCATCCGTTGAGTGGGGAGTGTTTCTAGGCGAGCGGCAGC
Source organism: Planctomycetota bacterium (assembly GCA_024278955.1). Lineage (GTDB taxonomy): Bacteria > Planctomycetota > Planctomycetia > Pirellulales > Lacipirellulaceae > Bythopirellula. The sequence goes on along the minus strand of JAJRSE010000051.1, from coordinate 91,763 downwards.
TGAGGTTTAGGGGCTAGGGTTGTTTAGAGGCTAGGGTTAGTGATGTGACTTGCTTCTTTCCAGCCCCCAGTCCCAAGATCCTTATCCCCTTTTCCTAAGTAGGTGCAGTTTCTGTGCCAAATTGCCAGGAGCCCATTTGGTCGAGCGAGCTGCGATGGGTCATGTCGAATTGAAGGGGGGTAAGGGTGATGTGGCCGGCGCGGATGCCGGAAAGGTCGGTTTCGGTATCGCTGGGCGGGTCGGGCTGCATGCCTGTGGCCCAGTAGTAGGGTCTGCCGCGCGGGTCGCGGCGTTTTTCAAAATCTTCGCCCCAGGGGGTGGTTGCCACGGGGACGACATGCACCTCGGCCGGGTTTTCCATCGCCGAGCGTGGTAGGTTGAGGTTGTAGAGCTGGGGCTCGTTGCTTTTTTGCGACAAGATTTGTTGAATAATGGCTAGGGATTGTTCGGCGGCTGAGTCGAAACGGGCTTGTTCGTCGAATTCTAGGGAGACGGCAATGCTAGTGATTCCAAAAAACGCTCCTTCGATTGCTGCCGCCACGGTGCCTGAGTAAAGCACGTTGATGCCGGCGTTGAGTCCGCTGTTGATTCCGCTGATTACCAGCTCGGGCCGCTTGGGGCAAAGTTCGCTGATGGCGAGCTTCACACAGTCTGCCGGGCTGCCTTCGACGGCCCAGCCACGTTGGTCGCCTGAGTCGCTGTAGACTTTGCGAGCCATGAGCGGGGTGAGGAAGGTGATCGAGTGTCCGACGCCACTTTGTTCGGTGAGCGGGGCGACGACGGTTACGTCTCCGATATGTCGCAATTGGCGTTCCATGGCCGCCAGACCGGGTGCGTGGATGCCATCGTCGTTGGTGAGCAAGATCTGCACGTCGTAAATGTCCTTGGTAAAGGGGTTTGCGTCTTGAAGGCCTAGTAATCACTATAATCGTTCGTGTGGCAGAACGGCAACGCGCGTGGCGGAAATACGACATGCTGGAGGCTGAAAAACCCTGCAATCAGTGGCCAACCCCTAGCCCCCAACCCCCAAGGCCTTCTATAATCCTGAGTTTCCCATTTAGTGCTTTGTCGATCCAAATGATTTGATAAGGACAAAGCACTCGTAGAAGGGTGCCGATGACTATGACGGCTTCGCCGCCAGTTGCCACGCGACGTACCGCCGCCGAGCGGGTGTTGGTTCTTGATTTTGGCTCGCAGTACGCCCAGCTGATTGCGCGACGTGTGCGCGAGCAGAACGTCTATTGCGAAATCGTCCGCCACAATATCGCGGCTGAGCGCGTGCGCGAGTTGGCGCCGAAGGGGCTGATTCTCTCGGGCGGGCCTGCGAGCGTTTATGCCGAGGGGGCTCCGAAATGTGATCCGGGGCTCTTTGAGTTGGGGATTCCCGTGCTGGGAATCTGCTACGGGATGCAGCTGGTTTGCACTTCGCTCGGAGGAAAAATCGAGAACGCGGCGTCGAGCGAGTTTGGCCGAGCCGAGATTTCGGTTTCGGCCGACGATGCACTCTTTTCGGGCGTAAGCTCCCAAACCCAAGTTTGGATGAGCCATGGCGATCAGGTGGCGAACATCGCCGATTGCTTTACGCCGCTTGCGAGCACGGGCACCTGTCCCTACGCAGCGGTAAAGCACAAGCAGTTGCCAATCTACGGGTTGCAGTTTCATCCCGAGGTGACGCACACGCCCGAGGGCGGGACCTTGCTGGCAAACTTTTTAGAAAAAATTTGCGGCACGACGGGGACCTGGAAGCTTGGCGATTTTGCGACCGAGACGATCGAACAGATTCGCGAGCAGGTGGGCGACCGCCGGGTGATTTGCGGGTTGTCGGGCGGCGTGGATTCGTCGGTTGTTGCGGCGTTGTTGGCCGAGGCGATCGGGCCGCAGCTTTCTTGCATCTTGGTTGACAACGGGCTGTTGCGTCAGGACGAAGAAAAGGCGGTGATCAAAGAATTTGGCGACCATTTCAAAACCGACTTGCATGTGGTCAAAGCCGAGGAGCGATTCCTTAGCGTCCTCGCAGGCATAACCGATCCGCAAGAAAAACGTCGGCGCATTGGCCATATGTTTATCGAGTGTTTTGCAGAAGAGGCCGAGAAGATCAACGGCGTGAAGTTTTTGGCCCAGGGCACGCTTTACCCCGACGTAATCGAAAGCGGTGCCGCGGTCGATGGCCCGGCCGATACGATCAAGCTACACCACAACGTCGGCGGGTTGCCCGACGAGTTGGGGTTCGATCTGATCGAACCGCTTCGCGATTTGTTCAAAGACGAAGTTCGCAAGCTAGGCTTGCAACTTGGGCTGCCCGAGGACATGGTTTGGCGACACCCGTTCCCCGGGCCTGGGCTCGCAGTGCGGTGCTTGGGCGAGGTGACGAAGCCTCGGCTGGAAACCTTGCGAGCGGCCGATACGATAGTTATCCACGAAATCAAAGCCGCCGGGCTTTACCGCGAGACCTCACAGGCATTTGCCGTGCTACTACCGGTGCAAAGCGTCGGTGTGATGGGCGACAGCCGAACCTACGACGACGCGCTAGCCGTCCGCTGCGTGAACACCGACGACTTTATGACCGCCGACTGGAGCCACCTGCCGTACGAATTGTTGGCGACGATTTCGACGCGGATTATTAACGAAGTCAAAGGCGTAAACCGTGTTGTTTACGACATTAGTTCCAAACCACCCGCGACGATTGAGTGGGAGTGAATCTCGCAGAGACGCGGAGACGCAGAGGGGAGAATGGATGCCTGTCCGATTAGATTTGATCGAATACGATGATCTGAACGCTCGCCAAAAAGAGAATTACAATTTCCAGAAAATTTCTGCCATTTTGGCCGACTATGGATTTGCTACGTTGAGATTGACGGATGATTGGCAAGGAGCTGATTTTATTGCTCAACATATAGACGGAGAAATGTTTCTCAAAATCCAACTTAAAGGTCGCCTAACTTTCAACAAAAAGTACAAAGGAAAAGGGTTGCTAGTTGCTTTTCCAAACAAAGGAGATTGGTACTTGTACGAACATGATGTGTTATTAAAAAAAATTCTGTCGATAACTGATATCTCAGAGACGGTTTCGTGGAGCAAAGGGGGCGGATATTCCTGGGGAAAGCTTGGCAAAAAACTGAAGACTTTACTAGAACCCTACAAGGTGGTTAGGCAAGAGTTGACGGTTTAGAAAAGATTCTCCGCGTCTCTGCGAGAAATCATTATCTGTTGCATTCTACATCAAAAATCAAACATCCCACATCAAACATCTATGTCATTACAATACATCTACCAAATGAGCGGGTTGACCAAGAAGATTGGCGCTCGCGAGGTTCTTCAGGACGTTTCGCTGGCTTTTTATCCTGGGGCGAAGATCGGCGTGCTTGGGCGTAACGGCTCGGGCAAGAGTACGTTGCTTCGGATTTTGGCCGGGCACGACCGCGATTTTGATGGCAAGGCCGAGCTTGCCGAGGGCTTTCGGGTGGGACTGCTCGAGCAAGAGCCGCATCTGAACCCTGAGAAGGATGTGCAGGGCAACGTCGAAGAGGCGGTCGCCGAGACGCGGGCGATGTTGCAGGAGTTTGAGGAAATCGGCGAGAAATATGCCGAGGTGGCCGATGACCCCGACGCGATGGATAAGCTGATGAATCGCCAGGCGGCCCTTCAAGACAAAATCGACGCCTCGAATGCTTGGGAAATCGATCGGCAGGTCGAGATCGCCATGAGCGCAATGAACTTGCCACCCGGGGACGCGAGCATCGAGAAGCTTTCGGGTGGTGAAAAACGTCGGGTTGCGCTTTGCAAAATTTTGCTCGAAAAGCCCGACCTGCTGCTGCTCGACGAACCGACCAACCATCTTGATGCCGAAAGTGTGGCTTGGCTCGAACGCCATTTGGCCGAGTACGCAGGGACGATTGTCGCGGTGACGCATGATCGGTACTTTCTTGATAACGTCGCGGGTTGGATTCTGGAACTCGATCGGGGCAAAGGCATCCCGTACGAAGGAAACTATTCAAATTGGTTGGAACAAAAAGCCAAACGTCTGGCACAAGAAGAGAAAAAGCAGAGCGCTCGGCAGCGGGCCCTCAAACGCGAGCTGGAATGGGTTCGCATGGCTCCCAAGGCGCGGCAGGCGAAGAACAAGGCTCGGATGCAGGCCTACGAGCAGATGGCGGCCGAGCAATTTGAGGATCGGCCCGACGTGTTGGAAATCCAAATTCCCTCGGGGCCTCGCCTGGGCGAGATGGTCGTTAAGGCCGAAAGTCTTTGCAAGGCTTACGGGGATAACGTGATCATGGAGGACGTGAATTTTAATTTGCCGCCCGGCGGCATTGTTGGCATCATTGGGCCCAACGGCGCCGGCAAGACGACTTTGCTCCGAATGCTGATGGGGCAAGAAACTCCTGACAGCGGAGAGTTGAAGATTGGCTCGACGGTCGAGCTGGGCTACGTCGACCAATCTCGCGATGATTTGCAAGCTGAGAATACGGTTTACCAGGAGATTTCTGGCGGGCACGACAACATCGAGATGGGCGGGCGGACGCTGAACTCTCGGGCTTACGTTGCGAGGTTCAATTTCCATGGTCCCGACCAGCAGAAAAAAGTGGGCATACTTTCGGGCGGCGAGCGCAACCGGGTGCATTTGGCGAAGCTGCTACGCCGCGGCTCGAATGTGTTGCTGCTCGACGAACCAACGAACGATATCGACGTCGATACGTTGAGGGCGTTAGAGGAGGCCATCGAAAATTTTGCCGGTTGTGCGGTCGTGGTGAGCCATGATCGCTGGTTCCTCGACCGCTTGGCGACACATATTTTAGCCTTCGAGGGCGAGGGCAAAGTAGTTTGGTGTAACGGAAACTTCGAGACCTACGAGCGCGAACGTCGCGAACGATTCGGCGAAGATGCTGACCAACCACAGCGATTCAAGTATAAAAAGCTACAACAGCATTAGATTAGTGGACAGAGTTTGGAGGTAAGAGGAGGGGGGATTTGAATTCTCCTGATTCAGCATCTACGGCCCAGCAACTACTAAGCCAAGAATTCCTATGCAAATTAATTTGATTAGCTTGTTTACCGATCAATTTGCTGTGATGAAGCATTTTTATGCTTCGGTGTTACAGTTCAAGATCGTGGAGGAGCTGGATAGCTATGTGGAGTTTGGTGGCCAGCCGGTTCGTTTTGCGATTTGCGAGCGTAAGATTATGCAGCAAGTTACCGGCTACCCGGGCTACGACCAGCCGGCGACTGGGACACCATTTGAAATGGCATTTGAATGTTCGACACACAAGGAGCTTGAAGAACGATATAAAGAACTTGTTGCTGCTGGAGCGAAGGCGGTCAAGTCGCCTGCGGTGATGCCGTGGAATCAGTATACGGCATTTTTTGCCGATCCCGATGGGCATGTCCACGAGCTGTTCGCGCGGTTAGCAACAAAAGATTAGCGTCGGCGGCAACGCCGAGTATTTTTGAAATAAACAAAATGGCATGTTGAAGGAGATCCCCTCACGATGAGCGTACTTCGAGTAGGTTCCACCAGAAATTTCTCGGAAAACTGGGATAGCATTTTTTCGAGTGGAAAAAAGAAAAAGGCGAAAAAGGCGAAGAAGAAGGGTGCCAAGAAGTCACCAAAGAAAAAAAAGGCGGCTAAAAAGAAGAAACTAACCACAAAGAGCACGAAGGCCATGAAGAAACGGGCAGCGAAGAAGAAGGCTTCTAAAGCCAAACCGGCGAAGAAAAAATCGAACGTGCGGCAAAAGCAGTTGTTTTAGAGCCTATCGTACTTGCGGCGTTCGTACACATTTTGAAAGCCCGTGGGTTGCGACCCACGGGCTTTGATCGTTATTTTTTTCACTTCGAGAGTTGTATTACGCCCGGCCTAGGAAGTCGCCGGTTCGGGTATCGACCTTCACGGTTTCGTCTTGCTTGAGGTACTCGGGCACTTGGATGGTGAGGCCCGTTTCGAGCTTTGCCGGTTTATTACGCGAGGTGGCCGAGTTGCCTTTGACGCCCGGATCGCACTCGGTGATTTTCAGCTCAACCGTGGTAGGCAGTTTTACGCCGATGCACTCTTCGTTGTAGATCAGGGCCAAGATGCCGGTCAGGCTTTCGGTGACGTAGGGCATCTCGTTCGCGACACTTTCGCTGGGAATCGAGTACTGGTTGAAATCTTCGGAGTCGAGGAAGTGGACATTGTCGGCGTCGGAGTACATGAGCGTGACTTCACGTCGCTGAAAATCGGCTTCGTCGAGATTGTCGGTTCCCTTGCAAGCAAAGTCTGCCTTTTGCTTGGTGATGAGATTGCGAGCACGAAACTTGTACAGCGTGTTGCCGCCGCGCGCCGAGGGAGATTGAACCGAGACCGATTCGACCATGTGAGGGGCGTCGTTGTGGAGGATGATGGCGCCGGGTTTTAGATCTTTGGCAAGCATTGTTTGAAGGGGGGATTAGGAATGTGGAAAAAGGTAAGATAGTTATTCTAATCGAGAAACTCGCCAGAGGCAGGGTCGAAAGCCAGTCCCCCGGTGATTTTTGTCAGCGTTTCGACCACGGTCAGCAGGCAGGTCGGGTCGAGCATTTCTATGCCCTCTTCTTCGTCGAATTCGTCGCCAAAAAGGGGCGAGGGTTCGGAGATCTTGTCAGCCGCGCTGGCGCGGACCCTTTCGTAATGGGCCACATCAAGCCTAGCGTCGGCTTTCATCAGTTCTTGCAATTGATCGGCGGGGATTTGCGATTGAAATTCTTTGGCCCACTCCAAGTTTTGTTCGAGGACGCCATCTCCCACTTCGTAGCTAATCTCGACGGCCGCATGATCGAGCGACGATTCGATGAGCAGCGACTGAAGGAGCCCGCGGTCGTCTGCCGAAGGGTTTTCTAGCTCGTAGCGGTTATTGGCATCAGCAATCGCCTCGGTTACCTGAGCCAACTCGGGCCTACGCTGTTGGGGAAACAGAATGAAATAAGTTTCACGCCAATGGAGTTCGTCGGCCCCGTGGGGCTTATCAGAATTGTCAGACATGATCGACTGCCTTCCCTAGGTGCCGGAAGTAGGGGGATGTTTGATGTTGGATGTTTGATTGTTGATGTGAAAAAAGAGAGCTACTCTTTGCTCTGGGCGGTTTTTACGCTTACTGTGAATATGGCGAGCAGTTCTAGTCAATAAAGTGTTTCGTCTGCCTCGCGGGATGCAATTGTTAGGATTGAGGCGAAGTGTTTTTTTGAGGAAGCCCTTGCTGCTTCTCGGTAGTTGGCTCCGATTGAGGTTCCTGATCGAAGTAGTTGCTTGCCTAAGGTCCAAGAAACCTGCTTGCTCGGAAGAGAATCAACCAGACGAAATGACTCGCAAAGCAAACTGCTTAGTCCGGGCGGCCATCTCGTTTCGATCCACAACGGTCTCCTCACATCAACAATCAAACATCCCACATTTCCTTACCATTTTTCGTCCGTGTCGCTGGCGGGGCCGGCGGGGCCGAGGCCGCCTTGCCATTGTTCGAGATGGGTACACATTTTATCACGATCTTCGGCACTTGCCCAAACCGATTCGCCCTGTTCTAGGCGGATTTCATAGTGGCCCTCGCGCGTGCAGTCTTCTTCGCCGCAGAAGTGAGGGGTGGCAGCTACCCACATGACGCGGTAGAGCGGTATGTGTTTGTCGTCGACGAGACACATGATCGACATGAGAGACCTCCTGGGCTTGTTATAGGTTGGCAGTTCGATTGTTTTCGGAAGGGGAGACTAACGGCCTAATTCTACTGAGCGACTGGTAGCGGCTTCAACGGCAGTTTGGAAAGCGGCGGGCCCTGCGAGTTTTTCTAAGGCTTCGAGGCCCGCGACGGTTGTGCCGCCGGGGCTGGTGACTTGTTGGCGTAGCTCGGCAGGCGTTTGGCTGGTGCGTAACACCATCTCGGCAGCGCCTCGGGCCGTTTGTGCCGCAAGTTTGACGGCCAAATCGGGCGATAACCCGCCCGCCTCGCCTCCGGAGGCCATGGCTTCAATTACTCGATAAATAAATGCCGGTCCCGAGCCCGAGAGTCCTGTCACGGCATCGAGCAACGGTTCGTCCAACTCAAACGCGATGCCCACGCTTTCTAAAATTTGCTGCACGCGGCTCGCATCGTCTTCGCTGGCAGACGACCCGCGAGCGTAGCCGCTTGCGCCCAATCCGACGAGGCACGGGGTGTTGGGCATCACACGCACGAGCCGTGTGCCTGCTGGCAGCCCCGAGGCTAGTGTGCCAAGCGTGACTCCCGCGGCAATCGAAACGAGCAGGTGTTTCTCGGTCACATGTTCAGCGATAGCGTCGAGTACCTGGGGCATGATTTGGGGTTTGACGGCTAGCACGATGATTTGAGCCTTGGCGAGGACTTCGAGATTGTCGCTAGCGAGTTTCGCGCCGCCGGTTTGCTCGGCAAAGTTTTTGAGCGCTTCCGGGGTAGGATCGGCTGCTAGCACTTGTCCTGCCTCGACGAGTCCTGACTGTACGCACCCGCGAGCCAGGGCCGTTGCCATTCGTCCTGCACCAATAAAGCCGATCGTTTCAGTGAATTTCTGCAAAACAGGGATCTCGAAATCTAGCGGTAGGGTTGAATCGTGTGGGACACAATCTTATGCGAAGTCACGTTAGGCAGCAATCTGGGTAGGGAAATGAAGGGATTTAGGAGGGATTTCGTAGACTCTCTTGTGGTCTACCGCAGCTCAACTTTCGAGTTGGGTGCCACTGCTGGCTTGCCCAGCAGTGGACGCCGGGTACCCGCTTCGCACTGCTGGACGAGCCAGCAGTGGCACCCGAAAAGCAAGCAGCGATGGAATACTAGCCCCTGGGAGCCCCCTGCTCCTGCCAAAATCCGCCTAGACGGGAATTCGTCATTTTGAAACACTTCGACCTCCCTATTTTTCCTGGTTGCGAAAACGCAGCCGAGCCAGCAAACACAGGACTCCTCGCTTCTGGCAGGAGGATCAATAAAATGGCCATGCAACGAGCTGATCTCGCCTTGGTGCTTTGTCGATTTTCAAGAGTTGGCGCAGTGCTATTTCTGCATTGGGTTGCCATGTCGCCCGTGGCGCATGCCCAAATTTTCGAGAAGTCTGCCTCTGCGCCTAGCCAAGTCACGCAGGCAGATGGGAATTTTAGCGACGGCGAGCTTGCCGAAGGGGTCAAGCAAGTCGGTTGGCCTAACATTCAACTGCCAAAAATCACCTTGCCCAAGATCACGATGCCAACGATCACGCTTCCCAAGCTGCCGGCGCTATGGCCTTCGCAAGCCAACGGCGACAGTCCGGCATTGCTTTCGCCATTTATTGCCGGCTTCAGCAAACTTTCTGCCGGTACGAAGAATGCCTGGGAAGGCACCAAAGATATGTTCAATGTTTTTCAGGGGAAGGGCAGTTCGGGTGGCGCAACGCGAGCCTCCTCGAACTCAGGTCCTTCTTTCTGGCAGCGACTTACCACGAGGTCGCCCAAGGAGCCTGACGTGCCACAGACGGTAGGCGAGTTCATGAGCCAAGCACGCCCCAAGCCGTAGCACATTGGCATCCTCTCTTTTTTAGATTGTCAAATTTTTAGATTGTCAAATCGTTCGTTTTTTGCCGAGGTGTCCATTGGCTTCCCGATTTTTTCTCATGCTCGGACTGGCGATTGTTGTTATCGCGACAGGTTGCCAAAGCTGGCAATCGGGTTCGATGCTTCCCGGCCTGACGGCAACCCAGGGAGAGCGAAAGATCGTCAAGCGGGCCAAGAACGATCCTTTTCCCTCGCCTAGCGATGTGGGGATGAAATCGGGGAATGACGAATGACGAAGCTTGAATGACTTGGCAGTTGCCATCGTCCTGGCTCCTGTTCGGTACCGCTCGCGTTTTTTCGTGGGGCGCGATAGAATGAAGTCCTTCTAGAGCCTTTCCTGTGCCTGACGCCTTTCAATATGAAGCCTGAACCTTCTTTACCGAAATTGCCCACGATCAGCGAGCTGCTTAAGCATCCGACTGTGGAGCGGATTGTCGATCGGGTGAATCAAACCACGATTGCTAAACGGGCGGCTGGATTTGTCGAAGAGTTGCAATCGAATTTGCAAAAAGGCGGAGCCCAAGGGGTCGTTCCTTCGATCCAACAGATGGCCGAGCGTTTGGCGCGACGTTTGATGGAGCCAGCAGAACAGAGCCATTCGGCCATCAATGCCACGGGAGCCATTTGGGGCGACCGGTGGCCAGCGCCGCCGCTTGCCGAAGCGGCTGTCCACGAGATGATGCAGCTTGCTAGTGAGTACCAAGTTTCGCCCGACGCGCTATCCGTACGAGTTGAGCATTTGCTCACCGAGCTGACCGGGGCCGAGGCGGCTTGGGTGGGGTCGAGTTTCGAGGCTGTGGCAGAAGTGGTTCGCGAAAGTGGTGAAAAGAAGGTTGAGATAGTTGCCCAAGCTGGGCTCGTTGACCCGGCGGACTTCGGTTTAACTCAGGTCGACACGATTCAGACGCGACTCTCCTCGGCTACCAAGGTGGTGGTCTGCGAGGGTTCTGGTTTATTGGGCGGGCCGCGCTGCGCCATCGTAGTGGGAAGTCGCAAGCAGATTGCTGATCTGAATCGCCCGTTGTGTGAGGTGGATGGAATCGCGGAGCCGCTTACCTTGGCGGCCTTGGCGGCAACACTAGAAATCTATCAAACGGCGGATCAAGCAATTTACAAGATTCCCGCGTTGCAGTTGTTGTCGACTCCGCTGGAGAATCTTGAACAACGCTGCGAGCGTTTGGCGCCCTTGATGGCAGAGAGCGATCTCCTCGCCGAAGCGCGTCCGACACAGTGCGACTCGGCCTGGTACGATACGGGCGAAGTGAAATATGCGGGGCCAACTTGGGCGTTGAAATTGAGTTTTGCTGATGGAATGCGGGCCAAAGTTGCGGCCCGGTTCCAGGCTTGTTCCCCCGTGATCGTTGGCCGCGAGCAGCAGGACGCGCTGTGGTTGGATTTGCGAGCCGTGTTTCCTCGCTGGGATCAGCAGCTCGTAACGGCGCTAGAATAACAGGTCTGAACGCAAAGCTTGCGGATTTTATTGCGGAGTTTATTGAACCTGCTATCAATTTTTCTCGTATAGCTGCAAGTGGTGTGGCTGCTTGTCTTTGCGCGCTGCGACCCAGTCGTGTCGACCTTGCCCCTGGTGAGGCCCGTCGCTAGTATGGCAGCAACATGAGTTTTAGAGTGTTTCAACAGCCATTTTTTCCGGCTCTATTTTTTGCTCGGCCGGTTTTTGAACCGCGTGCATTGATACTCAACCGGCGATATTTGACCCAACAGAGGGATAAAAGATGAAATCTGCCCGTCTAGGCGTTGGAAGTTTGCGTCGTTCTCGACGAATTGTTTTGAGCTTGTTGATTCTTGTCACGGCCGGAGCAGGGCTGTTTGCCACGCTGGTTTCGGCACGTCCGAACGACCCTACGGCCGCGGACCGGCGGATTTCGATTGTGGTGGCTTCGCTGATGAATCGCCAGCATCTTTCGACGATGAAAGTCGACGACGAAATTTCTCGCCGTGCGCTGACGTTGTTTCTTGAGCGTCTGGATTCGCTGAAACTCTTTTTTCTACAAAGCGATATCGATCAATTCGCAGCCGAGAAAAATGCGATTGACGACTACTTGAAAAACGGGGACGTTCGTCTCGCAAAACGAATCTTCGACGTCTTTTTGCAGCGTGTTGAAGAACGTGTTGCCGTAGGGCAAAAGCTTCTTGACGAACCACACGATTTTACCCTCGACGAAGAGATGATTCGCGACCCCGACGCAATGGTTTATGCCAAAAACAAAGAAGAGGCCGACGAGCGGTGGCGAAAGAAAGCAAAATACGACATCCTGTACCAGACCGGGGTCGAGGAGCTGGAATATGCCGAGGCGGTAGAAAACCTTCATAAGCGATATAAGGGCATCCTCCGCAGTTCAGAGCAAACCGACAGCGACGAGCTGCTCGAGATGTTTTTGACAGCCGTTACGATGAGCTTCGATCCGCATAGCACGTACATGTCTCCGAATACGGTCGAGAATTTCAACATCCAAATGCGTTTGGAATTGAACGGCATCGGGGCTTCGTTGCTGTCGAAGTATGGAGAAACGATCGTCAAGCAAATTGTTCCCGGCGGGGCTGCTGACAAAGATGGACGCCTGGAACTTGAAGATATCATCACAGGCGTAGCCGAAGGCACCGACAGCGAGTTTGTTGATATCGTCAACATGAAAATCAACGACGTCGTAAAGATGATCCGTGGCGAGCCCGGGACCATTGTTCGTTTGAAGGTTACGCCAGCCGACAAATCAGAAAGCAAGATCTACGACATCGTTCGTGCTCGAATCGAACTCAAGGACAAAGAAGCCCGTCAGGAAGTTATCCTCCGCCGTGCCGATGGCTCCGACTTAGTCGAAGAGACGCCTGCGACAGAGGGTGAGGCGACCGCCGAAGTGATCGAGCAAAAAATTGCTGAGGATGGCCCGACCATCAAAATCGGCGTGCTAAGCCTGCCGAGCTTCTACATGGATATGGAAGGCCGTCGCAACGGCAACCCAAACTACAAGAGCACCGCTCGCGATATGCGACGGATTCTTGAAGGCTTCAATCGAGATAACGTCGACCTGGTAATCATGGATTTGCGTTTTAACGGCGGCGGTTCGTTGCCCGAGTCGGTTGAGGCAACGGGGCTGTTCATCGACAAAGGGCCAGTTGTGCAAGTGAAAGGTCCCGATGGGCGTGTGCAGCCTTACCTCGACGAAGACCGTGGCATGGTTTGGGATGGGCCTTTGATTGTGGTTATCAACAAGTTCAGCGCGAGTGCGAGCGAGATTTTTGCGGGAGCGATTCAAGACTATGGACGTGGAATCGTGGTCGGCGACCGTGCAACCCACGGCAAAGGGACGGTCCAGCAGCTTGTCGAGTTGGGACCGAGAGTGTCGCCAATTACGCGACCCAACTGGGGCGCGCTGAAGATGACAATCCAAAAGTTCTATCGTCCGAGCGGCGACAGCACTCAGAATCGCGGGGTGGTTTCCGACTTGGAACTGCCTCAGCAGACGTCCTATTGGGATGTTGGCGAATCGGACTTGGACTACGCCATGGCGTTCGATCGCATTATGCCCATGCGACACGCGAACTATCGTCACGCGACGGCCAATATTATTCAGCAGCTGAAGCAGCGATCGGCCAAACGACGAGAGGGTTCCGAATATTTTGCCAAGGTGAATCGCGGGATTGAACGATACCTCGAGCGAAAAAAAGATCCCTATGTGACGCTCAATAAAGAGGAGTTCTTAGCAGAGCGAGAGAAGCTGAACACCGAGAAAGAACAAGAGGAAATGTTTGAAGATCTTCAGGACAACGATCGTCCGGTTTTTCCTTTGAGCCCGTACAACGAGGAGCTGCTCTCGATTTCGGCAGACTATCTGGAGTTGTTAGATCAGAATCGGGTTGCTGGTACTAAGTGATGTTTGATGTGGGATGTTTGATTGTTGATGTGCCCGGCAAGGTCGCATTCTCTTGCAGATCGAATTTCTCATTCAAGCGGGATTCATTCGAGTGGGATACTGAGGCCGTCGTAGGCGATCTCGACTCCTTCGGGAAGCGAGTTGCTTAGTTCGGCGTCTAGGTCGTGCGAAATATGCGTGAGCAGCGTTCGCCGCGGCTTGAGCTGTTTGGCCACGGCAAGGGCTTCGTCGAGGCCAAAGTGGGTGACATGCGGGTCGCGGCGCAGGCAATCCAGTATCAGAACATCGAGCCCTTGCAGTCGGATCATGCTCTCTGGCGGGATGCCGTTGGTGTCGGTGCAATAGGCGATGTTGCCTACTCGAAACCCTAGGACCTCAAATCGAGGCCCGTGCCTCAGGCGAATCGGTACGATATTTGTGCCGAGCACTTCAAATTCGTCGAGCCCGATAGAGTGGATTTTCAGTTTAGGAGCCGCGCCTTCGTGTAGCCCTTCGGCGGAGACGAAGGCATAGTCGTACGACTTACGGATTCTTGCTTCAACCGAGGGCTCGCAATAGAGAGGCACTGGGCCGCCAAGATAGAATTGCATCAAGCGGAGATCGTCGAGCCCAAAAATATGGTCGGCATGTTCATGGGTGTAAAGCACCGAGTGGATAATGCCGATTTTCTCCCGTAACAATTGCTGACGAAGGTCGGTCGGGGTGTCGATCAGCAAGTTCCCGCCTGGCAGCCCAAGCAGGACGCTGCAACGCGTTCGATAGTTGCGAGGATTGTCGGAAACGCAGACTTTGCAATCGCAGCCAATCGCCGGCACGCCGACCGAAGTTCCGGTACCAAGAAAAACGAGCTGACCGGTGATATCGCGGCTGGGAGGAGTGTGGGGCACTTGTGAGCTTTCGATTTTCAAACTTTACGAAGGAGGGGGGGGATGTTTGATTGTTGATTGTTGATGTTTGATTGTTGATGTTTGATTGTTGATGTGCTGGAAATCGAGTCGTTCACTTATTCACATCAACAATCAAACATCATACATCCCACATTAATCGTTGTGTGAGAGTGTTGCTAACTGAGAGAGCAGAGTTGCTGCTTCACCCCGGTCGAGGGTTTCGGCGGCTTGAGCTGCTGCTTCGCTAGGATCGGCGAACCGTCCGGCGGCAAGTAGGCCTGCGGCGGCGTTGAGTATTACGATATCGCGAGCTGGTCCCGGCTCTCCTGCCAAGACGTTGCGAACTAGCTTAGCGCTATCCGATGGCCCGTCAACTTGAATTGCGTCGAGCGGAGATCGGGCGATGCCGAAATCTTCGGGTTGCCAAGTAAAAGTGGTTTCAAGGTCGGCGGCAACTCGGATAACGTCGGTCGATTCGGCAAGAGTCACTTCGCCGAGCCCATCTTGCCCACTTACGATTAGAGAGTTTTCTGTGCCTAGCAGTCTGAGTGCCGAAGCGATGAGCTGTCGGAATTCAGGGCGACCGACGCCTAGCAGTTGGTAGCAGGCACCAGCCGGGTTGGCCAAGGGTCCCAGCAGATTGAAGATCGTTCGGATGCCGAGCTTCTTGCGTACCGCTCCGACATGCTTCATTGCCGGATGCATTAGCGGCGCAAAACAAAAACAGATGCCCAGCTCGTCGAGACATCGCTCGACCTGCGAGACATCGGCTTCGATGTTTACCCCAAGCTCGGCAAGCACATCGGCCGATCCGCTCTTGCTTGTGATACTACGATTGCCATGCTTGGCTAGCGGAACGCCTGCGGCCGCGATCACCAAGGCGGCTGTGGTGCTGATATTGAAAGTCGAGCTGCCGCCGCCTCCCGTGCCGCAGGTATCGAGCAGTTTGGCGTGGCGGCTACGGATAGGAGTCATGTGTTCGCGCATCGCGGTCGCGGCCCCGGCCAGCTCGGCGACGGTTTCGCCCTTGGCCGCCAGCGAGGTAAGTAGCAAAGCAATCTGTTGCTCGCTGCAGCTGCCAGTCATCACCTGGCCGATCGCGGCTTGCATTTGTTCCTGCGAAAGGTTTTCGCCGGCAGAGAGGAGCCCCAGCAGGTTAATAAACGGTTCACCCATCGGTAAAATTTCCTTGGAATTATGGCGTAGTTCGTCTAAGATTCTAGCTCAGAGGACTGCTGAGCCCTAGTGCTTTGTCTCAGCTCAATTTTAGGCCGATTCCGTGAACCCGAAAATTAAGCTACGACGCAATACACCTCTTCTAGAATGGCACGAAGCCAATGACAAGAAAAGTCCTGCTTGACGTTGATCCTGGTTTTGCCGACGCGATAGCCCTCTGCCTCGCTTTGGGAGATCCGAATCTAGAAGTCGTTGCCGTCACGGCGACCGGGGGCAGCGTGCCTCCCGAGCAATCGACGCGCAACGTGCAGACGATTGTCGAGCAGTTGGATCCGGCGCGATGGCCTCGGATTGGCGCGGCCGATCCCGATCAACCCTTGCGAACCGATGGCCGCGATTTATGCGGACCCAATGGCCTCTGTGGAGCCGATTTTCACATGGCCGAGCTGCACCACCGCCACGCTTCGGTCAAAGTCATTGCCGACGAGATTCGCCAGGCGCCCGATCAGCTCACGATTATTGCATGCGGTCCGCTGAGTAACTTAGCGACTGTTTTTCAGCGCGAGCCCGATTTAGCAACCCAAGTGGGCCACTTGATTATCGTTGGCGGTACGTTTGCCGGGCCGGGCAACGTGACCGCGGCTGCCGAGTTCAACATTTATTGCGATGCCGAAGCGGCTCGACGCGTGTTTCGACTGCCCATGACCAAGACCCTTCTGCCGCTCGATGTGAGCCGCCGGGTTGTGCTGAACTATGGAGTGCTCGACCAGCTTCCAGAGAATTCGACTGGCGCGGGTCGCGTATTGCGTGAAATTTTACCGCGAGCATTTCGCGTTTTTCGGCAACGATTGGGGCTGGAAGGAATCTATGCCCCCGAAGCCGTAGCCATCGTGGCTGCGCTCCACCCTGAGCTACTCACCACCGAGCCCCTGGCGTGCGATGTCGAAGTGGAAGGCGAGCTAACCCATGGTGCGACGGTCCTCGATCGACGGCATGTAGCAGAAGGTCAGCCGAACATGGATGTAGTCGTCGACTTAGATTCCGAAGGGGCCCTCGATTGCCTCTTGCGAGGTCTACAGAGAGGGTAAGCTCGGCCTACCGCCCTTGGGACGGATCGACAAAGTCTTTTCGTCGAACAATCTGAACCATGGTCGACAAAGTCGTCCGATCGCGGAAGATCACCATTTCGACAGCTCGGCCAATTTCGGTTCGCTTCACCAGATTGATCAGATGCTGGTCGTCTTCGATTCGTAGGTGATCGAAGGTAAGAATGATGTCGTCGATTTTCAGGTTGGCGAGCGAGGCCGGCGATCCGGCGGTGATTTCCTTGACCCGTGCCCCTTTCAGGTTGGTGAGCCCGACGTACCGCGCCGAGGCCGTGTCGAAATTGCCGTCGAGCGTGACGCCGAGAAAGCCTCGCTCGACTTGTCCCGCCTCGATGAGCTGACGCATGATTCGGACTGCGATGTTAATGGGAATAGAAAACCCAATGCCTTCGTTGCCGCCTGAGCTGCTTGCGATTGCGGTATTTAGTCCAATAACTTCGCCCCGCAGGTTGACCAGCGGTCCGCCGCTGTTGCCCGGGTTGATGGCGGCATCGGTCTGAAAGAAGTTCTGGTAAACGACTTCGCCTTCTCCCAGGTCAAGATTCGAGCGTCCCTTGGCACTAATAATTCCACGAGTCACGCTGCGGCGAAGGTTAAATGGGCTGCCGAACGCCATCACGATATCGCCAATATCGGCCAAGTCGCTATCGCCGATACGTGCCGGCACGAGGTTCGGAGCGTCAATCGCCATCACGGCAACGTCGGTCTCGGTGTCGCCCCAAATTTTGGTAGGTTGCAGTTGCC
Source organism: Planctomycetota bacterium (assembly GCA_024278955.1). Taxonomy (GTDB): domain Bacteria; phylum Planctomycetota; class Planctomycetia; order Pirellulales; family Lacipirellulaceae; genus Bythopirellula. The sequence goes on along the minus strand of JAJRSE010000051.1, from coordinate 74,425 downwards.
GGCCATCCGAAAGCTCGAGGCGTATGTGATCTTTGTCCGAGTGTTTAATGACATGCCGGTTGGTGAGCACATAGTCGTTACCCCGATATCGAACCAGCACGGCGGAGCCTGCTTCTTCGGCATCGCGGCGGAAACGATACTGGGGCAGCGGAGTCGCCTGGACATGAACGACTGACGGGGCGACCAGCTTGGCGACTCGCTTGTAGATGCCAAACTGGCGGCTCATCGCTTCGACATCGTGCGACAGATTAGCAAAGTCTAACTCGCGGTCGGCCTGAGTGCCTTCGGAAGGGGTGATTTGCTGGGCACTTAATGGAGCGCACACAATTACCAACACCAAGACGACGGTCAGCCGGGCCAGGAACCAACAGGTCGGAAAGCTCGATCGATTCGTCATCTCTATTTCCCCTTGGGACATACTCTCTGCGAGACCTCGACAAACTGGCCCAAAAATGCGGAGCCCAAATCCCTGTGGCAACCAACCTTCTTAGGAAGTTTCCAAGTCGCTGTAAGAGACGTCGTTGTCGACCACATTGTCCCAGTCGCTAACCGCTCCGGCGCCGCCCGTTTCGGCAACACGTTGGCATTCAATGCAGGTGGCCGCGTAGGGAAGTGCATTAAGTCGAGCGAGAGGAATCTTACCGTGGCAGATATCACATTCGCCGTAAGTACCTTTGCGGATGCCTTCCAGGGCACCTTCGATTTGAGCCAACTCGCGGCTTTCAAAGTCGGCGAGCTTCGAGCTGATTTCGTCTTGGGCAGCATCGAGTGCCGCATCAACAATATCGCCGCCGGTTTGTTCAGGCAGAGATTTGAGCAAGCTGAGATCGCCAGCCAGCGCTTGACGCATGGCGTCGCGACGGAGTATGAGCAGCTCCTTCAATTTCAGAATCGAGTCTTTACGGGCCATAATAGGGGTTCACCTTAACAGTTGGGGCGCGACGCCTTGCTTCCTTGTCGTTATGCCTCTTAGTCGTCTCTAGACGGTCGCTTGCCACATTTCCTCTGTTCGCTGCCTGACGTGAGCGCTCCGATCGCCCCTTGCGTCAGGTGCCGAAAAATCTTGCACTTCGACCCCCTATCAGGGGGGATCAAAGCCGGTATGCACCGTAACTATAGTACGCACCAACGGGCGAAAGGGTCGGTAGGCGAAAAACGGCGGTTTTTCTAACCAAACACACTTGCGCTGAGCGTGATAAAACCTTTTGTAGCAATGGTTTACAGAGAATTCCCCAAAGATCACAGGGGAAGCCTCGCTAAGCGGTTGTTGGCAAACCTCAGTAGACAGTCGGCTCAGCAGCCACGGTGGCGCTCTTTGCCTTCTATGGCCAAGGGGTATTTCGAGAGAGAGTTGCCATCTCTGATCATCGGCAAGAAGAACACCGGGAAATAGTCACGTTGCCTACAGCCGTTAAAGTTGGCCTCTTCGCTACCGCTTCCTACTTTTCATCTCGACAGCTTGCCGCACTCTGTGACCTACGCTTGCATAAACGTAGAAAGGCGACTCTAGGCGCAGGGGCTCTTTCCTCGGCCTGCTTATCCCTCAAAAGTCGAATATAAATCACCCATGACTACACTCATCAGTAACGAACTCGAAAGCAAAGTGCTGGCCAAAGCTAGCGTGTCTACACTCAAGCTGTCACTGCACATAAAATTTGACGGCTCTGAAAAAACGATTCCCCTGGCAACAGGCAAGTGTACCGTGGGCTCGAGCAGTCGCTGCCAAGTCCAGCTACCTTGCCCAGAGGTTCGCCCGCTCCATTGTCTGATCGTACAAGAGGGGGACGCAACGACCATTACGCGTTGGGCTCCTGGCGCTTTACTGAACGGCCGGGAGTTCAGCACTTCAGAATTTATCCTGGGAGATTGCCTACAAATCGGCGATGCCGAAGTTACCTTGGTTGCGCAAGATCAAGCGGCAAGCGAAAAATATTTGCCGGCACAGCCCGAGGTGAGAGAAGAAACGACGGCGCCACCGAGCTTTTCAAATCCCCCAGAGAAGTTGGCTGAGGAAACATCTCGTCGTTCGACGCTTGCTGTCAGCTCGTTAGAGTCAGACCGTTTAGTCCGCCAGCTTTGGTCGGCCAACTACAATGCCCGGCAGCGTTGCCGGAACCTTGTTCGGTCGCTTCGCGATGTCCGTATCGAGGCAGGCGACTTCGATCAGCAGATAGAAATACTTCAGGGCCAGCTTCGTAAAGCGTTCGACGAACGAGGAGAGATTTCAAGCGAACTCGATCATTTGCGTACCGAGTCAATGCGACGAGAAGAGCAAGTCGCCGAAGAGATGGATCGCTTGATCTCGGAGCTGAACTCAGCTTACGAGGGTTCAAACGACACCGCCTCGGTGCAGCAACTCGAACAGGAACTAAAGGAAGCGCTCGACCAAGGAGAAAGTCGAATCGGCCAGCTTCAAAGTGAGTTGCAGCGGGTTCAAACGACAACCGAATCGGCTCAGGCCCAAGCCGCAGAGCAAGCCGATTTGGCCAATCGATTGCGTTTAGAAATCGAAGTTTTGCAGTCGGAGCGGGGCAAATTTCACGAAACGATTGCTGAGTTTCAGCGAAATCAAGCAAAAGGAGAGGCAGCGGACGCCGCACGCGACGGACGGATAGGCGAGCTTCTGCGCGAGTTAGAACAAGTACATTGCGAGATTCTTTCGGCGGAAGAACGAAACGCCGAACAGACCAAGGAATTTCAGGAACTCCAATCAGCTCTGCAACAAGCCGAACAGGAACGTCAAGCGTTGAGCGACTCGAAGAGTCGGTTTCAGGAGAGCCAAGGCGAGTCCGAGGCATCTCTTCTTGAACGCGATCAGCGTATCGAGCAGCTCGAAGGCGAGCTTGAAGCAGCACGCCTAGCGGTCGACGAGTCGATACAAAGCAACGAAGAGCAGTCGACTCACAGTAAGGAATTACGGGAAGAGGTCGAACGCTTGCAAGCGATGCGTGAGCAACTTGCAAACAAAGGCGAAGAGAATCTGCAACGAGTTGTCGAACTAGAAAAGTTGCTCAGCGAACGCGACGAGCACCTCAGCAGCTTTCAGGGCGTGTTAGACAAGGCGCAGTCGGCAAGAATTTTGGCTGAAGAGCACGAAGCCGCACAGGAGGCTCGAGGCAAGCTGCTCGAGACCGAGTTAGATCAATTGCGAAAAGAACGCGAGCAAATTGCGGATAGCAGTTCCGAGATGCAGCACCGCATTGGAGAGCTGGCCCTTTGGCTTGGTGAACGGGACGACCAGATTGGTCATCTTCAACACGAATTGGCGCAAGCTCAAGCAGCGACCGCTTCGGCAGAAGAATGTGGCACCGAACAAACGGCCCGCTTCGAGGAGCTTCAGGCGGAGTTGGCAAAAGCTCAAGAAGAGCGTGAGGGGTTGCTTGCAGCACACGCTGAGCATCAGCAGCAAGAGCAGCAGTGGCGACAATCGCTTGACGAACGCGATCGGGAAGAGCAGGCGTTTCGTACGGAACAGAGGACTATCGCCGAGTTGCTTCAGCAGGAACTAAACGAACTTCAGCAACAACGCGACCAACTGTTAGCGGCTCAGTCTGAACATGTCGAGCACCAGCAGCAGTGGGAACAATCGCTGGCCGAGCGTGACCTTCGGATCGAAGAGATTCAGGCCGAGTACCAGCAAGTTTGCGAAAGCCTGCAATCGTTTCAAAAAGATGCGTTCGATCAAATCGATACCTGCCAACGACTTGAGAAAGAGCTGGAAGAGGCCTGCCGGCAACGGGACGAGATCGATGGCCAGCATCCTGAGTACGAATCCCAAATTCGAGATCTTCATGAGACTTTGCAGTATCGTGACCGACAACTCGTCGAGCTGAGCGAAGAGCTTGCGTCCTTGGGCCAACGCCGCAGCGAAGCGCAGTCGGAGCTTGAGCAGCACCGAGCCGTGACCGAGCAGCTCGAAACCGACCTGCAGAAAGTTCGCGACGAGTTGCAACACTCGGTCGATCAGACCCAACAATTGCAAGAGAAGTGTATCGCGGCAGAATCAAAGTTGGCTTTGCTCGAAGCAGAGCTCGAGTCGAAAGATGCACACTTGGTCGAGAGTAGCCTAGCGGATAGCGATCTTCAGCAAGAGCGTGACAAGCTGGCCGAAACATTAGAAACCGCACGCGGAGAACTTGAGTCGCTACGCGAACAAGTGCTTGCTGCCAATCGAGATGCGAAAGCAGCCGTCGAATTGGCCAAGGCCTCGGAAGAGGAGAAAACCGACCTTGCTTCGACACGCGAAGAACGGTCGGAGTTGGTTGAGCGGTTGTCGGCCGATTTGGAGGGGGCCCGTCAGGAGCTTGCCGACGAGCGAGCTCAGTCTCAGCAAGTCGAGCAGCTTTATCAACAATCGCAGCAAGATTTGGACGAGGCAAAATCTTGTTTGCTTGCCGCAGAAGAATCGCTGACCGAGCGGGCGACTACTCCAGCGGCAAACGAGTGGCAGGAGCCGATTGCCGATTCGGAGATCCCTGTCGCAGAAGAAACGCCCGACGAGGAGCCGGTTGTCTCTGAGGAGGACGCAAACGCAGCTGTTGCTCGGCTTCAAGAGCTTTCGGTATGGGTGGACCAAGCAAATCCCTCTGCCGATGCTGAAGAAGAAGTTGCCGAAGAAGAAGTCGAAAAAGAGGAGTTCACTCCTCCTTCGTTCATCGAACAATACGGCGGGGAATTCACCGAAGACGAGCCAACCAGCCAACCGCCCCTCGCAGAGAATCAACCGACAGCGATCGTCTCGCCAGAGCCAACTGCCGACAGGCTTGATGACGAATCGGAGGATGCCGCGCTCGAAGCTTACATGCAGAGCATGATGGAGCGTGTTCGTGGTGGTTCGGGCGGCGAAGAAGTCTCTGCCTCGCTACCAGCTGAGGATTTAGCGAACAAAGATCCTGTGGCCGCGGTAGATGCTGCGGTTGCGCGAGTTGCTTCAGAGAGCAATGTCGACTTTGAAACCGAGGCGCCTCTGAACTTGGAAAGCCTAAGAAATTCATCTCAAAAGCCGGCCTTGCCGACCGACATGGTAGCCCTGCGAGAGCTGGCCAATAGCTCTGCTCGAACTGCAATTGCCAGTCACCATAAACGTCAGTACGCAGAAACCGCACTCTCCAAGCTCCTGATTTGCGTGATCGCAACAGGGCTGGCAGCCTACGTGCTACTCACAACCGACGACTACCTGAGCCTCTCGGCGCTCGGCGGCTGGATCGCCGGTGCGGTCGCCCTGGTTTGGGGAAGCCGCGTCGTGGGTGTGTTGCTCGAAGCAATTCTCCAAGGATCTCAGTCCGGAGGACCTCCCGCAGAGATTCCCGTCGAGGATGAGCAACTCCCAATCGGAGGGTAATGTCGGAGCACGCGATCAATAGACGGAGGCACACCTGCCTCCGCTACCTCTCGGACCGCGTGGCGGTTCGGCTGTTGGCCCTCACGCGTGAACGATTAGAAGCCGCGGTCGGCCTTAACATCGTCGAAATCGCGTAAGTGGTAGTCGATGCCAACGAAGTCGAGCACACGGGTAAGTCCTTGCAGGGCGATTGCCATGCCGTCAGGGCCGCTGAAGCCGCCGAACTGGCCTCCGCCTTTCAGGTGGGGCTCCAAGTCGAGAATCACGCCGGGGATTCCGCGTCGTTTGAGTCGTCGTTCGAGCTTAGGAATCTCTTTGGCAAAGTCCTGAAGAATCGCCACATGGCCGGTGTCGCCTTCGTCGGCAGGGACAAAATGTTTGAGCATCTCCTCGTTAACGTGCGTGGTACGTTTCATCCCGGCTGGGGGCCGATAGTCTTTAATATGTAGCCAGCCCATGCTAGGTTTCATGGCTGGATATTGTTCGTACGTCTCGGCCGTGTTGAAGCCTTGGCAAACGATGTTCGCACCGTCAAAAATTGTGACCAACGCAGGATGGTTGACCTTGCGGTGCAACTCAGCCATCAGCTGGCCCGTTTGGCCGATCAGGTTCGCTTCGATCTCTAGGCCAAACGTCAGGTCGCTGCGATGACACATCTCGGCGATTTCGCCTAACTGGTCAACCGCCTGCGGCAAGTGCTTCCAAGGGTCGGTGCCTTGGGGGTGATAAAACGAGAAGCCGCGGATCAGCTTGGTCTCGAATGCGTGAGCCAGGTCGCAAGCTTTCTTGACTTCGGTTTTCAGATACTTCTTGAACGGTACGTATCGGTTTTTTGTGCCGTCGTCTTTGTTAAGCAGCTTGACCTTGCCGATGGGCGAGCCGATCGACGCGACATTCATACCATATTCATCTTCAAGATGGCGTAGCTTGGTGATTTCGCTCTTGGTGAGCTGCATCACATTTTTGACACCGCTGCCGACGTCGACAAAACGCAAACTGTAGTACTGCAACCCCAGAGCTGCGAAAGCCGAGAATTGTTCGATCGCCGTTTTATGATTTGCCGCTTCGTCGGCAAAGCCCGAAAGAATTACTTGAGGTGGGTTTGGCATAGTTGTCCTGGAAAATAGGCTTTAGGGGTTAGGTTTTAGAAGCAAGGAGCTTGCTTATTTCGTCGCAATGTGGTGTTCCACGGTCACGGTTTCGGTAATCCCCCCTCGGGCATTGAACGCAGCTACAAGCTTGAGCCAGCGAGGCTCGAGCACCGCGACCAGGTCGTCGAAAATTACGTTCGTGATATTCTCATAGAAGATGCCTTCGTTACGGTACGCTTGCAGATAGAACTTCAGGCTCTTCAGTTCGACGCATTTTTGGCTGGGGGTGTACGAAAAGGTAAGCGTACCGAAGTCGGGCTGGCCTGTCTTGGGGCAGACCGAGGTGAATTCGGGGCACACGATTTCGATACAGTAATCCCGCTTGGGGAATTGGTTGTCAAATGTTTCTAGCAGACTTCGGAAGTCATTCATGGTCGTCACTCATCGTCGGGTGTCCTTTCAGCGGGCCTTACATTGTGCCATGATGACGCGACGTGGTAAATAACCAAGGGGCAATTACAAATGGTGAATGACGAAAAAGGAATTGCCAAGGCATCTCGGGCGGAAAAAAAGGCGGTCGTGCTGCTTTCGGGCGGACTCGATTCGGCCACGACCGCGGCACTCGCCCGGCACGAAGGCTATCGGGTCTTTGCCTTGAGCATCGACTACGGTCAACGGCATCGATTCGAGCTCGGAGCCGCCCAAGAAGTTGCCGCAGCCCTCCGGGTCGAGCGGCACCAAGTCTTGCCTATCGATCTTGCGACTCTCGGTGGCAGTGCCCTGACCGACGATATCGAGGTCCCCCAAGGCCGCAGCGAAGAGCAGATGGCCGCTGGCATCCCGATCACCTACGTTCCCGCTCGAAATACCGTCATGCTCTCGCTGGCCCTCGGATACGCAGAAGTGCTTGGGGCCGCCGATATTTTTGTCGGCGTTAACGCAGTCGACTACAGCGGCTACCCCGACTGTCGTCCCGAGTTTATCGAGGCTTTCGAGCAATTAGCCAACCTTGCAACCAAAGCCAGCGTCGAAGGCCAACTCCGTTTTCGCATCCACGCTCCATTGATTAAAATGACCAAAGCAGAGATCATCAACCGTGGCACGCAGTTGGGGGTCGACTACAGCTTGACACACACCTGCTACGCCCCCGATGCCCAAGGCATCAGCTGCGGCACCTGCGATGCCTGCCAATTACGTCTCAAAGGTTTTGCAGACGCGGGGCTCGTCGACCCCATCAGATACCAAGGGAAGTTTGGAATGACGAATGACGAATGACGAGTTCGTTTTCTTACCTCTTACCCCCTCATCTCTCTCCTCTCCCCCAATGAAAATTGCTGAAATTTACAAATCGCTCCAAGGTGAAGGCTTGCTTACCGGCAAGGCGAGCGTTTTTGTGCGCGTTAGCGGCTGCAACTTGCGATGCTGGTTTTGCGACACCCCCTATGCTTCCTGGCGTCCCGAGGGGCGGGACTACGCGGTCGACGAAATCATTGCCCAGGTCGAAGAGTGGGATTGTGGCCACGTGGTGCTCACCGGCGGCGAGCCGATGCTGTTTGCCGAGCTACTGCCATTGGCCCAGGGATTGCGCGAACGCGGCTTGCACATCACGGTCGAAACGGCTGGCACCCTGTATCTGCCTGTGGCCTGCGACTTGATGTCGATCAGCCCCAAATTGGCCAGTAGCCGCCCCTCGCCGATTGACCATCCTCATTGGAGCCGCCGCCATGATCGCGAGCGTTACCAGCCCGACGTGTTGCGACGCTTAATGGCCGAATACGATTACCAACTAAAATTCGTGGTCGATCGAGCGCCCGACCTCGACGAAATCGAGCAGTTTCTTACCGGATTCCCACAGGTCTCGAAACAGCGTATCTTGCTCATGCCACAAGGAACGTGCGAAGAAGATCTTCGGCAACGGGCAACCTGGCTCAAACCTTACTGCCGCGACCAGGGCTACACTTACTGTGCCCGCCAACAAATCGAGTGGTTCGGGCCGGTGCGCGGGACGTAGGATGTGAATAAGTTCCTACTCCAGCAACAAGATTCTCATTGAAATTGTGCCAGCCTTCTTGCTACGGTGCATTCAAGTTTTCCTGGCGTCTTTTCATTCAAAGCACGCTGTCCTACCTCAGGAAAAAAGGAACCACGGCGTAACAGCGAAAACAACGAGAATCCTACGTTGTTCCCGCCGTTTCCCCGTGGTTCAAAAATAAACGGCCTTGGTTTTTCAAACTTTGCAATCGTCCTTACCCTCAAATTCTTCTTGTCGCATGTGTCAACCAAGACAGGCGGCGGGCTTCCAGGAGACAGAAAAATATGTCAAACGCAGGACGGCCACGTACGCTGGATGATACCAAAAAGCGTGAGGTTTGTGCCCTTGTGGCGGCAGGCTGTTCCCTTGAATTCGCTGCCCGCTATGTCGGCTGTACCCACAAGACGATTCGTCGCGAGGGCGAGCGCGATGCCGACTTTGGCCAACGGCTCCGTAGCGCCCAACTTTCAGCGCGGCTCGAACCCCTGCGTGCGTTACGAGGCAAGGCAAACACCCATTGGCGGGCGGCTGCCTGGTTGTTGGAGCGGGTCGATCCCGAGCAGTTCGCCAAGTTCGACCAGAAACTTTTTCGCCCAGAAGAAGTGGCCGACTTGTTGGAAAATATCCGTGCCGCCCTCGAAAGCCACCTCTGCGACATGCCCAGCAAAATAATCGCCGATGGCATCCTGCAAAAAGCCCAAGCCGACGCCCGGCTACCCAAAGGCCATCGAAACACGCAGGCGAAACTTAGCGAACTGACGATTGGTTTCCCCGAACTGCTTGCCGATTTCGCGGATGAAGAGACGGCGGAGTTGTGAGTTGTGAGGGTTTCGTCATTCCCCCAACAATTCTTCAATCGCCGCCACGGCATTTTGCAGCGAAGCGACGGCCATTTTGAAGTTGGTATGCGACGAAACCTCGGGCTGGATTCTCGCAAAATCGTTGGTCGCTTTGCGAAGCTTCGAGAGCTTCTTTCGTGCCTGCCGGAGATACGCTTCGGCATCTTGGGCTTGCCAAGCACTGCCAAGCGATAGCATGGCGTCGTAAAGCGTACGCTGGACGTCGTTCAGTTCCGGGTCGTCCTCGATTTCTTCGGAGTGCTTAATGAAAGTGCGCACCATCCAAACGTGGCTAAGCAGCGCGTCGGTTCGGAGCATCGTGGCTTGAAGAGACATGACGAAAATGTGGAATTCGGAATGATGAATGACGAAAAAACTTGCAACTCACGACTCGCGACTTTCTCCATCTTTACTCGTAGCTTTTTCCTCAATTGGTTCTGGGTTGCTCACTTTGGCCTTTGCCGGCGGGGCTCCTTTTGGGGCAAACACGAGCACCATGGCGGCACCTGCGATGACGAGAATCAAACCTGAATAGAACATCGGGTCAATCGATCCCCACAATCCGGAAGTCGTTGTGGTGAACAGCGTGTTGACGACCGGCGCACCGCCGAAAACCAACGGCATGACGTAAATCGGTTTGCCGCCAAAATTGAAAGCCATGATGATGCCCAACGCGCCGATTGCGCCCGCGCTGCCGGCGGCTAAGCTCCAAAGTGTGCCTTTGAAGGTATACTGGCTCGGTTCGTCGGCAATGGTGAGAAGCCAAAAGTTGGGGACCAACACGGCAATCGCAAAATAAGCGAGGCCCACACACAGCAGCGGTCGCAACCGGCTATGCCCCATCGCGGCTTGCCCCTTATGAAGCACCGGACCATAAGCGCCCCAGCAGACCACGATGGTAGCAATCGAAATAATTTGCAGAAGGAAATCTCGCATCGGTTTCGACTCGGGCTTTGCCGCAACTTCGGCCTCAGCGGTCGAAGTCTCAGCCTCGGTTTCAACAACCTCCGCTTGCGAATTCGCCGTTTTCGAGCTGGGTTGATTGATCAGTACCGTAACCGCCCCAAGCACGACCATCACCAAGCCGGCAAGAAAGACCGGACCAATTTCCTTGAGCCGCTTGGCCATCGTGATTGTGAGAAACGAATTCACGACCGGCGCCCCACCAAAAACCAACGGCATAACAAACATCGGTTTGCCACCGAAAGTGAACGCCATGATGATGCCCAACGCGCCAACCGCCCCGAGCGCTCCGCCAGCCAAGCTGTAGACGATTCCTTTCATCGTCCATTGGCCCGATTCGCCTTTGAGTACCAGCACAATCGCAGGAACCACCACGCCAATGGCAAAATAAGCCATGCCGACACAAACAAACGGACGCATTCTGGCAAAACGGCCAATGGTCGACATCTCGTGTTGCCCCCAATGCAGCACCGGGCCATAAATACCCCAAGCGAGGATTGTGATGGCGAACGAAAGGATGATCAGCAGGAGGTTACGCATGAGATGTTGGATGTTGGATACGCGGGAGATTCAGATCAGCAATCGAACATCCTACATCAAACATCCCTCTTAGTCGCCTCGTAGGGCCGAAAGAAGAGGGGCGCGGAGGGTCCTGCGGACGGCTAGCCAGCCTGCGGCCAATCCGGTTGCCGCGATTATCAGCAGAAGCACGGCAAGAGTTCCCCAAGGGGGTTCGGCCGATTGTAGAATCCAGTGCGGCAGTACCGCGACCAACGCCGCAGCGCAGCCGATACCAAGCCCGCCCAGAAGGAGGACGATATTTTCACTAATCACCATCTGGGCTAGCCGGCTTCGGCGGAACCCAACGCTACGTAACAAGGCCAATTCGCTGCGCCGTTCCAAGACGCTTCGCAGCTGAGCCACGGCCAGCCCCAAGGTGCCAAGCAGCAAACCGAATGCTCCGAGCGATTGAAACGTCGAGAGATACGTGTTCTGCACTGCGAGGAAACCGGCCAGGCGTTTTGTGGTGAGAACCGCATCGAAGCCGTAATCTTCGAGTTGCGACTCTAGGAGGGCAGAAAGCTCGTCTTCGGAAAGCTTGCTCTTCGTAGTTTGCAGAAGGAACAACCGTTGGCCCGACGTTTCGGGGAAGAGTCGCAGCAGCTGAGATTCGCCAATCATCGCGTTGCCTTGCAGTACGCTGCCAGAAAGGAGCCCCACGATTTGGAGAGTGATAGGTTGATTTGCCGCGTCTTGAATCGTGAACTGAGCACCAACGCCTGCGAGATGCAGACTGTAAGCCGCGGTATTTTTGTCGAGCACGACCGGAACGATTGGTCGGTTGTTTTCGTCCGCGCCAAGCGAAAGTTCGAGAAGCTGCCAAGGATCGCCGGATTCAGGTACTTCGCTAGAGGTTCCCGCCCAGCCAAACTTGCTTTGTCCGTAAAACGATTGAGGAATGCCAATCAGTCGCGGTTGCGAAGTTTGGTAGAGATTCAGGCAACTGGCGTCCTCGCCCTCGTGGATGCGAAAACCAAAAACCGAGAGACTGCTGAGGAGGTCGTTTTCGCGGTCGCTAAAACCAAGCGAGTCGCGTCCCGCGGACGAGCCAAGGTCGAGATGCAGCGACTGGTCGCAGGTGGCGATCAGCCCGAAGCCGCCGGTGCCTTGTTCGGAAGGGGCCAGTCGAAAGGCGCTCAGGGCAACAATCAGAAAGCTTGCCATTGCGGCGAGCCCAACCGAGAGCAGGGTGCGACTCGGGTTCCGCCGAGCATTGCGAGATGCGAGCCCTGCAAGCGTAAGATGCGAGGGAGGTGTCGTGGCGATCTGCCGGAGCTTTTGGCGAAGTCCGACGAGTAGGCCGGCGAGGACCAGCGCCCCGCTACCAAAAAAGGCGCCCGCTTGGGCTTCGCCTTGAAGAGTGATCGCCAAGAGGCCAATCGCCAACGCGGATAAAACGAGTGCGGCAGGCAGCCAGCGACGTTGGCGCCGGGAGGTGATTTGAAGCTCAGAGAGGTCGGTGGTGTCGCCGCTCAGAAGCTGCCGGGTGGGGAGTTGGATGAGTTTGCGAAGAGCCCACCAAACCGTGCCCAGGGCAACCATCATGCCGATTGTTGCGCCCAACCCGAGGCTCGAATTGGAGAGATGAAGCGAAAGAAATGGCGTGACCGTTGCCGCGACCCACCAAGTCGTCAGCCCATGAATCATCAGTCGGGCATAGCCCACGCCACCAGCAACGCCCAGAAGGGTGCCCAACAGCACAACGATTGCCGCTTCGCCGAGGAGCAGTCGCCGGAGCTTGCCGACATTCCAACCCACAGCCGAAAGCAGTCCTATTTCGGAACATCGAGATTCAATGCCAAGCTTAACGAGCAACGCGATAAGCATCACTGCCGAGGCCATAAGAAAAAAGCTGAACCCAAGAAACAGGCCCTCGAAGGCCGTCGTCCCGCGTGCGGCACGCAGGCCTTGTCGTTTGACGGGCAGCAACGTCATGCCCATATCGGCCGGGCTGGGGCGAACTTGCCGGCGTAGGTTGTCTGCGGTTACGCCAGTCGCGGAAGGAATACGAAGGACGCTGTCGGTACCCCAACGAGTTTGCCAGAGACGTGCCGCGAGGCGATGCGAAATAAATGCTTTTGGGGTGGTCGAATATTGGTCCCAGTAATCTTCGTCGACCGCACGAACTTTTTCGACCAATTCAAAAGGCAAATCCCAATCGCCGATTGAGCTTTGGTCGGTGACGCCAGGGAGATCGGGCGTAAGATGCGGGTCAGCGGCGAGCGTACTTTTTTGATCGGCGCTCGACAGCGGGACGATCGCGCGCAACCGCAGCTCAAGCGGACGGGCTTCTTTCAGATTGCCGTGGGTAGTTTCGGGTTCGTAGTAGGTAATCGTAATCAGATCGCCCAGCTGAGCCTCCAGGTCGTTGGCCGCCCAGTCGTTCAGCACCACTTCGTCGTCGGCCAAAATAATCGGATTGCCGCGGTCGTCGGTAAGAGGCCCGATCTTGGCGAGGGAATCGATACCCGTGACGGTCGAGTAAGGAATCTTGCGATCGCCTAGCGAAATCGTGTTAGCCAAATAAGTGATTGCCGGTTGAACCTGGGCGTCGGGAAAGGCGGTCGAAACGGCTTCGACCAACGCCGCCGGCAGGACCAATCGTTGGGCCGTAACACGCAGGTAGTCGAACCCCGCAGGTTCGTCGACTATGACACCAAAATCTTCAAGCTCGGGCGAAAGGCTTTTCCGCAAAGTCTCAAACGCCTCTTCGGCGACCGCTGTTTCAGCAGCAGGGCCACCAATCGCCAGCAAATTTACCCGGCCCTTCAACTGAAGCGTTTTTTGCAAGGTCGCCAGAGGAACAAAGACGTTCCGCGGCAGCTGCTGGCTCGGACGAAGGCTAAAGCGGGCTAAGCCTTGGCTCGGGAGGATGGCAGTAACTTTGAGACGCTGGGACGTAGTCGAATCGGTCTTTTCGCCAAGCGTACTGTCGGCCGGCACGCTGCTTGGCAGCGGCAGGCGGAGCAACACCTGGTCGCCAAGCGAAACGCCAAGCTCGTCGGCGATTGCCTGAGTGATGGCACATTGGTTTCCTGCAAGTGGGGCAGGGGGGGGCGCGGTGTCGAATTGCCAGAACGAGTGTTCGTAACCGAAGACCGCAAGTTGCGTTGCATGGCGTCCTGCCGAGGACAAGCTGCCCGAGGCCATCAGCAGCGGCGAGACTTTTTGGAATGGTTCGCCAAGCTCAAGTTCGTCGGCAAGGTTTTCTCGAAAAGGTTGTTCGGCGAGCAGTACGCTGTCGATGCGGCCTAGTCGTTCCAGAGCCAAGTCGCGGAGGCTACCACGCACGGAGTTGCCCACGAGCAAGGCACCGGTGATCACTGCCGTTGCCACGGCCACACCTGCTGCGACCGAAAGGTGGATGCGTCGATAGTGCCACAGGCTGGCGAATATGAGTTGAAGGGGCGACATGCCCCCATTATGTCAAACTATTCCTAGCGAACGCTAGGTGCTGAGATCGCAGAAAGCCCACAACAGCCAGAGTCGCACCTGCCTCCGGGACGCTTCGCAGACCGCGTGGCGGTCAGGCTATTGGGGGAAAGGGTTCGCTACAGTTTGAATTAAACAAACCAGAAAGTTCGTTTTTGCCATTCTCGGCACTCGTCGCCGAATGCGTCGGCGAGGATTCGATCTTCGAGCTTCGATCGATAGAGCTGCATCGCAACACAGACGCAGTAGAAAACGATCCAAACCACATGAAGTTGTGCGAAAAAAAGCCAAAACCCAGCCAGCGAGAAAAACTGGCCGAAGTAAACCGGATGGCGAACAAACCGGTAGGGGCCTGTGGTTTTCAGTCGTCGAGGTTCGGGGATAATGCTAAAGCTGCGGTTCAGGGCCGCGTATCCCCAGAGGACGATCGCATTGCCTATCGTCAGCAAGGTCGCCCCAATCGCCACTTCGTTCCAGGTAAGAGGATTTCGATACAAAAACTGGCCGTAAGCGTTTTGGGTGTCCTCGCTCACAAGTCCGAGCAGCGGCAAAAGCCAAAGCGGGAGCAGCGGAGCATAGGCTGTTAGCAACGTGTAAGAGACGATCCAACCGTTGTCCGTCCGCCGGCGCGGTGGCAATCGAAAACAAAAACTGAGGGCGATCAGCACAAAGGTGAGATCAATCAGCAGCGGCACCCAAGGCATGTGAACCGAATCGCCGTTGGCGAAATTGTAGAAAGGCCCCTGCTGCCAAAAACCGTGAAGCCAGTATTTTTCGGCCCGCAAAACAACGTACGAAAAAAAGAAAGACGCACCTGCTAGGCGAAATACCCAGTCGGGCATCGCCAGCCAAAGCCGCATCGGCCAGGCATGTCGCGGTTCCGTTGGGACCGGTTTTGCGGATTGCGCGGTTGGGCTAGACATAGCGCAAGTATAGGTCGAAATAACGGGGAATATGAGATGTGGGATGTTTGATGTGGGATGTGGGATGTGGGATGTTTGATTGTTGATGTGGGATGTTTGATTGTTGATTGTTGATTGTTGATGTGAGGGCTTTGCGGGCAAGCTTCTCTCCCACATCAACAATCAAACATCCCACATCTTACATCCCCTAACGTAGTGCTTTATCCGAGATGTCCTTACGGCACCAGGCGCCTTCCCAGCGAATACATTTGACCGCAGTGTACGCCTGCAATTTGGCTGCCGAGATCGTGTCGCCAAGGGCGGTGACGCCAAGAACACGACCGCCGTTGTTGACCGTTTGGCCTTCTTGGATCGCGGTGCCGGCGTGAAAAACTTTGACACCGGGAACCAGGGCCGCTTCCTTCAATCCGCGGATAGGACGTCCTTTTTCGTACGAGCCGGGATAACCTTCACTGGCCATCACAACACAGACGGAAGGTCGAGGGTCCCATTGCATCGGTTCGACTTCGTCGAGGCGACCATCAATGGTCGCTTCGAGTACGTCGACCAGATCGCTTTGCAATCGCATCATCAGCGGTTGACATTCGGGATCGCCAAAGCGGACGTTGTATTCAAGAACCTTGACTCCGTGCTTCGTGATCATCAGCCCGGCGTAGAGGATGCCGCGGAAAGGACGTCGAGACCGCTTCATCTGGTGAACCGTAGGAACCAGAATCCTTTCCTCGACCAGATTCATAATCTCCTGGGTGACGATCGGCGTCGGGCTATAGGCCCCCATGCCGCCAGTATTAGGGCCCCGGTCACCATCAAGGGCCGGCTTGTGGTCTTGGGCGGCGGGCATGGTCAATATGGTGCGACCATCGGTGATTGCGAGAACGCTGGCTTCTTGCCCCACCAGGCGTTCTTCGATGATCAGCTGATTTCCGGCATCACCGAATTCTTTTGACCCAGCGATTCGGTCGACCGCTGCAAGGGCTTCCTCGCGGTTGTCGCAGACGATTACTCCCTTGCCGGCGGCGAGTCCGTCGGCCTTGACCACAACCGGCACGTCGTCTCGCGAGGTCAGAAACAGCTCGGCGCCCGCAGCGTCTCGAAAGGTATGGAACTCGGCGGAGGCAATGTCGGCGTGTCGAAGCAGGTTTTTGCAAAAGATTTTGCTGGCCTCGAGCTCAGCAGCCCGCGCGCTTGGGCCGAAGGCTCGAATGCCAGATTCCGAGAATGCGTCTACCGCTCCGGCAGCTAGCGGAGCTTCGGGGCCTACAACGACTAGGCCAATCTCGTTTTGCTTGGCAAATTCGAGGAGTCGTGGGATGTCGTTATCCGCGATGTCGACATTTTCTAGCGAAGCGTCCTGCTCAGAGGCGGTGCCCGCGTTGCCGGGGGCGACAAAAATTCGGTCGACGCGGCTACTCTGCCCAATCTTCCAGGCCAGCGCATGTTCACGTCCACCACTGCCTATAACCAGTACCTTCATTAAAAATCTCCGTTTGCGATGGCGATCCAGCCAGGAATTGAGCGGTTGGACTACCTTGATTCGTTCGCCTTGAGCAAGCACTTGGGCGCGAATTCGCGATTTTACGAGGTTTGTTGTCGCTGAGGAAGGCTCCGGCCAGGGGCGGGTTGAAAGTATTGCCAGAGAGATGCCACCCAGTTGGACTTTTTCCAGTTGGACTTTTTGGAATTCGAGGCCGAGGACGAATATTTCGATTGGAGGGACAATGAAATTGGCAAAACTCCTTCTGGAGGGGCAGGAGTTGGCGATCTGAGAGAAAGGGCGGTTGACAATTAGAGGCGTTATCCTTAAACCTGTGCTAGATAGTTTGTGAAAATTGTCACAAACTAATGAAGAATTTGATAGCAAAGCCAACGTGGCGTTGGAAGTCAGTTCTAGCAAACGCCTTGCATCGTAAGTTGCGTGGCCTAGCAGACTGTTTTTTACCTGGTAGTCAGGATTGCGACATATGGTTATCGCAGCATCCTGTGGGCGTGAGTTTCGCTAGCTTCCTGTTCTAGGAGCCGGCGCTTGCGGAGTGGAAAAGCCGACATGGCCGATAAGAAAAAAATGTCTGTCGCCGAGATGATCGCCGCAGCCCGTAAGGCTGATAGCGGTGGTGGTGAGGCAGACGACCAACCGAACAAAACCGATTCGAGCGAAGCAGAAGCACCTGCCAAGGTGTCTCAGGGTTCTGCGCCTTCGAAGTCGGTTCCCAAGCCTGGCGAAGCGGGGCGACCAAGCGTCGCTGAAATGTTGGCGATGGCCCGAGGAGAAAAGTCGGGTGCCGAGAAGGCCGCTCCGAAAAAGGCAGCCGAGAAAAAGCCCGCGGCGAAGAAACCTGCCGCAGCCAAGGCGGCTACTCCCAGCAAGCCGGCCGAGCCTCGCGATACGGCAAGCATTCTCGCTGCTGCCCGCAAGCCCTCGAAGGCTGGGCCGATGAGCAAGGCCGAAGCCGCAGCGAAAGAGAAGGCAAATCCTAAGAAGGAAAAGCCGAAAATCGTTGTGCCACCGATGCCCCAGAAGCCTGCTTACGCAATTGCTCCGCCAGCTCCTAAAAACTCAAGCAAGAAGGGAGCAGGCGAAGAAACTCGGCGTGGGTTCCTTGCCGAGGGTTTTACTTTCCTAGGTGCGGCGCTACTCCTTTGGACGGTAGCCACCGTGAAGTTTATGTTCCCGAACGTGCTTCGCGAACCGCCAAGTAAATTCAAAGTTGGTTTGCCTGACGAGTTTCCTCCAGGGCAGGTCAACACGAAGTACAAGGCCCAGTTTGCGGTTTGGATTTCCAATGGCGAGTACAACGGTCAGCAGCAAATTTACGCTTTAAGATCGGTCTGTACTCATTTAGGATGTACCCCCAACTGGCTCGAAGCAGAACAGAAATTCAAGTGCCCCTGCCATGGCAGTGGCTTTTACAAGGATGGAGTCAATTTCGAAGGTCCTGCACCTCGCCCGCTAGAACGCTACGCCATTCGCGTCGCCGAAGATGGGCAGATCGAGATCGACAAAAATCAGTTGTTCTTTGAAGAAAAGGGCGAGTGGGACAACCCGTCTTGCTTTATCCCCGTTTAGAAAATCCAGTTTAGAGACGTTGGCCGAACAGAAAACCAACCGTAATTAGAAGTCAGAAAAACTATGCCAGGCTTAGGCGACATAATCCGCGAATCACAGATTTGGAAAAGTATCTTCCGTCATCCTATGCCGGTCGATCGCCGTAATCGTATTGTGGTCGTGTTGACCAACTTTTTCTTGCATCTGCATCCGGTCTCGGTCAAGAAGCAAGGCATTGCCCTTTCCTACACTTGGTGCATGGGTGGGGTTACCTTTTTTCTGTTTTTGGTTGAAACCGTAACCGGCGTGCTGTTGATGTTTTACTATCGACCAACGGTTGAATGGGCCTATACCGATATTCAGATGCTCCGAGACGTCCATTCCTTAGGAATACTGCGCGAGATCCACCGCTGGGGTGCCCATGCGATGGTAATCACCGTCTGGCTGCATATGTACCGCGTGTTTCTTACCGGTAGCTACAAGCCGCCACGAGAATTCAACTGGGTCGTGGGAGTGTTTTTGCTTCTGCTGACCTTGCTGCTTTCGTTTACCGGCTACTTGTTACCATGGGATCAATTGGCCGTTTGGGCAATTACCGTGGGTTCAAATATGGCTCGCGCCACTCCCGTGATTGGCCATGAAGGCCCAGGTCAGCAGCTGCTGACTCTTGGCGGCGTCGACATGATTACCAACGCCTCGGATGCCCGCTTTGCGCTCTTAGGTGCGCGCGAGGTAGGTGAAGAGACATTGAATCGATTTTATATTTTGCATTGCATCGCAATTCCGTTAGGAGTGGCGCTATTGTTAGCGATCCACTTTTGGCGGGTAAGAAAGGACGGCGGCATCAGCGGACCGCTGTAGTGAAGGAGAGGCCAGTGCCTAGAGGTCAGGGATCAGACTTTCCCTGGCTACTTTGCCACTGAAATCCTATCCCCTGATCTCCGACCCCTGACCCCTGATCTCTCTCCTATGACCCACGGACTGACAGACGGCCAATTTTTTAGCATGGTTGCCTCCTTTTTGGGGCCCTACTACCTTGCGCTGGCGCTGATGAATGGCTTGGCCGCCCTCTATTTGTGGCGATCGGGACAGCTAAAAACTTGGTTCAGCTTGCCTGTGCCTGGTCTCGGTAAGGTCGCTATTACCAACTCAGCAGGTTGGCTTTTGCTAGCGACCATGTTTGCGATCCTCGGCGCTATTGCCGGAAGTGGTTGGGTGTCGATGCTCGCGTTGCCTGAGGGGCTGCGAGACGCAATCAACCAAGGCACTGGTCCGGTTGTCTACAGCTTGGGCACCACAGCGATGTTGGTGTTGCTATACCTTTTCCGAAGTTTCTTCGTGAAGCCAGTGGTTGCCTGGACCATCTGGAATCTGATGTGGCTGTTTTTAGGCCTCTCGATGACCGACAGCGATTTTTATGAAATCGTTGCCAAGCCAGACAATGTGCCCATTGTGATGCTCGTATTTCTGCTAGCCTTCTTCACTTGGCTAGGCACCGCTCGAGCAGTTGAAAACGACGATCGTATCGCCCGTGGCGAGCCTCCGCTGGAGAAGCTGGACGACGAAAAAGTGCTGGTCTGGCCCGACTTGGTTTACATCGAGTTGATCTGCATGATCGCGCTGATGGCATTCCTCATCTTTTGGGCAATTGCCTTGCCGGCACCGCTCGAAGAGGCTGCCAATCAGGCAAAGACCCCGAACCCCTCCAAAGCCCCTTGGTACTTCTTGGGTCTCCAAGAGATGCTCGTCTATTACGATCCGTGGATGGCGGGCGTGGTGCTTCCAAGCATGATTGTCGCCGGCTTGATGGCAATCCCCTACTTAGACTTCAACAAGAAGGGCAACGGCTACTACACGATCAAGGAACGACCATTTAGCTATACGGTTTTTCAGTTTGGCTTTCTGGAAATGTGGATCACACTGATTGTGCTTGGCACCCTGTTGCGCGGCCCGAACTGGAACTTTTTTGGCCCCTACGAACATTGGGATGCGCATAAAGTCGAAGCCTTAATCAATGTCTATCTCTCGGATCTCTGGTGGAAAGACCTGCTGGGCATGAGCCCGCCGGTAGCTGCAGCCGGGAGTAGTACCTTGACACAGATTGGCTACATCATTTACCGCGAGTGGCTAGGCATCGTCTTGGTGCTGGGCTATTTCATTGTCTTGCCGCCGATTATGGCGCTGACCGTGTTCCGCAGTTTCTACCAGCGAATGGGTTTCGTCCGCTTTATGGTGATGACCAACCTGCTGCTGTTCATGGCCTCGCTGCCGATCAAAATGGTGCTTCGCTGGGTCTTTAACCTGAAGTACCTGATTACTATTCCTGAATACTTTTTGAACTTTTAGTAAAGAGGGCGTTAGGCATTAAGTAGTTAGTCGTTAGTAATTGACTCTCTGCCTGACGACTAAATACTAACTACCAACGACTCAAAAATGCCCGCAACCGAACAAACTTGGCGTAACCAAAAGGTGATGCATGTCGTCTTTGCCTGCTCTGCGCTTGTGATGACGATTGCTACACTCTGGCTCCTGGCGAAGGACCATAATCGCGAGTGGAAGCGATGGCAATTGACCGATCGCAAAAAAGAAGCCTGGATGACGCAGTCGCAACACGACTCTTTGGCGTTCCAGTTTGCAAGCAAGATGGATGCCTTTGATGATCAGATTCGCCGCGCCGAGGCACAGCCCGTTGCTCCCGAGTTGATCGAAGAGTTCCAGTCGCTTGCCACTGCCGATGCCGAACGCCATGGCACAACCGCCAGTTTTGATGCGCTGGAGGCGGCAGTAACCAAGCTTGACGAGACAGCCGCGGCAGCAAACGAAGCCTATCAATCGCTCGAGAAGACTGGCGACGAAGAGAATGCGGAGCTTGCAAAGGCTTCGCGGCTTGCAGACGAAAAGGCCCTTGCTGCTCGAAGTCGTCTCTTCGGCGAGCTACAGGAGTTCGTTGTTGACGCGGTGCGACTAGAGAAAAATGTCGTAGCCCAACGCAAATCGGTAGCTGCCGACCGGACCGCTGCCGTCAGCGAGCTTGGTTTGCGTGTTGGAGAGGGCGCCAGTGCCGCGATTCGCAACGAAGTGCAATCACGGATTGATGATTACACAACCTCGACCGCTGCGCTCACCGAAAAGATCGTCCTCGCTCAGACTTACCGTTCGCGTTTAGAAAAAATTGTGAAGCAAGTTGCCGCCGAGCAAGTCAAGTTGGAAAAACGGCGTGGCGCCATGACCACCGAGTTGACTCGACTCGAAGAACAAGTTGCGAAGAATACCTCGAACCTTGGGGAGTGGATTACTCGCTTGCCGGTTCTTGATGCACTTTACGATGGCAACGTACGTATCAATCAGATTTGGCTGCCTGAGTTGACGATCAACTACAACTTCTCGCAGGTTGCACGATTCGATCGCTGCAAGTCCTGCCACCAAGCAATTTCTCAAACAGCGTCAGGCACGGCGAGCGATCCGGCTTATCCCACCTTGCCAGAAAGCGAACGAGAGCGGCTTATCTCGCTAGCTACTCCCGAGGAACCACCTGAGCTTGCCCCGGAAATATCGCCAGGAGATGCGGTACGCGATGTCTATGGTTTGAAATTAGCCGACCAGGGTATCGTCAACTATTTCGACGTGACCGTGCTCTATGTTTTGCCAGAGAGCCTTGCCTCGAAGGCCGGACTCGAAGCAGGCGATGTCATTGAGCTAGCCGGAGACCAGCCTGCCCACGAACCTGCGGTCGTGACGAACTACTTGTTGAAATCCGCCGTCTGGGGAGAGCCACTCAGCTTGACGATTCGGCGAGGGCTAGACCATCCGTTTACTTCCCACCCGCGGCTCGATCTGTACCTAACCGATTCGAGTCCGCACGTTGAAAAAGAGATGGGCTGCACCGTCTGTCACGATGGTCAAGGAAGCGGTACGTCTTTCCCATGGACGTCACATACGCCAAACAATTCAAAGCAGCAACAAAAGTGGTCCGAAGAGTTAGGTTGGTTCGACAACCATCATTGGATTTTCCCGATGAAGCCTAGCCGTTTTGTTGAGAGCAATTGCTTGAAGTGTCACCACGACAAAGGTTCGCTGGTGGCAAGCGAGCGTTTCCCCGATCCTCCGGCTCCAAAACTGGTCGAGGGGTGGTCGCTGGTCGAGAAGTTTGGATGCTTTGGCTGTCACGAAGTAAACGGCTTCGACGGACCTGACCGACGCATTGGCCCCGACGTACGTCTTGAGCCGAATTGGAGCGAAGTCGCCTCGCAAATTTTACTAGACAAGGGTCTAACCGAAGAGCAGCAAGCTTGGGCATCGTCTCTAGTTTCGTCTCCCGATAATTCGGCGGCACGTCGTCAGCTCATGGTGGCCCTCAAAAAGGACAGCACCCAGAAGTCAAACGGCGAGGCAACGCTTACCGCCGCAACGCACAAACTTGCCGACGGCTTGAAAGACGTCGATGCCCCGGGGCAGTACCGAAAAGCCGGTCCGAGCCTGCGTTACTTGAGTTCTAAAGTTGATTTCGATTGGCTCCATGCGTGGATCTCGCAGCCTTCAGATTTCCGACCTTCTACCCGGATGCCTCAGTTCTTTGGGTTGCACGAGCATCTCCAAGATCCAGAAGATGCGGACGAACTCGCAGAGTCAGAACGCTACGAGCCTGTCGAAATTCGTGCGATGACAGAGTTCCTGCTGGCCAATAGCAACGATTTCCAGTACCTCACTCCACCCGCGGAAGTAACCGAAGCCCCTTCGGCAGAACGCGGCCAGTGGTTGTTTGAATCGCGTGGCTGCCTAGCCTGCCACTCGCACGAGAGCTTTGAGAGCGTAGCTGCCGATCAAGGTCCCGACTTGTCGCGTCTAGGCGCAAAGCTTGGATCAGAAAAAGGCGCCCTCTGGCTCTACTCCTGGATCAAACAACCACAGCGTTACCATACACGTACCAAGATGCCCGACCTGTTTCTTGATCCCCTTGCCGAGACAGACTCGGCAGGCAAGCCAACCGGCAAGATCACCGATCCGGCGGCAGACATTGCTGCGTACCTCATGGGCGGAGCAAGCGATTGGAAACCCGCAGCAGTCGATCAAAATTGGTCAGAAGCCGAACAATCTGCCTTGGAAGACTTAGCCCAAGAGTGGATCACTAGCGATGCGATTCCTTCTGCAAGAGCCAAGGAATTCATCCAAAAGGGTTTCCCTGACCACATGGAACCGAGGTTGAAATCGGACGAGAAAATCTTGCTGGGCATGACCGAAGAGAATCACGTCGCCAAACTTCAAGAGTACGTTGCCCGACGCTCGATCAGCAAGCATGGTTGCTTCGGCTGCCACGATATCCCTGGCTTTGAAGGGGCCAAGCCCATTGGCACAACACTCGCCGAATGGGGACGCAAAGAAACGTCGAAGCTGGCGTTCGAGAACATCCATAAGTTCCTCGAAGGTCCCGGCAACCCGGACACTGCTTCCCACGACCAACATGCTTCCCACGACGGACATGACGAGCATGCTGGGCACGGCCACCTCGACCCGGCCAATTTCGATCCTGATACGAGCTACTTCATTCAGTCGCTCAATAGTCACGGTCGCGATGGGTTTATCTGGCAAAAACTTCGTATGCCACGTAGCTTTGACTACAAGACGATGAAGAACAAGGGATACAACGAGCGTCTGCGGATGCCGAAGTTCCCTCTGACCGACGACCAACGAGAAGCGATCATTACGTTTGTCTTGGGCCTTGTGAATGAGCCGCCTACCGACAAACTCATCTACCACCCAGATCCTCGCCAGGAAGCAATTGTCGAAGGTCGTCAGGTGCTCGAGAAGTTCAACTGTGCAGGTTGCCACACGCTCAGCATGGAGCAATGGAAATTTGCTTTTGAGGAAGGTACTTTTGATACCCAGTCAGAAGTAGTCGACTTCCCCTTCCTAGCCAAGCACTTCTCGGACAAAGCCGTCACCGATTCGTTGAAAAAGAATTCCCGTGGCCAGATGCTCGCCACTCTGCATGGCATGCCTGTGCTGAGTGAAGAAACGGGCCTTGCCCAACGCGTTGACGAAGACGGTTTGCCTATCGAACCCGACGACGACGAGTCGGAACCCTACTACCTGTTCACGCTTTGGAATAACGGTTTGGTTGAGGGGAATCCTTGGCTACGTGGAATCCAAGATTTGATGATTCCAGCCAATCCCGAGGGCTACGGTCCAGCAGATGGCACCGCCCACCCAGCCTGGGGGGGAACTCTGGCTCGCTACTTGTATCCGCGAGCAATTGCCAAAGCAAAGGAAACCAATCCACAGGTCAAAGGCTCCGAAGCTTGGTCTTGGTTGCCTCCGCCGTTGATGGACGAAGGCAAGAAGGTGCAGACCGACTGGCTGCACGATTTCTTGATGGATCCAACCGAGATCCGCCCGGCAGTCATCATGCGGATGCCTAATTTCCACATGTCGAGCGAGGATGCAGCCAAGCTGGTCGACTATTTTGCCGCAATTTCCGGCGCCGAGTATCCTTACCAGTACAAGACACGACAAAGGGCCAGCTACCTTGCAAGCCTAGAAGCCGATCAGCCAGAACGACTCTCCGATGCGATAGGCATCGTCGTGAATAACAACTACTGCGTGAAATGTCACGCGGTAGGCGACTTTCAGCCGCAAGGCGATCCGGTAACTTTTGGCCCGAATTTGGCTGAGGTTTATCGCAGGCTCCGGCCAGAATACCTCCGCGAGTGGGTTGCAAATCCAAAGAGGATTTTGCCTTACACGGGAATGCCGGTTAACATTCCGTTTGAAGCTGGGATTTCTCAGGACTTGTTCCACGGAACGAGTGTTGAGCAGCTTGACGGACTAGTCGATCTGTTGATGAATTTCGACGTCTACACCAAGCGGCAGACGTCGATCAGTTCGCTCGTCGAAGCCACAGTAGCGGCTAGTGCCTCAAACGAGGACGACGCCGAGCCTGCGGAAGAAGCATCAGATGCTTCGACCAACAATGAAACGAACTGAAAAACAATAAACGAAGTGAAAAAGCAAGCCTTACTGGTTAAGTGAAAGGGAAAGAAAATGAGCATTCCTAAATTGACAACACAAAGTGTTCAAGCAACGGCAAAATTTTGCGCGGCATGGGCGATCGTCGCGATGCTGTTCTCCGCGGCAAACGCTGCCGACTGGGGAACCCTCAAAGGCCGGTTTGTTGTCGAGGGCGACCTAGGCGAAGCCGCGGCAGTGAACGCCAACAAAGACCCCGAGTTTTGTGGTAAGCACAATCTGATGGATGAAGCCATTATCGTTGGCGAAGAGGGAGCGCTAGCGAACGTGTTTGTGTACCTCTATCTCAAAAGCAGCAAGACCGTTGAGATTCACCCTGACCTAGAAAAGGTTGATACAGAACCCGTGTTGCTCGACAACAAAGGATGCCGCTTTGAGCCTCATGCTTTGGTGCTAAGAGTCGGGCAGTCGCTCGAGATTAGCAACTCCGATCCGGTGGCACACAATACGAACCTAACTCCGACAAAGAATCCTGGTTTTAACCAGATTATTCCCAACGATTCGCCCCTCGCCAAGACTTTTGAAAAGCGAGAATCGTACCCTTCGCCAGCCGCTTGCAATATCCACCCTTGGATGAAGGCTTATGTGCTGATACGCGACAATCCTTACATGACCGTCACTGCGGCTGACGGAAGTTTTGAGATTGCCAACCTCCCGGCGGGGAAGCATGAATTCATCTTCTGGCACGAATCCAAAGGCAATATGAAGAACATGACTTTTAGTGGCGGGAAAACGAGCAGAAAAGGCCGCGCAAAACTAACGATCCCGGCCGGAGACACCCTCGACCTGGGCGACATCAAGGTCAGCCCCTCGGTCTTGGGAAAGTAAGCTCTTCCTGCGACCCCTTGCCTGGTGGCAATACCGGAAATGCCGAGTTGGAACCCTACTACAACACAAGCTTAAAACTATGTTTGACAAAAGCGTGACGAAAAAAATCCAGCCTTACAGCCACCTTTTTCAGGCAACCCTGCTTGCTGCCCTGGTCGTAACCATAGGTTGCCAGCGTGGCGAGGAGTTAGGCCCGGTTGCGAGCGCTACGTCGGTGGCAAAAATTCGCAGCGTATTTGCCGGCGAAGCCAGTGCGACAGGTGCTGCTGAAGAAGGTTCCAGCGAGTCGGCTGTTGCTACGGCCACGGGCTGGGCAACCATCAAAGGGCGATTCGTCTACGATGGCGAGCCGCCGGCAATGCAACCCTACAACGTCAATAAAGATCAGGCGACCTGCACCGACGGGGGAAAGCCTCCTTTGCAGGAAACCCTGCTCGTCGATTCTGGCAACAAGGGAATTGCAAACGTAGCGATCTACATTCGCAAGGTCTCACGAGTACACGAATCGGCACAGCCTAGTACCGAAAAAGTTTTGTTTGACCAAAAAGCCTGTGTTTTTCTTACCCATGTACTTCCGATGACAATCGGGCAGACGGTTGAGCTAAAAAACAGCGACCCTGTAGGGCACAATACAAACATCTCGGGGAACAACAGTTTCAATCAAACCATTCCTGCGAACGAGTCGGTCGACTACACGCCGCAAAAAGAAGAAGCCATGCCTGTGCTTGCGGTTTGTAGTATCCACCCTTGGATGGCTTCGTACCTTTTGCCGCGAGCCAATGGCTATTACGCAATAACAGCTCCAGACGGATCGTTTGAAATTGCTAATGTGCCAGCCGGAGAAATTTTAGAAGTGCAGGTTTGGCACGAGAGTGGTACTGGACCAAAGGGAGCACTAGTGTTAAATACTGAGGCTGGTAAAGAGATGAAGTGGTCGAAAAAAGGCCGCTTCAAGATAAATCTGGCAGAAGATGAAGTGAAAGAGTTTGAGCTGACCGTGCCCACCAACGCATTCCGTGGCTAGGTCGAGCTCAGTAAAATACCGGCCAAGAAAAATCAGAAACCGTATCCTGCTCAATCGCTTTGAAATTCCTAAAAAAGACATTGCTGGTCGTACGATGAACCAAAATACGATGAAACAAAAACTTAATAGCTTCTATCTTCTCGCGTGCCTCGTCGCGCCGCTGGTAACCGTCGGTTGTAGCTCGTCGGGACCGCCGGAGTTTCGGCTCGACATGGTGAAGATGGTGTCCGAAGAAACCCCCACTGCCCAAGAGTATCAGCAAGAGATTGCCGACGTACTCGGCGCGCTGTTTGGTACCCCAGACGAGCCCTTTGCTTTGCCCGAGACAGGGCTCAATGCAATCCAACTACAGATGGCAGCCGGCTCGGCTTGGAGCGACGAAAAGGGATACAACCACGGACTGTATCGCAAGCATTGCGTTCATTGCCATGGAATCACGGGCGACGGTCGCGGGCCAACAGCTCGGTTTTTGAATCCTTATCCACGTGATTACCGTCCTGGGGTTTACAAATTCAAGTCGACCTACAACGCCGATCGTCCAACCGACGAAGATCTTCACCGTGTGCTGGTCAATGGTGTCCCTGGTACCGCAATGCCGTCTTTCTCGTTGTTGCCTTCCTCGGAAGTTGAGTCGTTGGTCGAGTATGTGAAATACTTGAGCATTCGCGGCCAGATGGAAACGGCGCTAACCAACTTTGTTTTTGACGAACTTGGAGAGGAAGAGGCCGAAGATGAGGACGGAGAGCCCCTGTTAGACGGTGACGGAGAACCCGTGCTGAGACGCATCCCGTTTAACCCGGCCGAAGACGCTGAGCAACAGGAAGTCGTGGCCGACTTGCTGGCTGAGATTGTCGAAGGTTGGGACGCTGCTTCAGAAAAAATCATCCTGCCTGAGGAAGATCAAATTCCAGCCGAAGAGCGAAGCGATGAAGAAATCGCTGCCTCGGTAGACAAAGGTCGCGAGCTGTTCTACGGCACACGTGCCAACTGTATTAAATGCCATGGCCCCACCGCCCTCGGCGATGGCCAGCAAGACGATTTCGATAACTGGAGCAAGGCACACAAGAAGTTTTTGTCTGATGTCGCCGAAAGCCACAAGGGCGAGCCGACCGAAGATAGTCAAGAGTTTGCTGCCAGCCGCGACGAAGTGGCGGCCATGATTTACCCGCTACGCAACGCGATTCCTCGAAATCTACGCCAAGGAATCTACCGCGGCGGGCGTCGACGCCTTGACATCTTCTGGCGAATCTCCGCAGGTATCCCAGGCACCCCGATGCCAGCGACAGGGTCCGCGGCGCCAGGTGGGAAGGGAACCATTAGCGAAGCAGAAATTTGGAACATTGTTGACTACGTATTGTCGTTGCCGTACGAGTCGCCAAGCAGGCCTTTGAAGGCTTTGCCTGCAAACACCGAAGGTATTGTGAATTAGGACATGAGACGGACAAACGGCGAAGCAATGTTTTCGCCACTCGTCATTCGGATTTCGTCATTATCAGTTGGAGTATTGAAGTGAATCGCTACTGGAGTGTCCTGTTCCTGTTAGTCCCTATTGGTGGGGTCGCGACTTTTATTGTAGCGCCCTATTTCAATATGGGCTTGCCGCGCGATGTCTCTGAGCATGGACACGTGATCGACAGCTTGTTCATGTTCATTCTGTACCTGTCGGGCGCAGTCTTTGTGGTCACGCAGTTAGTTTTATTTTACTTTTCCTGGAAGTACGAGCAGGGCTCCAACGATCAACCGGTAAAGTATTCCCACGGCAGCCATGTCCTGGAGATTGTGTGGACCATTATCCCCGCAATCACAATGTTGTTTATCGCCATTTACCAAATGGAAGCCTGGGCAACTGCCAAAATGCAGCCGCCAGATATTCGCCCCTTGGTCGAAGTGACCGGACGACAGTTCAATTGGGACTTCCGCTACCCAGGGCCCGATGGCGAACTGTACACCGCAGACGACTTCGTCCGCACCGATGGCAAACTCTATTTGCCTGTCGACGAAGAAGTGCTTTTGAAAATTACCAGTGCCGATGTGTTGCACAGCTTTTTCCTTCCCAATCTACGCCTCAAGCAGGACATCGTTCCGGGAATGGATCAGAGCATCTGGTTTAAGGCAACAGAAAAGGGCGGGTACGACATCGTCTGTGCCGAGCTTTGCGGCTGGGGACATTACAAAATGAAGGGCCGAGTCTTCTTCCTTTCGGCCGACGAATACGAAGCGAAATTAGAAGAAATGCGACTCGATGAGAATACGATGCGCGTCGTGCAAGACGATACCTTAGACACTGATGAATGATGAACAACAGATGATGCGTGATAACGGAGTGTTTCCGGTTCCATCGTTGGTTGTTTGAAAAAAGTGAGATATTTATGAGTACCGTGACTGCTGACCCACATTCCGACGCCCATGCCGATCATGGGCATTCCGGTGGATTCTTGAGTACCTACGTTTTTTCGTTGGACCACAAGGTAATCGGCCTGCAATTTTTGTTTAGTACGCTGATTTGGTTCTTCGTTGGCGGCATGCTTGCGCTGGGCATTCGTTGGCAACTGGCGTTTCCTTGGAGGCCCATGCCGATTCTCGGAGATCTGCTTGGGGCGGCGGAAGGCGGCCAAATTGCTCCCGAAAACTACACCATGCTCGTCACCATGCATGCCACGGTGATGATCTTCTTTGTGATCATCCCGGTTCTTGCCGGTGCGTTCGGCAACTTTTTAATCCCCCTGATGATTGGGGCCGACGATATGGCGGTGCCCGTTCTCAACATGCTTAGCTACTGGTTCATGTGGCCTGCGTTCGCACTCATCGGAGCCAGCTTTTTTGTGGAAGGCGGTGCTGCCCAAGGCGGCTGGACCTCCTACCCTCCGCTTTCGGTGATCGCGGAGGCCGCGCCGGGGAGTCTCAACGGGCAGAATCTATGGCTACTTGGCGTGACCTTTGTCGGAATCGCGTCGATGATGGGCTCGATTAACTACATGACGACCATCATCCAGATGCGCGCCCCCGGCATGACAATGTTTCGTCTGCCGATGACCATCTGGGCAATGTTTATCACAGCCATCCTACAAGCGTTTGCCTTGCCCGTGCTTACTGCGGCGGGCTTCATGCAAGTTAGCGATCGTCTCTTGGGCACGGGCTTCTTCTTGGCAGAAGGGGCGATGGCCAACAACTCGGCGATGGCCTCGGGAGGTGGGCAGCCCCTACTTTGGCAGCATCTGTTCTGGTTTTATAGTCACCCGGCCGTTTACATCATGATTTTGCCTGCGATGGGCATGGTCTCAGATATCCTCAGCTGCTTTTCGCGAAAGCCCCTCTTTGGCTACAAACCCATGGTCTACTCGATCTCGGGAATCGCAGGCCTTGGCTTTATCGTTTGGGGTCACCATATGTTTGTCTCGGGCATGAATCCGATGCTAGGGATGACCTTCATGGTTTCGACCATGATGATCGCGCTCCCCAGTGCGATCAAAACATTCAACTGGCTTGGCACGCTCTGGGGTGGACACATTCAGTACACAACCCCCATGCTATTTGCCATCTCGTTTATCTCGATGTTTATCATAGGCGGGCTGAGCGGCATTTTCATGGCCGCGACTCCGGTCGATATCTTTATTCATGATACCTACTTCATCGTGGCACATTTCCACTATGTGTTGTTCGCCGGTACAGCGATGGCCGTCTTCGGAGCGATCTACTTTTGGTACCCCAAAATGTTTGGCCGGATGATGAACGACTCCTGGGGGAAGGTACATTTTGTCCTTACCTTCCTCTTGATGAATTTGGTCTTCTATCCGATGCACATCTTAGGCATGCAGGGTTTCCCGCGTCGATTGGCCGACCCTTACCATTACGAAACCTTCCGAAACTTGTTGCCGATGAACCAGTTTATTAGCTATGCCGCCTTCATACTGGTTGGCCTTCAAATAATCTTCGTGATCAACTTTTTCGGAAGCATGTTCTTTGGACCCCGTTCGGGCCGAAATCCTTGGCGATCCAATGGCCTAGAATGGCAAGCCCCGAGCCCTCCAGGACACGGCAATTTTGACTTCCAGCCAATCATTTATCGTGGACCCTACGAGTATGGTTCGCCAGAAGTAGAAGAAGACTTTTACCCACAAAACCAGCCGCCTCCCGAGGCGAAATGACCAACGGAACCGTGGCCGTTAGGGATTGCATAAAAAACCTTAACCCGCATCCCCCTTGAATCAATAAACTCCGAAATCAGTAAACCCTGAAACCAATGAACTCTGACCCAAACAACACGCAACGCCGAAGCAAGTGGGCACATCGATGTGCTTGGCTTTTGGTCTGCGCGACGTTTCCGTTGATTTGGGTCGGCGGTTTGGTCACCACCACAGACGCGGGAATGGCATTTCGCGATTGGATTACCTCCGACGGCTATTGGATGCCCTTTTACCCATGGCTCAGCTCTACCGGCGATAAGTTTGTCGAACACGGCCATCGCCTACTCGGCATGGCCGCAGGCTTGTTGTCGATCTTGCTTGTCGTTTTGACTTGGCTGGGCGAATCGCGTCGCTGGGTGCGGATGTTTAGCCTTGCCATTTTAGCAGGAGTCATCCTGCAAGGCGTACTGGGCGGAATGCGAGTGATGTTTGATCAACGCACCCTGGCACTTGTGCATGGTTGCACCGGTCCTCTGTTTTTTGCGATGGGCATAGCGATGGTCGTCTTTACTTCGCAATGGTGGGAGAGTGTTCCCAAGGCGGCAAGTTCCCCTTCCGGAAAAAAAGTACTTCGCCTGGCAGTGGTTTGCACCTGCTTGGCATACGCCCAGTTGGTCGTAGGAGCAATTGTCCGCCACAGTCCTCATATGCTGAGCACCATTTCACCGGTCCTTTTTCAAATCGCCGTCTACTTCCACCTTTTCCTCGCCCTGATGATTGTTGCTCACGTGCTTCTGCTAGCCGCTCGTTGTTTACGTAGCCAGCTTCAGGTTGCGGGCGGGTTGATCTTGCTCGGCTTGGTGGGAATCCAATTATTGCTCGGCATGAGCACATGGTTGGTGAAGTACGGTATGCCTGCCTGGGCGATGGCGTGGATAGGCGAACTACAATTCCTTAACCGCGAGGCAGACTTCTTTCAGGCATCGATTATCACGAGCCATGTGGCGGTCGGGTCGCTGATTTTAGTGATCTCGCTAGCCATCGCGCTGCGAATCGCCCGACAGACGGGGTTTTCTGCTCGCAGTCTCTCGAATTTGCCCACCTCGACGCGACTAGTGGAGGTCCTGCTATGAGTAGCTCGATCTTAAATACGGAGCAGCGAGCGAGTGTCCTGACAGCACGACTTGCCGATTACTTTGAGATGACCAAGCCTCGAATCGTCGTGCTCGAGCTAATTGTCGCCGGAGTGGCGGCATGTATTGCGGCGCCTCATTCGCTGAATTTTACAGTCGTGCTGCATGCCTTGTTCGGTACCGCACTAGTGGCCGCGAGTGCCAGTATTGCCAATAGCTGGTGGGAACGCGAGAACGACTCGCTTATGCCGCGAACTGCCGATCGCCCCTTGCCAACTGGCCGCGTGACGAGCTTCGAGGCCTTGCTGCTCTCGGGAGTGAGTTTGGTACTCGGCCTAGGTTGGCTCGCTTTGCAAGTCAATCTGTTGACGGCGGCACTCGGTTTAGCGAGCTGGGTAGTTTACGCCCTGATTTATACTCCGCTAAAAACACGAACTCCGCTCAACACAACCGTCGGCGCTGTCTCAGGTACGATCCCCTTGCTAATGGGTTGGACAGCTACCGGACAGCCGCTGACTTTAACCGCCTACGCGCTAGCTACCGTCTTGTTCTTGTGGCAGTTCCCACACTTTATGGCCATCGCATGGTTATACCGTCGCGATTATGAGGCGGCAGGCCATCGCATGCTTTCGGTGGTCGATCCTTCAGGCATTCGTAGCGGTGCGCTAGCGGTTGTTACGGCGCTCGTGTTAATTCCGGTAAGTCTAATTCCTGCCGTATTGCCAACCGGCGGAAGCCCCTTGGTTTTTTTGGTTTGGACCTTTTCCCTCGGAGTGGTTCAGTTTGCGCTGTCGGTCCGTTTTGCACTCATGCGAGACGAAGCCTCAGCCCGCTTGTTGCTTCGAGGTACGCTGTTGTACCTACCGGCATGGATGGTCATGTTGTTAATCGTCACGATGTGACGGAGAGAAACCCCTGTAGCTGAATTAAGAGTTTCCCAAGATAGAAGAATTCAGAGTAGATAAAAGAATTATGAGCGATAACCCTAAAGACGACGGCCCTAGCCATGGTCCGAATTTCGACTACCAGCCTGCGCTGCCGATTTCCAACGGCAAGACATTTATGTGGCTGTTCCTGTCAACCGAAATCATGTTCTTTGCCGCTTTGTTCGGCACATACCTTGTCCTAAGGTTTGGAGCCATCAGTTGGCCGAGCACCCATGATGTGCATTTGGCCGAGATTTGGGGTGCGACGAATACCTTCGTGCTAATTTGTTCGAGCGTAACGATCGTTTTAGCCCTTGAAGCGGCGAAAAAAAATAATGCCTCGCTGGCGAAAAGCTGGATGATACTCACCACCCTGCTCGGAGTCGTCTTTCTCGGCATCAAAATGTACGAGTACAAAGCGAAATTTTCCCACAGCCTTTACCCACAGTACCCGCATAGCCAAATCTACGAAAAAGCCGATGTCTACTACTCCCAGGCAGTCCGGAAGCGACTGGCTGTTTTGAAGGCCGAGTTAGAGAATACGACCGATCGCACAGAAGCTCAGAACGAACAGTTGACACTGGTCGACAGTATTTCGCTCGACTACGTCGTTCCGGCAGAGAAGGCGATTCGTGAAGATCCGGCATCGCCGGCAGGGCGGATTTTGCTCCTGGAAATGGCCGATGCGATTTACCCGCGAGCAAGTGTCCACGACCAGCACAAAAGGTCGACTCATGCGGCAGCTCTCAGCTCAAATTTCCACCTCGCAAGTACCAGCACCCCCGCCGCGACCGGCCATGTCCAGGGACTCAATGATCTGTATCCGTGGCTCAAACTGCCGATCATGATTCCAGGTGGCAACATGTGGGTGAGCACCTATTTCTTGCTCACCGGTTTTCATGCTTTGCATGTGATCATTGGGCTGATTGCTTTCGCGATCATGCTGACCAAAACGCTAGGGACCAGCAACGCAGGCTTGATCGAAAACGTAGGCCTTTATTGGCACTTTGTCGATCTCGTATGGATCTTCCTGTTCCCACTACTTTACTTGTTTTAGCGAAGCCAAAGCGACCTGGGATAACCGCGTTCCAAAAAATTGCCGGAACCTTTACCTTTTAAGATTGCAGCCAACGAGGCGCTCGCCATGGCGAGCGAAGTAACTATGTCAGCCGAAACTGCTCACGACGACCACCCTGGCCACGGTAGCACGGGACTCTACCTCACGGTTTTTTTTGCCCTGTGTATCCTTACCTCCTTGTCGTTTCTAACGTACTTCGATTTTTGGAGAGATCGCGTGTCGGTCGGCGTTAGCCGTACGTTCATGATGGCGGTCTCCTGCTCGAAGGCGATGCTCGTGATTACGTTTTTCATGCACTTGAAGTGGGAAACCAATTGGAAATGGATGCTGACCATTCCCGCAAGTCTGATGTCGATTTTCTTGATGATTGTTCTTGTGCCAGACATCGGATTGCGTATGCGTCATGCATCGCAAGATCGGATGATTTATGCAGCAGAAGTTCAGGCCGAGGAGCAGGCCGACCACTCGCACGAATCCGAGGACGAACACTCTGAGCATTCGCACGAGGCAGAACACGAATCCGAGCATCCCTCCACTTAACGATCTTACGATCTCGTCTGCAAAGTCTTGAGATTCGCAGACGGCTCATGGCCAAGGAAGCATGTGAGCTTGCCCCCGTTTTTCCTCACATGTCTGGACGGCCCGTGCCCGATGATCTCGCAATCGTTGTTTCCAAAGTTTCTCACAACTATGGCGAGCGGAAAGCCGTTGATAATCTATCGCTCGACGTGCGCTCGGGAGAGATCTTTGTCTTTCTCGGACCCAACGGCAGCGGCAAGACGACCCTTTTTCGCGTCTTGTCGACTTTAATTCCGCTCGAAAGTGGCAACGTTTCCATCTTGGGCCATTGCCTGCAACGCGAGACAACTGCAATCCGAAGCAAGCTAGGGGTCGTGTTTCAAGCTCCAAGTCTCGACAAGAAACTGACCGTTGCCGAGAACCTGACCCACCAAGGCCGGCTCTATGGAATGTCGGGCGCCGAATTGAGCGAGCGTACCCAAGAGATGCTCGAAGCGTTAGGAATCGTCGAGCGAGCTGCCGACCTGGTCGAGACGCTCTCCGGTGGAATGCGTCGACGCGTCGAACTGGCCAAAGGAATGTTACATCGCCCTCAGTTGTTGTTGATGGATGAGCCGAGCACAGGGCTCGACCCTGGCGCGAGGGCCGATCTTTGGCAATACTTGCGGCGAGTCAAAGAAGATCAGGGCGTCACGATTCTTTTAACCACACACTTGCTCGAAGAGGCCGAGCGCGCCGATCGGATTGCGATTATGCACCAAGGACAGCTGGTCGCTCTTGATACGCCGACTGCTTTGCAGGCTTCGGTCGGCGGCGATTCCATCAATATCCGTACCGAACAGCCGGCCGAGTTGGCTCAGGCGATTCGTACTCGGTTCGATTGCGAGGCAACCGAGCTAGACGGCACGGTACGACTAGAGCAAACCGAAGGCCACCAGTGGATTAGCCGGCTGGTCGAAGCGTTTCCCAACGAAATCCAGACCATCACCCTTGGCAAGCCGACACTAGAAGACGTCTTCATCGACTGCACCGGGCATAGGTATATGAATGCAGAATGACGAAAGTAGAATGACGAATGGCTCGCTTGCCGCGGTTCCCTGGGGGCCTGTGGTTTTGACCCTTGCACAGCGAGAACTCGTTCGTTTTTTTCGGCAGCGCAACCGCGTCGTTGGGGCGATGCTCCAGCCGATCATGTTCTGGGGTTTGTTTAGCATGGGTTTTCGAGGGAAGGGGCTGGGCCCCGAGTTCTTTTTCCCTGGCACCTTGGCCATGATTCTTCTGTTCACCGCCATCTTTGCGACCATTTCGATTATCGAAGACCGTAGCGAAGGTTTTTTACAATCGGTCCTCGTGGCTCCGGCTCCACGTTGGGCGATGGTACTCGGAAAAATCGTCGGCGGCTCGGCAATCGCGATGCTGCAAGCCCTGGTTTTTCTGGTTCTGGGCTGCTTCACGCTCGATATCGTAAGTTCGCCGTTCGATATTTTGCTTGCAGTTTCGCTCATGGCAGTCATCGCCGTCGCATTGACCTCTTTGGGCTTCTTCATCGCTTGGCGAATGGAATCGACTCAAGGATTTCATGCAATTATGAGCGTTTTCCTGTTTCCGATGTGGCTGCTTTCCGGTTCACTCTTCCCGGACGAGGCGGGAAGTTGGCTTACGCTATTTTCTCGATTCAACCCATTAACCTACGGCGTCGCTGGCCTAAGGCACCTTCTACGGTTTGAAGTGCCAACCGTTGCCGCCGAGGCCATGCCTGGCCTTGCCACCTGCTGGCTAGTAACAATCGGGTTTGCTGTGATAATGTTCGTATTGGCTTGGCGCATTGCCGCCACTCGTACGACAGGAGATTTGCTATGAACAATTCAACACTCCCCTATTGGCTCTCGCTCATGGTCGTCTTGGCTGCCAGTTACGGCGGCTGGAAGTGGTATCAGGTCGAGCAATTTCAAAAGGCCCAAGCCGTCGGCGGCATCGAGTTCAAAGGCCCTCCGCTCGACGAGTTCGAGCTCACCGAGCGAAGCGGGCTTCCCTTCCGGTCGAGCGAAATGCTCGGCAAGGTCTGGGTCACGACCTTCTTCTTTGCCACTTGCCCCGGGAACTGCGAACGCCTGAATTCGAGCATCAAATATCTCAACAGCCTAGAAGAACTTAAAGACGTCACCTGGGTCAGCATCACGGTCGACCCCGATACCGACACGCTGCCAGAACTACAAAAATATGCCGACCGCTTTCAGGCCGATTCCAAACGGTGGTTATTCTGCCGAGCCGATTTCGCCTACGTCAAACGAGTCGGCGTCGAGGTCATGAAACAGCCAGTCACCTGGAAGGGACATAACGAGATGGCAGTCGTCATAGGCAAGTCCGGAAAAATCCGCGGCATGTACGACGCCTCACGCATCAGCCAAGCAGAGAAACTACGCGAGCTGCTTGTCGAATGTTTGGCAGAAGAAACGACTCCGGCCGCTTCGACCGAAGCGACCAAGGCGCAAACGGAGGAGCAACCCGCGGCATAATATGGAATTCCCTCTCGTTCTCCTTGCTTTTGTTGCTCACCCGCTAGTTCATCTGAACGCGGCGCTCAACACGCTTGCCACGGTGCTGCTGCTAATCGGGTATCGGCTAATCAAAAGCCGACGCCCTCGTCCGAAGGCCCACGCACGCGTAATGCTGGCGGCGTTTTTCGTCTCTTGTTTGTTTTTGATTAGCTATCTGGCCTACCATTGGATGGAAGGGAGCGTGAAATTTACGCATCCCGGCAGCGTAAAATACGTCTACTGGACGCTGCTTGCAACTCATGTGTTGCTTGCCGCAACCGTTCCATTTTTGACAGTCACGACCATTGCTTTCGCCCTGATGGGGCTCGGAGTTCGTGGCGCCAGCAAGCTGCCGATGGAGGTTCGCCTACGATTCCTAGCCAGACACCGAAAGCTAGCCCGCTGGACGTTTCCGATTTGGCTCTATGTCTCGGTGACAGGGGTCCTCGTCTATGTGATGCTGTATCACCTCTGGCCGCCTGTCGCAAACTAACCTACAATTACCGTAGGAGAGCTTACCTATGAATCACCGTAAACAATCGATGTTGGCCCGTGCCCGCGGCGCGATTTTTTCACGCCATGCAATCACCCTACTAGTGCTCGTAGCAGTGCTGGCTGCCGCGACCACCGCCATGGCATGCCCAACCTGCAAGGACGGCCTAGCCGGTGCCGACGCCAGCTCTCAGGCAATGGCCCGCGGCTACTTCTATAGCATCCTTTTCATGATGGCGATGCCGTTCGTAATCATCGGCACCTTCGGCGGGGCGGCATATTATTCGATTCGCCGTGCTCGCGAACAGCAGGCGAAAACCGACCAAAACAGGACAAACGAACCTGGCAATCGCAAAGAAAACGTCTAAACGTATCTCCCTGCGAACCCTCGCGCCCTTTACGGCCAATCATTTTGTCTTCGTGATTTCAGCAGCCATCTCGCGAGCCTCGGCCTCGTTGGGCCAAGGGTCGAACTTCTCGTCCATGGCCACCCAGTAGGCTCTTGCAAATCGAAAGAACCAGAGAGGAAACAGCAGCGAAAAAGTTGCTGTGACCCCCAGTATCTGCTTTCCAGTCAAGTCCGTACCAAGGAACATGCCGAAGTACATAATCAAAACCAGCAGGGCCGTCACTCCGTAATTGACGTAAATCGAACCAAGCAGATAGCCAGGCTCTCGTTCGTACTTACGGCCGCACTCCTGGCAAGGGTCATTCATCGTCAGCAAGCCACAAAACAGCTTGCCTTTACCGCAGGCCGGGCAGCGCAGTTTCGTCGCGCGGAGCACTAAGGTCCAGAGACTTTCCGAATGGGTTTCGTGAGTAGGCGTAGTAATCGAAGTTTCCATGAAGATCGGCGCCAGACTTTGGCAGCTGCAGAAGGGGACTGAGGACGAGAAAATAATTCAAAAAACAGCTTCGAGGTGTCTAGTTTGCAGGTCGCTTACAAGCTACGTTGCACGGCATGCACACATTATCGCGATTTTTACAGCTGTTGGGAATGGGTCTCGCTCCCCTGGCGATGGTTGCCCAAATGAACAACCGTATCTCGGTCGGCCAAATGCTCCAGTTCCTCCTGGTCTCCGTCGCCATTTTTTACGTAGGCCACACGTTGCAGCGCTACCGAGGCTCGTCGAAATAGCCGATTGTGCCAGTGTCTCTGTAGCCAGAATTCGATCCCATCATAACCCGCGCGTGAGCCGAGGGATGTCCCGTTCGAAACTCACCCCCGACGCTCACACGTCGGGTGACCACAAAGACAAACGCACCAATGCAATTGGGGCGGAACCATTCCCCACGTTTCACAAAAA
This sequence comes from Planctomycetota bacterium, assembly GCA_024278955.1. GTDB lineage: Bacteria > Planctomycetota > Planctomycetia > Pirellulales > Lacipirellulaceae > Bythopirellula. The sequence goes on along the minus strand of JAJRSE010000051.1, from coordinate 35,209 downwards.
CGTGTTGGATAGAACCGCCCCAAAAGCGATGTTGTGAAATTGCCTAGCAGTTAGGCGGTAGCCTTGCGACGAAGCAGCATGGCCGACAGACCAAACATCAGCAATACTCCCGAAGCAGGCTCAGGAACACTCGCCGCCGCCAAGCCACTCAGCGGAGCAGGTGTTCCGTAATCAGACTCCCAGTTGGCCAGGCCAGGAACCGTCGCGTCGTCTCGCTGCCAAGTCAGGAAGTCATTCCCGTCGACATCTCCATCGCCATCAAAGTCGCCATCAGGGCCCGCGGGGGATAGCAGCGAAGTCAGGATGTAGTCGTCAGAACCCGAGCTGCCAACGACAGAGAAGTTGCTGGCAAAAGCAGCTCCGTCGACACCACTTAGGCCGTTGGCTTGAAGAATCCCCTCGTCCCACAGATCCTCGTAGGTTACGAGAGTCGTGATAGTACTAAAATCGTAATCGAAGCCTCCAGCTCCAATTTTATCGACGATGAGAATACCGGAGCTATCGACAGTAATCGACCCAGGACCTGTGAAGTTAATCGAATAGTCCTCCGCGGCAGGCGCGTTGTTGATGTTATCCCAGCCGCGGTGGATAAGCAGGTCTGGGTTTCCCGCGCCGCCTGCAGCACCACCGAGAAAATCGAAGTTACTGCCACCGGTGAGGTCAAGATCCCCATCGTTAATCGTCATGGCTACTCGGATGTTGGCATAGCTATTCTGGTACCAGCCAAAGGCAAGGATTCCGTCGTTTTCGATTCTCCCGCCGTTTGTTAGGTTGATTTCAGTATCAATGCCATCGTTGGCAGCAACACCCGCGAACGAGAACACTCCACCCGATAGTACGGTTCCAACCTCACCAGGTGCGGTTGGGGTGAATGTTCGACGGAATGTTGCGTTGTCGATGTTAAGGGCTTTCGTATTAAACTGAGACCAGTGACCATCGGCGTCGCCTGGAGGGGCAGTGTCTATCGTTAGCGTGGCTCCTCCCGAAAGGTTCAGCGTACCTGAACCCGAGTTAGGATTGTCTTGCCAGCGAAAGTCATCATTAACTTCAGCGTCAAAGTTAACATTACCGCCATTGATAAAAACATCGGTGCCGAGCTCTCCGTTTCCAACATTCAATCCGCGGACGGTTCCTAATACCTCCAACGCAGTTTGCCCTGTGTTCCAGTTGGCACTCTCCCAGTTGCCATCACCACCATCCCAAATAATATCAATCGCCTGGGCTGTGCTACCGACTAAAAACGTTGCAGCCAAAAACCCCATTAGTGCAATGTGTTTCATTGAGTTCGACTCCCGTGAGAAAAAGAGAAATGAAAGCGATGAACGGCTTCGCAAAAAAAGAAGTACCCCCAACCGGCGATGCCTGAGTGCACAACCTGCTCCCTCGGTATAACAGGTAGAACCGGCTTAATCAAGTAAAATGCGGCTCACACACCGCAATAGGTACGGGGCAATCGAGTGAACAGCCAACTCTTGGTTCCAAGGCTTTACTCACTCTTACGAATTGGGCTGCTGGCCGACAGAAGTTGTTATGCTGTAGGCTGCCCAGCCAGCCGGCACTCCCCCTCCTCTCGATTCTAGCAATGGCAAAGCACCAGGGTTCCGCCCTGGCAAGGGCAAGCCGTTTGGAGTCCGGGAAAACACCTAGTCGCCAGCCTGCTCAGGCCGACTTGTTTTTTGTTGGAATTTCCCGTCGTTGCGGAACGATTTTTTGACACCAAGCAGCTATTTCAGATATGATCCGGAAATCGTTTTCTTTTCTCTTTCCTGTACGTCAGGAGTCTGCGCATGTTCAGTTTTCGATCAGTTGAACGTAAATCCTCGCAAGCTTTTTTCACTAGGGTGCGATCTTTAACAGCTGGCTTTACACTTGTTGAGTTACTCGTGGTCATTGCGATCATCGGAGTGTTGGTTGCCTTGTTGTTGCCTGCGATACAAGCAGCTCGCGAAGCAGCGCGGCGAAGTCAGTGCATGAACAACATGAGACAGATAGGTCTCGCGATGCAAAACTATCACAGTGCACGCGGCAAGTTTCCTGTTGGGACCGATGCGGTGAGCTATGGCGATGTTTTTTCCGGAGCCCTGCCAGAGCTGTTGCCTTACTTGGAACAGCAGAATGTAAAAAATCTCTACGACCCGGACAAAAAATGGCACAAACAGTCGGCTGAAGTCTCGGCTACTTCGATTGCGGCCTTCAACTGTCCCTCGACTTCCGAGGACAATCCGTATACTCATGAGCCTCTTTCCGGCATCATAAACAACCATGTCTACGGTACAACCGATTACACGTTGTCGAAGGGTGCCTCCGACGGAATGTGCATCCTTTCTCCTTTTGGCGGTGGGAAAAAGGGGCCCGGAGATATGAATTCTTCCCTGCGAGGTGTGTTTGACTTCAATTGGGGGGTTGGCCTCAGGCGAATCACCGATGGGTCGAGCAACACCTTTGCTATAGGAGAGGCAAGCGGATCGTCTCACTGGCTTGTTTGCCACGGAGCCGGTTGTACTGAGGCGGATCTCCAGGTAGACCAAACGGGCGAAATTCCTTCGGCTTGGATGGGGTGGATTATCGCCCAGCCAAGTTCTTTGCAATTCCTCTCTGCGGGGCTGGTTCTGACGGGGCCTTATGGCTGCACCGTCGATCCAATGAACAAATATCCTGTGACCGATATGTTTGTCGACACAGGGACTTTTTACGACCAGTTCACGCCCGGATGTCCTGGAAGCGCTACGGGGTTAAGCGACGATGCGGTGCCCAATTTCCGCAGCGATCACCCGGGCGGTTGCCATTTTGCCTATGCAGACGGATCGGTTCATTTCCTGAATGACTCGATCGAGATGGTTAGCTACCGCGCTTTATCTACCATCAGCGGCGACGAAGTGGTTTCACTGCCATGAGTCATGGCAAGTTCCGTTTGAGGTTGCGAATGTTTTTTGTGTAGGTTGCTGGGGAGTCTTTTCAAGCCGCGTGCCACTCTTCTCCATTTAGCGGAAGCGTTACAAAAAAAGGAATTGACATACGATGGACTCATCAAAATTTTTCTTGAGTTTTTCCTTAGGAGCACTGATGCTCCTGCTCACGATCGGATGTGGCAAAAGTTCGGTGCCCACCGTTGAGCCAACCCCCGAAAAAACGCCTTGGTTGTTTCCCGAGCCTCAGATCAAGCTGCTGAGTTCAGGCGACTACCGGGTAAGAGGCCTCGCCGTGAAAAACTTAGCGAAGATGGGCGCTAAAGCCGAGATGGCCATTCCCGCATTAGAAAAGCTGCTTGAAGATAAAGAGCCCAACGTCCGAGTTCTCGCGGAAGACGCGTTAAAGAAAATCCGCGAAGAGCTAGGAAGCCCAGCATCCTGAAGTTTGAATCCTGCCCCCCCCTCGCAATTGGCCACGAAATCTACGCCAATCGATTACGCTTGCTCCTGTTTCTCTCTCGCCCCAACTCTTTCGCACGCTAATTTGGTCCTGCTGAGAGGTCCCCAGAAGGCTGCAAGGTGCGTGAGTGCCGCCCAAAAAGGCGAGTTCTACTCAGATGGGGTATTCTTGCTAGTTTAACATGAACTCACAATCCGAACGCACCGTTTTTTTCAAAAGCCACACGCCCTACTTACTAGAGCACTTCCTTAAAAAACATAGCCACAGAGCACACCGAGGTCTCAGAGAAAATACGGAAGTGAACCACCTTCTCTCGGTGTTCTCTGTGAACTCTGTGGCTACACAATTAAAGGAACTGCTCTAGACGAAGATCTCGATATCTCCATGTTGTATTGAGTAGGACTCATAGTTTGGGAGATCATCAAAAACTCTTAGCAAGTGTCCATTGTCGAATTCGAGTACGAGCGTTCCATCGGCACCTGCCAACACCTTGGTTACAGCATGGCCGACTAATTGCATTAAACTAGATTCGGTTAATGGAATAGACTGTTTTTCTTCTTCTCCACTGAGTTGAAATAGATGCTGCAAAGAAGACTCAACCGTAACCGTTATTTTTTTCTCGAACGAAAAATATACCGAGTACTCCGCAAATGAAACGTATTCCAGAGTCTTGCCTACAAAGAACTTGCCATCAAAATCTAAAGGTAGTTTATTCATTTCACAGCAACAGAAAACGGGGACAAACAGGAAACGGATGACAGGTCCATAGATAAGCCTTTTTAGGCGGTAGGGTGCGTGAGTGCCGCCCAGAAAGGTGCGTTCTACCCAGGTGGGGTATTCTTGCTGGTTCAACATGAACTCGCAATCCGAACGCACCGTTTTTTCTTCAAGCTCTGCTTCGGTTGCCGGGTCGTTGAGGTATTGTAGACACCTGACACTGCTGGTTGTAATAAAAATGCCGCAGGTTGCCGCTGCCGACCGTCTCGTCACGAACAATCCGCCGGTTGAGATCCTCGAACCGGCCAAAAAAAACCTTCGCATTCCCCTCCCCAAAATGCGATAATCCCCGTGGCAACAATTTCTGAAAAGACCAACGACAAAAAGTTTTAACGCAGAGTGCGCGGAGGGCCGCAGAGAGATTTCCCAATACCAATCTCTGCGGTCCTCCGCGCACTCTGCGTTTCAAACCGAATCCCCAAATAATTTTGTCCCAAGAGAAAGCACCAAAAGTCCTAAATTCACCCCATTTTGTCCCCCGCATCATGCAGCAAACCCTACGATTCTCGAACCGATCGAAAATCCCAAGGGACAAAACCACCGAATTAAGTCCCAAAACATGGGACCCCTACCAAGAGGACAAAACCCCATTCGGGGGGGAGGATAGCACGCCTAGGTCCGAAGATACCCGCTCAGACAGCCCTTTGGCCCTGCTATCGATCCTCTCCCAGTCTCCCGCTTTCGGCGGTAAGTGGCCTCAAATAAAAGACTTACGTCGATCCCGTCAGACTCAACCTATCTTGACCTCTCGGCCAAATCGCAATAAAATTTTTATTGCAATTATGTTGCGCAAAGATAGCGGTCTGTTGCCCCGTTTCTTGAAGCCAGCTGGGGTGCGCAAGCTCCCGAGCGGCCCTTCGCCGATCGCTTCGGTGGCTCTCAAGATACTGGCCACAGTATTTCCGCGCAACTCTCCACCGAACCAAGTTGAGCAAGTAATGGAAGTATTGGAAAGAATCTGGGAGATCGTTGGCGGTTTCGGCAACGGCATTCTCAATCGTTTTGAACGCGGGATTACTGCGCTCTTTGGCTCGGCCAACGTACGTTTCTTGAAACGCTTGCAGCCAAAGGTCGACGCCATCAATGCGCTGGAAGCGAAGTATCAAGAACTTCGCGACGATCAGCTCCCCGAAATGACCGAAGAACTCAGACAACGCTTGGAAGCCGGCGAAACGGTCGACGATTTGTTGGTCGAAGCGTTTGCCCTCTGCCGCGAAGCAGGACGCCGCTTCATCAAGATGCGCCACTACGATGTCCAGCTCGTCGGTGGCATGATCCTCCACGAGGGAAACATCGCCGAGATGGTGACCGGCGAAGGAAAAACCTTGGTCGCCACCATGCCCGCGTATCTTAATGCGATTTCAGGCAAAGGCGTTCACATCATCACCGTGAACGATTATCTCGCGCGCCGCGATATGGAGTGGATGGCGCCAATTTACCGAGGCCTGGGCCTCAAGGTCGACGCAATTTGGTCGGGCATGGAACCCGGCGAACGCCAGGAAGCTTACGCCTGCGATATCACCTACGGCACAAATAATGAGTTCGGTTTCGACTACCTTCGCGACAACATGAAGCAAGCGGCGAGGGGCGATGATCGATATCCCAAGTTTCAGCAACAAGCCCAGGGCAACCTGCACTTTGCGATTGTCGACGAAGTCGACAATATCCTCATCGACGAAGCGCGTACGCCGCTCATCATCTCGGGCCCGGCACGCGACGACATCACCAAGTACCAGAAGGCCGACAAAATTGCTCGGCAATTGAAGCCCAATTCGCACTTCGAGGTCAAAGAAAAAGAGCATTCCGCCCATCTGACCGACGAAGGCGTGCGCGAGGCCGAGCGGCTTGCCGGGGTCGAAAGCTTTTATACGGCTGGCAATATGCAGTGGCCGCACCTGATCGACAATTCGCTCAAAGCCCACCACCTTTACAAACTCGACGTCAATTATGTCGTGCAACAAGGGCAGGTAATCATCGTCGACGAGTTTACGGGTCGGCTGATGGAGGGCCGCCAATGGAGCGATGGCTTGCACCAAGCGGTCGAGGCCAAAGAAGGCGTACAAATCAAGGAAGAGAATCAAACCCTTGCTACGATTACCTTACAGAACTTCTTCAAACTCTATAAAAAAATCTCGGGAATGACCGGTACCGCCCTCACCGAGGCGGGAGAGTTTTGGAAAATCTACGAGCTGGACGTCATCGGGGTGCCAACCAACCGCGAGATGAAACGCCTCGAACATCCCGACGTGATCTACCGGACCGAGCGTGAGAAGTATATTGCGATTGCCGACGAAATCGAACGGCTCAATCGCTACACGACCGTCAGGCTTAAGAACGGTACCGAGTATGTTGGCGAAATAGTAGCCGAGGACGACAATTCCATTACGCTGGACTTGGTCGAGGAGCGAAAAAAAGAGTCGATTTCTCGCGAGAAAGTGGTACACGTCCAGCAGCCGGGGCGACCGATTTTGGTCGGTACCGTTTCGATCGAAAAGAGCGAGCGGTTGGCCAGTTTGCTCGGCAAACGTGGAATAACGCACGAGATTCTCAACGCCAAGCAGCACAAACGCGAAGCAGAGATCGTCGCCCAGGCAGGGCGACTCGGAGCCGTAACGATCGCAACGAACATGGCGGGCCGTGGTACCGATATTGTCCTGGGCGGAAACCCCGAGACGATGGCTTGGGCGCAGTTACAAGATAAGTACGAGTCTCGTTTGGACGTGCCCCACGACGAATGGGAGCAGCTGATTGCTCAGATCGATCGCCGAGAGAAAATGCAGGAGCAGGGCGAAGAGGTCAAGAAAATTGGCGGCCTGCATATCATCGGCACCGAACGCCACGAATCGCGTCGTATCGATTTGCAGTTACGAGGTCGCTGCGGTCGGCAGGGCGATCCTGGAGAGAGTCGCTTCTTCCTTTCGCTGGAAGACGACTTGATGCGCATTTTTGCTGGCGAGTGGGTGAAGAATGTCCTAACACGCTTGGGCATGCAAGAGGGCGAGGCCATTGAAAGCAAGCTCGTGACTCGTCGTGTCGAAGGGGCTCAGAAGAAGGTAGAAGAACGCAACTTCGATATTCGCAAGAACCTGCTCGAATACGACGAAGTGATGGACGAACAACGCAAGCGTGTGTACGGCTATCGCCAGCGAATCCTCGATGGCACGAACTGCCGCGACCTGGTTATGGAAATGATCAGCGACCAGATCGACGAGCATATGCATATGTTTCTCGACTCGGAATACGGCACCGATTCTTATGCCGCGGTTGCGAGTGGGTTGCTTAACGTACAACTCGAGACACGCGACTTTCGCAACGTGGCGCTTACCGATGCCGAGCGTTTGGCTCGCGACGAGGCCTACCGACGCGCAGAGTCGCAGGTTCTCGATGCGATCGAAGAGAATTTGCCTGAGGACGAAGAAGAGACCGAATGGAACTGGACCGCTTTGGCGAAATGGTCGGCCGTGCGTTGGGGCACCAATTACCGCGACCGTGAACTGAAAAAAATTGGCCGCGAACATTTGGCCGAAACTTTCATTCACGACGCCAACGAGGCGATTGGAAAGATCAATTTGTCAAGCTGCGAGCAGTTGTTGGATCCTCAATTCGGGGTGAAGACGGCTTGCGCCTGGCTTCACGATAAGTTTGGCATCGAATTGACCCCAGACGAAATGTCGGCTTTGGAGAAGCCCGAGTTCATCGAGCTGGCCCATCAGCGTGCTCGCCAGTCGTACGACGACCGCGAGTCGGAGTATCCCGTTCTAGCAGGGCTTTACCGCTTTGCTTCTCGCGATCAGAGCGGTAACCGCCAAGGCTTTCAACGCGAAGAGCTTGTCGAGTGGGCGAAGCACCGTTTTGACGTGGAGCTTTCGCTCGACGATTTGCGTAACAAACAACGCGAAGAAGTTCGTCAATTGTTGATAGAGTACAGCCGCAAGAACAACCTGCGGGCCAACGAAGTAGCCGCTGAAGCGCGGCAGCGTGTCGATGCTCTATTCGCCGAGTCGGGAACCAGCGTCACGCTCGGCCAAGCAACCGGCAACAACGGGAAACTCGATGACTTGAGTACTTGGCTGCAAGACTCTTGTCAGTGTGAACTCTCAAGCGAAGAACTCGCCAAGCTCGATCACAAAGAGGCTCTCCAAAGAGTAATCCAGATCGTCGAAGATCGCTACCGACCTGAGATGCGGCGGATGGAACGGGCCTTGTTGCTTCAGATTCTCGATCAGGCTTGGAAAGAGCATCTACTCGCAATGGACCATTTGCGTTCAAGCGTTGGCCTGCGTGGTTATGCACAGATCGACCCGAAGGTTGAGTACAAACGCGAAGGCATGAAGATGTTCGAGACGATGTGGGCTTCGGTTGCCAACTTGGTGACCGATCTCATATTCAAGATGGAACAGCTCGACGAAAATTTTGTTAGCAGCACTTGGCAAGAATCGGCTGCGATTCACGAAGAAGCCCCCAGCACGTCGGACATCGCCCAAGAGCAGCAATCGGCGATCGAGGGAACGGACACCAAACAGAAGATAGAACCAATTCGGAACCGCCAAGAAAAAGTCGGCCGCAACCAACCTTGCCCTTGCGGCAGTGGTAAAAAGTATAAAAATTGTCATATGAAGCCTGGGTCGTAAGTCCACGGGCCAAGAGGGAAAGGATTCCCGAGTGTCTATTTTGAAAGCATGGCTGCTGAACGGAGTCTATTTGACTCTGATGCTGATTGCGTCGCCGTGGATTGTTTGGTCAGCGCTGAAGCATGGGAAGTACCGTGAAGGCTTTGGCGAGAAGCTGCTAGGGTTTGTACCCCGGCGAGCAGGAAGCCGGCCATGTGTTTGGTTGCATGCCGTAAGTGTTGGCGAAGTGAATTTATTGGAGACGACTCTTTCGGAGTTCGGGCGCCGCAGCCCAGAAGTTGAGCTGGTTATTTCGACAACCACCAAGGCGGGTTACGACTTGGCATGTCGCAAGTATGCCAATCACACCGTTTTTTACTGCCCGCTCGATTTGAGTTGGGCAGTTCACACCGCGATGCGGCGTGTGCGACCAAATTTGCTAGTGCTTGCGGAGTTGGAGCTTTGGCCCAACCTCATCCAGGCTGCCAAGCAGTCGGGCGTAAGTGTGGCGATTGTGAATGGACGAATGAGCGATAAGAGTTTTCGTGGCTATCACCGATTAAAGCGGCTTGTCGGGCCCGTGCTACGACAGCTCGATTTGATTGCTGCCCAAAACGAAGAGATCGCCGAGCGGTTTTGTCGGTGTGGAGCAGAGCCAGCACGAGTTGTAACAACAGGTTCGTTGAAGTTTGATGGTGCTCAGACAGACCGGGGGAATGCCAAGACGCATGAGTTGAGCCGTTTGGCCGGGTTTGAAGACGAGGCGATTGTCTTCTTAGCAGGTAGTACGCAAGAACCTGAGGAGGCTTACTCGCTGGAAACATTTCAAACTTTAGCCGAGAAGTATACGCGGCTGCGATTGGTGCTCGTCCCCCGGCATCCCCAACGATTTGAAGAGGTGGCACGGTTACTAGATGCTTCGGGAGTCAACTGGCAACGTCGTAGTGAATTAACTTCGGAGAGGAGCAGTGAAAACACCAACAGCCGCGAGGCAACACATCGCCGGAGCCCCCGAGTATTGCTCGTCGACACCATCGGCGAACTTGGCGCCTGGTGGGGTGCCGCTACGATTGGCTTCGTAGGTGGCACGTTTGGCTCACGCGGTGGACAGAACATGCTAGAACCGGCCGCCTATGGGGTCGCGACTTGTTTTGGACCAAACACGTGGAACTTTCGCGACATCGTCGCCCAGTTGCAAGCCGCTAACGGGGTCGAGGTGGTTCGAGATCGGAGCGAGTTGCTAAGGTTTGTACGAGAAGCTTTAGAGAATCCGAAATCGGCCCAGCAGCTTGGCCGCCGAGCACGCGACTTGGTTCTTAGCCAGCAGGGCGCGACCGAGCGGACGGTTGAGTTGCTTGTATCGCTTATGGATTTGAAAACGGGAGTAGCGAATACGCGCCACGCTGCGTAGGCGGTTTAGGTTTTGCTCGTCAAGCTGGAATCGTCGGCAGTGACGTGTTCGTGATTTTGGATATGCTCGGGGCAATAGCAGCATTGCCCATCGCATTTTGAACAGTAGCGGAACAGCGTTTTCGGGGCATTGTCGCTGTTGAGATCGCAGGCGAGGCATTGATGTAGCAGCTGCTTTTGGACCGCTTTGGCACTCGCTTGGTGAGATCGCCGGCGATTGCCGCTTTTGAATTCACGCCAGTGGTCGCGGCCAAAAAACAAAAGGTAATTAAGAATCGAAGCGACAACCAGCATACGGGCCATGCCCGTGCCGGTAAGAAAACTATAAGCGTAACTAATCCAGTAAAGCAGCGCTAGCCACTTAATTTGAATCGGCAGAACGAAAAAAAGGTGAATCACGAAATTCGGGTTCATGCGAGCGTATGCAAAAAAAAGTGTGCCAAGAAGAAAGCTGTTTTCCGCGGCAAGGTTCGAGCCGAAGCCCCAAGCGATAAACACGGCAGCGATGCTGGCCAAGTATCCGATTAGCAGATAGAGGTTGTAGCGAGCAGCTCCCCAATGTTGCTCGAGAGAGGTTCCAAACAGATACATGAGCATCCAGTAGAAAATAATGAATAGCGACCGCGAAGGGGGCGGGACAAACACAAAAGTGATAAGCCTCCAAACCTCACCCTTGATGACGGCGCTGGGCAGGAGAATGACTTTGGACAAGGGATTTTCGCCGAATCCTTGCTCAGGGCGCATGGTGATCATGAAATACAGCAGCACCTGGCCGGCGATGATGAAAACCGTAAGGTTGGGAATGGCCCAGTGGCCCATTTTTCGTTCGATTTTTTGTAAGTAAGACATGCCTAGCATGAGTACCCTTTTTTAGCCAAATGTTCAAGGGAGGGTTGGTCAGATAAGAAGTTCGAGACGAGGGGATTTGATGCTCTGGTCGCTCTTGTGCTGCCTCTGTCCACTCTCCCCGAGTCCGCTATAATCGTTGATCTATGAATGCCATCAAAGTTCGCGGGCTGCAGAAGTCGTACCGCGTTTATCAAAAGAATGAGGGACTCTGGGCTTCGCTCACAGGGTTATTCAACCGCGAGTATCGCGATGTAGATGCTGTGAAGGGGATCGACCTTGATGTCGATCAAGGGGAGTTTGTCGCGTTTCTTGGCCCCAATGGTGCTGGGAAGACAACAACCCTGAAATTGCTTTCCGGAGTGATTACTCCGACCGACGGCGAAGCCCATGTGTTGGGGCATGTGCCTTGGAAACGCGAAAATGAGTATCGGCGTCGTTTTGCGCTGGTGATGGGCCAGAAAAATCAGCTTTGGTGGGATTTGCCGGCTCAAGAGTCTTTTCGGCTGCATCAGAAAATTTATCGAATCGACCCAGCGGAGTTTATTCGCACCCGCGACGAGCTTGTCGATTTGTTGGACGTGAGGCACGCGCTCGGTCGGCCTGTGCGAGAACTTTCGCTAGGCGAGCGGATGAAGATGGAGTTGACCGCGGCACTACTGCACTCGCCTGAGGTGTTGTTTCTCGACGAGCCGACCATTGGGCTCGATGTGATTGCCCAGCACAATATTCAAAAATTCCTCAAACATTACCAAGAGGAACGCAAGATTACGATTTTGCTGACAAGTCATTACATGAAGGATGTGGCAGCATTATGCCAGCGAGTGGTGATCATTGCGCAAGGCGAGATCGTCCACGATGGTTCCTTAGATGACATTGTCGATCGTTTTAGTGGACACAAAGTGCTTTCGCTACAATTTGCGGATGAGCGGATGCCGAGCGACTTGGCCCGTTATGGCGAGGTGCTTGAGGTTGTCGCCCCCAAGGCGAAGATACGCGTGGAGCGTAGTAGCATTGCCGAGGTGCTGTCTTCGGTGTTGTCTAGCTATTCGATCGAGGATATTAGCGTCGAAGACCCGCCGCTCGAAGAGGTGATCGCCGACATGTTTAAGTTAACGGCCAAACAGCAGGCCGAAGAAAAAGCGTCTCAGGTTCCCATTCCTTAGTCGACAGCCCCTAATCAACATTCTTATGTACGCCCGAGCTCAAACCTGGTGGATCATACTCAAGATTTGTCTTGAGGAGCGGCTCGTCTACCGCGGCGATTTTGCGTTGGGGACGCTGATGCGATTTCTTCCGATCGTAACCCAGATTTTTCTTTGGACGGCGGTTTTCGCTTCGGCCGGTTCGGTATCGATCGCGGGTTATTCTCTCGAGGATATTATTGCGTATTACCTGCTCACGATGCTGACTCGAGCTTTTTCGAGCATGCCCGGCTTGGCTTCTGGCATTGCGCGGCAAGTGCGGGATGGCGAGATCAAGAAGTTTCTTATCCAGCCCATCGATTTGATGAGCTACCTGCTGCTTTCGCGAATTGCTCACAAGCTGGTTTATTACCTTGTTGCGGCAGGGCCGTTTGCACTGGTGTACTACATTTGCCGTAGCTACTTTCCTGGCTGGCCAGCCCCCGAGGTTTTTGCGGCATTCCTGTTGTCTTTAGTGCTTGCTTTCATGTTGGGGTTCTTCTTAGAAGCCTCAATGGGGATGATTGCTTTTTGGTTTCTGGAAGTCACCTCGTTGTTATTCGTTTATATGCTATTCACGTTCTTTTTCTCGGGCCACATGTTTCCGCTAGATATGCTTCCTGATTTTTGGAAAGGAGTGGTCGACTTTCTTCCTTTCAAATTTTTAGCCTATTTCCCGGCGGCGGTTTTTCTTGGCAAGATCGAGGGCGATGCTTTGGTCCAAGGCCTCATGATTCAAGCCGGCTGGGTCTTGTTTTTTATCGTCTCGTGCCGCTATTTGATGCGTGCAGGGTTTAATCGTTACAGTGGATTTGGAGGATAGCGGGGCCGATGAATCATCCTTCCTATCTTGGTGTGTTTCTGACTTTTGCGCGGAATAGTTTGATCCGTGATATGACGTTTCGTGCGAACTTCTTGATCGAAGCCGTTTCGTCGGTGTCGTGGATGATTATGAACCTTGGGTTCTACACGCTCGTGTATCGGTTTACGCCGAGCATTGCAGACTGGGACAAGTACGAGTTCTTTGTTTTTATTTCGACGACGATGTTTGTGAATAGCCTAGTTCAGGCGTTTTTTATGCCGAATGCTCAGGAACTGAGCGAGTTGGTGCGAACCGGTGGGCTCGACTACGCGCTGTTGAAGCCAATAGATACTCAGTTTTTGGTGTCGTTACAGCGGGTGAACTGGGCTTCGCTTGGTAACTTTTTTGTTGCCCTGTTGCTGTTGGGGTACGCGGTGCCAAAGATCGAGGGGTTTGAGCTCTCGGTTTGGCATTTTGTGCTTTACCCGGTGTATGTCCTCTTGGGCGTGTTTATTTTGTACAGCGTGATGATAACCCTTGCTGCGACGAGTATTTGGTTGGGCCGCAACCAATCGCTTTACGACTTTTGGTTTTATATCACCAACTTTTCTCGCTACCCGATGGAAATTTATGAGGGCACCTGGGGAACGCCCTTGCGTCAGTTGTTTACGTTTGTGATCCCGATTCTCGTAGTGATTAATGTTCCGGCGCGACTGTTGGCTAGGCAGTTGGGTTCAGAGCAGGTCTTTCTAGCCGGCTTTGCCGTGTTGGCCACGATTCTTTCGCTGCTGGGGAGTCGTTGGGTTTTCAGAAAGGCACTCCTTAGCTATCGTAGCGCGAGCAGTTGAGTCAGGGCCAAGAAATTCGCGACTCAGCTACGACCTCAAAGTGAAAACGCTAACAAAAGTGCCCGCGAAACACGCAAGAAATCGCGAAAACGAAGAACCTTCTTTGGAACGTACTCCACTGTTTCTTACCGCATTTTGCCGGAATGTTACGGAGAAATAAAAGTCCTGAAATGAGTTGATGAAGAACTTTTCAGCAGATCGGAGATCGGTAATAATGAGGCTGCCCAGTGACTTTTTCAAACCTCTTTCGGTAAGGAGACCTCCGTATGACTCGCCAAAATGTGATCGCCTCAGATGAGCCAGTGGATTTGAAGCTGACCGCTGCCGAACGTACAGTCGTGCTCGATTGCCAGTATGTGATGGACCCACAGCATCAGGATCGCATTCGGGAAACGCCCTCCAGCAAACCGGTCCTCTACACACTCGATGAGTTGGAAGATCTTCACGGAAACTTGTCGTTCGATGCCAATCATACGGAGGATGCTCGATACGAAAAGAAGCTTGATAAGATATTGCGCAAGATCGAACGGTTGTTGGAAACGTACACCGACCAGCCGCAGGCTGTTTCTCAAAACTCCTCTCAAACGCCAGACGATGTTCCGATGATCTGTGGCTCAGAAGAGGTTCCTGCGGAGTTCCGAAAGATCTACTTGGAACTGGTTGCGTTGACCGATGAGTTCTGCAATGAGTTGCTCGACGTAGAGTACCAGCAACTCTGCCGCGACGTAGCGATTGGCCTTTGCCAACACGGTTCGCCGGTCAAACGCGGTAAACGCATCAGTTGGGCTAGCGGCATCGTTTATACCGTTGGCTGGGTGAACTTTCTTGGCGACCCGAAGACCGAACCGCATTTGCGCTCGGAGGAGATTGCGGAGTGGTTTGGCATCTCTACCGGGACGATGCTTAGCAAGTCCAAGACGATTCGCGAAGGATTGGACATCATGCAGCTTGATCCTGGTTTTACGCTGCCTAGTCTTCTGGACGAGAACCCGTTGGTGTGGATGCTTGAGATCAACGGTTTTATCATGGACATCCGCTCGGCACCACGCGAAGCGCAAGAAGCGGCCTTCGGGCAGGGACTGATTCCCTACATTCCTGCCGATCGAGACAAGACAGAAAGTCCGTACGCCGTGGTTCACGAGCGAGTCCAATCGTCCAACTCGAAACGTCAATCGAAAAGCCAGGCAACCAAAGCGGCTTATCAAATCAAGGTGACACTTAACGGCAGCAAACCACCTATCTGGCGGCGTTTACGAGTGCCCGACTGCACGCTTGACGTGCTCCACGGACTTATTCAATCGGCGATGGGATGGCATAGCTGTCACTTGCATGAATTCAGCGCCGGAGACGAGCGTTTTACTGCGGCAGAGATGGAAGAATTCGGCGATTTCGATCAACAAGCCCGTAAAGAAGATGAAGTGTTTCTCAGTGAACTCGTCGAGGCGGGTCATAAAAAGCTGCTCTACGGGTACGATTTTGGCGACGACTGGCGGCACACGATCAAGATTGAAAAGACGCTTGAACTTCAAGCCGAGGATTGTTATCCGGCCTGCACGGCTGGTGCTCGCGCCTGCCCGCCGGAGGATATCGGCGGTATCTGGGGCTACGCGGAGTTCCTGGAAGCGATGGCTGATCCCGAGGACGAGCGGCATGAAGAACTGAGCGAGTGGTATGGCGGCGAGTTTGACCCCGAGCGATTTGATCTGGGGGAAGTGAACCAACTGTTCTCGCCTTGACCCTTATCCGATCAGCTTCAATTCCTGCCGCGAAGCGGCTTCACCTAACGAATTTATGCCTGAAACTTCTGCTCGTATTATAGTCTTAGGGGCTGGGCCGATAGGTCTTGAGACGGCGCTCTATGCGCGGTACCTCGGCTTTTCGGTCGAAATTTTAGATCGTGCAGGGTCGGTGGCGGCCAATGTGATCGAGTGGGGGCACGTTCAGCTATTTACTCCTTTTTCGATGAATGCGACGCCGCTTGGCGTTGCCGCGATTCAGGCGCATGACGCAAACTGGGATATGCCTGTCTCGGAGGAGTTGCTTACGGGCGAGGCCTACGTCCGGCGCTATTTACAACCGTTGTCTAAGACCGATCTACTGGCAGGTACGCTGAAATTTGGTACCCAGGTGCTTTCGATTGGCCGTCAGCGATGGCTTAAACATGAGGGCGTTGAGGACCCGCGGCGAGGCGAATCGCCGTTTCATCTTCTTTGCCTAAATGCTGATGGAGACGAGCAAGTTTTTGAGGCAGATGTTGTGATCGATTGCACGGGAACCTATGGCAACCACAAATGGTTAGGGCAGGGGGGGACTCCGGCATTAGGAGAAAGGTCTGCCGCTGGGCATATTGAGTATGGCATCCCAGACGTACTGGGAAGTGAGCGAGATGCGTACGAGGGCCGACACACGTTGATTGTTGGGGCCGGTTATTCGGCTGCGACAGTCGCCACTCAGCTAAGCCGTCTCTCTGGCGAGTCGTCGACCCAAGTCACTTGGGTAACACGCCAGCCGGGCGATCGTGCTCCTATTGGTCGTATCGAGGGAGACCGCTTGTCGAGCCGAGATCAACTGGCAAAGGCGGCCAATACCTTGGCGGAAGAGAAGAGTGGCTCGGTTACGCATTTCGCCGAGACGAGTGTTACCGCCGTGCGATATCGTGAAGCAAGTGACGATTTTGAGGTCGAGTTCGAGGGGCAGCACACGGGAACTTACACGTTCGACCGTGTTGTTGCGAACGTAGGCTATCGGCCTGATAATCAGATCTACGAAGAGCTTCAAGTCCACGAGTGTTATGCAAGCGGCGGTCCGATGAAGCTGGCGGCGCAGTTGTTGGCTCAGAAGACGCCGAACGCGACGGCCGATTGCCTTGACCAGACGCCGTGCGGCCCAGAAAGTTTGTTGAACCCCGAACCGAATTTTTACATTCTGGGCAGTAAAAGTTACGGTCGAGGTTCGCAATTTTTGTTGTCGATAGGTTTTCAGCAGATTCGAGATTTGTTTACGATCGTTGGCGAGCGAGAAGATCTCGACCTTTACGCCACGATGCCAAAGGTCGAAGCATGAAGGCCACCGAAGAACTTTTGCCCGTAGTTGAGCTAACCCATCTAGATCACCTTTGGTTCCAAGTCTCGGGGACGCTCTGCAACTTAACTTGCCATCACTGTTTTATTAGTTGTAGCCCGAAAAACGATTCCTTTGGGTATTTGTCGCTCGAAGAAGTCAAGCGACGGCTTGTTGAGTCGGTCGCGATGGGAGTGAAGGAATACTATTTCACCGGGGGCGAGCCGTTTCTTAATCGCGAGATGGTCGCGATACTCGTCGAGACGTTGCGTTACGGTCCGGCGACAGTGCTTACCAACGGCACGGTTCTGAAAGAAGCGTGGCTGACAGAGCTTCGCAAGGCAGAGCAGGCGAGCCTCTATTCTTTAGAGTTTCGCGTGTCGATCGACGGATTTTCGCCTAAAACCAACGACCCGATCCGCGGGGAAGGCACCTTTAAGCGGGCGGTTGAGGGGTTGAAGAAGCTCGTAGAACATGGCTTTTTGCCAATCATCACCGCCACCCGCACTTGGGCTGATGCGGAAGAGCAACAAGTCGTGGGAAAGTTTGTCGACATGCTTGGGCAGGCGGGCTACGAGCGACCTCGACTAAAAATCCTGCCGCCGCTTCAGATGGGAGCCGAATCGGAGCGGACCCAGGCCTATCGCGAAAGCGAGCGGGTAACTCGGCGGATGATGAAAGGCTTTGACGCGAGCCAGCTGGTGTGCGAACATTCGCGGGTGGTTACCGATCGGGGTGTGTACGTTTGTCCGATTCTTTTAGAATCGCCCGACGCGAACCTAGGAAGTTCTTTGGCCGAAGCGTCGCAGCCCTACCATTTGAAGCATGGGGCTTGCTACACTTGTTTTCAGTACGGAGCGATTTGCTCGAACGCTTCGAGTGCGGTACGCGGCGATAAGTAGTTTTAGGTCGAGATTTCAAATGCCGGAACTTCGCTTCGCTTGTTCCGGCCTACGCGCGGCGACCGTTTGTCTAAAAAGGAGTTCCAGTGTTTCAACGAAACCTTATTGCGATGATCATGTTAGTCGCTTCGCTGTTAGCTTCGGTACCAAGTTCTGCCAAGGAGTCTCCATTGCAGTATCCAGAAACGCGACGTGTCGATCAGATTGATACTTACCATGGCGTTGAGGTCGCCGACCCGTACCGTTGGCTAGAAGACGACGCTCGAACTTCAAAGGAAGTAGCTGACTGGATTGATTCGCAAAATCAAGTGACGCGATCGTACCTTGATGGGATCGAGCAGCGCGAGGCAATTCGTCTGCGTTTAACAGAGCTCTGGAACTACGAACGCTATTCGGTGCCACATCAGCTTGCAGGCCGTTATTTTTACTACAAGAACGATGGGCTCCAGAACCAGGCCGTATTTTATGTTGCGGATAGTTTTGACGGCGAGGGCCGTGTGCTGATCGATCCGAACACTTGGTCAGAGGAGGGGACGATCGCAATGGGGGCGACTGCCATCAGCGACGATGGGAAGCGTTTGGCGTATTCTCGCAAAGAATCGGGTTCAGATTGGTCGACAATTCATGTGCTTGATATCGACACGGGAGAGCGGTTGGCCGATCAGTTGCTTTGGACTCGCTGGGGAAACATCGTTTGGAATGCCGAGAGCACGGGGTTCTTTTACACACGCTATCCTGAACCAGAAGAGGGGCAGAAGTTTCAGTCGCTCACGATCAACCCGAGGTGCTACTTCCACCAATTGGGCGATTTGCAAGAAAAGGACCAGTTGGTTTACCGCCGACCGGAGCACCCTAAGTGGAGTTTTTGGATCCAGCGGACGGAGGACAACCAGTACTTGGTGATGTCGATTAGCCGTAGCACCGATCCACAGAATCAAGTGCTGCTACGCCCCGTGGCAGCGCCACTTGATGGCGAGTGGACGCCGCTGGTGGAGGACTTTGAAAACGAGTTTTCGCTGATCGGCAACCTTGGCAAGCAACTTTTGTTTCTAACCGACTTGGACGCACCGACTAAACGCGTAGTAGCGATGGATGCTGAAAAACCTGGGCGAGAGCATCTGAAGGAGGTGATTCCCGCTAGCGATGCGACCCTGGAAGGGGTCAGCCTTCTCGATGGCAAACTGGTGGCGAGCTATTTGAAGGATGTTGTTTCTCAAGTTCGAGTTTTCAGCTCGGATGGCGAGTTGCAAAACGAACTGGAGCTACCTGGAGTTGGGGCGGCCCATGGATTTGGAGGGCGAGAAGACGATACCGAGACTTTTTACGCGTTTACCAGCTACACGACTCCGACCTCGATTTATCGCTACGATTTGAGGACAGGCAAGAGCGCAAAGATTCGGACGCCGCAGATTAAATTCGATTCTGAAAAGTTTGTGGTACGTCAAGCATTTTTCAAAAGTAAAGATGGTACGCGCGTGCCAATTATTGTTTCGCACCTTCGCGATCTGAAGCTCGATGGCAAGCGTCCGACGTTGCTTTACGCCTATGGTGGCTTCAATATTTCGATTTTGCCCAGGTTTTCGGTCACCTACGCGACCTGGATGGAAATGGGCGGCGTGTTGGCGGTGCCCAACTTACGCGGGGGCGGCGAGTATGGCGAAGCTTGGCACGAAGCGGGCAAAAAGCTGAACAAGCAAAACGTGTTTGATGATTTTATTGCTGCGGCGGAGTGGCTGATCGAAGAAAATTATACGTCTAGTAATAAGTTGGCAATCATGGGCGGCAGCAACGGCGGGCTATTAGTCGGAGCCGTGATGACTCAGCGACCCGAGCTGTTCGGAGCTTGCTTGCCCGCGGTCGGGGTGATGGACATGCTTCGTTACAACCAGTTTACTGCGGGGCACTTCTGGCGAGATGAGTATGGCACAACCGACGATCGCGAAGAGTTCAAAGCCCTACTGGCTTATTCGCCGTACCATAATGTCCGCCCGGGAGTTCACTACCCGGCCACGATGGTGACCACAGCCGACACCGACGACCGCGTGGTGCCGATGCACAGTTTTAAGTTCGGAGCAGCGCTGCAACACGCCCAGTCAGGGACGTCTCCGGTGATTTTGCGCATCGAAAAGCGAGCTGGCCATGGAGCAGGGACGCCCATTACCAAGCTGATCGACTTAGCGGCCGACCGCTGGGCATTTTTGTGGAAGAGCTTGGGGATGGAGGAAGAGTGACCAATAGTTTTCCTCGATTTAATCAGCAATTTTTCATGCTCTTACGCGGTCTGAGGCACGTCCTTAGCTTCGATTTCTGCTCGTTGCACTTCGTAGCCTGCTGATTCTACGTTTGCAATAGCCGAACGAATTGCTTCTTCCAGTGAAGTTGCTTTGCGATGGAAATCGATGGAAAAGATTCCATCGCATGTGCTAGGAGAGCCATCGTCGCAACCTGAAGCGAAAAGCTTGTTGGCTGTTTCTTCGGTGAGTTCCAGAGACCCTTCAAGGATTAAGCTAAATTCGTACTTAGTCATGTCTTCATCCTAAAAGCAGATTAGGCAATGGGGGTATGTGTGCAGCGGTTAGCCTTACGTCGTATTGCTCTGGCGTGGTCTTGTGGGTTTCGGGGAGTGGAGTATACCGCCACGATACAACCTTCTCTGGCGTTAAGTGGGCAAAACAACCTTCCCCAAATGTGGGCACGAGAACTGGCTTTACGATATGTCCAAGCATTATCGATCGCATAGTTAATTGCTGCTCGGATGTGTTTGTTCTGATGATCTGGCATTTGGATTACTGCTCTATATTATACCATTATACCACAGACAAAAGCTTGAGCGATTTAATCATCTATCCCGATCGCAGTTCTCGCGGCAACGGGAACGACACGTTTTCTTCGCGTAGCGAGCGGGGCACGATGGTTGCGTTGTAGTCGGAACGCAATAGGTCGAGCACTTCTTCGACAACCACCTGCGGGGCACTTGCTCCGGCAGTTACTAAAACGGTGTTCACGTTTTTGAACCATTCCGGGTTGATATCTTGCGGGCCATCGATCAGATGGGCGGGCACACCACTTTCGCGCGAGAGTTCTGCGAGACGCTGGCTGTTCGAGCTATTTTGGCTGCCAAGCACTAGGGTGAGGTCGGCCTCGTCGGCCAAAACGGCAACGGCTTCTTGGCGGTTTTGAGTTGCGTAGCAGATGTCGTCTTTCGGGGGAGAAGTGATCTTGGGGAATCGCTTTTTTAGCCGCTCGATAATGCGGTTGGCGTCGTCGACGCTAAGCGTGGTTTGCGTTAGGTATGCGACCTGATCTTCGGCGGCAACCTCAAGCCGGTCGACGTCTTCGGGCGTTTCGACCAGGACGATTGCTTCGGGTGCTTCGCCCATGGTGCCGATCACTTCGTCATGGCCTTCGTGGCCGATCAGAAAGATGGTAAACCCTTGGTTCGCGTATTTGATAGCTTCGAGGTGTACTTTGGTCACGAGCGGGCAGGTGGCGTCGATGGCGCGAAGATTACGCTCGGAAGCCAGCTGGCGAATTTCTGGCGAGACGCCATGGGCGGAGAACAGCAGAGTCGAACCCTTGGGTACTTCGGACAACTCTTCAACAAAGATAACCCCCTGATCGCGAAAATGGTGGACGACGTGTTTGTTGTGAACAATTTCGTGATAGACGTAGATCGGCGTTGGCAACGACCGAAGGGCCAGTTCCAAAGCTTCGATCGCCATATTGACGCCCGCGCAGAAGCCGCGGGGGCTGGCTAGTAAGACTTGCATAGGAACGCTTCCGGTGTCACGCGGTTAAGAGCATAGTTGAACGAATCTCTTGCCGTATGATAACCGTCAGGCGTTGCCCCCGACAACCAGAGCCCCAGACCCAGAGCCCCAGACCCAGAGGCCAAGACCCAGAGGCCAACGCGACCTCTGGGCTCGGTTGCCCCTGGGGTCTGAATGGGGCGAAAGCCAAATCCTAGCGAGGCTTTCGCGGCTGTTGTTTCCACATTTGTCGTGAAACGGGAACCGGCTGAAGCTCTTTTGCGCCGAATCGTCGCTCGAATCGTTTGAGCGCGCGGTTCAGTCTCATGCTGAATTCAAACAAAGCGTGGCCATCAATGCTCACGGGTGGCAAATCACAATTCGGACTCGCCGGGACGGGAAGTTTTGGTGCAGCCATGATAGATTCCTCCTCGTGTCTTCCGTCGCGACCCACGGAAAAGAAGAGACGGGGTGAGGGTCGCATCAATGATCACTATTACGCAAGACACGTTCGTAGGGTTCGGAGTTCGTCACGAATGCGACGGAAATATTTGCGAACCCATTAGCAACCATCGACAGACAATTATTTCGTGTCTAGTTCGCGAGAAAAGAGGCAAACACAGAATTTTTCTGAGAATTATTGTTTCTTGCGAGACCGCTTTTTCTTGGGGCGATTGCCTTCGGGTTTCCGCATCTGATTAAGTAGTCCTACTGCTCGCGAAAGCTCTTGGCGGTCGAGCGTGCCGTTGGAGTCGGCATCGATGCGATCAAAGCGAGCTGCCAATTTCTCAGGAGCTTCTTTGCGGCTGAGGAGCTGGTCGTTGTTGCGGTCGAACTGTTTGAAAAGGCCCTCAAGCCGACGATCGATTTCTGCTTGGGGAGGTCGTTGCTTTTCGTAAGCTGCCATGCGTCGAGAGAAGGCCAAAAGTTCTTTCTTGCTCAGCTTTCCATCGCGATTCTTATCGCTCCGGAAGAGCACTTGCTCGAAGCGGTCGGCAAACGGAGGAGGTACTTCTTCAGAGGTGATCTGCCCGTCGCTGTTAGCATCAAGGTTGTTAAAGATCTCTTGAGCTTGTTTTGGGCTGGAGAGCATTTCCGTTGGGCGACTGGGCCCGTCCATGCGCTGGACCAAGGCCCATTTTTTTTCGGATAGGAGTGCGATTTCCAGCTCGACATCCATGTTGTTTTTTTTGGTGAATTGGAGTGCTGCTTGGCTTAGCCGCGGGGCC
The DNA here is from genome assembly GCA_024278955.1 of Planctomycetota bacterium. Classification (GTDB taxonomy): domain Bacteria; phylum Planctomycetota; class Planctomycetia; order Pirellulales; family Lacipirellulaceae; genus Bythopirellula. The sequence goes on along the minus strand of JAJRSE010000051.1, from coordinate 12,423 downwards.
ACCCGAGTGATTTCGCGGCGGGTGATTATTCCGTCTTGCTTACCCCCTAGCTTTGCTTCAATTTGATTGAAGAGACCACGAAGCTCCTCGGAGATTTCGTCCGCTTGTAGAGTTAGGTCGCTATTGGCATCCATGCGGACGAGTAGCAGCAAGAGGGCATTGCCGCCGGGGAGCTTGCTGCCCTGCTTTTCTGGCAGAGGTTTATCGAGACGCCTGGGTTGGAGGCCGCTGGCAAACTCGGCAGCAGAAAGTTGGTCATCGCGATCGAGGTCGGAGGTGCGTAGCAGGCGGGCGAACAGCCGAGCGTGGTCGGGGTCGATATCGTACTTACTAAGTTGCCCATCCTGGTTGGTGTCCAGCGAGGCGAATAAATCTTGTATTTCGTCGGGGGAAATGCTCAAAGCGGTGAGCGGAGTAGCCCAGAGAAGCAGGACAGCCAGGGGCAGACGGCAAGCGAGGGAAGGACAGTACATGAGGAGCTTCCTGGGGAAAACGGCTTTTCCTGGGGAGATGCGACTATTCTATCAAACCACGGTTGGCTGCCAAAGTTTCGCATTTAATGCTAGCAAACACATTTTCCTCGATTCGTAGATCGATATTGACGCCATGTTGGCTGGGTCTCTACGATTCAGTGGGCGGGAGATCCGTCGCCTACGAGCTTGTGTTTTTGTACTCGCTGGCGAACCGGCCATCCCTACCGTGCGTATCCAGACGTAGCGGTGCGAGCCTTGCGAGAGGCTTTGCCCATACAATCGTTGGAACGGGCGTTGAAGTGGGCGTTGGAACAGATGGCGAATTTGGAATTCGAGTTCAAAGTCGGTTGAGCGTTGCGTTTAGACATCATTGGTTGTTCCGACTTACTTGAATCTTCGATCATGACTGTCACACTTGATACAGAGGTTGCCTCTGGGGCAACCGGCTTTTGTAAGGAAACGGTGTTTGTTTGCTAGCAGAGTCGTCGATGAGATAAATGTTCTCGCGATTGCGAGGTCAAATGTTTCATCAGGAAGATGGCACCACCTATTGGCAGATGGACCGAGAGAGACAACGACGACGTGCTTGCTTTGGCGAAATTCAACAAGTAGAGAAACACACGATAAGAGCCAAAGCCAAAAGCACCGATTTTGGACTAGATAGTCCTAACCCGCATTAACCAAGTAGCCCATTACTTCCTACCAAGAAAACCGAAACGCTTGGCCGATCTCGTCGAGGCCTCCTTTGGCGAGAAACAGCGGCCCGTTAGCGACGGGGAGAACAACATGCAGATTCATGGCCCTTCACAAACCCAAGGCATTAAAGGCCCCCATACGGGTCCAAACTCTGCCCCCAAAGCTAGTCGGCCCTCGTCGGCTGGCCCCGCTGATCGAGTGGATATCTCTCCTGCTGCCGAGGCTGCCGCTTCGGCTGCTGAGGTTTCTGGAGTGCGGGAAGACCTAGTGGCTCGGGTCCGTAGCGAAATCGCCTCAGGCACCTACGAGACGCCTGACAAGCTGGATAGTGCCTTAGAAGGCCTTCTCAACGAGCTGGGCTAATTTCTTCGCTTTGCCTCCCTCTTTTTGAGCCCATTCGCGGTATCTTCCCGCTGCGCACCGAAAATTTGCAGAAAAGCGATTGGATCGCAGGCGATTCTTCGCCTCTCAGCCTTCTAGGCCCCTCTTGAGACGGTCTGTCTCATGGCTTAGGATGGAATCGCAGTGCTGGTTCTCATGGAATTGCCTTTCCTAGGTGGTTTTCATGTTTGAACGCAGCGTTTTTAGTCGTCTCAATTAGGGCTGATATCGGCTGTTGTTGAAACTTCCCGATTCGTGAGTGGAGGCCTGGTGATCATATGACAAGCGGTTTTTCTCTCGGGCCTGTGCATGTTTCGAGTAGCCCTCAAGAACGATTTTCGGAGTTTCTGCAAAGCAAGGGCAAGCGAATTACGCAGCAGCGACGCATCTTGGTCGACCATGTTTTTGAGCGTCACGACCATTTTGATGCCGAGGAGCTAATTTTCAACCTTTCGCGGCAGACGGAAGGGGCAAAAGTTAGCCGACCGACGGTCTATCGGACACTCAACGAACTCGTCGACGCAGGGCTGTTGCGGCGGATGACATTAGGCGGCCGAGCCGTTTACGAGCACGACTACGGCTACCCTCAGCACGACCATTTGCACTGCACCATTTGCGACAAGCTGATCGAATTTCAAAGTACCGATCTTAAGCAACTCCGAGAAGCAGTCGCCAGCGAACACCAATTTCGGGTGACAGGCCACCGGCTGATTATTTCCGGCGTTTGTTCGGAATGTTCTCGCAAACGGCATCGACGTCAAACGCCGTTGGATTTGATCTGACGGTTTGCACCAACGGGCTGTCCGATACAGAAATGGGCGATCTTTCGAGCAAGCTCAGAAATCCCAGGGGTTGCAATTCCTGGGTTTTAGACGGCCTTGTCGAACAATTGCCTTAAAGCAGGTTTGTTTTGACAGGATAAAACAGGATGGGCAGGATCATTCGGTCGAATTCTGTTCGTCGGTTAAAATCGGGGCGCTCTTCAAACAGTTTGACTATTTGCGACTCGGATTAAAAGGATTTGAAACACGGAGGCACGGAGGACACGGAGTTTTTCAATCGTCGTCGCTGAACTGGAAAATCCCTCTGTTAGCTGCTCGGCTTGTGATTGCAAATTTTCATCCATGTGTCATTTCTCCTTTTCAGAAAACGGTGAACATACTTCTACCGAATGCTGATAGCTGACACAATATTTCTTACAGGGCCAAACGAAAGTCTATTTTCTTTCTCGGTGTTCTCCGTGCCTCTGTGTTTCTTTTTTGTCCCGTGAACGGTTGCTTTTTATTTTCCCTTCAAATCATACGCAACATGTTTTGCTATCAACCGATCTAGGGTCTTTTCTTTCTTCTAAACCCTTATCCAGAAAATCCTGTTTATCCTGTCAAAAATTTCTTTCCAAGTGGATTAGTCAACGAGGCCGTTTAGACTCGTAATTCTGATTCAATCACTTTACGGTCGGCGTAGCGGGTGCGGATTGGCTCGACGATTTCGGCTAGGAACTCGTCGACTTGCTCGGCGCTTCGGCCCGTGAGCTGCGAAGCGTCGACTGCAGCTTCGACGTCGACACCGGCAAAGGCGGGATCAGCGGAGAGGCGTGCAAGCAAATCGTTCGTTCGGCCCTTCATTTTCACTTCGTCCGCGGCTGCCAGGCTATGCGTGCGAATACACTCGTGCAGTTCTTGTCGATCTCCGCCGGCTGCGACCGCCGCCATGAGAATGTTTTCGGTGGCCATGAAGGGGAGCTCCTCTCGCAAGCTTCTGGCAATCACTTCGGGATAGATGACCAGCCCGCTGGCCACGTTTTGGTAGAGAATTAGCACTGCGTCGACCGCCAAGAAGGCTTGGGGAATCACGAGCCGTCGGTTTGCGCTGTCGTCGAGGGTACGTTCCATCCACTGATTTGCCGCAGTTGCCGCAGTGCTCGACTGGAGGCTCATGACATAACGGGCAAGCCCGCAGATTCGTTCCGACCGCATCGGGTTGCGTTTGTAGGCCATGGCCGACGAGCCAATTTGTTTTTTCTCGAAGGGTTCCTCGACTTCTTTACGATGGGCTAGAATCCGCAGATCGCTGGCAGCCTTGTGTGCCGAGGCGGCCACGCCTGCAAGGGCGTCGATAGCTTGGGCGTCGATTTTGCGAGAATACGTTTGGCCTGTCACGGCGTAGGTTGCCTCGAACCCCATTTTCTTTGCAACGAGTTGCTCAAGTTGGCGAACTTTGTCATGGTTGTTATCAAAGAGCTGGAGGAAACTTGCTTGGGTGCCGGTCGTACCTTTCGTGCTACGAGCGAGTAGGCTTGCTATTCGATGTTCGAGCTCTGCAAGATCGAGCGCAAGGTCGTACGCCCAAAGACATGCCCGACGACCGACCGTGGTTGGCTGGGCGGGCTGCAAATGAGTAAACCCGAGTGTGGGCAAGTCGCGATATTTTTTGGCGAACGTAGCAAGCGAATCGATGACGCTTGCGAGTCTTGCGCAAACGAGTTGCAAGGCTTCTCGCAGTAAGATCAGATCGGTGTTGTCGGTGACAAAACAGCTCGTGGCTCCCAGGTGAATAATCGGCTTCGCATCGGGGCATTGGTCGCCATAGGCGTGGACATGGGCCATTACGTCATGGCGTAGTTCGCGTTCGTACTTTGCCGCGACGTCGAAGTCGATGTCGTCGACATGGGCTTTGAGTTGTGCAATTTGTTTAGGTGTAACGGCCAGGCCTAGCTCGGCCTCGGCTTCGGCCAGCGCAACCCAAAGTCGACGCCAAGTGCTGTGTTTGTGCTGTGGGCTGAACAACTGGCTCATCTCGGCAGAAGCATAGCGGCTGATCAGCGGGTTTTCGTATTGGTCGAAGGGCATTTGTCTAGGGAGAGGTGAGAGGTCGGAGGTGAGAGGTCGGGGGGTTATTTTAGCTGCTTCGTTTGGCAAGCGAAATGGGGAAGGGGCAGGCAAGGCAGAGTTCGTCGCCCTCACGAGACTGACCTCCCACCCCCTAACCCCTCGCCTCCCCCCACACTACATATTCGTCAGATCGTCTTCGCTGGTTCCGCCCAACAGCGAGTCGAGTGCGCTGGCGACGGCTGGGGAGTGCTCGGGTGGGGCATCCTTGGGCAAGTAGATACGACAGACCAGTTGATTGAGCGGCAGATGCTTGTACAGCTCGTGGTCGGTAAGCGCCCGGATTTGCTTGGTTGCCGATCGAAAGAGAAAGTTTTGCCCTGCGGCAGCAGTCTTCGGGTCGGGGCGATCGATATGCTGAGGCAGGTCAACAATAAACTCGATATTACGAAATTCTTCGGGCAGCGCTTCACGCAGGGCATACTCAGTCAAAGCTTCGTTTTGGAGTACCGTAGCTGTTTCTGGTTCGACGCGAGTTCGTTCGTTGGCCATCACCCAATCGACTTCTCGCGAGAGCAACGCCTGCCAGCGAGGTGCGAGTTCGCGTTTCCGCGGGTTGTCGCTTTCGTGCCAAGTGGCGACATCGACCAGCAGCGACCATTCGGTAAAACGTTGGTAGGCGTCGAGATGTTCTAAAGGATTACCGGGGAAGAGCAGGTCTTTGCTGTCGCGAAACAGACCTTTGAGCGTCATGTCAATCGAACGCACGGTACGGTGGAAATAAACCGAGCGGAACAATTCGCTTCGCGCTTGGCGGAACCGAACCAAGGCGTTCATCCCACGTTCGTGAATCGTAAACCCTTTTTCGCTAAAGAAGCTGTACCGCAAGAGTCGGTCGAGGTCGTAAGCTCGCTGGCTGTAGCCCGACATGTAGGCATCGCGAAGGACAAAATCCATGTTATCGACCGTGTAGAGCCCGCAGAAAAGGCTTCGTAGCATGACCAGCCAACGGGGCACGTCGGCGGTGTCTTCGGCGGTGGGGCGAGTAATGAGCCAAGCAATTTGCTGAGGATCAATGGTTTCGCCTTCCTCCATTTTGCAATTGGGACAGGCTCGCACTTTTTGCAGCATGGGAGCAAGTTCGTGGAGGATAATGTGCGAACCGAGTGTCTCGTGAGTCAGCCCGTAATCTTTGAGATAATGAGCATCGAAAAAATGGCCAAAGGGGCCATGCCCTACATCGTGGAGCAAGGCCGCGAGCCGGGCCAAGCATTCGACGTATCCACGACTTGGCAGGTCGGGGCAGACGTCCGCCAAGCTAGGGTAGAGCGTGTCGATCGCCCGGCTGGCCATGTGCATCGCGCCAACGACATGCTGAAACCGGGTATGCTCGGCAGACGGATAGACCCACCAGGCGGTTTGAAGTTGATGGATCTGTCGGAGCCTCTGGAGCCAAGGGTGGTCTAACAGCATTCGCTCAGAGACTTCCCCTTCGGCGGCGATTGAAATAAAGGGGATATAGCCATGAATCGGGTCATGGCAGAGGCTTTCGTGCTGGAAATCTGGCATGGTGGGGATGTTTGATGTGAGAGATAAGAGAAGTGTCTACGCCGGATTTTGAGTGACATCAAAAAGTTGAAATCGCGATTTCAACTTTACCTTGAGTAATCGTTACAAACCGCAGAGATGACACATTCTTGTTCCTTGCGTCGTAGGCTGTCAATAGTTCGCTCGCAATGCAGAGAGCGAGGAATTCTGAAATTGACTCTTGGCCTCAGCGCGACACAATAGAAGTAGACCATCCCAGCACTCCGGCCAGACGACCGATGCAATTCTCCCGCTCTCTTTACGCCCTGTTTGCGTTTTTGTTCACGCTGACATGGATGACGCTGCCCGCGTCTGCGCAGCGAGTTCGGCTCAAGGATGGTCGAATTTTGCAGGGGAAGATGCTCTATATTTCGGGCGTGGACGAGAACGTGATCGAGGTTGCTTCGGAAGACAGCGACCCCAAGGCGACGCCGATTTTATTGATCAACGACGATTTGCGCCGGACTTTCGTGCCGAAGTTGCATTTGGCCGAGGTGATCGACCAAGCTCCTGATGCCATGGCACGAATCAAGATCCCGCAGAATGTTTCTCGAGCGGGGAACGCGATGAGCAGCGTGGGCCCTAGCCTTGGTATTACCGCTTTCGACGAGTATGGTCGTCGAATTTACGAAATGCAAACTCGCAAGGGCCCGTTGGCAATCGTACAAGGAATTACTTTGTTGACGCCACGTTACGTGAAAGTCGAAGGCCTTCTGAGCATGGGCAAGTCGGTAGTATGGGACCAACGCTTGGCGACCAGCTCGATACCGCGTGAAACTTTGGCCAAGATACTCGCGAAGGCGGTCTCGAAAGACGACCCGCAGAGTTGGCTGCAGATTGTTCGTTTTTATCTGCAATCGGAACGCTATCGCGACGCGCGGCGCGAGCTGGAAAGTATTATCGAGCGTTATCCTGAAATGGAAGAGTTGCAAGCCGAGGTGTCGCAGCTTCGCCAAATGGGGGCCCGTCGGATCCTAAAAGAAATACAGCTACGCCGCGAGGCGGGGCAACACGAGCTGGCCGGGGTTCTGCTGGCGAACTTCCCCGCAGAGGAAGTCGCGGGTGAAACATTGCAGCAGGTGCGCGAGACCCTTGAACAATACGAGAACCAGCAGACTCGCGTGACTCGCATTGCCGAGTTGCTTTCTGCGTTTGTTTCCAAGATTCGCGATCCCGATCATCGTGACTCGGTTCAGATGATTGTGAAAGAGATCAGTGCCAACCTAAGTTTTAACAACATCGATCGGTTGGCTTCGCTTGAGCAACTAGCCGACGACGAGTCGCTCTCGGCCGATGAGAAAGCTGCCCTGGCGATTACTGGTTGGATGTTAGGACGTGATGGAGCGTTACAAGATCTCTCGGTCGCGGTCTCGTTAGTGACGGTACGCAAAGAAGTACGCCGCTATTTGAACGAACCGTTGGCCCATAAACGTATTGAATTGCTCGATGCGGTACGCAGTCGCGAAGGGGCGTCGGTTCAGCGGGTTGCTCAGCTTTTGGCTCACATGGTGCCACCTTGGGAAATTCCCGAGGGAGCATCTCAGGGGCACGGGGTTTACGAGCTAAGGGCTCCGGGCAAGACGGAAAGTGGCGATTTTCGATACACGGTCCAATTGCCACCGGAGTACGACCCGTATCGTCATTACCCGACGTTGGTTGCACTTTGCGGAGCGTATAACTCGCCTGAGCAGGAGTTGAACTTTTGGGCGGGGGTCCAACAGAAAGAACAGAGCGAGGGGGCCCAGGTTGTTCGATCGCGTCGAGGGCAAGCGATGCGGCACGGATACATCACGATTGCCGTAGATTGGCTCAAACCGCAGCAGAAGCACTATGAGTATTCTTTACGCGAACATGAAGCCGTGTTGACGGTTCTGCGAGATGCGTGTCGACGTTTTAGTGTGGATACCAATCGTGTGTTTCTTTCGGGGCATGGCGTAGGCGGTGACGCGGCCTGGGATTTTGCTCAAGCACATCCTGACCTTTGGGCAGGAGTTATTCCTTTTGTTGCCAGCGCAAAAAAGTATGTTCCCCATTACTGGGAGAACGCCGGTTTTGTGCCGCTTTACTTTGTGGCAGGCGAGCTTGATGGGCTCAAAATGGCGCGCAACGCTAAGGTTTTCGATCAGTACATGCGGAAACGGTTTGATACGACGGTCGTCGAGTTTCTCGGTCGTGGCCAAGAACCATTTCATGACGAGATTTTGAATTTATTCGATTGGATGGGGCGGCATCATCGGGGCGACGTCCCCAGGGAGTTTGCTTGCAATACGATGAGGCCTTGGGATAATTTTTTCTGGTGGGTGGAAGGGCAGGGGTTTCCTGGAACCGTGCAGCCGGCTAATTGGCCCCAACGCGGTGCGCGGCCTACTTTGGTCGAAGGGAAGGTTCTCAAGGCAAATCGACTTGCTGCGAGAACCGCTTCCGAGCAAACCACGTTCTGGTTGAGCCCCGATCTTGTTGACTTCGAGAAACCAATTCGGATTACGCTTAACGGCAGGAAGGTTACTCGAGCTAATGAGCCGCTGCGGCCGGATCTTACGGTTCTACTCGAAGACGTTCGCACCCGGGGCGACCGGCAACGGCCCTTCTGGGCGAAGCTGGAAGTTGGTCGCTAGCTTCTAACGTCTAGCGTTTTTTCACCTGATCCGACTTCGGCCTGCTGAGATGTTTTGGTGGTTCGCTTGGGGAGCCATCTTGCTGAGTGTCGCTCCAACAATAAACCAGCCATCTTCGTCGCTGCGTACGATTGTTCCGGCAGGGCCAAAGTAGCGGCGGACCATCTCGAATTCGGGAAGTTTGCGGCCATCGATTTTCTGTTCGCGAAGGATTCCTTCGTCTTCGTCGTCTGGAGCGGTTAGCATCCGATTGAGTACGCGACCGAGTAGGGTCTCGGACTCTGGCATTTTACCTTGACGCAGCAGCTCGTAGGTTGGGCGATAGACTTCGTCGGTTCTTAAAAAGCTTCGGGCAGAAACTGGACCAGCGAGCAGCCGAGTTAGTGCGGCATCGACTTCGCGGTAGTCGCCGGCAGTGCCAAGTTCGTCTTCCTTGTCTGAATGGGCAAAGATTTTTCTTAGGTACGAAGCATGGGAAGCGATGAAAAGGTTCCCTTCGGTAACGCAGACGGCCGAGGTCGAGAGGTCGGCGCCAAAGGCTCCTCCGTCGTTGCCTGAAGAATTGGCTTCATCAATCGGGTCGAGTAAATCGAGGTCGGCGATAGCAATGTCAAGATCAGGGATGTCTTCGTCCGCTTCTTGGATTTCCCAAATGGTTTTGCCTTGGTATTCTGTTTTTGAAGCGTTGGGATCGCTTTTCATAAACTTTTCGACCGTTGCCGCGATCGCTTTTTCTGATTCGTCGCCTGCAAGTTCGATCACAAACAGGAACCGCTCGCACTGGGGAGAAATTGGCACCTCGTAGTCGGTAACCAGCATAACCCTTTGGCCCAAGTGGGCGATGAAATCTTGCTTCACTTTGACTTGGGGACCATAGGGGTCGCGTTCCAAGCCTTCTAAAACCCCGTCGAATGCCTCCTCGTAGCCGGCGACTGCGTCGAAAAGGGTGTCGAAGTGTTCAAAGGCGTTTGCCAAGTCGAAGTTGAAAGTACGGAAGCTAGCCAGCTTGCGAGGCACCCACTTTTGAGTGATTAGTTTGTCGTCGTTCGGGAACTTCATCATCCGCATGGCAAGCTTGTATTTGTCTCTTGCGCCAGGGACGGGAGGGGCGTAAATTGCTGTGCGGTGAAGGAATTCATACGAGCCTCCGACCGCCAAATTGATAAAACCGCCAATGCCCTTGATTGCTCCAAAGCCTTGGGAGCTAAGGATTTTCAGGTAGTCTTTGCCGATCCGTTTCTTACCAGACGTTGCCATCGAGCGGATTGCTCGGGTGTATCCAAAGGGATCAAGATACCAGCGTACTTCGGGTTCGAGTCCTGAGGAGCCGGCTACGCATCGGCCCATTGTCTTTTGATAAGCTTCTAAGTCGACCAATCGACCACCGGCTTGGCCATCAAATCGTTGTAACATCTCGGCAGCTTCTAGAGCGCTGTCTGTAGCACAGAGGAGGTTGTCTTTGACAAAATAAACCGCGGTGGTATCAGCGACTCCTTCTTTGCCAGACGGAATTGTGTAGGTTGTCATTTCCGTGCCGGCGACCTCGGCATTCGATCGAACCGCACCACGCTTGCTCAAATCTTTGCGTACTTTTACCAGCAGATCATCAAGTTGCTGTTCGTGGCCGGTCACGTCGACAGTCAGAACAACTGCTGCGCGATCGTTCTCTCGTTCGACTAGGCCCAGTCCAATTTCACCGCCAGCGATATCTTGTAGGTCGGCCAGTTCGACGCCCAGTTTATCGCGGACGCCAGAGACTTTGCGCTCAAGTTGTTTCTTAATGTCATTCATAAAGGGCTGCATCGCTTCGTCTTGAACGAGCTGGCCCATTTGAGTTTGCTGCCAGTGTTGGCGCAATGATCTAATGTCGGCGATCGAGGCGAAGCCTCTCGCGCCAGACGACATCAGCGTGTCGCTCGGAACCACAGCGCAAGCAGAGGTTCCGCATGAGAGAACGAGAGCGACTGCCGAAAGCAAGGTCGCAGGAAATGCAAATGAGCAAGTTATTCGTCTGACCAAGATCACGTTAATCCTGCCTAGTGGGGGCCTGCTGGCCTATATGAGAGCGATGGGAAAGCGTGGGGGAATGTAGTGATTTATCGGCTCGGTGGCAACGCAAATCTTGCCGAGCTAGCGTCACTGGGTAGAGCTTACCTAAGAGTGGCAATGCGTCCCAGCGGTAGAATCGGTGTTCTGGTAAAATAGGTAGCTTGCGAGTCTGCTGAAACGCGATTTTTTAGGGTTTGGCCTGATTGCGTGGAGGGCTGCGATGTTATGGATTGCGAGTTGCGGGTTCTTGCGACCCCCCTCTATTGGGGTTTTGTCCCATTGGTAGGGGTCCCATGTTTTGGGACAAAATTCGGTGGTTTTGTCCCTTGGGATCTTTGATTGGATCGAGAATCGTAGGGTTTGCTGCATGGCGCGTGGGACAAAATGGGGTGGATTTAGGACTTTTGGAGTTCCTTATTGGGACAATATTATTGGCGATGCTTCAAGGAGATTTTTAACGCAGAGTTCGGAGAGGACCGCAGAGGTGGTGTTGGGAAGTTTTCTCTGCGGCCCTCCGCGGGCTCTGCGTAAAAACTTTTTGTCGTTGGTCTTTTCGGAAATTGCTGTCCTGGGGATTATCGCATTTTTGGGATAGCGATGCGAAGGTTGTTTTTGGCCGGTTCGAGGGCGACGCATGCAGAAGAGGCTGAGATTGGGGCCTGTAAAGACTTTTGTGTCAGCTAGCAAAAAAACGAACAAATCAGGCAACGGGTCGCGAGTCGTGAGTTGCGAGTTGCTAGAAAATCAGTCACTCTCGACTCACAATTCCTCTCCTGCTAGCTGACACAATATTCCTGACAGCCCCGAGATTGCAAGGACGTTCGGGTGCTGCGGTCTGATCTTATTCAGCCGTGGTACCCAGCCGCTTGCCGACGCCTCGGGCCAGCTTGCGCGGCAAAAATTAGCCCCGTCATCAAAAGCAACCCCGTAGCCGGCTCGGGCACGGCACTCGATGCCGCAACAAGGGGCGTAACGCCAGTCCCAAACCCGAATTGCCATCGCAGGAAATCAAACCCATCGGTATCGCCATCGCCATCCGCATCGCTGTGAGCATTGACACCATAATCGCCTGCCCACTGGGAATAATCGCCGAAATCGACACGCCCATCGCCGTTGAAATCGCCTGAGCCGAGCAGCGCATCGGTTACGCCCCACCAAGCGAGCCCATAGTCTTGAGAACCTGGGCCTCCAAATAGACCGTTGTCTGTATACTCGATCACGATGTCATATTGTTCAGTTGAGGGGATCTTGAAAAACAGGTGCTCCAGATTATAGCCACCGGTAAAAGTCACGTTGCCGTCAGAACCTGCAACAATGGGATCGACGAAAAGCTCATCGCCTCGCTTCACCAAAAAAATGTTCAAGTCTTTTACGACGTCTTCCAGGTCGTTGAGGAGGCCAGTCGAGTCATAGGTTTCAAACGTATCGCCTATGTCATAATTGCCATCTGAATTAGCATCATTGTCGAATTCGACGATTCGATCCCAGGTAAGCGTAATGGACAAATAACTGTCTTGCCGTAACGGTTGCCCAATCGCATAACGATTTTCACCATTGGTGCCTGCTGCAAACCCATAATCCCAGCCAATGACAGGGACATCCGCTCCGTCCGCCTCATACTCGCCCGTGCGGAACTGCTTGAGGGCACGATCTGCGTTCAGCTGGCCCGCGCCAAACTCCTCGTCGAGCGGGATGAGCGGATCGTTGGCTGCCGGCGAGGTAAGCCAAGTGTCAGTGCCGTTTTGCTTCAAAATCGTTCGCGTCATGCCGAGCAGATTGCCGTCGCCCGTGTCT
>JAJRSE010000050.1 GCA_024278955.1 Planctomycetota bacterium | reverse complement strand
AAGGTGGTTGGGTGGTCGATCGGTACTTCGTTGGCAACGGAGTTGGTCAGCGAGGCTTTACGCCGAGCCATTGAAAATCGACGTCCTGATGGCAAGGAGTTGTTGCACCACAGCGACCGTGGTTGCCAGTACACTAGCGATTGCGATGGCCCAAGATTGACGGATACCGGACGGGGTGATTTTTACGCCGCTATTGCCGAGGCGTATTCGGCTTCAAATTGCTCTGGGGTCTTGTAACCGAGGGTTTGGTGGATTCTCTCTCGATTGTAAAACGTTTAGGAGAAAACGGGGGAGAAAACGGGGACAGGTCCAGATAATTGAAGATACGGAGCAAACAGAGCCTGCAAGTCACGGCGATTTCAGAATTTATCATATGAAAAACCTACTAACTGGACCTGTCCCCGTTCTGCTCAAAAAACCTACTAACTGGACCTGCTCGCGTTCTGCTCGTTCTGCTCTCCGTCGTGTCGTCGTGGTTCCTCTCCAAACTCTCCAACTCTCCAAAGAACCGCAACCAAAACCCCATCAGCGAGTATCAGCGTCCATCCGCGGTTAAAAACTTTCTTTCCTGTCCGACAGACTCGCAAACCCTAGACTTTGTGTGCTTCGTGCCCTTCGTGGTTGAAAATCTTTGGCCTTTTTCGTGAACGGTTACGCCTCTTTCGCATGGATCACCCTTGAACCGGCCAAAAATAACCTTCGCATTCCATTCTCAAGAATGCGATAATCTCCGCACCAACTTGTTCCGGCCTACATCGACTCTACATAATCTCTGCGGTCCTCTCCGAACTCTGCGTTAAAAATTCCCTTGAAGCATCACCAATAATATTGTCCCAAGAGGAGGCACCAAAAGTCCTAAATTCAACCAATATTGTCCTAGGGCTCTTTCAAAAACCCCTGTAATCCAAGAACCAAACAAAAAACCCAAGGGACAAAACCACCGAATAATGTCCCAAAACATGGGACCCCTACAAACCGGACAAAACCCCAATCGGGGGGGCAAGGATAGCGAGCCGAATGCGTCAGCGCCCAGGGCCAAGAGAACTCCAAAAAGAAGCGTCGCGACTCCGTCGCGCCGAGTTACATAAATTGACCAGTGGTCGCGCCCTTCGAGGCAATGTTTACGCGACTGCTATTGAGTTCGTAACCCACAAAGTTTGCCTGAACAGAGTATGTGGAAAAACAGTGGCAACTGCTGCTTGCAGCATATGTGGCGCTCGATAACCATAGCAATCAGCGTGTTTGTTCCCTCTCGATTGATTTCTATGCTTATTCGGCTTTTTGCTTTTTTCCTGATAACGCCGCTTATCGCGGCAGTAACGGGTTGCGCCTGTCCTTCGGGGTGCCGCGTTTCGGGGACGCCGTCTGCGCCTTGCTTGAGTGAGACCGTTGAAGTTGAACAGGATGCCCAAAATCTGGCCGAGCTCGTGTGTCTCGAAAGTGAGTTGACGCCGCTCCCTTCGCCGGAAGAAACATTTCAATTACTTGATCCTTCCACTTGCCAATGCAATGCGGCAACCAATGCGAATCTTGCAAACTTGGTAGAGCTAGAACGCCATTGGGCGAAGGTGATTATCGAATGTGATACGAAAAATGTTCGCAAAAACTTCTGCATCGATCGCGATTTGCTTTCCTTACACGCTTGCTCTTTGCGAAACACCTCGGCAGCTGCGGCGCTTGAAGCTTTTTACCAACTGGCCGGCCTTGAGGCTCAGGAAAGCTATCTTTTGAAGGGAATTGACGAGGCCGAGCAAACTCTTGAGCGAGTGATTAAGCTGCGAGCCCAAGGAATTGCATTGCCCGAAGCTATAGATCGTGGCTCGGTTGCGTCGAAACTTAGCGAGCTTCGCGACCAGAAGTTGCAGTTAGATTTCATGCGAGTCCAGCTGAATGGCCAGCTACAAAAGCTTGTGGGATGTCCTTTGAACGAACACTCGTTTTACTGGCCAGAAGTGAGCTGGGAACCCGATTTGACTCCTTTGGATGCTGAGCTAGAGCTTGCCGAAGGGCTCGCGACGCGCTCCGATCTTCGTGGCCTTGCCTTGGTGATTTGCAATTTGGAAAAGAGCACGTTGCCGGTTGCTCGGGGAGTTTTGAAATTTGCCGATTCGACTTTAGGGTCGGTAGAACCTATTGATGGCTTGGTTCATGCCATGCGATGCTTCCGATGTAACGAGCACGAAGTGCCTGTACGATGCCGGCAGTTGTCGATGTTCTATGCGGATACCGAGAAGCTCGCGACGGCAGAGATAAAAAGCGCTGTCTACAAAGTTAATCTTCAGCATCAACGTGTCGTCGTGGCGCAGCAGAATGTACAAGATCACCGCGAAGGGCTGTACGAGCTAGAAAAGATGCGAGATGTGGAGGACGTGACAGTATTCGAAATAAGTAACTACCGAGCACAGCTCTACCAGGCCGAATCGCGTCTTGTGAGGCAGTTTGTGGCCTTGAAGCTGGCGGACGTGAGCCTTCGCAAAGCTCAAGGGGTGTTGGCATTGGAATGTGGTTTTGCTCCCCAGCTATGCACCGAGGGCTGCAACACGGGAGTCTGTTGCGAGTGCGTCGGAGAAACGTGTCACAAGAAGAGCAGTGTGTGTTGCAGCAAGTAACGGTTTTACTGTCTGCCGAACAGTGCTTGCCGTAGTTCTTCTTCAAAGGAAGCACTTCTTTCAAGCACCTCTCGAAAGTCTTTCTTTTCGAGTGCGTAGAAAATCGCTTTTCCTTTTGCAACCACCGTAGCATTCCTCGGCTCCTCAGTGATCAATGCTGCTTCTCCGAAGTACTGGCCTTCTTTTAGCTCAGCCACGGTTCGCTCTTGCTTTCCGTCGTGGACTCGAACCTCGACCGTGCCGTTTCGTATCAGATAGAAGAGGTCGCCAGGGTCTCCCTGGCGGATAATCGTATCGCCGGATTCGGCCTCTTGGACCATCATTTGATCGGCAATTTTTGCCAGCGTATTCGGAGTTTGGTGATCGAAAAGAGGGATCTCTTTGAGGAAGTCGCAGATGACAGAGGCTTCCTGTACGGCGACGTCCGACTTGATCTGTCCATCGACCATGTTGATGATACGATCGGCGACGTCCAGAATGCGATTGTCGTGGGTGACCATGATAATGGTGCAGCCTTCGTCCCGGGCAAGCTCTTGGAAAAGAGTCACGACTTCACGGCCCGATTTTTCGTCGAGTGCGGCAGTCGGTTCGTCGGCAAGGATAAGTTTTGGCTTATGGACGAGTCCCCGTGCGATGGCGACGCGTTGTTTTTGTCCACCAGAAAGCGACTTGGGTTTGTAGTGAATTCGTTCGCCAAGTCCGAGACGCGTAAGAAGCGATTTGATTCGCCCCTCGGCAATCATGGGGTCGAGTCCTGCCAACTCGGCGGCCATGTTGACGTTTTGGTAAGCCGTGAGCGATTCAAAAAGATTGTGGGCTTGGAAAATAAATCCTAGCTGGCGGCGGACACGGACGATGAGATCGCGGTCGCAGCCTTGCAGTTCGTTGCCGAGGACCTTGAGACTGCCATCTTGAGTAGTACGTAACGTACCGATGAGCGTCAGGAGGGTGGTTTTGCCAGAGCCCGAGGGGCCGGTCATGATAACAATTTCGCCACGACGGACTTCCAAGTTATTGTTGAACAGCGCTTGCTTACGCAACTCTCCTTCGCCAAAAAAATAGTTCAGGTTTTGGACCTTCACGGTCTTGGGTAATTGGAGGTCGCCGACAAAGGCGCCGCTCGTAGCTGGGATCGTAGTGAGTGAAGGCATGGAGTAGTAGGTGGTTGTTAGGCGTTGGGCGTTAGGGGGGCTATTGGTGTTGCTTGTCTCTTAAATTCCAAAATCAAAATAAGCTTGCAGGGTCGGCGGCGAGAAGCTTTCTTACTGCTAGGAGGCCGGAGGCGACACACATGGTAACGGTCATGGCGAAAACAAAAACAATGCCAGGGACTGTCATGAGCATAAGTAGGCCCGTTTGACCCGCGAGCCATTCGTAAAGCAGACGGCTGAAAATAGTTCCTGGGATAAATCCGATAACGGAAAGAAGTAGAGCTTCGACGACAATGAGTTGGATGAAAAAGGAGGTCTTGTACCCCATGGCCTTGAGGGTGGCAAACTCAGACATGTGCTCTGCAATGTCGGAGTAAATTACTTGATAGCAGATGACCATGCCGACGACAAAGCCGATTAGCTTGCCGGCCAAGAAAATGGTGCCGATGGGCGTGCTTTTGTCCCAGAATTCAATTTCGGCAGCACGAAAGTTCTCTCGAGATAGGACAAAGACATCGTCGTCGAGAGTTTTCTTTAGTATTTCGATAACTTCGCCGGTGCTGAAGTCTTTTTGTACATGGACAATGCCGATGTCGACGACGCTCAGGGGGTCGCCAAAACGTTTTCGGTGGGGAAAGTACTTGGCAAAATTCTCGGCATTCATGACAAGATTGCCATCATGGGCAAAGTCGGTACCCAGGTTAAAGGTGCCGACCAGGGTAAGGTTTTTATTCGCCAGCTCGAGGGAGTATTGAGCCAGTTTGGCTTCGTCTTGCATTGGAAAGTTGAACTTCTTCTTTTTGCTTTTCGCGTCGATCAATGCGGTGCCGGGCGCGCGTAGTCGGTGGAGTTTTGTCTTGATCTCCTCCGATTGAAAAATCGGATCGTCGAGGTAGAAGCCAAGCGTTCTTAAGGGGAACCCTCGAGTTCCGATTCCTCGATCCATTTCTCTTAAAACCGAAGTGGTCAACTCAGAGTAAAGCGGGTACGCACCTTGGACCCCTGAGCAAGACTGCGCTTGGTGAATACGGGAGATCGAGAACCGTTTTTCAGCAGCAAGCGTGTACTTTGCTTTGCTGACGAGGAAAATATCGCCTTGGAGGTCGTCGATAACTTTGACCTGGCTATCGAACAGGGCGTTCTGGAAACCAACTTGAGTGAACATAAGCAAAACGGCAAAACTGATTCCCGCCAGCGCAGCAGCCAGTCGTCGCCAATCGTGCGTCAGGTTTTTCCATGCCAGCGGTGTTTTGCTTCTTCGTGTCATGCAGGAAGGCTATCGGCTTTAGGAAGTGATTGCTAAACGAGTGAAGAGCTTTGTATTTGAGATTAGAATAAATCGGCAGGGTCAGCCTGGTACAGTTTCCGGAGAGCTCCTAAGCCCGAGACGACACACATGACCACGGCTAGTAGCAGGACGGTGAGCATGATTTGCCAAGTCATGAACATAGGCATTCCCGAAGCGGATTCTACGACTTCGTAGAGAATGGTAGAGACCAAGAGCGAGGGAACATATCCGACAACAGCCAGCATTACCGACTGTTGAAGGACGACACGAGTGAGATACTTGTTGCTGTAGCCCATCGCCTTGAGAGTGGCATACTCCCCCATCATGTTTGCGATGTCACTGGAAAGTACTTGATAAACAATGGCAATGCCTACGAAAATTGCCACCCAGACGCCGAGCTGAAAAATTTGGCCAAGCGGTGTATCGTCAACCCAGCGGCGCTCTTCGTGGGCGTTGACTTCGGCGCGGGTAAGAATTTCAACATCGACATTGGTTAACAGCGAGGCGTCGAGTTTCCGAAACGATTCGGCGTTGGAGATCGAAGCGGGGATGCCGTATATTTTTTGCAGCTGGATTCTTACCGAAGCAGCAGTGCTAGGGTCTCGAAGTTTGATCAGCCCAAAGTTTACTTGGTCAATCGTTTGCCAAGGGCAGGCGCGAACATAACCTTCAGGGCTTGTTAGACAAGCTCCGTTGGATGCCATGCCGGTACCTAGCTTAAAGAGCCCCACGATTTGTACCCGATGAGGACCAAGAGCCGTTTCAACGCCGATGTCTGCTGGACCAAATTCTTTGCCGCCGACGGGCCCGTACTCGGGCTTCGATTCAGAATCGACGAGCACAAAACGAGAATCAGAAAGCTGCGCAGCTTTTGCGCAAATGTCTTGACGCTTAAAGGCCGGATCATGGGGCAGGGTGCCCATCGTGATAATGCTACGCCATTGACCAGCGGGATCAGAATCTTTGGCATTGCCGCCTTCAACATCGCCAAGCACTTCGCTAGTAGGGCCCAAATGTGAGATTGGAGCTTGCCATTCGCTGAGCCCTAAATAGAAAGGGCGAGCCTTGGCGACCTCAGCTAGCGAGGCGGCTTGAAAAACCCTTGAACGGGGGAAATATCGCGGCTCGGTAAGATGCAAATAGGCCGGAGAACGCAGCATCAGGTCAAATTCGAGGGCATCGTAAATCTGCGTTGCCGTTTTCCGGATGGCCCCTTTGAAGCCGATTTGCATAAAAATAAGTATCACCGCAAACCCCACGCCTGCAACGCCGATGGCCGTGCGGGCCCTATTGTGCGCGATGTTCTTCCAGGCGAGTGGAGTTTTCATGGTTTTGCCCGTGCCCATCAAGGCAGGCGGGTGTTCCCGTCGGGGCAGGGGGCACTCGCAAAGGAGTGTTACGGATTGTCGGTCTCTGGTTTCTCTTGCTCGGCTGCCTCAGCAGATTGGCTCGGCTTGTTTTTTTCTTTTGCGTCAGAAGCGACCTCAAATTCGACGGTCACCTTGAGGCTTACTTTCTCCGCAGCATGTTGGATCGCCGTTTCGCCATCGCCCGAATTGTCGTCGATCGTAATCAGAACTTCGACTACGCTGCGGTCGGTTGGTGCGAGCGGGTTGCGATTCGAGAGTCCAGGTGGGGCAACCATTTTGCCGATGCTCTTGACATGGCCTTGAATGCCGCCGGAATGGCGTTTAGTTTTTGGATCGATTTTTCCATCGGCAAATTTCCCGGAGAAGGCTGGGCTTCTGATCGTGACGGCCTGTCCTTCGTAAAGCTCTTGAACATCTGCTTCGTACACTTCTGCGATGCAGACCATCTCTCTCAGGTCGCCTAACTGCATCACTGCTGCGGGAGTAACGACCTCGCCCTGATGGAGGGCAACTGACAAGACCGTGTACTGCGGGGTGTCGTCGAGTTTTGAGTCTTCTGTTTCGCTCGGGTCGGTTTCCGAGTCTTCGAGCAGGAGAAGCTTTTGCAGAGCGTTAGGCGGCTGGTACGGAGCAAGAAGTATCGACCGCTTCAGGGCTTCTCGGGCGACTTTGATTTCCTGCTGGATGACAAATTCTTCAAAGTTCGTTGTCGCTTGCTTCCGGGTGATTTCTGCAACCGAGAGATTGGCATTGGCCGCCAGAACGGCTAACTCGGCGGCTACGGTGGCCGACTTGTGGCTCTCGCTCGCGATAGTGTAATCCTGGCTGGCCAGTTCCATCCGATTTTTTTGTTTATCAAGCTGGTGTTGGGTGACAAGATCAAGGTCGGAGGAACGGAGTTTCTTGAGTCGGACAAACTCGCTCTCAGCAAGGTCGCGGGCAACGCTCAAAGCGTCTAATTTGCCCGCTTGTAGTGCGAGTTCGGTTTGCCTGGCCTTGGTTTGTGCTTGAGAGGCGATGGCTTGAGCGACCTGGGCTTTGGCAAGTTGTTTTTGCTGGTAATGCTTCTGAGCAGCGAGCTTTTTTTTCTCAAGCAAGGCACTAAGCTGGGCTTTGCCCATCTCGTAGCTTGAGAGCAGGCCTAGGATTCCGTCTGAGGGAACAATATCACCCGCCGAAAGGACGCGAAGTTCTACGAGTCGATCGCCAGGAGTGGCGCGAATGTTGATGACGCCAGAGGCCGGTTCGAGTCTTCCCATCGAGTAGACTCGGCGTGGGAGCGTCTCGCCTTCTTCTTTCGAGGAAGTAATGAGTTCACAGCCAATCGCGGTTGGCAAGAGGGCTACAACCAGTATCCAAACGCCACGCAGTCTGTGGCCAGGGAGAGAATTCATAGGAAATCGTTTCAGTAGTGGGCGACTGCTGCTTTTGCTAATAAATAGGGACATGCAAAGGTACTACATCTGCGGACCAAGTCCCATAGAAAGGCAGTTTTTTCTAGGCTTTGTCATTATCAAAAATTCGGGGGTGAGATGCCAGAACAACTTGTCCAGTAATGACTTCTGGCATTTCACACCCGAAAATTAGCATTTGACAAAGCCTAGGATGCTCCGCATCGGAATCGGTGTCAAGAAAATAGCCTGCCAACATTCTGAGCACACTAACCAATACCAGTAGTATAACCGGAATCAGCGATAGTTTCTTGGAGGCTTCTTAGGGGCTTCAACCGATAATTCAAGCTGCTGAATCCAAAGAAGCAGGGGTCTGGTGCTGATCCTGGTCAGCTGAGTTGCCTGGATTGTCCCATACCGGGTAGATTGTGTGGTCAAAGGTCACATCGGAAATTGAACAGAGCGGGAGTTGTTTTCCCGGGAGCCCAGACTATGCGTCGCCTCATGACTTTTTTCCTTGGTATGGTAACCGGAGCATTTTTGCTGTTCGGAGCGATGAATTATCATGTGGTGCGAGCCCATGACGGGGTTCATTTTGTACCGAAAGTCTCTCCGAAGCTGGCGGCCGCTTATGTCGATGTTCGTGGTTTTACGGTTGCCGATTGGGCCCAGCATCCCGAGATCGCCGCCGCTTTGTTGAATGCCAACCAAGGCAACTTGATGAAAAACAACGCTGTTGAAACGCTGCAAACCGAGGTAGATCGGCTGCTAAACCGCAGTGCTCCGCGTTAGTGGTCGGGCACAATCTCATGCTTGGGCGTTTTTGCCTCGGCTCTCTCTTCGCGCCCACAAAACAGAGTTAGTCGGCATGGCCGGTCTTTACGCTGGTAACCCTACGATCGACAGGACTATCAAAGGTCTCGACGACATGGAGAGTCCCTTGCCAAGAGCACGATAATGATACTTGTCGGCTGGCTACGCACGTTCCTGTAAAAAGCTTGCTTGGCAGAGAGAGCAATTCGTTAACAAGAACGGTCTGTGTAGATTACCGAGAGAAGCAGCCCGGGCAACAGGGATTGGCGACATGGAACTCAACCGCAATCAGTATTTTTTTCTGGGCATTGTGATTCTGCTCTTAGGACTGCAATTTCGTGTGGTCAGTTCCTACATTCTGACCGATGAAGCGACTCAGTTTTTGGCAGAACGCAGCAATGCTTCGAGTACGCATAGCACAATGGTTACGTTTGCCAGCGATCTTGGCAGTACGTCTCACAAAGTGATTCGTCCCCCAGATTGGCTTGGCTGGTGCCTGATTTCGGTGGGCTCGGTATTGATACTACATAGCCTTGCCATTCGGGGTCCGGGCTCTTAAACGACGCTGTTTTTTTTGCGACGTTGCTTCAAGGAACATGAGTAAGGGAGATAACAATGAGGTCAGCTGCTTATCGTTGTTCTCTTTTGGGTGCTGTGGTCTTCATCTTTTTAGCTGCCTCAGTGTTCCGCGTAAAAGGAGCAGCTCCCGACAGGATTTCGCTGGGTTCTAAGAGCAGAAGTCGGTCGGAACTAAGGTTTGCTGGGGCCGTCAAGAAGACCGACAGCGAGCTGCGCCGAATGCGTGAAGGGTCGACAATCACGAATACGGCCGGACATTTTCGGCAAGACGGCGACGGAGCAACTTTTGTTACCGACGAAGGCCTTGAGTTCGGCGGCCTAGCAAATCTGAATTTGGAACGTATTGCCCGTACCCTCAAGGGGTCGGACGAGTCGAAGAGTATTCGATGGCGGGTAAGCGGCTTGATTACGGAGTTCGCGGGTCGCAACTACATCTTGGTCAGCCGGGCAGTTTATAAGTCGACGGCGCCCCCTCCAGTTCCCGAACGAGTCTCTAATCGCAGCCCGGTTGCTGGAGCCCAGTAGCTTGACATCAAGACGAGCTTCGATATGATCGGGTAAGAGGGTAGCTAGGAGACAGAGGCTGTTAGGCCGGGTCTCTCTAGCTGGATATTTCGGTCATGACAAAGCACTAGCGCTTTGTCATAACTAAGAGTTGTCAAAGCACTAGTTTGTTGCAAAAGGTGAAAGAGCAGCATGGGTACAATACATCGTATCGATGTCAGCGAGTCGGCCAACATCAGCGTCGTCCGGTTTACCGATAAAAAGATCATCGACCCCGAAGCGATTCAAGAGCTGGGGCAGGAGCTTTTTGATTTGGTTGAAAAGGACGATCGTAAGAAGTTGGTGCTGAATTTCTCGAACGTCGAATTTCTTTCTAGCGCTGCGTTAGGGAAATTGATCACTTTTGAGAAAAAGGCCAAGCGGCATGATGCCGAGTTGATCCTCTCGAATATTTCGCCTGAGATTTACCAGGTTTTTTCGATTACCAACTTAGACAAGCTTTTCCAAATTAAAGATAGCGAAGCGGATGCGCTAGCCGTTCTATAGGAAAAGGCATCATCGGCGATGCTGCCTTTTAACTGAGCCGCTTTTATTAGGGCAACGAGCCTCTTGCTGAGTCGTAGAATGTCTACTAACAATGCGCCCAAAACGATTCAATGCGCCCTGCCAAGTTCGCTGACGGCATATCACGATCTGGTTCAGCAAATTCTTGATTCGCTCACAAAGCTAGAGTGGCAGGCGGGGGAACTTTTTGGCGTCCACATGGCGCTAGAAGAATCGATTAGCAATGCCATACGGCATGGCAACAAAGAAGATCCTGCAAAAGTGGTCCACATCGAATGCCAGATGAGTGCCGATCGGTTTTGGGTCCGGATTTGTGATGAGGGCGAAGGCTACGATCCCAGCGCGGTGCCCGACTGTTGCTCTCCCGAGAATCTCGAAGTGCCGGGGGGACGCGGGTTGGCTCTGATTAGTGCTTATATGTCGTCGGTCGAACACAGCATTTGTGGCAAGTGCCTGACAATGGAGAAGCTTAAGACCGTCCCGCCGGCAGGATAGACGCTACTTTTGGGCCGATGCTTCGATTTTCTGTCCTTCGGAGAGCCAAATTGCCGATAGCCAGATAGCAGTCTGGGTGGCGATCGCCTCTTGTTGACGACTCAAGTTCTCGATATTATAGCAGTCTGCCCAATCGGGAGAGCCGCATGCGGTTCCCCTGCTTAATACATTCCTCGGTAGCTCAGTTGGTAGAGCAGGCGGCTGTTAACCGCCTTGTCGCAAGTTCGAGTCTTGCCCGAGGAGCTTGAGTTACTTTGTGTACATACTGCGGAATCCGGAAGGAAAGTTCTACACGGGGCAAACCAAAGATCTACAGCGGCGGTTGGCGAACACAACGATCTGGATTTGCCAAAAACCAAATATGCCCCCAAGAACGGTCCCTGGAAGCTTGTCTGGTCTGAAGAACATGCTGACCGACCCTCAGCCGTTCGACGAGAGCGTCGAATTAACTCCATGAAGTCGGCGCGTTGGAATCGCGGAAATCTGTTGGCCGATCAAGAATAGAATTGGCGTTGGTAGAGCAGGTCCCGGCACGCCGGGATTAACCGCCTTGTCGCAAGTTCGAGTCTTGCCCGAGGAGCTTCAAGAAACCCCGACGAAACAATCGCATTTCGTTTACGCGGCACGGCAGGACGCCTTTTGATTTTGATTGTTGCCCAAGTACACTAGATTTGTCAATAGAATGATCTTTCCGAGGGGAAGCGATGGCGATACGTGTTGAATGTCCAAGCTGCGGCAAAGGGATCAAGGCGCCGAGCAAGTACGCCGGCAAGTCGGCCAAGTGCCCAGGGTGTGGCGGGAAGATCAGCATCCCGCAAACAGTCCCCCCCTCATTGCCACCAAACCAAGAGGCTAGGCCATCTACAGTGCCCTGCCCGTTTTGCTCAGAACTGATCCAGGCATCTGCTAGAAAGTGTCGCCATTGCGGCGAGTTTTTAGACGGGTCCGATAGGACCAATGCACCGGTTGCATCGCCGCCAGTAGGACCAGTGGCTGTAGTGCAGCATGCAACAGCTGCCAAGTCGGGGTATTCAAAAGAGCACGATCTCCTTACTGTTCGGCCAAAGGTGTTTCGCAACGCGCCGGTTTCTATGCTATTCCTGATTTCTGTCTTGCTCGTTGGTTCGATTGTTGCCGCCAATGGTGAAATCCTAATGCTGTGGGTCTTTCCAGCATTGGCAGTTTTTATCCTACTGCGGGACTTCCTTTCGTCATTCACTACGTTGCTGACCATTATAAACAAGCGGTCAATACTCCGACGTGGAATCTTGTCAAAGCGAACACGGGAAGTCAGGCACTCAGACGTTCGGCTATTGCAGGTCGACCAGTCGTTTTTCCAGCGAATCATGGGCGTCGGTTCTGTCTCGATAGCAAGTGCTGGGCATGGTGAAGTTGAAATCATGGTTGGTGGTCTCAAAAATCCTGTTCACGTTAAAGAAACAGTCGACGGATACCGCTCTTAAACCGCCACCACCCCCACCAGAACAACTCCAGTCGCCCGCAACGTCCGCTCCTTGCCCGAGGAGCTTCAAGAAATCCCGACGAAACAATCGCATTTCGTGTACCGGCCAACGCTTGGCTGTGCGTCCTAACCACGAAAAATTCGGTAGACTACCGGATTGGTCATTTTGGAAGGATTGCACGATGTCAAACGACTCTATTCGCGCCAGGGCGATTTCGCCACGTAGGAATTTTGAATAAGACGCCCCTACGCTGCTTGCGCCCCGTCTAATTGTGAGGGTAGTTTTCCGATGTGCGCCATCGGCTTTCGGGATGTCCATCTAAAATCTCCTTCGGAGCTAGTACCGAAGGTCCCGACTCTGTCCGAAAGTGGTGGGCTACCGCAGTGTGAGCCGGCCGATGTGTGGTATAATTCAAACATGGAAACTATTTCTCGCAATATCACCGACATGGCGGCTGACGAACGAGTGGCCATCGAGCAGTTTCTCGGCAAACATCTTGCCGACAATCAACGCATCATCGTACAAGTGTTGGATGTGGACGCAGAAGATGTGCAAACGACGCAACCCTCAATCGAGGACTATGCGATTCTTGCTGACTTGGATGATGCTACGACAGCACTTTTCGAGGAAGCCATACAAAGATCACCTAGCCGTGACCAGCCGATCCTATGAGTGATCTCTGCGTACTGGATACTGACACGCTGTCAGAAATCCTGAAACAACAAAACCAAGACGTAGTTGTTAACGCTGCCGCCTATATTCGTGAGCATGGCGAGTTTGCTATTTCAGGGATGGTGTACTTTGAAATCGTGCGTGGACTACGGGCGATTAAAGCCACAACGAAGCTGTCCGCCTTTGACCAGCTCTGTCAGTCCATGACGATTTATCCAGTCACAGCCGAAATCCTCGATCTAGCGGCTAGCTTGTGGGCTAGAGGGAAGCAACTCGGTAAACCAAGGACGGATGCCGACGTCATCATCGCTGCCACGGCTTTGAATCAGCATCGCACCTTGGTAACAGGTAATACGGCACACTTCGAGTGGATAGACGGTCTCGTCGTTTCGAGTTGGCGGAAGTAAGCCTCATAAGAAATTCATGGAAGGACATTCAAGTGCAACGGGGCGTATTCGTCAGATTCTTTATCGCTAGTCCTGGCGATGTACCGGTTGAGCGAGAATCAGCGTGTGATGTGCTGCATAGACAGGAAACGGACGGGGCCATACGAGGCCTTTTTAGGTCTTCCCGCTCGTCGCATTGTTGCTTGTAAGCCTAACTTTCTTGCTGTTTTCTCAGTCCAATCCGTGCTACCGCAGGAGCTGCTCGTCGGCAGCTTTGGCGAATGGCTTCAAGCTCCGCTTCGGTAGCCGGCTCGTTGATGCATTGTAGCCACTTGCCACTGCTGGTTCTAATGAAAATGCCGCAGGTTGCCGGTGCCGCCTGCCTCGTCTCGAACGATGCAGCGATTGAGCCCATCGAACCGGCCAAAAACAACCTTCGCATCGCCACCCCAAAAATGCGATAATCTCCTCTGCACAAGTTCCGCAGAAGTAGGCCGGAACAAGTTTTACGCAGTTCCGGCAAGAGATCGAACAAAATGCCGGAGCTGCGCAGGCTTGTTCCGGCCTACCTCGACTCAACATAATCTCTGCGGTCCTCTCCGAACTCTGCGTTAAAAATTTCCTTGAAGCATCGCCAATAATATTGTCCCAATAAGGAACTCACAAAACCCTAAATTCACCCCATTTTGTCCCATGGCCCATGCGGAAAACCTTACGATTCTCGAATCAATCGAAAATCCCAAGGGACAAAACCACCGAATTTTGTCCCAAAACATGGGACCCCTACCCATGGGACAAAACCCCAATCGGGGGGAGCTCTGAGGAAAAACCAATGACCATTCGGACAGTGGTTTCGCCTAAATCGACACCAACCCATCAGTAAGCTACACCCCAAGTTGCGACAGAAACTTCGGAGACATTACGCATACTACGAGATCAATGAGAACCATGCCGCATTGCAACGATTTTACCATGAGTGTTCAAATGGCTTAACCGACGAAATCGCCAACGAGAGCTTTCCTAGTCATTGTTCAACGATATGGTAAAATGTCGCCCATTGCCTGTACCTCGTATTGCGCACCAACAAACGTAGCGAAGTCATGCCGTTTCTACGAAAGTACTTCAGAATGAAAAATGCAAAATAGTTCAATCAAGAGTTAACCATATGCAACAGTTTTTTCAATTCATTGGAGTTTGTGCGCTATTTGCGGCTCCCCTATTCGCGAAGGGCCAAGATCGTCCCAATATCGTTTGGATCATGGCCGAAGATATCGGTTGCGATCTGGCCTGTTACGGCACGCCGGCAATACAAACCCCCGTGCTCGACCAGATGGCCGCGAAAGGAATCCAGTTCAATCGCGCCTACTGCACGTCACCCATCTGTTCGACCAACCGTTCAGCCATGATGACAGGGATGTATCAAACCAGTATCGGAGCGCACCAACACCGTAGCCATCGTGAAGATGGCTTCTTGCTACCTGCTCCAGTCCGGCCGATCACCGCGTACTTGCAAGAGGCCGGATATTTCTGCGCGGTAGGATGCGGGTACGGAGAAAAAACAGACCTAAATTTCAACTTGCCCAAGGGCGAACTTCCACTGTTCAACGGCAACGATTGGTCAAAGCGAAAAGAGGGCCAGCCTTTCTTCGCTCAGATTCAACTCTCTGTGACCCATCGGGGCATCTGGTGGGAGCAGATTTCCAAGATATCAAGCGATCCGGTCGACCAAAACAAAGTTTCTCTGCCTCCCTATTTGCCCGACCACCCAGCCATCCGCAAAGACTGGGCCAGCTATCTCGATCAGATCGAGGCCGCCGACGCTCAAGTCGGAGAAATCCTCAAGCGCCTAGAACGTGAGGGGCTTGCCAACAACACGGTCGTGATCTTCATCGGCGACAACGGTCGTTGCGTGCATCGTGGCAAGGGATTTTTGTTTGAAGATGGAATTAAAGTACCCTGCATTATCCGCTTACCAGGAGGGCAACCTGCGGGCGAGCAACGCGAGCAATTAGTCAGTATGATTGACGTGTCGGCACAAGTTCTTGCCCTAGCGGGTGTCAGAATTCCCGAATACATGCAGGGCCGCGTTTTCCTGGAAGAATCGGTAGAACCACGAAAATACGTCTTTGCCGCTCGAGATCGTTGGGACGAAGTGTGCGACAAGAGTCGCGCAGTGACCTCGAAAAAATTCAAATACATTCGCAACGACATGCCCGAGGTGCCGTACTTCACCTATCAGGGCTATCTCGAAAAGGTACGCCCAATCAGGCCGGTGCTGTGGGAAATCTTCAAATCGGGCAAGATGACCGAGGCACAAGCCCACATTATGCGTCCGACGAAGCCAGCCGAAGAGCTTTACGATCTCCAAAACGATCCTTGGGAAACGGTGAACCTAGCCGGACGGCCGAGATACAAGGAAGTGATGCTGCACCTACGAACGGAACTCGAGCGGTGGGAGGAAGAAACCGAAGACCAAGGCCGAAATCCCGAACCGAAAGAAGCCATCAGCGGTGGGTTTTACGAGAAAATTTCCGAACGCGAGGCGATTATCAAGAATTCAGATCGCCAATAAAGGCGAGGCACCTTAAAATTCGCTCACCTTCTGTCTCGATATTTCTCCACGCGATTCTCCTTGTGATCAACTTTTTGAATTTAGAATTGCTCTATTACCGACACCAACTCTTACGAGGTTGCCATGCTGCAAAATAGAAAATCTTTTCGATCCGTTTTGGCTAAGAGCCTCTTTCCGAGTGTCTCTGGGCTGATGGCGTTTTTACTGCTGCTTTCTGCTGCTCATTTTTCGCAGGGCGTAGAGATCGGCGAACAGATCGAGCGTTCTGGCGACGAGATTATGGTCTGTGGCCAGCTTTTTCACACGACGGCTCCGGTGGTCTTGTGGACTGATCCCAAAGGCTACGACGCCTATCGTGTCGAGCGTCGGTTTGGAAAATTCGAGAAATCTTCTTGGAAAGAGTCTGTCAAAGACGGCTCTCTCGATAGTCCCAATCGCTATGGAATTCGTAAGGATCTTCTCACCGCGAAACAACTCGAAGAAGTTCGAGGGGGTGGGTGGACGCTTCCGATGCTCGAAGAGGTCGTCGACCAGTTTGTTATGCACTATGATGTTTGCGGCGTAAGCCAACTTTGTTTCAAAGTATTGCACGACCGTCGAGGGTTGAGCGTCCATTTCATGCTCGATATCGATGGTACCATCTATCAAACTCTTGATCTCAAAGAACGAGCCTGGCACGCGACGATCTCTAATTCGAGGTCGATAGGCATCGAAATCGCGGGCATCGGTGCTTATCCGGCTAAGGGCAAGGAGGTGCTCGATCGTTGGTATTTCCCCGACAAAGAAGGAGGAACTCTGCTTCGCCCACCTCGTACACTGGGGACTCTTGCTCTACGGAAGTCGCCCTTCTTTGGACGCCCCGATCGCTCTGAGGTTGTCGTGGGCACGGTTCAAGGCGTTGAACTTTACCAGTACGATTTTACTCCTGAACAATATGATTCGCTCATCAAGCTCACTGCGACGCTATGTCGCATCTTCCCAAAAATCAACTGTACTTACCCCCAGGACGACCAGGGTAACCTCATTCCTCACAAGCTGACCGACAGGCAATGGAGAGGTTACCAGGGAGTTTTGGGGCACTACCATGTCCAAAAAAACAAGACCGACCCCGGCCCTGCATTTAACTGGGAAAAGGTAATCAACGGAGCCAACCAGCTTTTGGGAAAGTGAAATTTCAAACTAAAACTTACTAGGCGTGTACGGAAAAGCAATCGTATGTCTTTGTGGGAAGATTTTCTTGACGTGCAGGTTTCGACCAAATCGCCGCCTCAGTTGCGGCATCATGATTTGGTTGGCCTGCTCGGCAATCTGCATTCGGGTAGCCCCGAGGCTGTGGAGCTGAGTTGTGTAGGCCAATCGTACGAAGGTCGTTCAATTCCTCTCCTTAAACTTGGTACTGGCCCTGTTCGCATTTTCGCTTGGTCGCAAATGCATGGCAACGAACCTACGCATACCGCAGTGCTGCTCGCCTTGGTGAACCTTTTGTTAAGTTCCCCTAAACACCCAACCTCGAAGGCGATCTTGTCTGGTTGCACCTTGTTTTTGCTGCCTATGCTCAACCCAGACGGGGTCGAGCGTACCACTCGGCGAAACGCGCAGGACATCGACATCAACCGAGATGCTCTCCACCTACAGAGCCCCGAGGGGAAACTGCTCAATGAAATGGTAAAAACTATTCAGCCCCACTTTGCCCTCAATCTGCATAACCAAAAACCAAGAACTTCGGTCCATACGACTTCGCAGCAAGTCGCAGCGGTTTCGCTACTTGTTCCTCCGATCAACCGCGAAAATACCGAAACCGACGAGATACGTCGGGCAAAGCAGGTGGCGGTCTCGTTCCTACAAGCGGTTCGCCCCTACTGCGAAGGCATGATTTCTCGCTACGACGCTGATTTCATGCCACGATGTTTTGGGGAATGGGTGCAGCAGCAAGGGGTTCCTACTTTAACGGTCGAGGCGGGCGGCTGGACTATGCCCAACTCTGACCTTTCGCAAGTAGTACAACTGCATTTCACCGGA
This sequence comes from Planctomycetota bacterium, assembly GCA_024278955.1. Classification (GTDB taxonomy): domain Bacteria; phylum Planctomycetota; class Planctomycetia; order Pirellulales; family Lacipirellulaceae; genus Bythopirellula. Next base: position 48,626 of record JAJRSE010000050.1, on the reverse strand, counting down.
TTAGTAAGCGCCCTTGAAGCCATTGCCACGGGCAGATATTTGCAAGAGGACCCTGCCGAATACGATACACTTCCGCGCTCGGCAGAGCACGATCTTTTCGATCTCTTGCTGCGTGGAATTACGGTGGCCAACGGCGGAGCACAGACTCCGTTTGTTGCCGACTTGGGGATTAACTTGGGCGAGACGGGGCAGATCGAAGATCTCGGTGATCTTTGCATCACTTCGGGAAAAATTTCGGTCGACGGGACCAAGCTGATCTGCGTTCCGGGCAAAATTGTTTACGCGCCGGAAATCTCCCCGTGCAAGCTTCCTGACCAGCAACAAGCGAAGAAATTTCTAGCCCGGGGAGTCACAAGCGTCATTGGTCAGCTAGATTTGGCTGTTCCTACGCAGTTGGATGCACTTATTGGGCTGAAAGAAGGATTAAACCTTCCGGTGAACTTAGGTTTTATTGCGGTCGTACCTAGCAGCTTAGAGAAGCCGCCTGCCGATATTTTGGAGCGTCTTATTCGAGCGGCTTCTTTAGGTCTCCTTGGAGTTATCGCAAAGGACGTCTCCGAAGATATCGCTAGCTTTTTACAGTATTTCAAGATACCGCGGCTGAATGAGCACGACCTTGTTTCCGCGACTGACGAATCGATTGAACTGGCCAATTTATCGCGATCGACTTGGGAGATGGCGAATCTTTTGGGACTCAAGAATCGAGGCAGCATCAAATTGGGAATGGAAGCCGATCTTCTTTTGCTTAAAGACAACGAGTTAAAAAAATCTTCTTCGGTTATCCCATGCAGCGACTTGCAGCAGGTGATGGTCGCCGGTACGGTGGTTTTCAACGAAGGCGAACTTCTTAGTCACACGGGAGGCAGGCTTCTTACGAGCCGCTTTGCCGAGTAAAAGTTGCCCTCAGGTAGACAAACAAGCAGCAGGAGGTGTGTAGGATGCTCAACAAGGTTTGGTTTTGGCTGCTTCTGATTGGCATTGTCTATGGGTTCGGCAAGGCCAGCGTGAATACATTCTCGGGACTCTCAGCCAAAGGCTCCGAAGAGTCTGCCGCTGTAGAAGGAGCCGAAAAGGAAGCCTCGACTTCAGATCGAGATCATCGCAACCTACAAGAAATGGGACGCGACATCAACGAAGCGGCCTTCGATGCGGCGGAAGTCTCGGTGGAAATCTGCATCGGTTTGATTGGCATCATGGCCCTTTGGCTGGGCTTGCTTAATATCGCTCGCGATGCGGGGCTGGTCGATGCATTAGCCCGTATGTTGATGCCCTTGATGCGATGGCTTTTTCCCGATGTGCCAGACGGTCATCCAGCGCAAGGGGCAATGCTGATGAACATCTCTGCCAATATCCTTGGCCTCGAAAACGCGGCGACTCCTTTTGGCTTGAAGGCGATGCAAGAACTGCAGACACTCAATAACGAAAAGGATACTGCAACCAACTCGATGGCCATGTTTCTTGCGATCAATACCAGCAACGTGACCATTGTCCCCTTCGGAATCATCGGCTACCGCGTTCTGAGCGGAAGCGAGAATCCAACCGCCCCCGTGTTTGGCATCATCCTTACAACGATGGTCACCACGATTGTGGCGGTATTTGCCGTCCGGTTGCTTTCAAAACTACCTCGATATGCGATTTCTAAGAGCGACAAACTACAGAAATCAACTAGCGGGGAGGGCGAATAATGGATTCCCTACAACTTATTTTGGATACGCTCAGCCAATGGACCATCCATTTTGTGATCCTGCTGATCATTCTGTGGGCGTACTACAAAAAAGTGCCCATGTACGAGTCGTTTGTCACTGGCGCGAAGGAGGGGTTCAGCGTGGCGATCACGATTATCCCGTATCTGGTTGCGATCTTGTTTGTGATAAAGATGTTCGTTGCCAGCGGCGCATTTGAAGACATAAAGCTGGTCATGGGATGGGGGATGGATCAGATTGGCTTAGGCGGCTATCGCGAATCGCTCGATTTACTACCCCTGGCATTGACCCGGCCGCTTACCGGTAGCGGTGCCCGTGGGGTATTGCTCGAAGTGTTTGACGAGCACGGTCCCGATAGTTTTCTTGGAAATACGGCTTCGCTGATGATGGGAAGCACCGAGACGACTTTCTATATCATCACGGTCTATTTCGGATCGATACAAGTGAAGAAGATTCGTCACACGCTTCCCGCCTGCCTGATCGCAGACGTGGTAGGCATTTTTACCGCGATATTTCTCGGATACCTCTTGTTTGGATAGGTAACGAATGAAACGAATATTTGCTCCAGCACTTGAACCGGGAGACACCATCGCGCTGGTTGCTCCGGCAGGATTGCTGAACCGTGCTCGTACGGAAGTTGCCATAAAACGCATTAAGGAAGAAGGTTTCAAGGTAAAGCAATACCGCGATATTTATCGCTCGCGAGGGTATTTGGCTGGAGACGATGAGACCCGGGCGAAGGAGCTGATGCAGGCGTTTGCCGATCCCGAAGTTTCTGCAGTTTTCCCTGCCCGAGGAGGGACCGGCGTGACACGGATCCTTGATTCTTTGGACTACGGAGTCATCCGCCGGAACCCGAAAATACTGACCGGCTTTAGCGATATTACCGCGCTTCACTTGGCTGTTCAGAGACAAACTGGGCTGGTTACTTTTCATAGCCCTAATCCCATGGATGGATTTGGTAGGCCCAAAGGTTTCACGAAGCTGTCGTCCCAAACTTTTTGGCGCGCTGTGTTGGCAAAAAGATTTCGTGATTCTCAGCAGGCGGGGTACGAGGTTCTTAGCGAACAGTCTGAACGAGACAAGCTCTCAACTCTGGTAACTGGCATTGCCCGTGGTCAATTGGTTGGGGGAAACCTCTCGTTGGTCTGTGCGGTAATGGGAACGCCATACGAGATCGAGACGCGAGGCAACATCTTATTTCTGGAGGACGTTGCCGAGGCACCATACCGCATCGATCGGCTCTTGTCTCAGCTACGGTTGGCGGGAAAACTGGACATGTTGGACGGCATCTTGTTAGGGAAATTTTCTAGGTGCGACGCCGGAACCGATGAAGAGAGCTTATCGCTGGCAGAGGTTTTCGACGACTATTTCGCAGATTTAGGTGTTCCGGTGCTGCAAAATTTCCCGGCAGGCCATTCTTCCGACAATGTGACATTGCCTTTGGGAGTTGAGGTGGAATTGGATGCCGATCACCGACAGCTGACGATCCTTGAGAGCCCGGTCACCCTCCGACGATAGTGCAAGCTCTCGAAAAAAATGCCGCTTAACCTCTACTGCAAAACTTCTTGGGGTGAGCCTACGGTAGCAAGACTTGAAACAACCGTCTTGTCTGCCTTGCGAATGAAGGGCTCTCTCCGTTACCTGCTGTTTTGCGCAGAAGAATGTTAGTCTTGCGCAATTGTTTCCTAATTCTTTGAAGACTTGCTAGTCTGGCTATAATGGCACCTATGCGGGATGCGAACCTTAGTCGCAGGTAGCACAACTAGCCTCTGTATGTTTATTTCTTACGGAGGCGTTTTTTGTGAATGGACAGATGAAGAAATTATTCAAATCAATGTGGCGTTGCGCCCAGAACGATTGGCTTACCTTTGGATCAGCTCCTAGGACTCGTCAGTCGCAAAAATGCAAGTCGCTGAAATTCGAGCCCCTCGAGCCGCGGATTGCTTTGTCGGCTACGGGCTTGGTCGATGTTGGCGCTCAACCAGACGGTGCGCTGACCGATAAAATTGTTTACGTCAATGGCGGGCATGGAATTACCGGCAATTTCCCCAATGCGGGCGACTGGAACTTTCAGCGTCCTTTACTGCTCAATATGATCGAAGACCTGGGGAACCAGGATCAGATGACGTTCTTTGCCGACTATCTCTTCCGCGCAGGGGCTACCGTAGTACCTATGCGACCGATTGGAAATCAACCGAACGAAGTGGTGCTCGACAACGACGACGTAGAGGTCACCTTCTCTGGTGCTTGGAGCGATAGTGGTTCGTCGATTTACTTTGGCGATCCCGGCGATGTTCCTTACCGGTTTGCCTCGACTTCACTCACCGAAACCGCAACCGCCGAATATCGCCCCAACATCTCTGAAGCTGGCTTTTACCCTGTTTACTCTTGGGCGCGTTACGGCTCTGATCGCGCTGCCGATCAAGTCTACCGCGTCAACTACTCGGGCGGGTCGACCGAAGTGACCGTCAACCATCGCCGCGTGGGCAACGGTTTGGTCTATCTGGGAACCTACTACTTTGACGCCGGGACGACGGGTTCGGTCGAGATAAGCAACCGCTCTACCGAGGCCGGAAAAGTGGTCATTGCCGACATGATTCGCTTTGGCAACGGCATGGGCGATATTGTGAAGGGCGGAACCATCTCGGGACGCGCCCGCGAAGATGAAGCAGGGCTCTATTGGATTCAGTGGCATGTGGATCGTTCTCAAGGGATTCCTGATAGCGAATATCGAACCTCAAGCAACGATCGTACGGCAACAGTTTCTCTCGCCCCTCGTTATTCAGAGTACATGAATCGCGAAGCGGATGGATCGCTTTCTGATCGCGTCTTAGTCATCTTCCACTCGAACGCAACCACCGGAAATCCTGCTACTGCCACTGCTCGTGGCGTGCTTGGGTTATATAACACGGGCGGCGGTTCGAGTCAGCCAACCCCGAATCAGTTCCTCTTGGCCAGTACTTTAGCACAAGAAGTGAATGACGATCTTGTCGATCTAAACGGGACATTCGAGCATAACTGGAATGACAGAGGGGCAAATATTACACTCGGTTCTGGCTTTGGGGAAATCAACAATAATCGCATTGGCGGCGAGTTTGATGCCACGATTATCGAAACGGGGTTTCACGACAATACGCTTGATACTCAGATGATTCGCGACCCTAAGGTCCGCGATGCGATTGCCCGGGGCACCTATCAAGGCTTGGTGAAGTACTTCAACAATGTTGATGGCGGGGCGACTCCGATCACGATGCTTCCGGGCCAAGTCTCGGGCGTAGCGGCTGAGTCGGTTGGCGTGGGGAGCGTCACGGTTTCCTGGGACCAGCCGGTTGCTAGCGATGCCAACGGAGATGCTGCCACGGGCTACATGGTCTATGGGTCAACCAATGGCTACGGCTTCGATGGCGGTACTTTTGTGGCCGGAGGGGCTACCAGCAGCTTCACATACAACGGGCTCAATGTGAGTGAAGAAGCCTATTACTTCAAAGTTGTTGCTGTGAACGCGGGCGGCGAGGGGCGTGGCTCGGAAGTGGTCGCCGCACTGCCTAACGGCACCGGCAAGGATATTTTGATTGTCAATGGTTTCGATCGCCTCGGTCGTGCACAAAACCCGGTACAATCGGGGGCAGAGCGAGTCCGACCTCGGCAAAGTAATTCCTTCGACTACTCGGTGCAGGTTGCCTCGGCTATCGAAGCTTCTACCGAGGGTTTGGCTGTCGATACCGCATCGAACGAGAAGGTGATTTCTGGCGACATCGTGCTTACCGATTACGATGCCGTGATTTGGATTCTCGGCGAGGAGTCTTCTGACGACAAAACATTCGACCCTACCGAACAAGCTTTGATCTCCACGTTTTTATCTGGCGGTGGAAAACTCTTTTTCTCAGGATCGGAAGTCGCCTGGGATCTCGATAGCCTTGGCAACGGGCAGTCGTTTTATAACAACACTCTACGTGCGGATTATGTTTCTGACGGCGCCAACACCTACAACGTCCAGGGTGCCTCGGGCTCGATTTTCGAGGGGCTTTCATTTTCGTTCGACGATGGCTCTCAGTTTTACAACGTTGATTTCCCCGACGTTATTTCTCCTTTGGGCGGGGCCACTAGCTCGCTCGAATACGTAGGAGGAACTGGCGGAACAGCAGCAACTCAGTACGACAGCGGTGGGTCGACCAAAATTGTCAACTTCGCCTTTCCGTTTGAAACGATCACCTCCGAAAGCCTAAGAAACTCAGTATTTTCGAGGGTCCTCGAATTTTTCGATTTCCAGGTGACCCTATCCGATGTTGAGCTAATTCTCGACAACGACGACGGCCCTTCCGTCTATAGCGAAACCGGTAGCTGGACCACCTCGGGAAGCACCGGGTACAATGGCACGACCTACCGCTTTGCCCTTGCTAGCAACGTAGCAACGGCTCAATGGGATTTCACTTTGCCCTTCGCAGGCCAGGGCGAAGTATTTGTCCAATATCTTGCAGGTGCCAATCGGACCTCTGATACGGTATATCAAATCGATACCGGCAATGGCGTTCAGCAAGCAAGTATTAACCAAAAAAACAATAGCTTGGTCTGGGTTTCTTTAGGAACTTTTGACTTTGCTTCGGGGAGTCGTAGCGTATTGCTCGATGCAGAGGCAAGCTCAGGTGGTTCCGTGGTGATTGCCGATGCGGTACGAATCGTCCTGGCTGCCCCAACTACTCTCAACACTGCCGACTTCAACACCGATGGCGCAGTCAACGGCTTCGACTTCCTCTCATGGCAACGCGGGTTTGGCACTCCAGGCGGTGGGGCAACTTTAGAACAAGGCGACGCCGACGCCAACGGGGCCGTCGATAACGACGATCTCGTCATCTGGCAAACTCAATACGGCACCACAACCGCCCTCGCAGCAGCAGCGGTGAGTGCTCCTTTGCAGGCCGCTCTCTCAGAGCCCGTTGCTGCTACGTCGGCCTCAGATTCCTCTGATTCCGGTTTATTACGAAACGCAGCAAGGTTATTTTGGTTTTCACAGGAGGCGTCCGTAGCCTTCGGCGAAGTGGCAGACATGTCATCTGAAGTTGCACTGGAATACGGCCGAGAGCTAGGGCATGAAAGCTTCCAGGACGATTTGTCCAGCCGGCATAGCTTGCAAGGCAAATCGCGGCTTCCGTCGTACCGCCAGCAGCGGGACCAAGCCGAGAGCCTTAGCCAGTCCTTGGAAGAAGCTTTCGCCGACTTTGACGAACACGACTTCTTCGGACGTTAGTTGCGACGTATCTGAGCTTTTCGGGGCTGCTCTTTAGCGAGCAAACTCTCAGGACCTTCTCGTGTCGCTGAGAAATACTCGAAACAACCCCTTCTTGTCCGTAGTATCCCCGACTTCCTGGTGGCACGAATCCTAGGATCAGAGTATTTTGTAAACCCATTCCCTGAAAACACTTAGGGCGATTTCCGATTGCTTAAAACTTCTTGTCGTGGGGCATTCGAGCTTAGGGTTGAATCCGTTGTGAGGTCTGCGCAATTGAGATAGATTTTTGCGCACATATCGTTTGGATATTTGAGTTCTTCTTTTTAGTATAGGGGTGTGGAAGGTGATTTACCTTTGCCGTGGGTAACAGAGGCCGGCATGGGTAAGCACACGAGGTGGCTGTCTCTTATGAGATGCTGCGAGTGGACGTTGGCTGTGCGATTTGTAGATTCGCGTTTTGTAGATTCCGCCGTCTTCTTTTCGGTATTTCGTTTTTACTTTCAACTCCTTGTTACGAGATCAGAGTTCCCTAGAAGACTAAGCAGCCTTCCCTCGCTCGGTTTTTTTATCCACTACCCCGCTTCAGAAATCTAAGGACAGAACTTATGAAAACAAAAACTCTTGTCAGCTGCGCCGCCTGCCTGCTGGCTTTTGTCACCAGCGCTAGCCCGACCTTAGGCCAGCTCTTCACCGAAAACTTCGACGACCTCAATGCCGTTAGTCGTTGGACTGCCAACGCGGGCGTTGGATTTGACAACCTCCTGACTTCTGTTCCGATGGATACCAACTTCGATACCGCCCCCTTTACTGGTGTTGATGGTATCAACGACGATTTCTCGGGCTTCATGTTCGACTACAGCGCGGCTGGTATTCCTTCAGCCCCCAACTCAACTGGTGGCACGACGATTGGCATGAAGCTACAAGCCAGTTTATTCTCGAACGCACTTGGCGGGTTTAGCGCCTCCCCAAATAGCTTGAATCTTACCGGTGATTATTCTGTAACTTTCGACGCGTGGGCGAGTACACTGGGCCCATTCCCTGGTGGCGGTAGCGGATCGACCAATCTTTCCACGTTCGGCATTCTATCCGAGGGAACAACGAGCCAGACGATTCTCTCGTCCGATGGCGTCTTCTTTGCCTACACGGGCGATGCTGGTTCTGGTGCCGACTTTCGCGCTTATTCGGTTGAAGACGACAACAGCTACGATGCATCTCCGGCAGAGCCAAATGCTGTTTATCACGCTGGGGGCCGTAATGCTCCTGAGCAGCTCTATCTCGACACTTTCGGAACGGGCAGAACGGTTCCTCAAACCGTAATCGATGCTTTTCCTGGTCAGGACATGAGCGGAATTCTTCGCGATGGTGCGACCGCATTTGCTTGGCAGCAGAACGAGATCCGCAAGGTCGGCGATTTGGTCGAATGGTATGTAAACGGCTTCAAGCTCATTACCGTAGATATGACCAACTTCGCGACACCAACCCTTGGGGGAAATCTCTCCTTTGGTCGTTCGGATATTAACTTTGGTTCTTCAACCTCTCTCAATGCAGCCGATCTGTTATTCACCTTGATTGACAACATCGAAGTCAATGCGATTACCGCAGTCGACGACGCCGACTTCAATGACAGTGGGCTCGTCGATGGCCAAGACTTTTTAACTTGGCAACGGAATCTTAGCACGCCTGATGCTCTCAATTCCGATGGCGACGCCGACGGCGACTTAGACGTCGATGCCGATGACCTTGCGATTTGGGAAACCCAATACGGCGGAGCCGCTCCGCTAGTGGGCGCGAGCATTGCCGCGGTACCCGAGCCTAGCACTTGGCTGTTGCTGATGGTCGCTGCGGGCCTTTGCTACGCTATCGCTTCGCCACGCAACGCCTTGGCAGCTGCAAGGAATCGCTAGTAGTTAAGTTGGTTTCAGGTTTGTTAGTACTTGTTTTAGGATACTGTTTTTTTCTTTTTTAGGGGATGTCTTATGAAAATGACCACTCGTGTTGCTACCTGCTCCCTGTTTGCTGTAGCGGCTGGGCTAATGATTTCGGCCTCGGCCTCGGCTGTAATTATTACTGATGATTTCGATACCGATACGTCCGGCGACTACACCATTGTGGGTGGTGGCGTGGACCACGATGGCACCATTGATTTCGCCTACGACTACTCGGCTGATGGTATCCCTTCGGCCAACGGCGGGACAACTCTTGGGCTAAGGATTACAGCCAATGATACGGTCGGCGCGAGTGATGCGGTCACCATTTATAATAATATCGGGGTGACTGCGCCAAACTACCTTCTCTCGGTGGATGTCTACATGAATGTGGGAGCTTCCTTTGGAACAACCGAATTCGGTAACGTCGGAGTTGCTGGCGATGGAGTCTCGGTGAACACAATTTTCTCTCCTGTTGCTGGTGCCGGTCATTTTGTCTCCTTCACCGGTGAGGGAGGCTCGGCTTCTGACTTCCGCCACAGCACCCCGACGGTTCTTGCGGTTCCCAGTGGTGACAGTACCTACCTGAACAGTACGAACACGACCAACGCTACGGGAGATACTTACCAGGCGATTTTCCCTGACGGAGACTTCCCTGGTTCCCCTGGGAACCGATGGGCTACGCTTACCGTCGAGGTACTTGCTGGCACGATTACTTATGCGTTCAACGGGACGCCGATCATCGCCACAGCCTACGATGGCTCCGATGGTAACCAAGTCAGTCTTAGCTACGCGGACTTGTTTGCTTCGGTTGCTACTCCGTTACAGTCTAACTTTGTCATCTTTGACAATCTCTCGGTGACTGCGATCCCTGAACCTGCTTCGATGATGCTGCTCGGTCTGGGGGGTCTGGTCCTGTTGGGGCGTCGAAGAAGATAAGGTCTTCAAGCACGAGGATTAAGATGATTTGCTTGACAGTTTTTGAAACTTGATAGAGGTAGACGGGGGGCTCAAGGTGTAGGCGTTATGCCGAGCCGCGAGCCCCCTTTTTTTGATACGGAGTCCAGTATGCCGCAGGCTACTGATGCGCAAAACCGAGTAATATCTGCGCTGTCTCGCATTGCCTTATTTGTTGAAACTGCCAAGAATTGACATAGAGCGAAGTGGTTCTGGTATTTCATCGCTGCTGGGCAAGCCAGCAGTGGCACCCGACTCGAATGTTGAGCTGTCGTCGGAACCAATCGTACAAACCAGAATTATAGAGATAGATGGCAGCTTTGCTTGTTGGGCTCTCGCCGTTCGTTCGTCAGATCACCCGGGTTCGGCGAACGGACGGCGCAGCCGTGTTTGGATGCATCTAGCTGAACTATGACAGGAAACTAGCGATGACTATGAGACAAAGAAACTCTCGAGTTCGCGGATTTACACTCGTCGAACTCCTGGTCGTGATTGCCATCATTGGCGTGTTGGTTGCCCTACTGCTTCCCGCAGTCCAGGCGGCTCGCGAAGCGGCTCGTCGAATGCAATGTCAAAACAATCTCAAACAATTGGGACTAGCCGCACTCAATCACGAGAGCGCCTATGGCTTTTATCCTTCTGGTGGTTGGAGCTTCGATTGGGGCCCCGACTCGAATCGTGGTTATGGAAAAAATCAGCCTGGTGGGTGGATGTATAGCCTATTGTCGTTTATGGAGATGCAGAACCTTCGCGATTTAGGGTCTGGGCAAGCGATCAATTCTGCGGCACATCGTGATGCGATGACACTACTCATTACAACTCCGGTCCAGGCCTATACTTGCCCGTCTCGAGGCACTTCTGGACTGTCGCAAGCGAGTTGGAATAACCCGGTAAAGAATCTAGGGAGCTGGGTTCGGCCCTTAGCTCAGTCGAGCGGAATTTTCCGAGGTGACTACGGCGCAAACTCCGGCACAACTTTTCAATCGGACGGTTCAGCTTGGTTCTCAGGAGCCCCCAGTGCCTTGTCTGGTGATTATTCGGGAGCTGAAGCGACTTTTAAGCAAAAATTAGCTTCGGCCCCGATGGACTTTTGCGCTAATCCGACCTCCGGGCTTGAGGCAAACCGAGTTCGACTTTGCCAGAACGGTACTGTTTTTTGCCGTAGTGAGGTCAGCTCGCGAAATATTGAAGATGGAGTATCGAACACGTACCTCTTTGGCGAAAGGCATATCAATCCGGATGAGTATCAAGGGGCTCCCACTCCCGGAGAGGAGGGTTCTTCATTTAACACCAACCAAGCAGCCTATTGTGGCTACGAATGGGATAATCAGAAAGTAGCGTGGAGCCCAGTTTGGGACACTCCCGCAAGCCAGGAGGATTACCAGCCGCGGTCCGATACGCCAAAGCTAAAGAACTTCTTTATTTGGGGAAGTGCTCACCCGGGAACATTTAACATGGTACTTTGCGACGGATCGGTTCATGGCATCAATTACGATGTCGACCCCTTTGTGCATAGCTACAAATCAAGCCGATTCGATGGCCAAGTCATTTCAGAATAGCCAAGCAAACGCGACGTCATGCCCCGATGTCACATTCAGAAACAGCCGCTGGCGGAAGCCAACGACTACTTCTGATGCATAGGACAGTATCGCAAAGCTCTCTCGAAGCATCGCCTACTTGCTTTTGAGCTTGTAAACAACCCGATTGTCGCGAATAGAAGGATCCTCGAACGAGACTTCTTGCCCTAAGATGGTTTCTGTGTTGTATCTGGCGGGAATGGTCTCTTTGCCACTTACCATTTTAGAGATTCTTACTTTGTAGATTCCTGCCTGGAGCCCAGGAGGAGAATCTGGGGTAGGGCGGTTTTCTTTGGGGATCTTTGGTCTGGCCGAACCGGCTAGCGAGGTGGTCCCTACCGCTTGCTGGATCGTTCCCTCCAGAAAACTATCTGGGTCGAGTGTAATGGTCGCGTCGTGCAACGGCTTACCGTTCAGTAGGACATCGCAGGAAAACATCATCAAGCCAATTTGTGCATTCTCCCAAGCTTGAAGTCGGTCGCCGACTTCTTCTCCCGAGACTTTCCCGTCTTGGTTTGTATCCAGGGTTGCCATCGCTGCCCTGAGGCCAGGGGCTGCTTTCAGTTCCTCCTCATCCACAATCCCATCGCCGTCTTTATCGTACAGCTCCATGGCTTTGCTAGCCCCTCCTACAGGGTCGTAGCTAGGCACAGGAAGTGCTGAGGGGCCGCCTCCGCATCCACTACAGGCGGCCAGCACGGCAAATAAAGCGGTGCTCCCACGCAGTGTTCTAGCGACACAAGAAGGAAGATGAGATTGCTTGGTCCAGATATTCATCGTCTTACCCTACGTTTGGTTTCGAGTCAAAGCACTAAGAACCCCTTCGCTAAACAGCCCACGAGTATAGCGAATTTTGTAGCAAATCAACGACAGAAGATCAAATAATCGGTCCCCTTGCGCGATTCCGTGAAAAGTAATTCAACATGAGAGAGAACCTCTTTGAGGCGATCAGGAATTTTGTGTCCGTTGGAAGGAGGAGTCGTTAGAAAACAAGACACTTACAACTAACGACCAGTTGTCGCGTCGAGGGTGCGCAGCTCGCGCGATAATACCGCAGTCATGACGACCACGCTGGCGAGGCTTCCGCCGAGAATGGCTCCTGCTGCGCCGGTGATTCCGTAGGCGTTGATTAGCGGGACGGCAAGGACGACCGTCGTAACAAAGGTTGCGGCTTCGCCTAGGAAGTTGCCTTTGGGTCGTTCGAGGGCTGCCAAGCCGTTGGAGCTGGTCATGGCCAAGCTCGTGGCGAGGGTGTTGAATCCGAGCACGATAAGAGCCGGCGTGGCGTCGGTAAAGTCAGGCCCATAAAGAATGCGGAGCAGCCAGTCGCCTGCAAAAAGATAAACAACACACATGCTGCCAAGGCAGATCGAGAAAATAATGGCAGTCAACGAGAGTTCACTTACGAGAGCCTTGGTGCCACCATGGTTTAATGCTTGCACGGCGCGAGGTCGCATGAGGTTGTTGATTCCTCTGACGAAAACCCACGAAATTCCCGCCAGCGTGGCACAAACGGCGAGCGCGCCTGCCGACGAGAGATCGATCATCCAGGCAACAACCCAAGGCATGAACAGTCGGCTGCCGTTGCCGAGCAACCGACCCGCGACCAGCCACTTGGAATAGGCCCAATGTTTTTTCCAATCTCCCGGGACCTCCGTCCATTCGATAGAAAAATCCTGTTGCTTGGTTGCTAGCCACAAGACGGTAGCGACAGCACAGGAGGCCCCGACAACAAGCAGCGCACGAGGCACCGTCAATAAGTCGAGATAGGCAAGCAAGCCGATGCCGCCAATTTGTAGGACGAAGACCGCGGCATCGACCACCAGGGCCCCTCGCATTTTCAAATGAGTGAAAGAAATAGTACGCACAAAATCGCGCAACATCATTGCCGGAGTCGCAAACAGCAGCACCACGACACTGGTGGTCATCTGCTGGTTGCTATTGGAAACAAAAAGGTAAACGAGGTAAGCAGACACGCTGAGGGTTACTAGAAAGGCAAGGACTGCTTGATGGACCAACGTACTACCAAGCAGCTTGTCGTCAGATTGATTTTCTCGTTGATGAACGAAAACGAGATAGGGAGACAGCAACGCTCGCTCCTGAATCACATTGGCAAGCATCACAAGCGAAAAACAGAGCGAATAAATGCCAACCTCGTCTTGCGAGCAGGACTGAGCAAGCAGCAGCATCGTGAGAAAAGTGGTGACGCTGGCAATCGACTGATCGAAAAGCGCGAGCATGCCCTGGGTTGCACCGCGGGAAAGCAAAAGAGATTTTATTTGGGGCATCGAATGCGGTTTCGGGATGTTGCGCGTGATGGCAGGTTAACTCGGCAATAAACTTAAGAAGCCATGAACTCGCAACGAAGGACTTGCTTCAGGGGAAGTTCTCTTTGGCGTCGACTTCTCTCCTAGGATACTAATCAGATTTGATCCGACATTCAATGGAATTACGGCTTTGGCGAGGGAGTGTCGACATGGCTGTAAATAGCAAGCTGAGGAACACGGCTTATGAAGGTCCATTCACGCATGGCACGGGCCATCGTGTTACGGCTGTGCCAATCATTGGCTGGAAAGTCAGGCTCACGCCGCGAAAGATTCGCGAGATGTACCGCACACGTTTTGGCATCGAGAGCAGTTACCGCCAAATGCACGAGGCACGCATCAAGACCTGTACTCGCAGTTTTGAGAGGATCAGTCGCTGAGAACTTTTACGTTGAGTGAGCCTTGCTGCTGGTCTTGTTGCCAGTAGGAGTGTCGAGAGGGTAAGGAGAAGTGGATTTCGTGTTGCTCGAAAGCGCGGAAAATTTCGAAATTTAGTTTTTCCCCGAAAGCCATGAATTGCCAGTAATCGGGAGGCGAGTACCAGTAGAAAAAACGAATGACGAAAGCGTCTTCTTTGAAATCGTCGAAAAAGACTCGTGGTGGGAGATCTGGGGTGCTTCCTTCGTGGTCTGCGAGCTTCTCGCGGATAATGGCCACGGCTTTCTCAAGCTTTTCGCTCGTGGTGTTGAGCGGGATATGTATTTCTGCTTTCCTGCGAATTGTATTACGGAGACCGATGTTTTCGATATCGCTGCCGGCGAGTTGGTCGTTGGGAATCGTGACAAGGTGGCCTGTGAGGAGTCGTATTTTGGTAGACCTAAGGCCGATATCTTCTACGATGCCATCGTACTTGCCAAATTGGATGCGATCGTCGACTCGGAAGGGCTTGTCTCCCATGAGGGCAAGCGTGCCAAAAAGAGTTTTCAAGGTGTCTTGTGCTCCGAGAGCGAGGGCAATTCCCCCGATTCCTGCACTGGCAACTAGGGTGGCGATGTTGATACCAAGGTATTGCCCTCCGGCAAGAAAGAGAGCCACTACGAGAAAGACACTCATCAATCGCGAGACGATTCGAATAAGCTGCGCGTTGAGGCCTTTGGGATTGATTCGAGGTGAGGCGATGATGATCTCTGCGACGCGTTGAGAGAAGGCGAAGACAACCACGACCGCGGCCAGCAGGGCTAGTAAGTTGGCTACGAAACCAACGACATACAACGGAGTGCCTCGGATCGTCAGATAGTATTGGACAAAATGCCTGAAGACGAAGGGGGTTAGCATTGCGAAGATGGGCAGCACCAGGGTCAAACAGAACTTGAAGACACTTTTGCCTTGAAGACGACTGGCGAGAGCACGCTGGACGCGGTAGGCCAAACCCATGGTGGCAATTGCGATTAGCGCCGAGAGGAGAAGCCCTGGCCATTTCCAAGTGGTCAGCCCCAAAAAGCTACTATGCTGGATTCGCTTTGGCAGACGTTCGATGACGGCGGCAACTGCAGGATGGCCTGGCGCCGACATAAACCATCGAAACAGACCTTGGGAAGTCGTTGGCCCTTCGGTGCGATACGGGCGGGACTCCATCGTATGAAAATACTCGACGGCACGATCCACGGTTCCAGTGGAAAAAAGATACTCGTGCTTCTGAGATCCCTGTTCAACGCGGGCAATCGTAATTCTTGTGTCGGGAATTCTCCAGGTCGAGAGTTTTTCGAGTCCGCCGGCGGACTCGATTTCCTTGGTGTCGGGGATTTGATCCCAGGCGGGTAAGTCAACGCGATCGAGTATTTCCTTGAGGCAGACGGCAACTTCGGCTGCTCGGTCTTTGCGGGCAAAGGCAGGAAGCTGGCTCATGTTGATGCAATCGATAACCCTCTGAGTCGTAGCACGATGATTCGGCTTGCTTTGGTCGAGAAACTTTTCGTTGCGGATAAGCTCGTTGAGTTCGTTGCAGGCATCAATGAAACTTTTCAGAGTGTCCCGCGGGCTTGAGGTGTCAGCCGCTCGGATGGTTCCGATTTTTTGAGCGACCGCGCAAGTCGGCTGCAAAGGCACGAAGTATGCGAACAAGAGAGATGCGAAAATGGTAAAGCTGTTGCCAATTGCGAATCGCATTGTCTAGTTCCTCGCAAGTTCTTCGGGTGAGGCTGTGGGCCTATTGCCGAGACATAAAAAAACCCGCACCAGCAATAATCATTGACGCTGGTTTCCAGCAAATGAGTACTGCTTTTTGTGCGGGTCGAAACCGGCCCGCCCGTGTTCAGGATGGCACAGGCGGACGCGGTTTGGTGTTTTTTTGTTTTTACGCCGAGGCGTCTTTAATCGGTGTGTCGCGTTGGTTTTGGCAGACCCAGCAGTTGGGAAGCGGGAAAGTGGTTTCTCTGCCAACGGAGCCAAACGGGACAACGAATAATGCGTTAGTTTTGTGTGGTGGGTCCCGGGTCGGTTCTTGTTCCCGATCCGCCAGGAGGAGTTACGTTCTGTGTTTCTAGGCCGTAAGTTGTGACCGGCCCATAGTCCTGGCAATCGCCTACGACGCTTCCTTCGAGGTAGCCACCGAAGTACTCGCCTTGAAACTGCTGGCCTTCCGACTCGCATGGCATGCATTCATTTGGGCAAGGGACGCAAGCTGGAACCTGAGGGCAGCAGGGTTGTTGTATCATCTGCGGCATCACGACGGGCTGAGCTGCAGGGAGGGGGGCAGCGATTGCCATGGGCGCACCCATCATTGCGGGAGCAATTCTCGTAGTGCCCAAGCATGGCGAGCCACGTCGGAACAGGTTTCGGCATGGGCGACTGCTACAGCCGGCGCTTGCGGTTGTCACAACAACTAAGGCCAATAGAACTAGTGTATTCCTCATCATCGTCTACTCCACGGAGGGTGCTCATGGTCAGAGCGGCTTGGCGGGGGTGGGTGTCTTGCAGGGAAGCGGTTGTAACGATTTGGTTTGACGTGGCTTCAGGACGTTCCTGGTGAAAGCCCCAATCGGTGGGTAATCGTCAGAACCGCTGCATGCTTGCAAAAACGGTGGGCCTAGCAACTCTACAACACTCTGGATGATGTGCAAATTCAGCGCGATGATTTTTCGCAACATTCTTTGGGAGGGGTGTTGAAAAATCGTTACACCAAAATGCAGCCCAGGGATTGCAATCCCTGGGCTTGAATTGCTGAGGTTGTCATTTACCTTGTGGCTGGGGGGAGATTCTGGCTGATGGGCCTACGCGCTGGTTGCTAAGCCTGTCATATTAGGGGGATGCTTGATACGACTGCTTACCTAAACGGCCGCTGGATTCCCTCCGAGGCGCTGTGCTTGCCGATCGATGACCTTGGTTTTTTGCTGGGGGCGACGGTTGTGGAGAGGATGCGTACGTTTTCGGGAAAGATTTTTCGGTTGGACGACCATCTCGAACGATTGCGCCGCTCGTTGGAAATAGTCGGCTGGGATGCTTCCGCGATTTGCGAGCAAGTTTCTGTGGTGTGCGAAAATTTCCTACCGCGGAATGCCTCGCTTACTGAGGGTGGCAACGACTGTAGCGTGGTAGTTTTTATCACGCCTGGCTCGACGAGCGACGCTCGGCAGCCGACCGTTTGTGTTCATGGACACCCCCTGCCCTTCCGTAATTGGGTACGTGAGTACGAAAGCGGCGTGGAGGCGGTGATTGTTGATGTTCGGCAGGTTCCTTCGGAGTGCTGGCCTGCGGAGTTGAAGTGTCGTAGTCGGATGCACTACTATTTGGCCGATCAGCAGGCTCAAGCCAAGTCGCCTGGGTCGAAAGCGTTGTTGCTCGACCAAGAAGGGTACGTCGGCGAAGGCTCGACGGCTAATTTGGTGGCTTACTTCGAGGGCCGAGGTCTTGTGACGCCACCGCGAAGTAAGGTCCTGCCCGGCGTTAGCCAGCAAGTGCTGTTTGAGCTGGCTGCTTCGTTGGAGATTCCTTGCTGCGAAGACGACTTGCTGCCAGAACAACTTGCTGCGGCAGACGAAGCTTTCCTGACAAGTACGTCGAGTTGTTTGCTGCCGATCGTGCGCATCGAAGGCCAGCCGTTAGCAGCAGGGACGCCGGGGCCGGTTTTCAAAAAATTGCTGGCGGCTTGGGATGAGCTTGTTGGCATCGGAATTGTTGAGCAAGCTCAGAGACTTGCGTGAGCTGCGATCGTCAAGTTGTTTTTAACTCGAAGCTTGCTGAGAACGACCAGGAGAGGAAGAGACAGGATGGCTGAAACACCTTATAGCATGCCGCTTTGTATGCCCGAGTACTCGTCGCCGCCTTATCGGTTAGGGCCGCTCGAAGGAGCGAATTTCCTGTGTACGCTGCCTCCAAAAGTGCTGGCTTCGCTTGTGCCGGAGCCTCTCGCAGCGAACCCGGAGGGAATGCTTTGGATCTATGCAGTTCACATTGCGGCG
Source organism: Planctomycetota bacterium (assembly GCA_024278955.1). Taxonomy (GTDB): domain Bacteria; phylum Planctomycetota; class Planctomycetia; order Pirellulales; family Lacipirellulaceae; genus Bythopirellula. The sequence goes on along the minus strand of JAJRSE010000050.1, from coordinate 30,513 downwards.
GCCAAGCCGTTGCCGCAGCCTTACCACGAGCTTGGCATTTTCGTGCCGGTGGTTTGTGATGGGCAGCCGGGGCTGTTTGCACTTGCTTTGTTTCTCGACGAGTCGTTGCCGATTACGATCGGCCGGGAAGTTTGGGGATTTCCGAAACGGTATGCCGACTCGATTGTTGTTGAACGCGAGGACGACCGATGCAATAGCCGGCTCGTACACAATGGATTGACGCTGATGGAAGCTCGCTTTCGTGCGACCGAGAAAGAGACGCAATTGAGCGATGCGCAACCGTCTCGAGTCTATACCCGTCGAGTAATTCCCAGCTGGCAAGCAGGCGAGCGGTCGGTCGATCAGCTTGTTGCCCTGAATTGGGTTTCGTCGAACGAAACGCGGTTTGAGGGCGAGCAGGCCGAGATAACGGTTGCTTTCCCGGCAGGGTCACAGCTTAGTGTGCTTAACAAGATGCGATGCGTCAAAAGCTGGTATTCGGAGACCGAGAGCTGTACGCTTGATGGGGGAGAAGTAGTGCGGGATTTTTTGAGGAAGACCTTTTGAAAAGATGAAACCTTCAGTGGGCAACCGCAAACCCTTATCCCGAAAACCCTGTTCATCCTGTCAGAAAGTTCTTTCCAAATGGATTAGTCAACAAGGCCCTCTCCAATTAGTCACCTTGTAACTCGATTTAACTTTGATCGCCATTGAAAAGCTCCTTCTTAAAACTAGGCGACTCCGTTCTTGCCTGTTATGTGATTGTTCTGAAGGAATTGTTCGACAAGGCCACTCACAACTCATCACCCATACTCGAAAAACCAGCGACCTATCGCCCAGCAACTAGCGCCCAGCAACTATTCCGCTTTTCCTCTTCCATGCTAGCAAAAACCTCCCTGGCCCCCTCGGCGAAGAATCTCTATCCTTCCACCCCAATTCTTACTCATCCAACAATCAAAAACGCCCGAGGGTTCGCCATGTCTTGCCATTGGTTTGCCGCCGTCTGTCTCGCACCTTGCCTTCTCGTAGGTTGCGGACAATCTGTTAATGCCCCTCAGGGCAATGTCGCGATCGTCGATCTCGACGAAGTCGCCAATCAGCTTGGACTTGGCGAACAGTGGTCGGCCGAACTTTCAGAAACTCAGTCGGCCGTCAAACAGCAACTCGTCGGCTTTCAGCAAAAGCTCAACGAGCAACTCGAACAGAAACATTCCGAGATCGCGACCTCGGTCGGCACAGCCAATCAGCTTCCCGAAGACCAAAAAGTCCGCCTTGCCACTTACCAGGAAGAACTCAACAAAAAACTGCGTCAAGCACAAACTAAGGCCCAACAACATCTGAGCCAACAACGCAGCCAAATCATCAAAAGCTACCGACGGCAAGCCGAACAAATCTGTGCCGAAGTGGCTCAGCAACGCGGCTTTGACATCGTGCTGACAAAAAATCAATCGGTCGTGCTAACCCATACCCCGGGGGCCGACATCACTAGCGAAGTAGCCGAACGAATGAAAAAAAGACTTGCAACTGAAAACTTCAGGAAGTAATTCCGACGAAACAACTACTCGCCTGCCGAGGCAATCATTTTGTCGGCGACCGCTTCGACATCAATTTCGCCTTCGAGGTCGACGAACCGACATTCGCAAAGGCTACGGAACCAGGTTCCTTGCCGCTTGGCGAATCGTCGCGTGCGAGTTTTCATGTTGGCAAGCATCACCTCCGAATCTCCGCCGGCAAGATAGTCGATTACCTCACGATAACCAACCGCCTGCCCTGCGGTGCGCCCCAGTTTTTTTCCGTCCGACGTAAGTTGCCGAACTTCCTCGACCAACCCTCGCTCGATCATCGAGTCGACCCGTGCGTTGATCCGTTCGTGCTGCTCCTCACGAGATCGCCGAAGAGCAAACACGCAACAGTCCTCAGCCGGGCGCCCCTCCTCGAACTGCAACTGATGATGACTGATCGGCTCGCCCGTTGCGCGGAACACTTCCACCGCCCGAATCAGCCGCCGCGTATCGTGCGGATGAATCTGAGAAGCCGCCAAGGGGTCGAGTTGTTCCAGTCGCTCATGCAAGACTTGATTGCCAACCTCCGCCACCTCCGCTTCGATTTCGGCTCGCAACTCCCAATTCGCCGGCGGACCAGAAGAGAGGCCTCGGAGCAGTGCTTTCAAGTACAGCGGCGTCCCCCCAATAAAAAGCACCTGAAGCCCCCGACCCCTGACCTCAGCAACCTTGGCATGGGCAGCCACAAGATAGCGATCGATGCTGTAGTCTTCGTCGGGCTCCGCAACATCAATCAAATGATGCGGTACCCGAGCTTGCTGGTCAGCAGTTGGCTTGGCCGTTCCGATGTCCATTCCACGATAAATCGCCATCGAATCGAGCGACAGGATCTCCGCTCCAAGCTTCTCGGCCAGTATCAAACCGACCTGAGACTTCCCCACAGCAGTTGCCCCGGTAAGAAACCAACAATTCTCGATCGGCAAAGATTCTTCCATCGGCGGATACGGTCTCACTCGTCCCAAAAAAACCAGCCGCCAGGGAGGCGATTGCCACACTGCAAGCCGGCATCTAAACTATACGATTCACTTCAAGTCTGCCCTCCATTGTTATCCTATAGCCCCAAACAGGGAAGGCGCCCACTTCCTAGGATTCCGATGCCGGACCAGCAACCACAACCCAACGATCGTCGTCCCCTCGACCTGCTCGAAGAGACGATCTCCTTCCGTAAGGCAGCCTCCGACCAAAAGTCGTATACCGCCAAGCTGCTGGCGGGAGGTGTCAAAAAAATCGGCAGTAAAATTACCGAAGAGGCTGCTGAAGTGGTCGAGGCGGCCGGAGAATCCGGCGAAGAAGGCCGACAACATACAATTCTTGAAGCCGCTGACCTGCTCTACCACTTGCTGGTCTTGCTGGCTGCCCGAGAGGTCAAACTTGAAGAAGTCGAATCTGAACTTGCACGTCGCTTCGGTGTCTCTGGTTTAGAAGAAAAAGCATCGCGGAAGTGAGTCGCGAGTCGTGAGTAGCGAGATTATAAGTCCCACAATCCCACAGTCCCACAGTCCCACCCCAATGACCGAAAACCTTCGCATCGGCATCCCTAGCAAGGGACGCTTAGCCGACCTCGCCAAACAACTGCTCAAAGAGGCCGGCCTACGTTTCCGCCGGCAAGACCGTAGCCTCTTTGCCCGAGTGCGCGATATGCCGATCGACGTCACCTTCCTGCGAACTGACGATATTTCGGTGCTTTGCGCCGAGGGGGCGATCGATCTCGGCATCACCGGCGGCGATCTCGTTGCCGAAAGCGGCGTCGAGCTAACCACCCGACTCAGCCTAGGCGTAGGCAATTGCCGCCTAGCCGTTTGTGTGCCCGAAAAAGGCAACATCGAAAAACCTGCGGATCTCGATGGCAAACGGGTTGCCACTAGTTTCCCGCATGTCACCCAAGAATATCTCGCGGGACACGGCGCCACGGCACACACGGTCGAGCTGACCGGCTCGGTCGAAGTAATGATCGCCCTGGGGGTTGCCGACGCGATTGTCGATCTCGTCGAAACCGGCAGCACGCTGGCTGCTAATCGCCTACGCATACTCGACGAAATCGGAAGCTACGAGACCGTACTTGTTCAAAACCCTAACACTCAGCACGCCGAGTTAGCCGACCGTATCGTTCGCCGCCTCGAAGGGGTAGTCATCGCCCGTGCCTACTCGCTCTTAGAATACAACGTCCCTTCCGGTAAATTGACCGAAGCCGAAAAGATCACCCCCGGCTTCAATTCGCCAACCGTCAATCGGCTTGAAGACAAAAATTGGCACAGCGTTCGAGCCATGGTCCGCCGAGGCGAGGTCATCGACATCATGGAGCGCTTAGAAACCCTCGGTGCAACCGCCATTCTCGAAACGGCAATCGCGAATTGCAGACTCTAGGAAATGTTTGATGTGAGATGTTTGATTGTTGATGTGTTGGTACTTTCAATTTGTTTTTATATCAACAATCAAACATCCTACATCAAACATAAAAAGCGGCACTCGCAAAGCTCACGCACGAGCTGCCGTCTTCGGCAACCGCTTGGTCGTACTTTAGCAGCTCGCCTCGATCGGGGCGCATGGCTTCGAGCATCGTATAAGTTGGCGCTAGCCCACAGATTCGGTTGCGATCTTGTTGGGCAGCGACATGAATAAACCACGCCTCGGGGTCGCCCTCGCAGGCAGCGGCAAGCAGCTGTTGGTCGTCGGTCCATTGTTCTGTAAGCCGGCTCTTCTCGAGCAACTGCTCGTCGCCAAATTGTTGGCCAATGTGTGCCAGGTCGACCCCCGCAATAAAGCAAACCTCGCTGCCACAGGCACCGATCGTCTCTCGCAGTGCTGCCACAAAGTCAGCTACGGCAGGCGAATCGCCGGGAGAACAGTTTTTGCTCACAAACGAGGCAAACGAACCCACAAGGATCGGCACAATTTTGAAATCGCGTTGCCCTCCAAGGATATACTGAAGCATCAAAGCCTGAAACTCAATCGAGTGCTCTTTGCGATGCGGAAATTCGTCGTCGAAGTCGACCGCCGTTTCCTTTGCACTCGACAGCAACGACATGCGTCGGGAAAGCGAGTCGATAAAATCGCGGTCGGTCGCAACCGTCCCCAGCGGAGTATCGAAATGTTTTTTCGACACACTGTACATTCCTTGCAAGGGAGTATGCGCCGTCCCAAGAATCACAAACACCTTGGCGGTCGACTCGGTAACGATCCGGTCGTACGCCCATGCGAATGTTGGCCCCCCACGCTGAAAGTCGATATGGGGGCTCATCACCCCGCAAAGCCGCTGGACCGCCTCCGAAGTGTAGTCGCTCGCTGTGCCGCCTTCTGTAGGCAAAAGGCCTGGCCCTTGTTTGCAGGTAAAGAATTCGCCGAGCTGCTCGCGAATCGATTTTTCGTCCCGAGGATAAGCCGCTCCAGCATGCGCCGCGGGGCGAATCTCTAGAGACTCGTACTCACTAATCACCTGTTTCTTGTGCTGCTCAAACCGATCGTTCTCCAAAAAATACTCTTCGTCGAGCTGGTTCACCACACGCTCGATCTCTGGCAAGGTAAGTACGCCGCTATACTTTTCCGCAAGATGCTTCCGTAACTCCTCGTGCGACCGCTCGCCGTTCATCATCGTCACCAACATCGCCGCCTCAAACGTTAACGCGACCGTGCTAGAAATGCTAAAAGGGTCTCGCAAGGCATACCTCCCCTCGCGGTCTTCCCCGAGCGGCACAAGCTCAAGAGGGCGAATCAGGGGATGGCTGGGAGTCGTCATGACGGGAATCCAATCGAGAGAAGCTTAGGTGGCGTTTTCTCTATCTTATCAAGAGAGCGACTGCTAGCTAATACCTCTCTGCTCTTTTTCTCTTGTCTCAATTCCCTCGGCTAGCTAAGCTTCCTCGCTTTTCTTTTTTCCAACTCGATCTATCGAACACGCCATGCGGGCAACTCTGCTGCTACTGGTCGCTACCTGCTTAGGTTGTTCTGGATTTACTAAAGTCCTTGCACCCTCCAATGCTCGAAATTGGTCTGCCGACCAAGCGGTGTTGCCTTACGCGCAGTTTCAAGGCAATCGAGTCACGGTTCGCAATGTTCGGTATTGCCGTTATTTCAACGAAGACGCTTATGTCGTCAACCACTACGATCAAACCTATGATCTCAACGATCTGAAAAGTGTCGACTTCTTTATCATCCCCTTCGAGAACATGCCGGCCATTGCTCACACCATGCTGAGCTTTGAGTTCGTTTCTGACGAGGGGAAAAAAGAGCACCTTATCGCAAGCGTGGAAATTCGCAAAGAAGAAGGCGAGGAGTACGCTGCCTGGAAGGGCACTGCCCGGCAATACGAGCTGATGTACGTACTAGCCGACGAACGCGACGCTGTTCTGGTACGCGCCAACAACCGCGGCGAGGACGTCTATCTGTACCGCACGACCGCAACCCCCGAGCAATCGCGGCAACTTTTAGTCGACGTACTAGGTCGCACCAACGAGCTCGCAAGCCGCCCCGAATTTTACAATACGGTCACCAACAACTGCACAACCAACATCGCACGACACATCAACCGTATTGTCCCCAACCGATTGCGCTACGACTACCATATTTTGCTCCCTGGCTACTCCGACAAACTCGCGTACAAAGAAGGCCTCATCCAGCACAGCGGCACTTTTGAGGAAACCAAAGCCCGGGCATACGTCACCCCCAAAGCAATCATGCATGCCAACCGCGAAGATTTCTCGCAGCTGATACGCCGGTGACAAGCCGCAACGAGTGCTTTGTCAGTATTGAATACTAGGATCGTCATTTCGAGAGTACCTTGTCATTCGGGGGGGGATGGAGAAAAAACAAACTTGTAACTAATGGATGACTGGCATCTCTTCATTGACTTGCAGCACCTTTTACTGCATCGCAAGGTGCTATTTGCCGCTGAGACTTGCTGGTTCTCTCTTGAACGACATAACCAAGCAACTTGTTTCGAGAGAGTTTGGGCGAGGCGGTTTACTGGATGCCGGGCTCGTGTATAGTGATGACTATGAAATGCCCATTTTGTCGTATGGACAACGACCGCGTGATCGATTCCCGTGCTTGCCAGGACGGCTATGCTATCCGCCGGCGCCGACAGTGCCTTAAATGCAAACGTCGTTACACGACCTACGAACGCATTGAGGAGTCGGCAATTAAGGTAGTCAAGAAGGATGGGTCTCGTGCCCCCTTCTCGCGAGACAAGATCAAGTACGGCCTAGAACGTGCCTGTTGGAAGCGGCCGATTAGCGATCGAGATATCGATCGCACGGTCGCAGCAATCGAGAACGACGTTTACTCGTCCTTTGAATCCGAAATTGACAGCCGCCGGCTAGGCGAGTTGGTCATGGATCATCTGCGCGACCTCGACGAGGTTGCCTTTGTTCGCTTTGCCAGCGTGTACCGGCAGTTCGCCGACGCAGGAGACTTCGTTGATGAGCTAAGGCCATTTTTATCGAAGCCGAAACAAACACCAAAGTAAGCCGGGATTTCCTCTATTCTTCCTGCCTGGTTGGCTACTTGGCAGTGCTCCTGATATCGAAGAAGAGCAGCGGATGGGAAAAGTGGACGCTGACGATGGAAAAGCCGACGAAAATCGGCCTTCCAGAGAAGAAAAACAGGCAGGAATACCAATAACAATCCGGCCAAATTAGGCTCTGACCGGTGGTTTCTTCAGCAAAATCGCACGCAATGAGTGCGGCGAACGTGGAAATGGATTCTTAGAGGTTGCCTAGAGAATGGGGAAATGGCTAGTTCTTTTTTTCCAGGCTTTTTTCGATATGCCCTAGCAACGCGATTAGCGATTGTTGCATGTTGTGTTTCTGACCGGTTTGTTCGCTGATTGAAGTGACACGAACTTGGACGTCTTTGGGACTTTGGTTGCCATCGTTGTTGACGTTGAGGCCGAGGCCGACAATTGCCTGCCGCTGGCTGCGACCAGCGTGGTGAGGCACGTCGATTATCAGGCCAGCGATTTTGGCGTCGGCGAGGTAGACGTCGTTTGGCGGTTTAACTCGAACCGCGCCGGCCATTTCGCTCTTCCCAAGTGTTTCTTGCACATAGTCTGCAATAGCTCGAGCAATCGTTAGCGAGAGTTGGCCAGAACTACCAGGCTCGGCGAATTTTTTTGGGAGCGGGAGAACCAGGCTTAGCAACAATGCTCCCTCCGGCGACCACCAGCTAGAACCGCTGCGCCCGCGGCCCGCTGTCTGGCGTTCAGAAATAACCAGTGCAGGGAGAACAATCGAAGGATCGTTGGCAAGCGTGAGGGCACGATCTTGGGTCGAACCAAGGGTCTCGAAAACCTCGACATGTTCGAGAAACGTTTTCTTGATTATTGCCGATTTATCGAAGACGTCAGCCATTGCGTTTGGAGGTACGCTCGTGTGTGGAACGTCGCAACCCGTTCAGGGCGAAGAGGTGTCAGAAAGATCGGAAAGGTCGGCAGAGGCCAGATCGGGGGAAGCTAAGTCGGCAGAAGCGAGAGTTGGCCCCGCTTGAGCCTCGGAAGGTTCGTGGGCAGCCGCTTGGGGATTTGCGGGAAACTCAAGCGTAAAGCGGCTCCCCGCGTCGATATTGCTATCAACCGTGATTTTTCCACCGTGCTCTTCAAGGATTTTTTGGCTCACAGGCAGGCCGAGGCCAGTGCCGCGTCCTCCTTTGTGCGAGACGAAAACATTGAAGATCGATTCCAAATCGTCAGGGGCAATACCGGCTCCGTTGTCTTGGATTTCGAGGCGGGCCATTTTGCTGTCGTGGTCGTACTTCGCTTGTACCGTAACTTTGCCGATCTCTGCTTCTTCGCAGGCGTCCAAAGCGTTGGTAATGACGTTGAGAATCGCGCTGTGCATTGCCTCGGGGTCGAACATCAAGATCGGCATCTCGTCCGCAGGAAGCCATTGAAGTTCGACGCCAAGCTCGCCAGCGCGAGATTGCATAAGCTCGGCCACTTCGCCGGCCACCTCGTTGAGATCGGAAGGTTTGGGCTCGGGCTGACGTTCTTTGCTGAAAGTAAGCATATCCATCACAAGCGAAGAGATACGCTGTTGGTTGCGCTCGACGATTTTCCATCCCTTACGAATCGTATCAACGGCTTTGGCCGCCTTCTCGTCGTCGGAGTCGTCGAGTCCGGCGACTCCCTCGTGGTCGCCGAGGCCCAATTCGATCAAGTAGCTGCCGCCTCGTACTCCTTGGAGAATATTTTTTATGTGATGCGAAAGCGAGGCAATCGTCTGCCCAACTGCAGCAAGACGCTCGGCCTGGACCATCGCTTTGTAGTACGAAGTGTCTTCAATGGCTAAAGCAGCTTGATGGGCGATCGCGATCATCAGTCGGAGATGTTCTTCGGTAAACTGATCGGCCTTGCCTTCGTTCAACAGCATCCGCTGGGGCGTAATCGAAGTATCGATGTAAATTACGCCCACCATGTTGTAACGCCCTTGCATCGGAACACAGATGGCTTCGCGGACGCCTAACTTGACAATGCTTTGGGCCGGGTCCCAACGCTTGTCGTCGCGGGCGTCGCTGGTGAGGACGCCTTCGTTATGTTCGACGACGTAGTCGAGAATGGTTTTGCTGATCGTGATTTTTTCGTCCGACCGCACCCCTCGGCGGTGTCTGCGCACTTTCGGCACGAGCTTGTCGGCTTGATTGTCTTTGAGCATGATGCAGCCACGGTCGGCGTCGACCCAATCGAAAATCATTTCCATGATCCGGGCAAGCAGCTGATCGATGTCCATCGTGTGGCTTACGGCAAGCGCTGTACGATACATAATTTGCAGATTGCTTCGAGCGCGTGCGATCCAAGGATTTGAAGATTCGCCCGCCTCGGGCATCAACCATTCGCTGCCTTCCGAATGGCTTAACGCGGCGACAATTCGGGACTCGTCGTTTTGGGCTGCTCGTGCAACGATGTCGATTTTGTCGGCGAGGTTCTCGCTGGCTTCTTCAACAAAACCAGTGTAAAGCAGTAGCGACTTGCCTATTTGGATTTGGTCGCCGCTTACGAGCTCGTGTTCGGTCGCTGCCTGGCCATTCACAAAGGTGCCGTTGGAGCTTCCCATATCGCGGAGCACGTAGTTTTTGCCGCGAAGAAACAACTCGGCATGGGCGCGCGAAATCTCGGTGTCGTGCAGTCGTACAGAATTGTTCTGAGTACGACCGATCGAATGAACGGGTTCTTCCAGCAAGAAGCGTGTTCCCTGATCGCTTCCTTGGATAACAAACAACGACGGCACCGAGTTGCATTCTCCGTAAGAAAAGAAACTGCACGCGGAGCAAAGAGGTCGGAAGCTGGGCGGCGGAGAAGGCAGAAATCAGTTTCCTGATCTTCAACCAACAACCTCCAACCACATCAGACGTCCTACCGATCTCTCGTTGCACCGCGAATCTCTAGCAGACTCTCAATTCTACGGATCAATGGGCCGTAATGGTAGGGTTTGGTGACGAAATGTTCGGTAGGTAAAGGGCGAATTTGCCGTTTACCTGTTCCAAGTACGACGATTGGGGTAGCACTGCGGCTTGCCGAGCGACTCAGGTCGAGTTTTTCTTGCGAAGAAGAGCTCGAAGCAGATTCGTCGTCGTAGACAATCAGGTCGGGTTCTTGCTGTTGGAGCAGGGCGGTGGCCGAGGCCGTATGGGCCGTTTCAATCGTCTCGGCACCTTGACGGCGAAGCAACGTGCTGAGGATATCTCGGGCTTCAACCGAAGAGTCGACGATCAGAATGCGAGGGCTGGTGGACAACCGTCTAATCTCCATCGGGCGTTGGAAATTGTTAAGGAGGGAGCGTATGGGGCAGGCCGTTCAGTTGCCTGTGCAACTGAACGGAGCGGAAGCATACGAGTCGAGCCCGACTGTGTCAAAGGCGGTTTTGGAGGCCCATTGATCTAGCAAGTCGCACTTTGCACGTCTGCTGGTATTGGTTTAAGAGGGGCCCAAAAAATTGCTGTTGGCGAGGTTTGCCCACTCCGGTACATTTGGGTAATCAAATTTGCAGAACCAAATACCAAACAGGACAGAGAGCCGCACAGATGGTCCGACCTCCCGCCAAAGAGCTGACTCTACGTGAGCTGGAAGTCATGCATGTCTTCTGGAAGGCGGGCGAATTGGCTGCAACCGAGGCCCGTGACAAGCTTGCTGCTGTCGGAGTCGACCGAGCGTATGTGACAGTCGCTAATTTGGTTCGGCTGTTGGTGGACAAAGGATTTCTCGAATCGGCCAACGACGAACGCCCCTTTCGCTATCGGCCTGTGCGTACGTTCGACGAGGTGTCGGGCAACTTGGTGGGCGACTTGCTGAAGCGTGTTTTCCGCGGTTCTCGCGAACAACTGCTGGTCAAAGTCTTGGATAGTCGCAAGAAACTTTCAGCAAAAGAACGTGCGTTGCTGGAACAAATTTTGAAGGAGCAAAACGAATGAGCCCATTTTTTGTTTCCTGCCTTTGGTGTGTTTTTCAGGTCAGCCTGTTGTGTGCCGCTGGAGTCGCGCTGTCACTGCTGGTAGTGCGCCGGTATCCGGCGTCCTTCGCAGCGGTGATGTCGGCTACCGCGGGAATTGTTCTGGTTGCAACGATGCTTATTCCTGTTCAGATTCCGCATTGGGTTTTGCCTGGACATCAGATCGTGGAAATGAGCGTCACATCCATCTCGTCGACAGACGCAGAATCAGGCAGAGTAGATACGAACACAGACAGCTCGAATACTGCCATGGTTGATCTCGGCGCGCTACTGTCGAAAGTACGCACTGCCATTCACACAGACGTCGAAACAAACCCGGTGCCTAGCTTCGCAATTCAGTGCCTCACCGCATTTGCTGCGATTGGCATTTCGGTCGGTTTGTTGCGACTAGGTGGGGCGTTTTTCACGGCCTGGAAAATCCGCCGCGGCAGTGTCCCGATCGACGGGAGCGAGGCAGATGCCCAAATGAGAGACTTAGTTCAAACGATGGGGTGCAGGACTCGGGCGCGTCTCGCGACTTCGGAGGACGTCCGGTCGGCTGCGGTGCTTGGCTGGCTACGGCCACTCGTGGTGCTATCGACAGATTGGAAAACTTGGCCCCGGGAGCAATTGCAAGTTGTCTTGGCTCATGAGTTGGCACACGTCGTGCGTCGAGATTATCTCTGGCGTGGAATAGGGACGATCGCGCGGGCGGTCCACTATTACCACCCGCTTGCGCATTGGTTGTTGAATCGGCTAGCGTATTCGCAAGAAGTCGCCGCCGACCAGTTGGCTGCCCAGACGCTTGGCAACCGAGAAAAGTATCTGAAGGCGTTGTCTCAGTTGGCGATACGACAGGACGATCTTTTACGGCTCCGTCCGGAGCCAATCCTCCTGCCAACCTCGTCAAACCATTTGATTCGGAGAATAAAAATGTTGCGAACAAAGGAACGAACGCAAAGCCGTGGAATGAATTTTGCGGTGCGGGCGATTGTCGTCGGTACAGTGGTCCTGTTAGCCGTAGTGACGACTGCGCTGCGAGGGCTTGCTGAGCCGGCTGATGGTGCGACGCCGACCGTTCAAACCAAGAGTGTGCAAGACGCGACCGACGAGGTGTTTCAATATCCTCCGATCGATCCTGCGATGATCGGTGACAACGAAGACGGTATTTTTGTATTGCGAGTTGGTGAATTGCTGAAACGAGATTCGTTCAAACCGATGATTCGTGGGCTCAACCACGCGGTGAGTGCCGCTTGTAAGGCGTGGTTAGGATCGCCGGATCTGCCCGATTTTGACTTAAAAATGATCGACTATGTGGTAGGGCAAGCAGAGTTCAAAATAAAGCGTTTCGAACGGACTCCGGCAATGCAGCGCAATTCTCAGGTCATGTTCGGATCCAACTGCTGGGTCGTGCGATTCAACCGCGACATCTCTTCCTGGCAGCAGTGGATCAGGGAAAACGCTCCTGCCGCTGAAGAGTTGCAGCACGGTGAGGTCAGTTACTTTCAGTTGCCGGTCATTCCGGCTCTCGGCCCCAAGGCGCTTTGTGTCGCGGCCCGCGATAGCCACACGCTAGTTTTTGCGACAGAAGATAGCGAAAATTTCTGGAAGAAGGTCGAAGCAACCAATACGGTGAGCGCCCGATGGGCAGAGGATTGGAATGCCGTGGACCGAGGATTGTTCTCGCTGCTTACCACCGACAAAAGCATCGAAGCCTCGGTTGGAGAGTCTAGCATACCGACTAGTAATGCGTTGAATCAAGTGTTCGACAACATCAAGCAGATCGGATCCAGCTTCGATTGGCACGATCAGACCCACCAGTTTTGTATTCAGATGCAGTTTTTGTGTGCAAGCCGCAAGGAAGCCGAACTTGTTGAGAAGGGAATCGATTTGGTCTTTTCTCTAGGCTCTGCCGAAGCGAAAGCTGAACTTGAGAAGGTCGGCCAGGACGATCCTAAGGTAAAGGAAGAACATGCCAAGATACTTTCGGAGATGCTGAACAACTTCAAGACGCGAACGGCTACCAAGCCAGATGGAACGGCAGTCGTGCATCTGGAAACCTCGCTTACGCTGCCGTCCGGTATCCGTCAATCTTGGGCTATCGCAGTCACACCCCACTACCCGCCGCACTGACCGCAGGGCTTCCCATCTGGAAGTGTCCCAATAATTGTTAAAACTTGAAGGTGGTCTCCCGATGAGCGAGAATCGCTCATCGCAATTTTCAAGTTTTTAGTCGTCGGTTGTCGCCGACGGGGAGACCACCATGGGAAATCGTAATCTTTTTCAGCAGCTTGGACAAGTTTCGGGCGGCGAAGCCGCCCAAGTTTTCCGCGAGCATCTTCGCGGCTTGGTTCGGAAGATGATTTGTGAAGTCATGGCGTCCGAAGTCGACGAGCTTTGCGGCCCGAAGCACGAGCCTACCGGCGGTGCCATGTTCCGTGCGGGTAGCAGTTCAGGTCGCGTTCTGGTTGACGGCGAACGTGAAGAGGTGGTTCGCCCACGTGTTCGAGAGCGTCAGCAGAAGGGCTCAACCTCGGAGGTGACGCTTGCGAGTTACGAAAGTGCCAGTAATCCAGAAGAACTTCAAGCCTCGATTGTATTGGCGTTGATGGCAGGTGTGAGCACACGCGAAATCTCCGACGTAAAACCTCGTAGCCCTGGTGTCGGCAAGTCGAACGTTTCGCGTCTTTGGCAATCGGTGGGTTACAAATTTGTGGATCAGCTTCGGGGCGAGTCGCTTTCGGATAGTGTGACGGATGTGGATGGGAACTTGCTGGACGGCGAGTGGACCAACCCGGCGAGCATTTCGACCGTGAACGCGGCGGTGAGCGAATTTCCCTCGGGTGATGGCAACCCGGGCGGACGGTTTAATTTCTTTATGACGCTGCTGGCCGGTGACGTAAATCTGGATGGCGTGGTGAATATGGCGGACGGCAATATCCTGCTTGCCAACGTGGGCTCGATCGATTTACTGTTTGAACAGGGCGACGTTACCGGCGACGGCATTATCAATCTTTTCGATGCTGTTTGGCTCGGCATTTACAATTGGGAAACCAACCTTCAAAACGTCTGGGTGTTGGCCGATTTGGATGGGGACAACGATATTGATGCCGACGATTTGGATACTATCACGGCCAACTTCGGCATGACGGGGGCGACCTGGGCCGATGGCGATTTGAACGGCGATGGGAGCGTGACGATCGAGGATCTTGATTTGGCGTTCTTGCAGTTCGGGTTGGGGATTGATTTGGTGGCTTAGGGGGATTGGAACCGCTGATGGGGTTTTGGTTGCAATTCTTTGAAGAGGAACCACAACGACACGACGGGCAGGACGGGGTTTTTTGGCTAGCAAGATGAGCCAGAGCGAAGCGGCAAATTTTTGATTCGGGGGAAGTCGTGAGTGGGGCAATCCGTAGCATGCGTGCAGCGATAGCGGAACGCACGTTTTGTGTCCTCGATGTTTGCGTTTTGCAGGCCTATTGGTGCGTTTTACGTACCCAATCGACTACGATTTTGACGGACAAGGAGAAGCATAATTCCCCAAGTTCCTAGAAGGAGGGCTGTCGCAGGTTCAGGGATGATTGTGCCTTCAACTACGAAACGGTGATTTATTGAACCACCGAAAAAGTCGATCCAGCCGAGATTTGGAGCACTTGGCTGCCAACCAAAAATAGGAAGAAGTACTCAAATCGGAGCCATTTCTAACAGTAACGCCTTTTCCTTGTGTTGAGAATAGTTCGCTACCAAAAACTAGTGCGTATCAACCGGGAGGTGCTGTCCTACGACTGTGTTGCTAGAAATTAAATCTGGCTAGCTTCCCCCAGTAATTCTCGGATACTCCAAACTCTCTCAGTGATTCCAGTAGCCCGCAAAGTTCAGGCACCTTTCCCAGTTCTCCATCTTTTCTATCCCCTGGCAACTCTCGCCGCTAGCATCTCAAATTTCTTCCCCTAATTCCTCTAACTGCCCCATGCCGCAGCAGTCGATACAAAGCGTACGACAAATCTGAATTGACTCATTTCGATACCCAGGGGGGGCCCATGTTGGATCGAAAACTAGTCGGCACCATGCTCTTGCTCTTCGCAAGCTGCGGCTGCCGCACATGTACCAGTTGTTGCGATGACTTACCGCCTGTGCTCGATGGGCCGTATTCCCATGTCAAAGGTCGAGCCGGTTCCGCATTTACCGGCGTAAGCTACGAGTTGCCGCAACGCAACGTCGATAACATCGATATCGAGGATTCACCGACCGCAGGAAATGGCGAATAGCAAGGTCGACTACCGATCCTTCGACGCTTCCTTTTGCTTACCGTAGCGACGGTTGAAGATGGAAGGATCAAAAAGATCGTCTCGCACGGTTCTAGCGTTCACAGGCAACGGCTTCGAAGAAACATTGCGCGTTGAGTCCCAGCCTGTGCTTTGCTCGCGGGTACTCGCTTCGGTTTCCAAAAGCCATGCGCGCAACAGCCGAAGCTGCCGAAGCGAAAGCGGTTGCGATAATTTATCGCGGTCCGCTCCATGCGCCGCTCGGGCATAGCTCAACAAGGCGCTCTCGCCATCTGTTTGCCGGTCGGCCTGCACAAGCACTGCCTCCATGTTTGCTAACATGGCTCGCGGATTCCCGACTCCCTCCATCGCTTGACGGTTCAGTTCCATCTGCCGCGACGACCCCAACTGATGGCAGCCCGAAGTCGCACAGGAATGTAGCAGCATCGGTTGAATCTGTCGCACAAATGACGACTTCGCCTTCGGAGACAATTCACGCAGCGTCTGAACTCTCGTTAGCGGCTCCGAGCGATCCGAAACCGTTGTCGGAATTGGCGAAGCTCTTCGAGTCGGTGTGATTTGAGTCTCTGCAAGTAGCTTGTCCGCGTCTTTTTTCGAAGCCAATTTCCGAGACTGTTGCAACCGGCGTTCAAGCAGCGTCAGCTTTCGGTGATGCGGATCAATGGAACGAGCTTCGAGCAATTCGTGTGCGGCATGTTCCAGCATCTCATGTCGCAAACACCAACGAGCCAATTCCAGATGCGAATCGGCCGTCGCCCCAGTCCTCGAATGGCGACGATGCTCGTATGCCTCGTCGAGATTTTGGCAAGCGAACTCAACCTGCCCCACCGGCACCCGCAGCTGGCCATGGGACAATACCACCTGGTAATAGTCTTGCATTTGCAACAACTTGCCAGTCAGCACGTTGCCATTGCGCAAAACCAAAACCCCCTCGACCGCAACCGAAGATTCTGCGCGCGAGCACGCAGCCCAACTCAAAGTCAGGAGAACCCCCATCAACAGCAGAAATCGCGAGTAGGTGCCTACCATAGCAAGCGAAGACTAGGCAGCCTAGCAAACCGGGTCAATAGGGCTTCTAGCAGCGAGAAATCGCAGCTCAACTTTCGAGTTGGGTGCCACTGCTGGCTTGCCAGCAGTGGATGCCGAAACCAAGCCACGATGGAAGACCGGGCGACCAGCAGCTTCTTTCCTCCTTTGCTTGGCTCTCTTGGCGAACTTGGCGTTTCAGAATATCGCCTTGGCAATCGTCAATCGTCGTGCCGTCTATTTTATGGGGAGACTTCCCCGCCCCCTCTTGGTATACTATGGGATTGTCCCGCCAATTGCGTCGCCTTCTGGTGCGTGGTTACTGCTAAGAATTCGAGTTGCACCATTGTGGCACGCCTCTTCGAGTCGTGCCGTAAAATCACGCAAAAAGTGCGACTCGCAGAGGCGTGCCACCTTTCTGTTGATCCGAGCGTAAGCTGCTCTTTTGCGCTCGCGAGCACCAACCATGTCGTCGGCTACCTGTCTAGATTTCCCCTCATTCACTCAGGACGATTGCAAAGTCAAAAAACCAAACAAATGAAGATTAGCCACAGAGATCACAGAGAACACCGAGTACTAGAAACCAAGGTTTCTCTGAGTCCTCTGTGATCTCTGTGGCTAATTTTTCTTCAATTACACGACTTTGCAATCGTCCTGCTCATTCACTCCACCTGTTGTTTTATGCTCAATTTCTTTCGCTTCCACTCCGCGTCGATCAAAGACGATCTCCTTTCTGGCCTTACGGTCGCCTTGGCTCTTGTTCCCGAGGCGGTTGCGTTTGCGCTGGTTGCAGGCATTTCGCCGTTGATCGGCCTGTATTCCGCTTTTTTCATCGGGCTGATTACTGCGGTTTTTGGAGGACGTCCTGGAATGATCTCGGGCGCTACTGGCGCGATGGCGGTCGTGATTGTCACCCTGGTGGCAGAACATGGAATCGAATACCTCTTTCCGACAGTCATCTTGTGTGGGCTTCTGCAAATCGGGATTGGAATAGGCCGACTGGGAAAGCTAATTCGCATGGTGCCTCATTCAGTAATGCTCGGATTTGTGAACGGACTTGCCATTGTGATTGGTCTCGCTCAGATCGGAAGTTTTAAGACGTTCGACCCGGCCAACGGTCGACTCGACTTTTTGCGCGGACCGGCCCTCTGGACAATGGGCGGACTGGTTGTTTTGACGATGGCCATCATTTGGCTCCTGCCCAAACTGACCCGTGCAGTGCCTGCTTCGCTCGCTGCGATTTTGATAATCTCGATCGCTTCGGTCGTGATCAACCAATCGGTCGTCACCAAAACAGGCGACAATTTTGTCGCGACCGTTGGCGATTTGCTCCGGAGCAACGCCAAGGCGACCGCAGTCGCTGCCGAGGTAGGCGACCAACCGAGCGACCAGCCGATTAGCGAGGAAGTGCTGGCCGCAGCTAATCAAGCCGCCGGAAGCGTTGGGATCGGCGGAGGACTTCCCAAACTCTTTTTCTGGCAATACACGCTTCCGCCCCTTACTCTGGCGACCCTCTGGATCCTCCTTCCGTATGCAGTCATTCTAGCAGGGGTCGGGCTGATTGAATCGCTGATGACGCTGACACTGATTGACGAAATCACCGAGACGCGAGGGCGAGGCAATCGCGAATGTATCGGCCAAGGAGCCGCCAATGTGATTTGCGGCCTGTTTGGAGGCATGGGCGGCTGTGCGATGATCGGCCAGTCGTTGATCAACGTGAACTCCGGAGGCCGAGGCCGGCTGTCGGGAATCGCCGCAGCGATCTGCCTGTTGCTGTTCGTGCTTTTCTTGTCGCCCTGGATCGAACAGATTCCGATGGCAGCACTTGTCGGCGTCATGTTTATGGTTGTGATCGGAACTTTTGAGTGGGCTTCGATCAAGATGTTTGGCCGAATGCCCCGCGCCGATCTTTTTGTCATGACTTTGGTCGCCAGCTACACGGTAGTGATGCACGACTTGGCCACGGCGGTGATTTTGGGTGTGGTGGTCTCGGCACTCGTCTTCGCCTGGCAGCACGCAACCCACATCGGAGCCGACACCAAAGAAAATAAGTTTGGAAGTAAAATTTACCAACTCCACGGGCCGCTTTTCTTTGCGTCGGTCTCTTCGTTCAAAGAAATGTTCGATGTCCACCAAGACCCCGACGATGTGGTGATCGATTTTTACTACAGCCGGGTGTACGACCAATCGGGACTCGAAGCGATCCACTCGCTAAGCGAAAAGTACAGCGCCGCCGGCAAGCGTCTCCACCTCACCCATCTGAGCCGCGAATGCCAGAGACTCCTCGGCAAAGCGGGCAGCCTGGTCGAAGTCAACCTCTCAGAAGATCCGCAATACCACATCGCGACCGACCGACTCGCCTGATGGGCAACGAATGCCCGTGTCGCAGTCGTTGGATACGTCGACTTGGATCGCTAGGACATGAAGATAGGGTGCGTGAGTCATTCCCCCGCTACGGTGCTTCTTCGACGAAAGCTTTGCGGTACATCGGCATGTAGCGGTAATAGACTTCTAGGGTGAGGATCGAGAGGGTCGTGCAGTAGAGGCGGCCGCCGCGGTCGCTCCATTCTTCGTCGAAATACCAACTGCCGGCTTCGTGGCCGGCGGTTGCTTGCGTGTCGACGAGGTAGTCTCTCATGCGGGGATTCCAACGCTTCCAGCCGGTGCCACCGACGTGATAGAGGGCTTGGGTTGCGTAGTAGTTGAAATACATATGGTTTTTGTGGGGCAGCTGCTTGGCGATTTGGTTCATTCCCTTTATCAGCGGCGGATGATTTCGAGGCCAACCTAGAATCATGCGGCTGAAGAGACCAACGATGGTAGTAGATCGCCGCATTTTGGAGGGCGACTGATAGCCGTAGGTGGCTCCTCGGTCGTCTTGGACGCTGTCGAAATAGTCGGAGGCTCGATACCAAACTTCGCGTGGCACTTTTAATTTTCCGAGTAACGCACTTTTGAGGGCCGTTACTTGCCAGCCGCTAACGGTCGTATCGCCGGGCTCGCGGGGCTCGTAACGCCAGCCGCCTTGTTTGTGTTGTGCGTAGACGATGAAGTCGACCGCCCGTTGAGCCGACTGGGCAATTTCGGGGTCGTGGGTCATTGCATAGGCTTCGCAAAGCGCGAGCGTGGCGATTCCGTGGGAGTACATGTCGCCGCTCTTGCGGAAAGTCGGGATCGCCTCGCCCAGTTTGTCGAGCATCGAGGTATCTCGCAGGTCGCCACCGTGGTTGGTAAGCACCATTTTTTTGGAAAGGTAATACAGCCCATCTGCAACGACATTCTGGTACGGACCTTCGTGCTGGGTGTAACCGGCCCCTAAAAAACAGAGCAGCGCAAGGCCCGTGGAAGCGGTGGTTGAATCGATGATGCCCGAGTCTCGACACTCGCCGGCACACTGGGGAGCAAGTTTGAGATTGAATCGCCACCCGCCGTCTTCGCTCTGATGGGCCGCTAGCCAGGCGAGTCCTTTTTCGACTGCCGATTCGCTGGCGCCGGTTCCTCCGTTGCCTAAAGCCAGAGCGCGGCGATTCTGTAGCCGTCGGCCTTCGACTCCTCCGCCCTGCGAAGCGAGCGGGTCGCCAATCGACTCGATCGAGAAAGTCGATGGCTGGGAGGTTACGGCCTTTTCAAAGGACTCGAGTTGCGGCGGCGCCAGTAGGCTGTTGGTGCCTAAGGTTCCGACTTCCGGAAGAGTTACCGCTTGATCGTGGGAAGTGTCTGAACTGTCGCCTGAATCTTCGAGAGTGCTCAGGTCGAAATCAAGCGAATCGGCCTGGTCTGATTGCACCGTCCCTTCCAACCACAAACTGGGCCCTGTGCTGGGCGCGATAAATATCAATAGCGAAAGCGCAAAAGCAATGCTTCCGTGAATCAGCATGCTTGCCAGCCAAGACGACATCTGACCAGCAAATAGCCAGACGCCAGCAGTTGCGAAGAGGGAGCTAAGCAAACCGCGGCGTCCGCCGGACTTGTCCTCGCTTGGTTGATCGGGTGCGTCAGGGGGAGGACCCTCGCCCAGAGCGCCTAGGGGCTGCGCAGCCGTGTCCTCCAGAGGGAGTTCGGAGCTTGGGCGGCTGAGGTTGTTGGCTTGCAACGGGTTCACGATCGTGCCTGTTGTTCCTTGAAATCGACCGTTCTTCTGGGGATGCCCGTCGGGGCAGTCCAATCGGGGCCTAATAGTCTACCGTAGCTCAATTTTCGAGTTGGGTGCCACTGCTGGCTTGCCCAGCAGTGGACGCCGGGTACCCGCTTCGCACTGCTGGACGAGCCAGCAGTGGCACCCGAAAACCAAGCCGCGATGAAATACTAGAATCAAGTATAACTCGTTTCTTGCTGGGCCGCAGTGCGAACGTCGCGATTGCGGGTAGCTAGCGGAGACGATTTTTCAGAACCTCTTGGTAAGCAGGGGTGGCTGAGGTAAAGAGTGGGGAGGTCGTAGTCTGTTTGGCCGAAAACATCATGAAAAACATCCTAGAGATGGCCAGCAACTAGCAGCTACCCGCCTCTATACAACTCATGCATATTCGCTACTCGGTGTGCAATGATCTTTCGCAACTTGGCCGGTTTGAGCACCTCGGCTTGGTCGCCGTACCCTAAGATCCACCAAGCAATCTCGCTTAACCCCGAAACACAAACCGAGAATTCGAGGCACCCATCTTTCAAGAATTTCAGCGACTGCGTTTTGTGCCAAAGCACTTCGCTTACGTTCTTGGCCACCATCGGCTGGAATCGTACCACCACGTTTGAATCGGGACCTCTTTCAGGAATCAGATTCCAGGCATTTCCCAAGTAAGATTCGAGGTTAAATCTTCGAGCAACCGAGTATTTTTGCGTGAGCAACTCGATACGAGTAATTCGACTCAAATTAAAAATACGGATCTCCGCATGCAGCGTGCTTCGGCCCACTACGTGCCAGCTACGTCGGCTAAACAACAACTGATACGGACGCAGCTTCGTTTCAATTGTTTCTAACTCGGTGAGACTTGCGTAACGAATTTTCGCCACCCTGCGACTTGCAATCGATTGGACCAATTGTTGATAAACTACGTTTTTTCCTTCCAGCGGGTTGGTCGGGTCGATGTTAATCTGGATCGCCCGCGTAAGGCTTTGAAGCTCTTCGCGCAACGGGCCGGGGAGGCTGCTTTCCAACTTCAACACGGCTCGTCGTGCCGGTTCGTACAGAGGCAACCCCTTATGCGACCCCATTTGCCCGGCAAGTGCGATCAACGACAACGCTTCCTCAGCCGTAAAGTTGGTCGGAGGCAAAAAGAAGGAGCTAGAAATCGAATACCGATCGGCCTTGCGGTCAAACTCGAGCGGCACGCCAGCTGCGCGAAGAGTTTCGATATCGCGAAATATCGTCCTGCGGCTTACCTCACACGCATCGGCCAACGCATCCGCGTTTTGTACGTCACCTGCTTGTAACGCTTGAAGAAGTTTCAGAAGTCGAATGATGCGAGACAGATTCATGGAGGTCGGTCGACGGAAGTTTGCCTGTTAAGTCGCTTGGAGTCTGGTGCTGTGGGTTCGGGTGGCGCAACGAATTGATCGGTGTCAATTCGTTGGGGGTATTAGGAGCCGACAAGTCGTTCCAGCTTGTCCGTTGGTTCCGATACGGGTTACTCGGGAGGGAAACTGTTCCGTTAGCGAGGTTTTGAGGAGCCACGTGCTGCGGTGCCGAAAGAGCAATCGGCTCTGCTAACAGTGTAGCGATTTTTGTCTGGAAATCAGACAAATTTGCTTGCGGATTTGCTGGAATGACTCCACTGGGCGAAGCTGCTTCAGCAGCAACTGAGGGAAGGGCTGCCAGGTCTTTGTTGAAAATAGTCACGCCAGTCGTCCGGTCAGGCGCTTCGATATTTTCTGCTTCGGTGTTTCCTGCTTCGGTGTTTTCCGAAGCAGGATTTCCAGGAGCAGGAATCATCTCCTCGACCGGCTGCTTCTCGGGGGCAGGTGTCGGCTGATCAACGAAAAGAGAAGCTTGGCCAGTATGCTGCCCATGTGCGCCACGGCTAATGACATTCGGACGAGTGAACCCATAATCGAGATAAGTACTTGCGTCGCGCTGACGAGCCCGCCGCAATGCATCAAAGTAACCCTTGCCAGGCCAAGGTCCCTCGGCCAAGTAAACGCCGTTGTATTCGAGCAGAGATCCCTTGCGATGGTGGGCTCGCATGATTGACCGATTGTAGTCAACGAGCGAACGGTAATACGCCGAGTCGGCTTCCGAACGCCGGCGTTGGGCGTCGAGAAGCTGATCGAGGGTGGTATTTCCTACGTCAAATAGCGTCCTCACCGCATCGACTTCGTCGACCGCCGCAACCCGACGGTTAAAGTTGGTTTGGGTGCCTGCGAAGTTAAGATCAATATCTCGAATGGCATCGCCAAGTTGATGTGACACTTCAAGTTCCATATCTTCGAGCACCGCCCGTTCGCGAGCCAACAGCAATTGATGATGCCGAACTCCGACCATCGCCCTGCGGAAACCGATTGGAATGGAGAGCTGAACGCCCAGTTCCCATTCTTGGTAGTTGCCGCTGGTTAAAACTTCAAACGCATTCGAGCCATCCGCAAAAGGAGCAATCCCCGTACCGCCGCTATTGATCAGATCGTCGCCAGCACCTAACCAACGGTACCGCCCCACGGCGTCGAGCCGCGGTAGCAAGTGGTTTCGAGAAGCGATTAACTCGAGCTCGCGTCTTTTGATTTGCCATCGTTGGCTACGCAACTCGCTTCGCCGAGCCAGAGCTTCGCAGTGGATGGTTGTCCAATCGAAACGAACTTGGGCCGTCGTTGGTTCGTCGATCGGGCGAATCAGCCGTCCGTCGGATACCGCGAGTCCCATCATATAGCGCAGGCGGTTTTCGACACGGAACAAATTGGTCTGTGCCGACTCGGCTTGCGAACGGAAGAGAAAATATTGCGAGCGAGCCTGAGCTTCGTTGCTGGCTTCGCCGCCTTGACCGCCGACGCGTTGAATGGTTTTGATTCGTCTCCAAGTTTCCAAAGCACTGTCGCGTCCTGTCTTGCGAGCTTCGAGATCGCGATAAGTAAAGTAAAGTTCCCAATAACCCTCTTCCACGTCTCGCATTAGGTCGCGAATCGCTTGTTCAAAATCGGTTAGGGTAATGTCATGCCGGATTCGAGAAATCATCACTCCATCGATTTGGTTCAAGAACCCGCTGGCCGCTTGCTGGAAAGAGTACGGACCTGCAATACGGTTGTATTGGGTGCCAGCACCTTGGAGCAAAGGCTGGGTGAATGCCGCTTCAAAGTTGGTGAGCCAGTCGCTCGGCTGGGCCCGGCTGCCGTTGTTGTTGAAATCGTAAAGCGTGTTATTCCGAACCTCAAAGGTGCTACCGTTGGCCGTGGTTTTGGTAATACCAATGGTGCCGTTGCCGGTGTCTTGTCGGAAGTTGTTGGCAAAAAAGGTACCCACGATGCCGCCGCCAAAGTTCTGGGGCCGGTCAACGTAACCCCAGTTGATGCTACTATCGAGTCTCGCGTCAAACTCGGCCAGGGCCGCTTCGACGCCGGTGCCGCTCAACTGGCTACCCGTCGCGGTGCCGTTACCGCTTTCGACCAAAGCCGGATCGAACGACGTCGTGACTGCAACCCCGTTACCGGTAAGCGTGGTAGGAGTGGTATTCGCAATGTTGCTTCCAGCATCCGAAATACGGCCACCGAGCTGGCGAATGACTTTGCTGTTTTGCAAGGTAATACGTGTGATTTCTTCTAACGTCAGATCCCAAAAATCATAATCCTCGGCATTGCCGAGCGTCAGCGGCGGATGGGCCGAATAGACTTCGTCGAGCGAGGTTTCGTTGACATCGGGGTACTCGATTTGTGTCGCCACATCCATGTAGTGCGAAAGATCGCCCTTGCCAAACAAATTCCCGTCTTCGGAGAGGAAAATTGGTTGCAACGGTTTGCACCCTGACAAAATTGTCAGAAGACAAAGGGCCAACGAGATAGAAGATCGAGCCTGCCGATTCATGATGCTGCGTTCCTAGCGAGGGTGGTCCGTGATGGCTCCACTAGCCGCCACGGGACATCGAGGAAATTTCACGAGACGACCTGCCACGGCAAATCGACCCTTGAAAATTCCCCACCCCCCCTACTGCTTTGTCACACCCGAATTTTTGATAATGACAAAGCACTAGTACCGACCATCTGCTAGCACAGGGCGGCCAATATTGGTCGCGCAGTTACCGCCAGAAAAGTCAGTGCAATTGTTATCGTCACCCCAATCATTAAACTTTGACATTGCTGGTCAATAATGCGGAAATCGATTTTTTTGCTAGCAGCGCATCAAAACGAGCCGCTGCAAAAGAACTTGCTAGCGGTTCGGCCTGGGAGGGGTGGGGGAGCTGCGAACTCAGGGCACTTGATAGCCGATACTCAGCCAACCGTTGTCGCAGTCGAGGTGCTGAATCACAAGCGCAAGCTTCTTGCCTGAAGGAAGAGGGATTTGAACGGAGGGAATAGAAATTTCCTTCGGCAAACCCTTCTCGCTTTCGGCCCGCTTCTTGAGAATCTTCGAGAGAGCTCCACGAGTACCAACGAATTTATTCGGCAGACGATCTCCCCAGAGAGGATTCGGATCGAAACCCGTCGGGAAGACTTCGATATCGCCAACACGTCGAAGAATAATGCCGTTACCGTTTTGAATAAGATCGAAAGTAAGAATAAAATCCAAATTCTCTCGGATTTGCTCCTCGCCGTCTTCAAGCGTAATTAACTCAGCAATGCGAATACGTAATTTCACCTTCTGATCGTCAAATTGGACGCTGAGGGGATGAGTCCGATTAAGAATGACAGAAAACGGTTTGAAGTTCTCTGACGCTTCTTCGGAGACTTTGCCCGAGAGCTTCTCGCTTTGCTGGTCGGCAACTTTTTTCAGCCAAGGAGGATAATCGCCAAGCAACTGAGGGGGTTCCGAAGGGCTCTCTTGCTTGATCCCAACACCGGCAAGGAGGCTGGGGATCAAGTTATTGACAGCAGATTCGTGAACCTTCATCGAAAAATCCGAGGCACCAACCACCGTAACTGGCATCGTATCGGTCGACATCTGAACGTGCGACGCAAGTGTCGTTTCGATATTGACCGAATGATCCGTCGAAGACATCTGCAAGTACTCGGGGAACATCGCAAGCCGAACCAAAGGGGGCCGAGCTTTTTGCTCGTAGCCTTTTCGGGCTTCGTAGAGAATTTCCGAAACTTGGTTGTCAAATTTTTTGGTTATTTTTTGCTCGGCGTGCTGCGAGGCAATCGACTCGCTTTGCGATTTGCTTTTACCAACTTTTTTCCAGGCAATTCGTTCGACAAACCGCCGGCCAAAGTTGCCGCCCGTTTTCTTGATCGAGTGAGTCTTCGTGCTTGTGCGAGCCGAAGCAAGGGAAGCTTGTGCCAGAAATTGGTCGTCGTTGATCTCTAAATGCTTGGTCGCGACAAAACGGGTGGTGCCTTGGCTCGTGATTTGGACAGGCTTTTTGTGGCCGATGGTGTTTGAATGGATGACGCCGGTTAGTTGCAGTTCAAGGGCAACATGATCGTCCGAGGGAAGTGTCTTGAGCGTGAGGCACCCTACCGAGCGTGCGGTTCCTAAGATTCTCGCCCCAAGAATGCAGTCTATTACCGGCTGGGTCTCGTCGACAGGTCGTTCGGCAAGGCGGCGGAGTGCCGACTCGGCCACTTCGGAAAAAACATTGGGCTGGGTGAATTTAGCGTGAACCGTCTTGATCAAAAGGGGCGACTGCCCAAGGCTCTGCACTAAGGCTAAAAATTCGCCCACCTTGCGAGAAGTCTCAATGGTAGACGACTGCCCATGCCGCGAAAGTTGCTTCTCTAGTTCTAAAAGTTGGATCATGTAGGTCCGTCGTTCAAGTGCTCGGACGCTGTACTTTTTTCGAGCCCGATGGCCCACTTCCTCCACCAGTTGGTACCAGCGGAACATTTCAAGGTGCTGATCTAAGGCCTCCGCCGTTTTCGTGAATGCAGGGTTTTCTAGTCCAGCGACGTTGGAACGAAAGCGTTTGAGAACCGAGATGAGGTCGGCAATGGTTTGGCTGTTAATCGGCACCTCGTCGGTGAGGTGTGGTGCTAGTCGATCCCAGCGTAAATAGCGTTTCCATTTTTTGGCAAATGCTGAATTCGTGCCGAGAGTTTTTTCCAATGCCCGAGCGGTTTGGCGTAGCCGGCTGCGGCTTGGGCCGAGACGCTCCTCGCGGCTGGCCGGTTGATAGTCGCCACGCGATGCCCATGCCAGCTTGGGGAGGTCGCCGACATATTGCTGCTGCAAAGCGTTGCGCCATGCTACGATCTCACGCCGCACCTCGACAAACAGCTTTTTGTCGAGGCCTTTGGCGTCGGTGAGATATTGTTCAAGTACTCGCGAAACGATTGCCGGATCGGCTTCGTTGCCTTTCTCGATTTGCGATCGTAGCGCGCGGCTGCCTAGGTACTTGCGCCATTTATCGCCATTGGCTTCCGAGCCAACCCACGCATCGAGCTGGTCGAGCGCAGAAGTCAATCGAGAAGCGTCGGCAGACGGAGCTGTCGCGTAAAGACTTGTCGGAAAGATTGAAATCATCCCGATCAACAGCAAAGAAGCTGTCAAAAGCCGAGGGGAATTGTGTTTCATGGGGGGCCTTGGGTCGCATAAAAAATGGCTACATAACTCTAGTTCACAAGCAAGACAGGCCAGTTTCCGGCGAATCGGCGGAAAATTCCGCTTATGCCGGTTGGCCGCCGCCCCATTGAGGGGATCGCCTGAGACTAGCAATATATAGCGCCCATTTTGTCTGCCCTACGCCAAATGGCCAGAATTTCTACTCGGATGGCGGAGTCGATGGAAAATATAGGCAAACCAGATTTTTCGATGGCCAATCGGAGGGCAGAACGGCCCTTATTCGCCGTCTCGGAGCCTATTAAAGTACTCCTCGGCATGCTCGCGGTGTGGTTTAGGGAGCTTTTCGACCACCAGCGGGTCAGCCGGCTGGCCTCCCTCGACGGCCATTTGCTCTTTGACCGATTCAATCACTAGTCCCCGGCGGTTAGGACCCTCGGCCTCGCCTACAACCACGGCGGACCCTTTGCCAGGCTTCTGGCGAACTCGTGAATTGCGGAAATTGGTCGCGTTCTTTTCGTCGGGTCTTGGCCCAAACCCTCGCCCCGCTCCCATGCCGTTGCCCGGATTCTCGCTAAACTGATCGCCCATCCCGCCGCCTTCACAGGCTTGGCAGCCCTCGCCGTTACACTGCTGACAGCTCATCGAGTCTTTGGCCATTTGCAATTGATCCATGGCCATGTCGAGCATTTCGCTCTCTTCCATGGCTTGCTGCATCTGTTCCATTTGCTTCATCATCTGGCCAAGCGATTCGGCGGCTCCTTGCGAATCGCCTTCTTTCATACACTGTTGGCACTCGCCCATTTTTTGGGCGAGCTGGTTGAGCTGCTCCATCTTCTGTTGCTGTTGCTGCATTTTGTCGAGTTTCTGTTGCAAATCGCCAGCGCGCGATAGGTTGCCCTTTTTCTTTTCTTGTTCAATTCGTTTCTTGATCTCTTCCATGGCCTGCTTGCGAGACTCCGACGCCTGCTGCAGCTTCTCTTTAAGCTGTTCAAGCTGCTTCTCCAACTCTTTTTTTGCCTCGGGAGCGAGCTTACCGCTTTCAAGCTTGGTTTTCAGTTTATCGAGTTCGCTGATCGCTTTTTTCCAGTCGCCTTTTTTCATCGCGTCGACCATTTTGTCGGCAGGGCCGCGATTCAAGTTGTTCATTTTCGCGAACTGCTTACGAAGCTCCTGATCGCCGCCCAGTTGCTGCCGGCGCTTTTCGAGCTGCTTGGCTAAGTCGTTGAGCTTAATGAGTGTCTTTTTGGGATCGGCCTCGCGAGCTTCGGCCATTTTCTCGGTTTGCTTTTCTAGCTCACGAAAGAGCCCCTCCGCATCTTTGAGGCCCTTCTTCGCGGCCTGCTTGCGGCGTTCGGCGATTCGTTTGCGCAAAGTCTTGGCAACGTTCTCTTGTTGCTCTTTGGTTATCTTGGTTTGCGGATCAACATGGCTCTGAGCTTCTCGATTGTCGACCAACGTGGCGAGCATAAAAGCCAGCAGCGCCGGAACAATTGGTAACCATGCACGAGATGCGAGGCGAATACGAAAACGCTCGTCGATATCCACTCGACGTACCGCGCGCACTGCGTCGGCAAGCAGTGCCTGGCCCGCGGGAGTTTCGGCATCAGAGGCCGACAACGAAAGGCTACTTGCCACCCGCTCTTTGAGGCCATAGCGCTCGTCGATTTCAGCCGCAGCTTCCAGCTCGCTGCGCCCTCGCAGCCAAGTCCAAAGAGCCGCGACGATTGTACCGGCAACCATTGCCACGAGGCCACACTTCAGCGACCATTGGGTGGGCAGGTTCTCGAAAGCCGCAACTTTGGGCACCGCAATCGCAACCATTGCCACTACCAACGCCGCAAACCAACAGCGAATCAGCCGATTCAGAAATAGCTCCCAACTCAGCCGGCGGCGTGCCCGCGATACTTGTTCCAGGATCTGGTCCATAGCCAACATTCCTTGAGGTACAATTTGGGAGGGAGCGTTCTCTTATTCTATCGTTTCTCCAGCCGGGAGTCACGCCGGAAGAGCGGAAACTTGCTTCCAGACCTAGTTAACACGGCAACGACGATCACGGTTATTCCAGTGATAAAGCTATTTCAATGATAAGGCCCAGGGATTGCAATCCCTGGGCTTGCCCAACGTTTTTCTGGTAAAACACCGTTATGACTGAGACCCAACTTCCTCTGCCGTGCCCTGCTGATCGGCCTGATGCCGAGGTGGTGATCTACGACGGCGATTGCCGGATCTGCACGGCCCAGGTCAGCAAATTGCCGTGGTGGGACTGCCAGCAGAAGCTCAGCTATCTTTCGCTTCACGATGCCGAAGTCGCCGAGCGCTGGCCCGAAATGTCTGCCGACCGATTGATGCAAGAAATGTGCTTGGTCGACAGCAACGGCCATTGGCATTGGGGGCCCGAGGCGATTCGCCATCTAACGCTCCGCCTGCGCCGACTCTGGTGGGCAGCGCCCGTGATGTTCTTCCCCGGCAGCATGTTTTTGTGGCGACCGCTGTACCGCTGGGTCGCGCGCAACCGCTATCGGCTGAGCGGCACCGCATCGTGTGATAGCGATGCCTGCGAGTTGCATCGGTAAGCCACAGCCTGCCGTTGCTAGTTTCCTAGTTGTACCCGTGCTTAGGCCCAGGAAACTGGCCGCCGCGGACTTCGTCGCGGAATTTGCTGACCGCCCCGGTGATCTCGGTTTGTAAATCGGCATAGGCTTTGACAAAGCGAGGGACATAGTCGCAAGTGATTCCGAGCACATCATGCAGCACAAGCACTTGGCCGTCGCAGTCGGGGCCGGCGCCGATGCCAATCGTCGGAATGTCGACATGCTCCGTAATCCGCCCCGCCACGGTCGAAGGGACACATTCGAGCACCACCGCGAAAGCGCCAGCATCGGCAGCGGCACGTGCGTCGCTGAGCAACGCATTTTCGTCGCGCTGAACTCGGTAACCGCCCAGTTGATGAACACTCTGCGGCCGCAAGCCACAATGGGCCATCACTGGAATGCCCGCCGAGACCAGCGCCTCGATCGTCTCGGCCTGATCGACACCGCCTTCGAGCTTGACCGCCTGGCAGCGGGTTTCCTTCAGAATTCGTCCTGCGTTTTCGATTGCCTTGTACTTGCCAAGGTGGTAGCTCGGAAACGGCATGTCGACGATAACGAGTGATCGGTCGATTGCCCGTCCGACCATTTCGGCGTGATAAATAATTTCGTCAAGCGTGACGGCTAGCGTATTTTCACGCCCCTGGACCACCATCGACAAACTATCGCCAACAAGCACGCCTTCGACTCCGGCCTCGTCAACCAGACGAGCCATAGGATAGTCGTAAGCCGTGATCATCGTGATTTTCTGCGCAGATTGTTTTAGCGCCGAAAACTGGGGAACGGTAATTCGCTTTTGCGAAGGCGATTTTTTGGAGGGAGTGTCGTTGGCCATGAGTTCAAGCTAGCCGACCAGGTGGCGGCTAGTCAACGATCGAGCCTAATCTCCCAGGATGATTGCAAAGTCAGAAACAAAGGCCAATAAATCTAGCCACAGAGATCAGAGAGAACACCGAGTGCTAGAAACAAAGGTTTCTCTGAGTGCTCTGTGATCTCTGTGGCAAATTTTTTTCTTCTTTTCGCAACTTT
>JAJRSE010000049.1 GCA_024278955.1 Planctomycetota bacterium | reverse complement strand
TTCCACCGGTCCGCTCGAAGGGACCAACAACAAAATAAAAACCATGAAACGACAAGCCTACGGATTTCGCGATCATGAATTCTTCAAACTCAAAATCCTCGCCCTCCATCAAACTAAGTACGCTTTAGTCGGATGAACCTTGTTTGTTCGGTGCAGATCAGGCGTTACTCAATTCAGTATCTCGTGAGTAGACATTACTCCCCTGCATACGGATTCCGCGAAATCTTTCGCTTAATCTCTTCCTTCAACTTCTCCAGCACCGACTGTTTGTCGGTGTTTTCGAGAATTTGGGTCACGACCTGCTTCGCCGATTCGTTGCCCCAGCTTGCCCCGTGCTGAAAATAGTAACGGGCTGCT
Source organism: Planctomycetota bacterium (assembly GCA_024278955.1). Lineage (GTDB taxonomy): Bacteria > Planctomycetota > Planctomycetia > Pirellulales > Lacipirellulaceae > Bythopirellula. The sequence goes on along the minus strand of JAJRSE010000049.1, from coordinate 5,806 downwards.
TGCCCCACGATGTACGAGCCATAGCCGGCTGCGGCCCCTTGTGGCAGCATGGTTGCCAGGCTGCCGTAGCCTGCCGTCAATGCCTTGAAAGCAGACGAAGCGTAGCTAACCATCGCCTCGCTGAGCATCACCCAACCAGCCGCCTTAAAGATGCCTGTCACTAGCGAGCGCGCGTTGGAGGTCGTGATGCTGATCCCATAAACTCGCCCCAACGAAACGACCATCGCAGCATCCACCGCCGAACCGCCCAACACGTCAACCGCTGGCAAGGGGTTGAGTGCCACGGCCAGCGATTTCGTTACCGCGTACTTCCAAATCATTTTCGCGGCTACCTTTTCTCGCAACTGAACTCGTAACGCCGTCATGCGGTCGCTCTTGTCCGCCGCAAACATCGCGGCATTCAGCGCTAGCAGCGATTTACCCTCCGCTTCAAGCACTTCGAGAATTCGGCTACGAAGCGCCTCGACTTGAGGCTCGGGCTTGCGCCACTCTTTTCGTACGCTGCCGTCAGCCGACTCAATGAGGTATTCCACCTCACGTGGGTCGGCTTGCGACGTCAGTATATTTTTCGCCTCGACCATGCCATCCAGTCGAGGCCCACGGAATAAGTCAAGCAACTGCTGAACTTCTTCAGGTCGGTAAAGATCCGTTTTGTTGAGCACGAGCAGAATCGGCTTGTGACAAGCAACTAAATCTTCAAGGGCCGAGAACTCGGTTTCGTTAAGATCCGAATCCGTAACAAACAACACAAGATCGGCTCTTTCCGCAGCCGACTGTGCCATCTCGCTGCGCTCAGCGCCATCCACTTCGTTGAGTCCAGGCGTGTCGACAAGGATAACTTGCGAGTCGGCAAACCCAGGCACGCGATAGCCAAGCCCATCCCACGGCACATGCCATAGATCTTTGGTCCAGCCGCCTTGGATGTTGACTTGCATCAGCGAGTCGCCTACCAGGGCGTTAATAAGAGCCGATTTGCCCGTGCTGATTTCACCAAAAACAACAATCTCGACCCGCCCCGTTTCAAGCTTCTCAGACATTCGTTGCAACTCATCCAAGTCGCGCTGAAGCTCATGGCGTTCTTCCTCGTTACAATCTTTGAACTGCGCGATGGCAAAACGCACTGCGTCGATAGCATTGCGATAATCGTCGGGCTGGTCGTCTAGTGGAGGGGCATTGGTCATTGCGGTTCCTCCGGCTTAGCCGACGAAACCAGCTCCCGACGACCCAGCTGAACTAACTTTCGCAGCGACTCGGGGCGTGTAAGCTCTTGCCATTGGTCGCGAGCCAGTTCGGCAAGACCGCCCGAGGGCGTTTTCATCTCCTGCTGGAAATACACAATAAAAACGTTGCCGATCCAACGAGTGACTAGCGCCTGCACGACACCCTGCACCAGTCCGCCCGCAATAGTACCGATACCGGGCACAGTTTTCAGCAGAGCACCAACTCCCGCGGCCACAGCTGGTGCTGCGGCCGTGACGCCAACCATAGCAATAAGGTTTTTCCCAAGCTGCTCCAGCATTTTAACGACCATATCCGAGTCAACCGGCTGTTTGTAAACTTTCGCCAAGTCGAGCACCATCTTGACCGCAATCGCGCTGCCACCGGCAAGGTCGAGTAGCGGAATCGGATTGATGCCAGCCGCCCCACCGGCTGCCCACATGTGGCGGCTAACAATTTCCTCGGCTTTTCGGTCGAGCACCGCACGGACACGCTCTTTCGCTTCGTCGACCAGGCCACGAGATTGTAAAAGCAAATTGGCCAACAGCAGCTCTTGACCATCGTGTTCGACAATCGCCATCATTCGCTCGGCAAGATCCTGCACGTTGGGGACCAATTCCAGTTGTTCCGTGGTCTCTTGCCCCTCGGCGGTCACGCGCACCCGCGTTCTACTACCGGCACCCGCCCTTACCGCAACCACGTCGGCCTGTTCTACGCAGGGCAGCTGCTTAGCAATTTGTTTCAGAAGCTCTTGCTGCTGCTCCTGGTCGTACCAATCTTCTTTATTCAGGCAAACAACAATTCGCTTTTCCATTTCCGTAAGTCGAGTAACTAGGTCTGCCTCGTAATCTTTAAGCGGCCCATCGACAACCAGCAACACCAAGTCGGCATCCCTAGCCACCGCAGCCGCTTCAGCAGCCCGACTTTCGCCACGCACCTCGGCTAGCCCAGGCGTATCCACCAGCACGACGCTATCGCTACCAGGCCAAGGAATCTCGCTCCGCATCGAAGTGGTCCCGCCCACAACATCCGCTGCAAACGCATCGCGGCCAGCCAACGAATTGAGTAGCGTCGACTTGCCGCTTGAAATCGTGCCGAATGCCACGACCTCCAGCCGACTGCCTTCCTGTTTTTCTTCAAGCTCGCGCAACTCCTGCTCGACTTCCGACCGCAGCTCCGCCGAGACGTTCGAGTCGCCAGCAAACGAGCGGCCTGTGGCGAGGTTCTCGGCAAGTTCCGATTGCTTTTGTCCAGTCGACATTTCGCTAGGATTTTTTATACGCTGTTCATGACGTCGCTGTTTGTCAAGCGTGTTTCGCAACAGCCGCCACAACAGCCAAAGCGAGATCCCCGCGAGCACGATTCCGCCAAGCGATACCAGCGCCAGATAAACGGTCGCAAGCTGCGAGTTGGCTTCGACCAATCCTCGGTAACTATCAACAATCGTTGGCAACCAAGCCACCAGCGCATAGCCGACCGCAGCCAGATAAACCAGCAACAGCAATCCGAATCGTCGAGGAATCCAAGCCATAGAGGCCGTTTGAAATGCAGGAACAGTGAAAAAGCTTCTTCAGCGACTCATTCGCCGGAGACGCCAGCTTCTTGCCTCTGAAAGCAGACACTATTCATTATAAACGCTTTTCTCTAAAGAGGTTAGCAGCCTGTTGCAAAAACCCTCCATCCAAGTTAGGCATCGCGATTTCTGGGCGATTTCCAATACTTTTCTATTTTCCCATACCAACTTTTGCCCAAAAGGCGCATTTCTCTATGAAAGCGTTAGGGAAATTAGTCGTCAATGGTTCGGTGACGTTGGAGGTTTCTTGGATGATGGCGGGTCGTTTGTCAACTGCATCTCCTTCGACAACACCAGCGTTTTTACCCGTTCCCGAGCCGAGTTCGCTGATGCTTGTTAGCTTAGGATCCTCTGCTCGCGCCGACAGAGGTGGCAGGCCTTCTTTTGGTACTGCTATTAAAACTTTGCTTCGAGGGAGGGCAAGTGATTGCCCTCCCTGCTTTGTTATCGGAGGAGCGAACCACCACCACAATCGCACTGCGGAAGGACACCCAGCTTGCAACGGCGACAATTTGACAAAAAACCAGGGTTCCCTTACACTCATAAGCATCACAACGCATCTTAATCGAATTCAGATTGTTCGATCCAAAACCGCTGTCTGTTCTCCAGCACCCACGCAAAACTTGCTCTGTGCGGACTGCGTGCCCTCGAATCAGGCGAACATCCCATGTATCGCGGTCTATCGAATACCTTGTTACTAGTGATTGCTAGTGGAGCGTTCCTCAGTTCGGCTTACGCCTTAGACGGCGGCACGCTCCGCGTGAACCCCCGCAATGGCTGGAGCGCTTTTGAAGTGATCACCATCGGCGATGATCCAGCAGGAGACGGCTTTAGTTGGTCGATGCCAGAGAGGTTCGACGGCCTGGGCGCTTGGCTTTCGGATGCCTCGACGTTGCGGTTGCAGGTCAACCATGAGGCGATTGACGCGACGATCAGCGAAGTGAATTTGGACCTGGCCAACTTTCGCACGGCGATCAGCAATACAATCAGCGGCGGCACCCCAGGCGGCGTGAGTTTCGTGACCTCAGCCCGGCAAGCCTACGACCGCTGGAGTAGCGATGGCGGTGCCACCTGGACTAATACGTCAGGCACATCCAATACAAGCTTCCTCCGCTTTTGTTCAGGGCAATCCTACAGCCCCAATACGTTTGGCGTCGATCGCGGCTTCGTCGACAATATCTATATCACCGGCGAGGAGGTCAACTTCGGCCGCCTCGTTGCCCTCGACCTGGAGAACCGCGACTTTTATCAACTGAGTGGTACAGTAGGAAGTGGCGGCGATGGTATCGGCGGAATGCCGTTTGACTCCTGGGAGAACGCAGCGCTGCTCGACACGGGCGAGATCGGACACGTCGCCCTGTTGCTTTCGCCCGACGGTGGAACCGGAGATATGAAGATCTATATCGGTGAGAAGGGCAAAGACGTCAGCGGAAACGCGTCCAACGATTTCCTCGCTCGCAATGGTTTGGCGTATGGCAGCTATTACTTTCTCAAGGACTCGCTGCCCAGCAGCGGCACCTCAACCAATGGAACGTTTGACATTGCAACTTCCTCCCGCGGCAGGCTGAACTCGAGCAAGCTCGAAGATGTTGATACGAGCCCGGGCGATCCTACACAGGCTGTCTTGGGCGACCAAAACTCAGGGTTATTCACGTTCGATTTCGATTTCGATTTTAGCGGAGGGAGTTTTGATGCGAGCGGATCGGGTTTCTCGATCACAAAGATCCAGGACCACGTCGACGACGACGACAACTTCTTTGGCGATGCCGACAACGTCGACTGGACGGCTCCCACCGTGCTAGGCGGCACAGCTTATCCCGACGGCCTCATCTTCGTCAACGAGGACACCGGCAATGGTCAGATCTGGATGAACACGCCCGACGGCGGCGACTTGACCTTGATTGGCGACACGACCGGGATCAGCGGTTCGACTGAAAGCACGGGAATTCTCGACATCTCCAATCTTGTAGGTTACAACCCTGGCAGCATCTTGCTGACCAACAACCAGGGCAGCAATTCCTCGCTCACCGTGCTGATTAACCCTAACGCGACTGCCGTACCAGAGCCGAGCGCCCTGGTTCTCGCGATGTCCACCGGAATAGCGTTGGTCGTGGCCCGGCGCAAGGCAAAGCCAACGGGTTGCAACCCGTTGGCTTGAGCACCCCATTGCACGAAAAAACGGGGGCAGGTCCAGTACTTTTCGGCACGGGGGTGTTTCGCTCACCGTAGTTGCGGCTTGGTTGCAAAATTTCCGACCGCACGCACCTGGATTGCCAACCAAGGGCTTTGAGTTTCCAAATTGTGCAGCGTCAAGCGACGTAGAAATTTTGGATAAGACGACCCCTACGCTGCTTGCGGTTTTAGTTTTTCGATGTGCGCCATCAGCTCGCACTCGTCGGCCATGCCGCAGCGTCCAATGGAATCACGCATTGGCTGCCGTGTGACGCCGCCAAACTTGCCACCCGTCCGGCGAAAACCTAGCCGCCCCGCTGGCACGGTGGCTTTTTCAGGGACGACCAGTTAGCTAATCCTAAACGCATCGCTCTAAGAATGTGCAATACTCTTCTTTGCTAACGTACGTCACCAACTTGCCACATGTAGTAGGCTATCAATAGGCATACAATCGCCCAGTACCACAAAAATGCGACAATAGGAATTGCCATCCAGAAAACTAATCCGATCTTCACTCGCTTTGCGGCAACGAAAAGTAACATTGTGCAGATCGCCAAGATAACTGCTAGGATGAAGAATGTGTCGTGAGTACCCATGTACTACCCCATGCGTTTTGCCTCAGTCGAAAGTGGAACACTTACTCCGCACAATCAAAAAGCACGTAGGATGTGCCAAGGCAAAGCGGTGGCACATCGTTTCAGTTAGAGCGTCCATCGAATAGCTCTAGCGCCCTCTACGCAGCGTGGGTAAACTAGGCTCACCCCAAGAGGAGGTGGGTTCTATGGAAGCGTATTCGAAAGAGTTTCGGCGTGATGTTCTGGCTGCTTGTGATTCGGGTGGTGG
>JAJRSE010000004.1 GCA_024278955.1 Planctomycetota bacterium | reverse complement strand
TATCTTGGGGGTGGAGTGGTGTTTACCGTGGAGCCAGAACCTAAAACGCTGAATTGTACGGCCTGCGGCTCACAGAACGTCGTTCGCAGCGGGGAGGCTTTACGGAATTTCCACACCCTGCCGATCGGTTCTCGTCAGGTGATACTCCAGGCCCGCATTCCGCGTCTGGCGTGCCGTGAATGCAACACCGTGCGACAAGCGGCCATCGGCTTTGCCGAGCCTCGGCGGACCTACACCAAATCGTTTGAGCGTTACGTGTTAGAGCTTTCGCGGTCGATGACGATTTTGGATGTGGCCAAGCACTTGAATATCAGTTGGGGCGTTGTGAAAGACATTCAGAAACGGAATCTGAACAAGCATTTTGCCAAAACGAAGCTCAAGCATTTGACGCGACTCGCCATTGATGAGATTGCTGTGAAAAAGGGGCATCGTTACCTGACACTATCCCTCGAAACCTTGCAATATGAGACACGCATGAAGCCTCGATCTCAAGCTGGTGGCGACCAGTTCCATCTTTTTCAGTCGCCTTTCGACCAGATTTTGAACCCTGATCATCCGCTGGTCGAACTGGCCAACCAAATCGATTGGCAGCGCAAGTCAATAATTGTCAGAGCGGAGGGCAAGGGACTCGAACCCTCAACCCCTTGCGGGGCACCTGAATTCCAATCAGGCTGCTAGCCATTCGCTTACCCTCCGTACGCAATCCTTCGGGGCCTATCATAGAAATCGTTGCGAGGTCTGGCAACGCTGATGTTGCGCCAAGGGCCGCTAATCTGCGGACGTCTGTTTTCCTATCTCAAAGCACACGAGGGCTTGCTAGTTCAACGACTTCGCTCCTTGAATGAGCGTGATGAACTCTTCATTGGTTTTGAATTTCCCCAACTTGCTTGTTAGCTGCTCCATCGCATCGATATGGTGCATCGACGAAAGCGTCCGGCGGAGCATTGTCGCGGCATGTAATGTTTCGGGAGGTAGCAGTTTCTCCTCGCGACGTGTGCCCGACTGCTCGATGTCGATCGAAGGCCAAACGCGACGGTCGGCGAGTTTACGGTCCAAGACCAACTCCATATTGCCCGTCCCTTTGAACTCCTGGAAGATAAGTTCGTCCATGCGGCTACCCGTGTCGATTAGCGCTGTGCCAATGATCGTTAATGAGCCACCTTCTTCAAATGCACGTGCCGTGGCAAACAGCTTCTTAGGAATGTCCATCGCTTTGATGTCGACACCACCACTCATCGTCCGACCGGTATTGCCCACCCATTTGTTGAACGCACGGGCTAATCGGGTAATCGAATCCATGAGCATGAAGACATCCTTGCCCATCTCGGCTAAGCGTTGGCAGCGAGCCACGACCAGTTGAGAAAGGCGAACATGGCTTTCAACATCGTTATCCAAGCTACTCGCGAAAACTTCGCCGCGGATGCTTCGACGCATGTCGGTCACTTCCTCGGGACGCTCGTCGATTAGCAGCACCATCATCGATATATCAGGATGGTTTTTGGAAACCGCATTACTTATCTGCTGAAGCATTACGGTCTTGCCCGTTCGTGGCGGTGCCACGATCAACGCACGTTGTCCCTTGCCAAGAGGAGTTAGCAAGTCCATGACACGTGTCGTAATTGTCTCCGGATCGGTTTCGAGCGGGAGCCACTGCTCTGGTGTAATCGGTGTGAGTTGGTCAAAAGTCTTGACGTTCTGGTAATCCTCAGGGGCCATACCATCGACGTCTAATAGCTCTCGGAGGCGGGGCCCCTGCTGTTTGCGGTGTCTCTGTACCATGCCGTGGAGAAGCAGCCCTTCGCGAAGTCCGAACTTTTCTATCATCGTACCCGGGACAAACGGGTCGGTACGCTCTCGATTGAAATTCCCAGCGGGATCTCGCAAGAATCCATAGCCGTTGGGGTGCATCTCAAGGACGCCTGAGCCTGGGACCAGTGGCAACGGATCGCCGCCATCGGAATAATCTGGCTCGCGGTTTCGGTCGTAATTTGAATTCCGACGACGATTGCCTCGTCCCCCCCCGCCACCTTGCCGGTTTTGAGAGCGACCGTTGTTACTGTTACTGTTGTTATTATTCCGACCGCGGTATCGACCGCCGGATCTTTGTTTTTTCTTCGCCATCAGAGAAGTATCCCTAACCTCGTCTTAGTAAGACGCATACTGTGATTCGTTGCGTCAAAAAAGCATGACACAACACAAAAATAATTGAGGCCGTTCTCGATATTCCGCTCAAAGCACTCGTGCTTTGACAACTCTTGGAATTGGAGTGCTAACACACATTTCGCGACGCTGAGTACTACTCAGGCCCCTATTTAGCATCACGAAAGAGCCTTTCCTTTTTACTCTATTGGAACCGTCAAGTCGCTGACGGCATGCGATGATCGGGCCAAGCTATGTACGCTAGCCTCGAATCGATTTGGCGGAAAACGCCGAGCAGGCGTCGCCAGTAATTTACCTTAAATCCAACTGGTGTTTTGGATCTACTTGCAAAGCTCGCCCCCGCTCGAATCGCTGACTCGTTTGGACTGACCCCTACTTTACACTGGATCAGGCTTTGCTAATAGCAAAACAAAGCTTGTTAGTAAGATCTCGCTAAGAGACCCTTTTAGAACCCCTGCTTTAGAGACCCTGTTAAGACACATCGCTGCTTAGACACAAGCTACTTAGACACCTAGCTAACCCGATTCAACGGGACGTTGCTTACTGAATATGTGAGCTTACTGAATATATGAAACTGCCTCCGTACATCACATCTTTCTCATCCGTGAATTCGCAGATCCAGCTCGAAGAACTATAGAAGCACCACAAGCAGGGACCCATCGCGGCTTTCCCTCGAATTCAAAGATTAGAGGGACGCGGCGATCAACGTAGCCTTCGCTCTGCCGCCACTCAAAAATCTCAAGGGCTGCCAACGCGAAGAAGCCGAACTTATGGCCTATAGAACCTGGCAATAAAGACAGGGCTGTGAACTCAACGCAATATTAGCCACAGCGGCCTTCGTGTCAAGCTTGCTTACTAAAACTCTAGCTTTTAGACCCAGAAACATAAAGAAAAAATTTAGCCCAGTCTGTATTTTATGCCTCAGAACGCCGAAGCGAGAGGCGATTCGTGCTTTTTGGACCTTTCTCTGCCTACTGCATTTGCAGCAAGCACCGCATGTAGATCTCGAATGAATTTAGTCGTAACTCGTTTCCTTAAATGACTTACGTCTTTTACTGAGGCAAACGAATCCTGTGTGCCAATGGCTGCGAAGTCAGCGAATTCGTCAAAGTCGTCCTAAACGTCTAATTTTACTAAGTCCCAATCGCCTAAGGACCGATTTATTCGATTAGAGGGCGGGAGATTCGATTCTCTCGCCCCCGGTAGCATGAGCCAGCGAGTAGAAACGCCTCCTTTCATTGAGCGAAGGAGCAAAACAACTCCGCTACAGATTATAGGCATGCTTCCAAAACTATCAGTTAGCCTACAAAACCAGAGCGAATGGAATCGCCATGTTGACCCAACAGTTTTTCCGATTGAGCCTTGCTTGGACCGTCCTGTGCTTTGCACTTCCCACGACGACCTCTCTGGCGGATGCCGTCAGGTGGCGAACTACGATAGATGCAGCCAAGCTCGAAGCCCAGCAAACCAACAAGCTGGTGCTGCTCCATTTCTGGACGCCCAATTGTGGTCCTTGCAAGCAGCTTGAAAGCGACGTGTTTTCGCAGCCGCAGATCGGGCAGTTGCTCGAGCAAAACTTCGTCCCTGTTAAAATAAATGCCGATCAGTCGCCAGCAATTTCAGCCTCATTCAACATCGACAGGGTGCCGTCTGATGTGGTGCTCACTCCCCAGGGAAATGTTGTTGCCAAGCTTTCCTGTCCTCCTGCTCCTTCAGGCTACGCGACTCAGCTATTAAATCTCGCTCAGCATTACCGCCAACAACTAGTCGCAAATAAAGTGCCCGCGCAAGCGCCAATTCAGTCAGCTTATGCTGGTTTAAGGGTCGGCGAATACAACAAAGGGGCAACGGTTCCGTTTCAAGGAGGACAAGGCCCCTCTTCGGCGTATCAAGCTCCAACTGCTGCTTCAAGCAATCCGTCCATGACACCACCGCCGGCAAGTCCTCAAGTGACCTACAATTCTTTTGCCGCACCTCCTGCCAGTCCGCAAACCGGCAACCAAGAAGTCAGCGCAGTTCCCGATCGGTATCAAAGCTATCCGATGGTGGCTGCCGCACCTCAAGCTAGTCCGGCTTCTGTTCAGCCAGCCTCTGCCCAAACGGTTTCACAATCGACCCAACAGCTGGCTGCTTCCTCCGGATCGACCACACAAACTACGAACGCAATCGCTTCAAGTACCATTGCCCCAATCAAGCTACCCGAAGGCAGTCCACCACTCGCCTTTGAGGGCTATTGCCCAACTACCCTTAAGCATTCTCGCAAGTGGGTACTCGGGAATCCTAAGTACGGCGCAATCCACCGTGGTCGGACCTACCTTTTTACTAGCGAAAGCCAACGCCAGCAGTTTTTAGCAAACCCCGACCTTTACAGTCCGGTCTTCTCTGGCATCGATCCGGTCAAGCTGCTCGACGAAAACAAAACCGTCGAAGGGTCTCGGAAATTTGGATATGAATACCGAGACGCGTTCTATCTTTTTTCTAGCAAAGAATCGATGACCCGTTTTGCCAGCCAACCGGACTTGTATGCTGCTGGCGTGCGACAGGCGATGGTGCGCATGGATGGTGGCGTTGGCTCAGGGACGATTCGTCGATAAGCCCTCGGTTCCCTCCCCCGTTTCCTGAACCCCAGCGGCTTTCGCACCGCGTAAAACGCGGCAAAAACCGCTTCGGCTGGCCTTCTGCTGCCTGTTTGGCGTAGACTTTGAGTATGAGCCCTTTCGTAAGGGGTGCCGCCGGCTAACTGGACCGAAAACTCAGTGCATCGCAGTGCAGCTCGAGAGCCTGCGAACAAACAAGGACGGCATGTACGAAGGGGCTCTTTTTTTGCTTTTACGCAAAGAAAGAGTTCGAAGCAATCTGAGCTCGCATGACAACCTCGCCAAGCATGTACGCCAGGCCTTTGGCCGTACCTCACACGCGTTTCTCGGCGGGCGGGTTTTTTGTGGAATTCTGGAGCAGCTTTTTATAGAATCGGGATCTGCACCTAATTCTTGAATTGCTCTAAACGGTAGCGTCTGCCGATTCCTGAACGGGACTAGAGCTTTTCCACTCGTATCGCCGATCTGCTATGTCCGCGGATAAATCTTCCCATGTTGCTGTTGGACTGCCTTACCGGCCACTGCTGTTGGTGGCGTTGGCTATGGGGCTGGGGATTCTTGTTGATCGCTTGGGTGGGTCGTTTCTTGCTGGTGGCTTGACTTGGTGGTGGGCTGCTGGTGGTGTGTTGCTAGGCGTTTGCTTTGTGTTGCGACATGTTGGCGCTGATCGGGCTCTTTGCTGTATGTTGCTGCTCATGGCGATGAGCCTGGGTGGCGCGTGGCATCACTTGCAGTGGAATTATCTGGCTGCCGATGATTTGGCTCTGTTTGCGAGCAACGTATCTGAGCCGGTTTGCGTTGAAGCGGTGGTCACAAGTCGCGCGAAGCAAAGCCCTGCGCCACCGCCGAATCCGTTGCGAGCTTTGCCAATCGGACCGCGTTGGGCGACTACGCTTCGCGTGACTCGCCTTCGTGACGGAACACATTGGCGGCACGTGCGTGGTCATTGCCGTTTGCGGGTAGCGGGCAAATTGACCGGCGTCGCTGTGGGCGATCGCGTGCTTGTGTTCGCTCAATTCAAACGAACCCGGCCTGCGATGAATCCAGGCCAATACGATTGGGCGCAAGCAGAACGTGGTGTTGGCAGACATTGTGAACTTTTTTGTGCAGAACCTGAGTGTGTCACGATTGTCGAATCGGCTGCCAGTTCGCCGCTCAGTCGTTGGGTCGGCAATGCTGCGGCGCGTTGCGGAGACCAACTTGCTCGATATGTGGGTGCCGAGGAGAGCGGCCTTGCGCTGGCCGTTTTGCTCGGGACGCGAGAGCGGCTTGACCATGGGGAGATGAAGTCTTTCTTCAGGACGGGCACGGTCCATCTCTTGGTTGTTTCAGGCCTGCATATCGGGATGTTGGCTTTGTCTGTTTGGATGGTCTTTCAGGTCGGGGCTTTGCCTCGCCCATGGGCGGTTGTTCTGACGGCGGTGCTGGTGGTTGCTTATGCAATCATTGCGGGAGGGCGTCCGCCGGTGGTGCGGGCAACCATTTTGGTGTTGATGGGACTGGTTTCGCTTTTAGTGGGACGAGTTCCTTCGAGCAAGGTGGTCCTTGCGGCAGCGGCAATCGTGATTTTGGCGTACAACCCGAGCGAGTTGTTCCGCGGGGGGACGCAGCTTAGCTTTCTGTGTGTCGCGGCGTTGTCGGTATTCAGCTTTACTAAGGAAAAACGCCCCCCGGTCGATCCGCTCACACAAATCGTGCGTAGGCGCGAGCCGTGGTATCTGAAGCTGCGCCGCCGGTTGGGGGAAAAATACTGGGGGCTGTTGTGTACGTCGTTTGTCATTTGGATCGTGACTGGGCCGCTTGTTGCTTACCATTTTCATATTGCGGCGCCGGTGGGAATTGTGATTACGCCATTGCTTTGGCCGCTGATTGCCGCCGCTCTTTTTACGGGATTGGGAATTTGCACGGTGGGCTGGTTTTTTCCGCCGATCGCTTATTTGTTAGGCGGAGTGTGTGCTTGGTGCCTTGGTGTGACGGAGAGGATCGTAAGCTTGGCCGATCAGATTGGATTGGGCCATTTTTACGTGCCTGGGCCGACGGTTTGGTGGTTGCTTGTTTTTTACGGCGTGATGACGCTCGTTGCGATCGTGCCACGATTTCAAATCGGTTGGAAGCCGCTTGCGTCGTTGGCGGCGGTGTGGGTTGCGGTCGGCTTTGCAGCAGCGGCGATCAGAACCGACGTCGATCGGTTACGCTGCACTTTTCTTTCCGTGGGGCATGGAACCTGTGTTGTGCTTGAGCTTCCTGGTGGTCAAACCGTGCTCTACGACGCGGGGAGTCTTGCTTCGCCAGAAGGGGCAAGCCAAGCCATCGCAGGTTACCTTTGGTCGCGGGGGATCACGCATATCGACGCGGTCGTGCTTTCTCATGCGGACGTCGACCATTACAACGCGATGCCGGGAGTGTTAGAGCGATTTCCGGTCGGGGTCGTTTACGTTTCGCCGTTGATGTTTGATCCTTGGGCGACCGATGGCCATTTGAAGGCTCCTGAGTTTCTTCGGAGCACGCTCGAACAGGCGGGCGTGCCGCTGCGCGAAGTTTGGATGAACGATCGTCTCCGACTGGCAAGTTCGGAGGTGGAGATCGAAGTCTTGCATCCACCTCGGGTTGGCGTCGCGGGGCGGGATAACGCGAATAGCGTTTTGCTGAGCGTACGTTATGCGGGGCACACAATTTTGTTGCCTGGCGATCTTGAGTCGCCAGGGATCGAAGCCGTGATGGCTGAGCACCCGACGGACTGCGACATTCTGCTAGCACCTCACCATGGTAGCAGTAACAGCGACCCGTCAGGATTTGCGGCTTGGTGTACGCCCAATTGGGTGGTTGTCAGCAGCCGGCAGACAAGCCGGAATTCGCTCACGAATGTCTCTTATCGCCGAGTGGGGGCGAATGTGATTCCTACAGCTGAGTATGGGGCGGTGCAGTTTGTACTCGACTCAAAAGGCATCGAGGTGTCGAGTTACCGGAATAGCGGGACGAGTGCTTTGCCAGCTTTCGATTGATGGGCCTCAAGGGCCTATATGGCGAGGGTTTGAATAGGGGGTCTTTCTTTTTCGATGTTTCAAATGTAAAAATCGACAGTCGGGTTGAAACAATCGCCGTTTGAGTCTAGTATTTTCGGTGTCAGAGTGCCTGGATTCAACAATAGTGCGTGTCGCACGGACGTGTTCCGGTCACAGCGCTGGCATTTCAGCGTCAAACCGTGCTGTGGGCGGAACACTCGCCTGGGACTTCTAATACCCCTTCCAACTATAAAGATAATCGCATGTCGGAAAACATCTTGAGCCGATTGAATTGGCCGAATACTACTTTTTTATCTTCTACCTTGGTGGCTGCGGTAACGGTCGTGCCATGGTATCTGTGGACGCACGGGATCGACCTTTTTCAGATACTGTTATTCGTTTTCTATTACTTTGCCACGGGGATGAGCATCACGCTTGGTTACCACCGGTTGTTTTCGCATCGGGCGTTCAAGGCCAATGCGTTTGTCGAGTGGTGGACGGTTTTTTTTGGTGCAGGAGCCTTTGAAGGTTCGGTGCTGGCTTGGGGTGCAGATCATCGGCGGCATCACAAATTCGTCGACCAAGACGAAGACCCTTACGATATGAGCAAAGGCTTTTTTTACGCCCATTGCGGCTGGTTGCTTTTTTCGTCGAAAGAGCCAACGGTGCTAGATAACGTGGGAGATATGAAGAAGTCGCGCCTGCTGATGTTCCAGCATCGTTATTACCTACCAATTTGTTTTTTAATGGGTTTTGGGTCGCCGGCGTTCATTGGTTGGCTCTGGGGCGGTGCCGAGGCAGCGTTGGCTAGCTTTTTGATCTCGGGTCTTTTGCGTGCCGTTTTGGTGCAGCATTTTACCTTCTTCATCAACTCCTTCTGCCACATGATTGGTTCGCGTCCTTACGACACGACTACAACAGCTCGTGACAGTGCGATCATGGCGCTGTTTACGTATGGCGAGGGCTACCACAACTATCACCATAAATTTCAGTACGACTATCGCAATGCGATCAAGCCTTGGGGTTACGATCCGACCAAATGGGCGATTTGGGCTTTAGCAAAAATGGGTTTTGTTTCGGGGTTGCGCCGCGTTCCAGACGAGAAGATACTGCATGCGGAAATCCTCGAACAGCAAAAGAGGTTGGACGAACGCCTCATGGCCGCCAAAGAAAGCTCTTTGCCTGACTCGATTCTTGAATCTTTGCATGCCAGCCGAGATCGCCTGAGCCATGCCATGGAAGATTGGACGGCAAAAAAAGAGCAATATCAGCTGGCTGTTGGAAAAAAAATCGACGCTTCGCGGCATCAGATTGCCGAGTTAAGAAGAGAAGCCAAAGAGGCGGCTCGCCACGTACAGCAGATGTTTGAAGAGTGGAAAATGCTTATTTCCGTGCGAAATCTTGGATGGATTGAGCACTCAGGGGGAGCTGCTTCAAGCTGACAGTAGCTGTTTTTGTGCGGTTACGGCCTTTCGGTGGTCTGACGAAGCACGTTTTCAGAGAGAATCCCTCGAAACGCCCTTACAGGCCTTTAATTTTGCCGTTCCTCTACCCAATTGCGGTTGCGGACGCCCCGGATTGCGGTACATTACACGGCTTGTAGTTCACTGGAAATCACTTTAATTCTGTAGGAAGAGTCGTAGCAGCTGGTAGCGGAGTGAGTTAGCTCGCCAAGATTTGCACTTGCCATCGTGGCAGGTCACTCGATCTTGGTTGTCCAGGCAGCAAACGACAGTGCAGAAGCGGTAAGGTATGTCGGTCACAAAAGAACGTAAGCAAGAATTGGTAAGTGAGTATGGCCGTAGCGCCACGGACTCTGGATCGCCTGAGGTTCAGATTTCGATTTTAACCACAAATATTGCCGAAATGACCGGCCATTTGCGGGTTCACAAGAAGGACTTTTCTGGCCGGCGTGGATTGCTACGCATGGTAAGCCGGCGTCGTCGTCTTTTGGATTTTGTAAAACGTAAGAATCCGCAAATGTACCTCGATTTGTTGCGCCGTCTGGATATTCGTAAGTAATTTAGGCGTAAGCTGTTTAGCGCAAGTAACATTAGCGCGAGTTGCGTTGGCATCAAGAAAACAAGGATTCTTGCCCCAAGTGGCGGATCTTTTCGAGTACTTGCTGTACCCTCCTCGCCACGCAGTCGCTTGCCTAGCCAAGTGTACGCCGATCTAGCACACTCTATGCAAGCCGCTCGTCTGCCCACCAAGAGGTCGTAGCGCCTCGGTCGGCCTTATGCCTTGAATGCGTCGCGGCATTCATTTTTTTTAGCGCGGCGCTTTCTCGCACATTAGCATCTTCCCACAACAATGTAGGAATCGGAAAATTGAAAAGAATACGAGTAGAAAAGAAAATTGGTAAGGGAACCTTCTCCATCGAAACTGGTGCATTAGCCAAGCAGGCTGCCGGTTGTGTTATCGTCCAGTACGGCGATACCAGCGTCCTGAGCGCTGTCGCAACTGGCTCACCGCGCCCAGGAATCGACTTCTTCCCGCTCATGTGCGATTACCGCGAGCGAACTGCTGCTGCGGGCAAGTTCCCCGGTGGTTTTTTGAAGCGAGAAGGCCGCCCCACGACAAAAGAAACACTGACCGCTCGGCTCATCGATCGTCCAATTCGACCGATGTTCACCGAGGGTTTTAACGACGAAGTCCAGATTCAGAACTTTGTGATGTCCAGCGATCGCCAGACCGACGGCGACGTTTTGGCAATGAATGGGGCGTGTGCCGCGCTGGGCATTTCAGCCCTGCCTTTCTTGGGCCCTCTCGCTTCGGTGCGTATTGGTCGCGTCGGCGACGAGTTCATTTCGTTTCCCACCCAAGAAGACCTCGAAACTAGTACTCTCGACCTGATTGTCTCGGGTACGAAGGACGCGGTCCTGATGATCGAGGGATTCGCTCGCGAGTTGCCTGAAGACGTGATGGCCGATGCGATCATGGCAGCTCACAAAACCATTTGCGAACTGTGCGACTTGCAGCAGGAGCTGATCGACAAAGTCGGCACGCCCAAGATGGATTTCGTCACGCCTGAGTCGGATGGTTTGTTCGACAAGGTTGTTGCTGCCTATGAAGACAATTTCAAGACCGCCTACAAGACGGAAGGCAAGCAGGCTCGCAGCGATGCGACTCGCCAGTTGCGAGACCAAGCCCAGGCAGAGTTTATTCCTGACGAAGACGCCGAGGGAGCATTCACGGTTAGCTCGCTTAAAAAAGCCTGGCACGATCTAGAAGAAAAAGTGATTCGCGATGAGATTCTCGGCGGCAAGCGTTCGGACGGACGTGCACCTGCCGACCTACGCGATATCGCCTGTGAAGTCGATCTGTTGCCTCGTGTCCACGGTTCGGCACTCTTCCAACGTGGCGAAACACAGGCTTTGGTCACCATATGCCTCGGCACTGGTCGCGACGAGCAACGAGTCGATGGCCTCTTCGAGGAATACTCGAAGCGGTTCATGCTCGACTACAATTTCCCTTCCTTCTCGGTAGGCGAGTGCCGCCCGATTCGCGGCCCTGGTCGTCGAGAAATTGGTCATGGGGCGTTGGCCGAGCGTAGCGTGAATCCTGTGCTTCCCGATCACGACGAATTCCCTTACACGATCCGTGTGATCTCCGACATTCTTGAATCCAACGGTTCAAGCAGCATGGCCAGCGTCTGTGGCGCGACCTTGGGCTTGATGGCGGCGGGCGTACCGATTACTAATCCGGTAGCCGGCATCTCGGTCGGACTAGTGAAGGAAGGCGAGAAGTGGGTTCTGCTTACTGACATCATCGGCAACGAAGATCATTTCGGTGACATGGACTTCAAGATCGCCGGTACTCAGAACGGCATCACGGGCATTCAGCTCGACCTGAAGATCAACGGCATCAGCGAAGAAATCATTCGTGCCACGCTTAAGCAATCGCGTGAAGCACGTATCGAGATTCTTCGCAACATGCTGACCGCGATTCCTTGTCCGCGTGATTCGACCGCCGACTCGGCACCTCGGATGCTTCGCACGAAGATCCACCCTGAGAAGATTGGCCTGTTGATCGGCCCTGGCGGCAAGACAATTCGTGGCATTCAGGAAGAAGTGGGTTGTACGATTGATGTCGAAGAAGACGGCACGGTCACTGTGGCTGCGGCCAACCAAGAGTGTGCCGAAGCGGGCTTGGCTCGCGTCGACGCCCTGACGGCCAGCGTCAAGGTTGGCAAGATCTATGACGGCACCGTCACGAGTGTCAAAGACTTTGGTGCTTTCGTCGAGATCCTTCCTGGTCGCGACGGACTTTGCCACATCAGCGAACTCTCGGACGAATACGTTGGCAGCGTGGCAGACATTTGCTCGGTAGGCGACGCGATGAAAGTGAAAGTCATCGCCGTCGACGAGCAAGATCGCGTCAAGCTAAGCCGTCGCGTAGCGATGCAAGAGCTAGGCGAAAAAGACCCAAAGCCGGCTGAATCGGCCAAGTAGGTCGAAGCGAAGATTTTTGAATACGAACGATCCCGGCTGTGGCATTTGTGCCGCAGCCGGGGTTTTTTTGTGCGCACGAAGAAGAGTGTGACAACGTAGGCCGGAACTGCGATGTCGCTTGTTCCGGCCTACGTCTTTCTTGCTTTGCTGGCTTCAAAAAAAGTTGACTGGATTTAAGTCAGGTCTAGAATGCGGGCTTTCAGTCCCTGTGATTCCTTATATTTGGAGAATGTTGATGAAAAACAACGTACCGGTCTTGGATTATTTTGCCTCGCATCTGGAGCTAGAGGCCAGCGGCGAATGGCAAGAAGGAAGTCTACTAAGTTGCGCAAGCAATTTTTTACGCCAAAAGAAGTCAAGGTTATCCACACCGGAGAACTTTTTACGAGAGAGGTGGGTCAAAAATAGGTTCATCCGACTAAAGCGTACATGGCTTACAAAAAGGTGGACATGCTGTTCCAGTAAGAAGTGATTGAACGACTTCTTCCAGGAAGGTATCAGCATGTCCACACGTTTGTTGTACCACGCATTCGGCTTGCGTGGCTA
>JAJRSE010000048.1 GCA_024278955.1 Planctomycetota bacterium | reverse complement strand
GCTTCCGCGAGATGTTGCTGTGGATCAGTCAAGTCATCGGAAAAATTCTCCACGCTGATGAGAAACAAGGCATCGAATACGAAGAATACAAACGACTTACAGCAAACTACTGAAATGACGCGTTTTTGGAACTACTGAAATTCTGTCAGACAGTACCCCAATTCTAAGAGTTGTCAAAGCACTAGTGGTCCATCGCAGCTCTATTTTGGGATTAGCCGTTTTGGCGCCAGCCAACGGTTGATGCAGAAAAGAATTGAAAATCAGAGACGAGGAGAGAACGAAGTTTTTCCATCGACTTTTACCGAGAAATCCCCAGAAGTCATTTTTTGAATTGCAATAGAGATTAACGACTCCTTTCTCGGAGTCTTCCGCGCCAGAGCGTTTCAATTCCTGCCCTCGAACGGTTATCGCATTTCTTTACAGGGAGATTATCCTCATGATCCAGTCCGAGAAAAACAACTCCTCGCGACGCGAGTTTCTTAAACAAAGTGGACGTGCCGCAGCCGTAACGACGATTCTTGCCGGTGCCGCCCCCAAAGTTTTCGCGGGCGAAGACAACACCATTCGCATGGCCTTGGTCGGCTGTGGCGGACGTGGCACCGGGGCGGTAGTCAACGCACTTTCGGTTCAAAACGGCCCGATCGAACTGGTCGCCATGGCCGATGTTGTCCAAAAGAATCTTACCGGAAAATACAACAACTTATCTCAGATCAATTCCATCCAAGAGAAAATAGCCGTTCCCGAAGATCAAAAGTTCGTTGGCTTCGATGCCTTCAAGAAAGCGATGGACTGTCTCCGACCTGGCGACGTCGTAATTTTGGCTACGCCTCCCGGGTTTCGTTGGGTCCATTACACCTACGCAATCGAAAAAGGCTTGAATGTCTTCATGGAAAAGCCGGTCACGGTCGATGGCCCGACTTCTTTGCGAATGCTTGAAATTAACAAACTTGCCATTGCGAAAAATCTCAAAGTCGCAGTCGGATTGATGTGTCGTCATTGCAAAGCTCGCCAGGAACTTTTTGAACGAATTCAAGATGGCGAGATCGGCGATATTTCGATGCTTCGAGCCTACCGAATGGCAGGCCCCACGGGTTCAGCAGCGGTCGGACCTGCTCCCAAAGGCGAGAGCGAACTCCTTTATCAAATTGCCCACTTCCACGGTTTCTTGTGGCTTAGCGGCGGAGCCGTCAGCGATTTTCTGATTCACAACATCGACGAATCCTGTTGGATGAAAAACGCCTGGCCGGTCAATGCAATGGCAATCGGTGGACGCCATTATCGAGGCACCGACGTCGACCAAAACTTTGATGTTTACTCGATGGAATACACCTTCGAAGACGGCACAAAATTGTTTGTCGATGGCCGAACCGTCCCGGGTTGCCACGGCGAGTTTGCGAGTTACGCTCACGGATCAAAAGGTGTCGCCGTGATTTCCTCAGCAGCCCACGCCCCGGCAAAATCCCGCATTTACAACGGGCACAACTTGGTGAAGGCCAACCAAACCTGGGCCTACCCGCAGCCCGAATCCAGTCCTTATCAACTGGAATGGGACGACCTCATTGCCGCGATCCGCAACGACGAACCCTACAACGAAGTCGAACGCGGAACGATGGCTAGCCTGGTCACCTCAATGGGACGCATGGCTGCCCACACCGGACAGATCATCACGCTCGACGAAATGCTCAACTGCGAACACGAATTCGCCCCTAACATCGACAAACTTGCCATGGACTCCCCCTCGCCGCTCCCTGCGAACGAGGAAGGCAAGTACCCAATTCCTTATCCAGGCTTGGTAAAGAATCGGGAATACACCTGAGCCGCTGAAACCGTGCAAGACACGGAATCCCTTTTGCACGGTTTTTCCCTTTGATCACAGCGATTGCTAACTCTGCGCAAAAATCAGTTATGATCAATCTTTAACTCAGGCATTGCCAGCTTCAGCTTGGCAATACCTGCGGCGGTTGCGCCCGTCGACTCAATGTTAAGATATTTGAGCGTCTTGATTTTTGCGATCGAAATCAATCCTTTGTCAGTGATCTTGCTACTCCAAAGGTTAAGCGACTCTAGCGACGGTAGTTTCGCCACATGCTCTACTCCCTCGTCGGTTGTTCCTGTTTCGCTAAGGTTAAGTTTTACAAGTTTCGACATCTGGCTCAAATGGGCCAGCCCCGCGCCCTCGAGGTAAGTGCTGCGCAAGTTCAGCTGTTTCATTTTCGTCAGTCCAGCTAAGTGGACCAACCCCTCATCCGTAATCGGCGCTCGTAACAGATTCAAATCCTCTAGGTTGGTAAACGATACCAGGTGAATCAGATCTTCATCGGTGACAAACGCATCTTCAAGCGACAAGCCTTTGAGATTTTTCAGAGGTATTAAAGCTTTAAGCCCCTCGCCCTCCACAGCCGCACTACGCAACTTCAAGGCAACAAGGCTTTGGATCTTTGCTAAATTAACCATTCCTTTATTGCTCACATGACAGCCGCGAAGATCCAGCAGTCGTAGTTTCTTGCATTTCGATAAATGCTCGGTGCCTCGGTCCGTAATCCGAGTGAAAATCAGCTTCAAATACTTCAAATTCGGAAGCTCAACAACCACCGCGATTCCGTCGTCCGTTAGTCCTGTATTTCGCCGCAAATCCAATGAAGTCAGCTTCTTAAGTGCCGCCAATTTGAGGATCCCCGCGTCGGTGGCCTCCGTGTTTTTCAGGTCAAGTGAAGTCAGATTCTTTAGCTTGAGAAGGTGTTCAATCCCCGCGTCGCTGATCCCAGGCCCGTAGACAATCAGTTTTTCCAGTGAAGCGACTGCGCTGATTGCCTCGAGATCAGCGTCTTTCACAGGCGAAGAATCGAGATTAATCGCGATAATCGCTCCCTCGTCGTTCAATTTGACCGTTCCCCCCAACCCCTCTATCTGGGCGATAATTGCCTCGTGTTCTGCTGCGAAGACCGGCGAAAAACAGGTTAGACTAAGGGAAAACAAGGAGATGGACAGAAAAAATAGTTTTACACGAGGCATTTTAGAAGGTCCTTTGAGCAAGCATTCTTCGGAGGATGGCTGCCGGAGCAGCAAACGTTCTGTGAATTAAGCCTAGTCATTGCCCGCGACCGAGGCAAACGGCTTTCGAAGTGAATGGCATGATGCTATCCTATTGCGTATACTACCACCTGCTGGCTGATTTTTTTCTTGCCTACATCAGCGATTTCACCCATCAAGAGGAGCTTGGATCGATGTCGAAGAAGAGTAATCGCCGTGATTTCCTAAAAACGTCCACCGCCATTGGTGCCGGATTTTGGATTGCCGGAAACGCGCAAACTGCACTTAGCAAATCACCCAACGAAAAAATCCAGGTCGCTTGCTTTGGTATCCATGGCAAGGGAAAAACCGACTCGATGAATGCCGAACAGTACGGCAAAGTCGTCGCCGTATGCGATGTCGATCGGCTACGCCTCAAGCTTGCCGCCAAGCTGTTCAAAACCGAACACATGGCCACCGACTTCCGCGAACTGCTCGACAAAATGGGCGACCAAGTCGACGCGGTCATGATCAGCACCCCCGACCACAACCATGCGGTCATTGCCGCCAAAGCAATGAAAATGGGCAAGCATGTCTACTGTCAAAAACCGCTAACCCATACGATCTGGGAAGCTCGACGCCTGGGCGAAATCGCCCGCGAAACGGGAGTCGTCACCCAAATGGGCAATCAATACACTTCCTATAATCCTATGCGTAAGGCGGCTTACCAACTACGTGCCGGACAAGTTGGCAAAGTCAAAGAAGTTCATATCTGGACAAACCGTCCCGTGTGGCCGCAAGACGAACGACGCAAACGCCTCTCAGTAGTTCCGAAAAACCTCGACTGGAACGCTTGGATCGGACGAGCACCCTACCGGGCTTACGCCGACGGCTACCATCCATTTGCGTGGCGCGGCTGGTGGGACTTTGGCACCGGGGCTCTCGGAGACATGGCCTGCCATACTTGCAACTTGCCCTTCATGGGGTTGAACATGCGAGACCCGACTGCTGTCGAGGCAGAACACTCCGGGCACGATGGCGATAGCTACCCTTCTTGGTCCCGTATCCAGTACGACTTCCCCGAGCTTGAAGGTCGCGATGCCTTCAAAATGACTTGGTACGATGGCGGGCAGTTGCCACCTAAAGAACTCTTCGGCGATGTCAAGTTGAAGGATAACAAGCTTGCGCGTAGCGGGGTCTTAATCCTAGGCGATCAGGCCAAGATGTACGCTGCCGGCGACTATGCCCAGGATGGCATTCAGGTAATCGGCGCCGACGAGCTTGACGTCGAGTATCCGGCCTCTCAAGGTCCCGACAACTCTGACGAACGTCAAAAGCTCGAGTGGTTTACTGGAATTCAAGATCCCACGAAGCCTCCAGTGAGCAGCTTCACAGACTACGCTGGCCCGTTGACCGAAACCATTTTGCTTGGCAACTTGGCCGTCTACAAGGGCGGACGAGTTGAATGGGATGCCAAAAACCTCAAGGCAACTAGCGACCCCGATCTACAACGGATCGTCGAACCTGTTATCCCAGATGGCTACGAAGTCTAAGTAGCAAAACTGAAAACGGCTTCAATCCTTGAGAATCAAAGAAAATCAAAGTCGTCATTAAAACTCAAAGGGCGTCCTACTTTGTTCACTCAAAGGGGACGTCTTTTTCTTTGCAATTGTTGATTTAGTTTCATTGAGAATTTGGTGAGCTACGGACTCAAGTCATTCACTCACGAGGGTACACCGACAGTCGTTCGCAAAAGACATTGCCTACGGGCACACGGACTCGAACGATTGTCGCCCTTTTGGGGTATATTGCAGGCACAGCACAAGAGGCCAGTCACCTCGAACTTCTCTCGTGCTGCGCCCACCGACACGAGTTCGAGCAGAAGTTTCTCGCCAAAGCACCGTTTTCCGGCCCCGTGTCAGTGCCACCAAAAAACATGAACACACATAATACCACTTGACCTTGCAGTTGCTCTGGAACTCTTTCCTTCGCAGACGGCCTTGTTGACTAATCCATTTGGAAATTTTTCTTGACAGGTTTCGATAAAAACCGTTCAAAAAATGATTGAAAAATTCCGTGTCCTCTGTGCCTCCGTGTTTCAAATTCAGTAGTTCCAAATTGAGCCGTCGGCGCTAGCCGTGGGTGACGTGCTAGCAAACGGTTTGAGGAGTGACCAGCACTTTAACCGACGAACAAGATTCAACCGAATGATCCCGTCCATCCTGTTTATCCAGTCAAAACAAACCCGCTTTTAAGCAATTGTTCGACAAGGCCTTCTCAGACGAGCAAAAGGACACACTCATGCTTACCAACGAAACCCGGCTCCGAGATTTCCCGACACTCACCGAAATGAGTTATCTCAACTCGGCTGCCGAAGGCATTCCCCCGCGAGTCGTGCTTGAGGCAATGGCCCAATATGGCAAAGACAAGCTACTCGGCATGGAGGGCCGGCCCCTGCACGAAACGCAACGAGCAGCAGCGAAAGAGCAACTCGCCAATGCCTACGGGTTGGCTCCCGAGGAGGTCAGCTTCTGTAGCTGTTCGTCAGAAGCCTACAATTTGGCAGCCTTGGCCCTGCAGCTTGCCGAAGGCGACGAAGTAATCATTAACGATCTCGATTTCCCTGCCGGAGCAACTCCCTGGCTTCAGCCAAGCTGCAAGGCAACCGTGAAGGTATGGAAAATGCGAGACGGAGCCCTGCGTGTCGAAGATTTAATTCCGCTGCTCGGCCCACGAACTCGATTACTCACCGTTTCGCTTGTGAGCTTTTTCAATGGCTATCGAATTTCGTTGCCTCCTATTCTCGACGCAGTGCGCAAACATTCCGAGTCGCTGCTTGCACTCGATGTAACCCAAGCTTTAGGGCGAATACCGCTTGACCTGGCTGGCGTCGATTTCGTGGTAAGCTCAACCCATAAGTGGATTCTTGCTAGCCACGGTGGCGGCCTGGTTGGTGTTCCATCTGCGAATGCTGAAAAATTAACCGTCCCTGCCGGCGGGTGGTTTAACTTGACCAACGCATTCGACTCAAATCGCTTTGAGAGAACCGACACCAAGCCAGGCGCTGCCAGCTTTTCTGTAGGAATGCCTAACTATCCCGCGATCTACGCAATCGCCGCCGGATTGCGTTATATCCAAGAAATTGGCGTCGAAGCAATCGACCAGTACTGCCTCCCCCTAGTGCGATTCTGCTATGAGGAGATGGAAAAGTTACCCGTCGAATTCCTAACGCCAGACGACCCCGATCACCTCGCTGGCATCATTGCAATACGACACCCCGACGCAGAACGAATCTATCAAGCCCTGCTCGCTCAAAACATTCATATCATGCACCATGCTGGCCGCTTACGCATCGCAATACATGGCTACACAACAATGAAAGATCTAGAAAATTTGATTCACGCACTGCATAACGAACTGAAAAACTAGTGCTTCGCCACAGGACAACACTGGCCAAAAAAACACTTCGCATCTCATCCCCAAAAATGCGACAATCATCATCGCAGAAAAAAATTTCCAACACCACCTCTGCGGCCCTCAGCGAACTCTGCGTTAAAAACTCCCCCGAACGCTCAAATAATTTTGGTTCATCCGACTAAAGCGTACTTAGTTTGATGGAGGGCGAGGATTTTGAGTTTGAAGAATTCATGATCGCGAAATCCGTAGGCTTGTCGTTTCATGGTTTTTATTTTGTTGTTGGTCCCTTCGAGC
>JAJRSE010000047.1 GCA_024278955.1 Planctomycetota bacterium | reverse complement strand
GTCGTCCCAGATGGTGAACGAAGGGGAAAACCCGACCGCCCCGTTGCTCTGGAACCGCTGGCCATCGAAGACGACCGTCTGCCCGGACGCTAATGCCGAGCCAACAACCAACGAGATAGAAAAACAGCGAACAAGAACAAACCGCGGGAACATGGCACTTTCCGACAGATGATACAAGATTTCCGATAAAGTGTTGAGGCACAACCGCTTCAGATACGGGGTTGCGCTGTGAGTATAGCCTCTTTGACCGAGCAGATCCAATACGAGCGCAGATTCGTTTCACCCCGTGTGACGTGTAAGTCGCGTCTTCCGGAAGCTCATCACAAACCACCCCTTTGTCACTGAGTGAGGACCTGATCCTTTCGCCAACGCACTCACTGGTGAGTCTATGAGGGCAAACCTAACTCGCGAATATGGAGTTTTTGCGAAAGGAAACGAGCGCGTCCTTCGTCTTGACGGAATCGCACACGTGTACCGCCTCGCACACGGGAGGCCAGGGCAGGCTTCATAAGCCGTCTGAATGCTAGCCGTGCGACAAGACCGCCAGCACGGACGTCGGTGCGAGGACGCGGCGGGGGCACTCATCGACCGTACTTCGCCATCGCGCCAACTGGCAGCGGTTGCATCAGTCGCCAGCAGGATTGCAACTTGCTAACTCGCACAGGTGCAACTGACGAATGTCGCTTAAATTTCTGTAACTCCTTTTCTCATCAGCCTTTTGAGTTCCGCCCTTGGTTTGGTCATTTGCTCTGCTGTCCGTTGTTTTCGTTTGCGTTTACGAGGTTCGAATCGATCAGGACGATCGGCTACGCGATGGCTCGCAACGGCTTTGAGCAACTGCAGATAGAGTTGTTGTCGAAAGCTCTCCTCTTGGTGCCCTTGAAAGCTTATTAGTGGTTGGAATGCTTCCAGGAATTGAACGGTTCCCTTGAAGCTGATTTCTCTTGGCTTGAGTCCATGCTGGCTGGCGGCTTGGGCTATGATGGTACGAATGAGGTTGTAAGTCAGAATGTGAGTCCAGATTTCTTTGCGAACAAGTTCGGGTGATTTGCAGCGCAAGACGTCCATTTGGAGACTGACTTTGATATCCCTCAGGTCGAGCTCCTGACTCCACCGACTTCGATACAGGCTCGCCAAGTCTTCCTTGGTCGCAGCTTCAGGATCGAGTAACGTGGTGACCACAATGATTTCTTTCGTGCGAAATCCAGGTTGCTCCACGAGAATGCGCGTCTCACGAACTTCCAGGTAGTCGGGCAGGCTCTTGTAGGTCGCCCAGTCAAGGTGCCGAATGGAACTTGGCTTCAGCCAACGGACAACGTGATCCCCTTTCCCCAAGCGTTTACCGCGGCGAAAGTCAGCGCGTCGAGTTGACTTGTTGAGTCGGCTCACCGAATCAACGCCACGCTGTTTGAGAGTCAACATTTCATGCCAAGTCGACATGAGGGCGTCCGTGAGGAGAATGTCTCCGGGAGACAGAATGTCCCACATTTTTCGCAGTAAACTCAGCTCACCTTGCTTTTTGCCGGCGTATCGACTCATCCCCATCTCGAGCACCACTCCACACGACAAAGACATGAACGTACAGACTCTGGCAATCGGGAAACCCAACCCAGGCTTCTGGTTGTAGACCTGAGGATAAGCCGTTTGATTCGCTGGCGTGTCCGGCATCGAGACCGTCGTTCCATCAAACATGTAAACAGACCGACCTTTCCACAGCCAAGTGGAATCGACTTGGTCGTCGAGTGTTTTTCCGACGAGGCGTGCGACGCTAGAGAAG
The DNA here is from genome assembly GCA_024278955.1 of Planctomycetota bacterium. Taxonomy (GTDB): domain Bacteria; phylum Planctomycetota; class Planctomycetia; order Pirellulales; family Lacipirellulaceae; genus Bythopirellula. Next base: position 3,093 of record JAJRSE010000047.1, on the reverse strand, counting down.
AACTTCTCCGGCAAACGTTTTCTCGCCTGGCAGTAGGCACCTGTCTTGGCAGAACACGCAGATTGTCCAGCAGACAAGCGGTGGGCAATCAATCGAGCGACGGCAGCTCGACATGAATGATCTGCGCTCAGCACTTGTCCCAAAAATACCCACAGCGTGACCAGCGGCGTGTAAATGGTGTCATTCCAAACAACACCGACCGCTGTCAGTGCTTGCGCAACCGACTCTTCCGTGAGGACATCGGTAAAGGGCAAGCTTCCGTCTTGAAGAAATTGCTGACGAAGGAATTTGATCTGTTGGCGAAACCGTCTTTGGTTACAATCACGCATCGCTGAGGCCTCCTTGCCTAGGTGATGAATCGTTCCACAAGATCCATCTAAGCAATGGAGGCCTTTTTGCCTATGTCAGTTTGTGAGAAAGACTTACAGAAATTTAAGCGACATTCGTGACGGAGACCTCTGCAGCAGCGCCACCACGCCGATGACCGTCCAGGAATCGTTCGCCCGGAGGCGAGTTCGTGTGCAATGTGGGCATACGATGTGTCAGATAGCTGAGTCATATGGGGATAAACGAAGTTGCTTCAGCTTGCCCCACAGAACGCGGGCCTGGGTTGATTGTCAACGCATGTGATTGTCATTTGCCGAATTGCATTCTTATCGATCTAACGGACTTCCTTAAAAAGGTTTTCTTGAGTGCTTTCGCCCAGCCATGACGAAAATAGTGTTTTCCGTAAGATAGATTATCACGCTTGAAACACGATTTCGATATGTGTCGGTCGAGAGGAAATCAAAATCCTTGTGCGGTGAAGTCCGCTCTGCCGACTCTACTTGTAACAACTTCCTGCCTGCCAGCAATCCAATAAATGACAGCAGTAAAGTAATTCGACTGTTTTAGATTTGTCTCTTGCTTAAGTTCAATGGAGCCAGGAGTTTACGCTGCTTCCAATGGTAAAGGCGAGCAAGTTCGTTGCGAGTGAGTCTCTGCTCTCGCTCGCGTTGGAAGTGGGAGGGAGTATCGCATGGATGGGAGCGCCGGAGGATGGAACTGATTCCTTTGCGGATTTGTGGGACGGTGATCGCTGGAGTCCATTTTTTTTCCCCGCCGGGCTTCTGTCACTAAAAACCATGTGGCAATGAGCGAAAGTATTTGATGATGATGCCAACCCCTCCAGTTGCGAACTTCGTAGTCGGCCAAGCCCGCCTCACTCTTGGCGCGCTGAATGCATTCTTCGATGCGCCCCCTTTTTGGCCACGCGGCAGCTTTGGCCACGCGGGCAAACTCGGCGTGATTTGTTTCAGGACTCGCGTTGGACAGGTAGTAATCGGTTTGGACGACGCGCCGCGTGTCGCGCTCTCTAAAGCGAGTGACGACCAAAACCTCTTCGTGGCCTTCTTGTCGCTTTTCCGTACGCGCGACCACGCGTCGGCGGACCACCTCGATCACGAGCGGGCCTTTCGATCCGTCGCGCACATCGACTTTCGTCCAGTCGCGTTTCTTGATCGCTTCTACCCACTTGTCAACGCGCGTCCAAGGCCGTTTCGGCGGGCGGCCGTGACCCGAGTCATCAGGTGGCTCCACTTCCAGGTCACGAACTTGGGTGTTGGATGGAACGGCCAGCAGATATTGCTCCTTGATCGTGTTCAAATGCCTACGAAACCAGTACGGGCGGCCCATTTCGTCATCGCCTGCGATCCACGTATGCGGCAGTTTTTCGCCATGCTGCGCGAGCATTTCCAAGCACAATTGGTGTCGCGTTCGGTAGCGGATTTCCTTCGGCACGCCCGCTTTCTTTCGTCGCTGTTTATTCTGAGTCCAATCCCTGGGAAGAAACAAACGCGAATCGACCAAGGCATGTTCCTGGCTCGAAACATATCCCATGCAAATCGCCACTTGGCAGTTGTCGACCTTCCCCAATCGGCCGCACCATTGACGCCCGACGCCGACCGATTCTTTCCCCGATTTGGGAAAGCCCGAGGGATCGAAAACAATCACGCCACTTGCATCACTCAACTGCTGGCCCACCTGACGCACCAATTCATCACGCAAGGGTTCGTGATCCCAATCCGATCTGCCGACAAACCATTGCAAGGGCATACGCTTCTGCCCAAAACGGTAGGCAATCGATTCGACATTTTTGTGCTCAAGGTCCGAGAGCAAGCCTTGCACAAAGGTGCTAGCATGCTCGCATTGTTCCTTACGCACCAAGCTTTCAATAAACGGCTTCATAAATCGCTCCAACCGCGGCAGCACTCGCTCAAAAACCTGGGGTGCCACCACGCATTCATCCAACAATTCTTGCTTGCGTGCTTCGTATTTCGCTTCCATGCGACGGCTCCTTCCGTGTAATGTTGCCTTGTTACAATTCACAGAAGTTGTTAATACAAATTCACTTACGTCAAGTCAATCGAAATCAAACAGTCGAACTAGAAAACAAGCAAATAAATTACCACGGAGTCACGAAGAGCACAGAGAAGAATGTCTGGAAGTACCGGATATTCCATACTTTTCAAACCGAGGGTGTTTCTCTGTGTCCTCCGTGACTCCGTGACTCCGTGGTTTTTATCTAGCTGGAAGTTCTGGGATAGGTTCTTAGCCGCAGATGAACACCGACTAGCAATGTGGAAAGGAGTGAATCGATCTGCGTTTATCGGTGTTCATCTGCGGCTATTTTCTTGTCTTTTTCATCCAGCTCCGTAAATGGCTATCTAATTCCGCATTTTGCAATCGGAAATCCGAATTCAACTACCGGCCTTCCTTGATACGGTCGCCCAAGAAATTGTCTAAATCGGGGGTGTCGTAGATTTTTTGGGCGGTGACGTTGAAGTCGTAGTCGACGCGGTGGAAGGTGACTTGGTGATCTTCCAAAACGATGTAGCAGGAACGCGGGTCGCCATCGCGAGGTTGGCCGACGGAGCCGACATTGATCATGAATTTTTCTTCTTTGGGCGTGAAGACGTATTCGGTTTGCTCGGGGGTAATGAACTCGAGGCTCTCCAAAAAGACCCCGGGAACGTGAGTATGACCCTGGAAACAACCTTTGATGATCAGGCCAAAGAGCTTTTCCATTTTCTTTTGATTATAAATATCTTCGGG
>JAJRSE010000046.1 GCA_024278955.1 Planctomycetota bacterium | reverse complement strand
CCACCACCCGAATCACAAGCAGCCAGAACATCACGCCGAAACTCTTTCGAATACGCTTCCATAGAACCCACCTCCTCTTGGGGTGAGCCTAGTTTACCCACGCTGCGTAGAGGGCGCTAGAGCTATTCGATGGACGCTCTAGAATATCCCACTGATGTGCTTCTGCGCGTTGCTGCGCGGCATCATTGGTTGCTGTAGGGCCTCATGCGATTCTGAGAATGTTGCGTGTTAGAAAACTCACAACATTCTTTCAGAAAATCTCTGCACCACAGTTGAAACCGAAGTAGGTTTTAACTAGACGAGTCCCCCCGACAGATAGTTTTGTCAGGAACTCGTCACCTCTTGGGTTTTGTTTCTTTAGAATCGCTTGAAGCGGTTTTCGAGAGCGACGAATTCAAGTTGCCTTTTCCCCCTGCTCATCCGAGCACAGCGGTACGAGTCTGCCGCGAACACAAACTGTTAGAAAACGATTCTGGCGCAATCCGTGTCGGCATTTTTTTCTGAAAAGGAGCCTAGGCGTATGTTCCGCCCGTTGAAAACTAATCGAGACCGTAAAGGCACCACGCTTGTCGAAACAGCGATAGTGCTCCCTATTTTCATATTCTTTGTTTTGGCCATTATTGAGTTTGGTCATGCTCAGATGGTCAATGGCGTACTCAACAGTGCTTGCCGTAAAGGGGCTCGCGTGGGAGCCGTGGAGGGGACCACCACAAACCAAGTGCTCACGCAAGTAACCGATACGCTCGGTCGAGTGATTTCGACCGCGACTCTTGACGTCGTGATTAAGGATGCGAGCGTCTACGACTCGGGGAACTCGCCGCCCACGACCAAGGCGGGGTTACTTGCCTTGCCAGGAATCGAGCTCTCGGAGGCCGAGCCGCGCCAAATGTTTATGATTCGTGCCAGTGTGCCGTACAACTCAATTGCACTGGTGCCAATGTCGTTCATGGAGGGGGTAGTACTCAATGGCCAATCGTTTATGCGTCATGAGTGAGCAATTCCTTTTTGCCTAACAGGATCCTTTTCCAGCGGAGCGTAAAAAATGAGAAGAAGACCTCGGAAATCAAACAAACGTTTAGGAGCCGTTGCGGTAGAGTTTGCCGTTGTGCTTCCCTTTCTGTTGGCAACTGTCGCAGGGATGATTGAGCTGACGCGAGCGTATGATGTTCAGAACCTGTTAGAAACGGGTGCCCGCGAGGGAGCTCGGTTTGCTTCGATGGATCGCTCGGGCATGTTGCAAGAGGGGCAGAGTTCTAATCAGAAGCTGATTGAGGACGTGACCAACTTCATGGCCTCGGCCGGCTTGAGTGCTGATGATGTCCAGGTAACGATTAGCGATTTTGCGAATCCTGGTCAGGCTTTTGATCTGGATGACCCGGCTAACGACCTTCAGCTATTCGAGGTCTCAGTAAGTGTACCGTTTTCGGCTGTGAGTTATACGCCGGTGAGCGAGGCGAATGACTATTCGTTGGGAGCCTCAATTACTTTTCGCAATGGACGCGCCACCCTGTCGGAATAGTTTATCTCTGCTTTGACGAATCCCCTGCCTGCACTGGAGTACCAACTTATGAAACAGCGACGTGAAAACATGAAACGAAGGATTGGACAAAAAAACCCACGGCAGGGAGTGATCGTAGTTTTGACGGGATTCACCCTGGTGGCGATTTTTGCTTTCGTCGCCCTGTCGGTTGATACGGGCCGGATCGTGTTGACAGAAACAAGGATGCAGAACGCGGTGGACGCGGCCTCGTTGGCGGCGGCACAGGAAATTACAGCCGCCGTTTACGCCGCAGGCCAGGGGCAAGGGTCGGCGAACATCGATGCCAACTCGATTGCCGTGGAAGCAGCTCGCGCCATTGCCGAGCAAGTTGCCGAGGCCAACGGTGTGTTCATCGATCCGCAAACCGATGTTCGGTTTGGAAAGCGAGTCTACGATGGGGACGCAGGCAACTGGCCTATTGCCTGGGACGCAACGCCGTTTAATGTCGTTCAAGTTGTGGCTCGTCGTACCAACGGGGACGCAGATGCTCCCGATGGCCAGTTGGCAATGTCCTTTGGCTGGGCTGTTGGGCGATCGCAAGTGGCTCTTCAAACCTCGGCCACAGCGTTTGTCGAAGCTCGCGATTTGGTGATCGTGCTCGACTTCTCGGCTTCGATGAATGACGACAGCTCACTACGTTCGGGGCTTGGTGAAACACAGGCTGAGAACTCGTTGGATGCGATGTGGGATTCTCTGGTTGCTGCCGATCCGGTATGGCCCGGCACAAGCGACTCGAAATTCCCCTCCGACGGATTTGGACTGGTCAACTCCTACGCAGGGACTTACCTGTCGAGTTCAAGTACGAGTACGATCCGAGCTGCCTTAGGACTGAACGAAAAAAATCCTGATGGAAGCCGTAAGTATCCCTTCCCTCAGTCGGGACGGTTCAGCAACGGCACACCGAAGAACAAGTTGAGCAATTCTTCGAGCGACTCTCGATGGAATGACTATATCAGTAAGGTCAAAAATCGAAGTGGGACGTACAAGAAAAAATACGGGTACCGTACGCTAATGGACTACTTGCAAGAGAGACGCTACAGCAGCAGCAAGTCGGAAGATTTATGGCGTACACCTCACTATCCTTTCCACGCAGTGAAGGAAGGTACCTCGTTATTCCTTAACTTCCTGACAGACTTGGACTTCGGCGATGAAGTTGGCTTGGTGAGTTACGGAAAGTGGGCGGTCAAGGAAGTGTCGCACTACGATGGCGAAATCGACCTCGATATCTCTTCCGACCCGATCACAAGCGACTATGCGTCGATCGATACAATCCAGCGTCGTCACCAAGCTGGCGACTACAGTGGTTGGACTGGCATGGGCGACGGTATCCTGAACGCACGAGAGTTGCTCGTAGGCGACGCTGACGATCCGGACGACGACGGCTACAGCCGTTACGGTGCCCGGCCTACGATGATCATCATGACCGATGGCCAGACCAATCAAGGCCCTTCTGGTTGGAGTTTGCCAGGGGGATTCAATTGGGCTGACTGGACCGACTACGATGGCGATGGGAACGCCGACTACTCCACTTCAAACTGGAAGAAGCAGTACTCCTTCTGGGAAGCAACTCAGGCGATCGAGCGAGGCATTACCTTGCATACGATGGCTGTGGGTGCGGGTGCCGACCGAGACCTGATGGAAGCGATTGCCTTTGCCGGCGGTGGAATCTTTATCAGCGTCCCAGGCGGGTCTACGGTTGCAGACTTAGAATCGCAACTGCTTGACGCATTCCGCAACATTGCTTCAAAAGTTCCACCAGCGAAGTTGGTGTACGAGTTAACCGCTGGAAACTGATGCTAGATAAAACTACTCCACTCGCCTCTAGATCTGCCCTCAAGCAGTTAGTGGCGCAGGCGGCTGGTATTGGTGTCCTAGCTATGCGGTCTGTCTACTGACTGTCACAGGCGCGTCGCTGCTTTCATGCAGCGACGCGTTTTTTTGTTTAGATGCTTCATTCAGCCTTGTGTGTCCACGGGTGTTTTTTCGGGCTTTGAGTAAGCTCGCTAATCTTCATAGATTGCTGAGTCGTAACGCCGCCGGGTATAGCCGCGACGACGACGGCGGTGGGTGCGGGTGACGTATTCGCCTTCGACAAAATAGTAGCCGCTCAGTAGCTTGTAGAAAAACAGGATGACTATCGAGCCGATGACCCCGACGAGCATTCCCAGGGGACTGACCGGGACGATGCGCTGTCCTTCGCGAAAAAGGCTCAGTACGCCACAACCCATGATCGTACCGCCAATGCCCATGAGGATCGTAGCGATCGAACCGCCCGGGTCGCGACCAGGCATGATGCCTTTGGCCAGCAGGCCAACGACCGTGCCGAAGCCAATCCAGATGAGCACATCGCTGATGAGCTGCTGAGCCGAGTCGTTGAGAACAAGCTCTTGTGCTGGTTCAATGCCATTCATTGCCGAGGAATCCCAGGGAGGAGGAAAAGTGCCGTGGAGAACTGTACTGGAAAGTTCGGCAAGCGGGCAAGATCGGCAAAGTTGCTAGCAAGCCCTGGGATTGCAATCCCTGGGCATTGAGGAAGCGTGTTCTTACGAAAAAAGGCCGCAACCCAAGGCTGCGACCTCTTTTCTTCTAAAACAAACTTCCGGTCTAATTGCGACGGTGTGGAGTCGCTGGAAGAAAGACGCATGTCGGACAGTGCTGCGCGCTGCCATGGTATCGACTCGGGCCTATCCAAAAATTTGGTCCTCCCGACGGAATTTTGACCGTGAAGCTTGACTCCTTATCTGCCAAACGAGTGGCAGCGATTATGTTTGCAAGTATGATTGAACTGATTAGTTTTATCGGCTCAGACGAGTCCAAACGCTTAGGCGAATGCCGATCGATTCGCAACAATACATGGTAATTGTACCTTGTGGAAGGGAGGACCGCAGCGTTTTTTTCCACTGCAAACGATGTGCCGAAGCAGCCGTTTCTTCTGAAGAATACTTTTTTGCGAGTATCGCAAAAGGCATATCTTATCGGCCCGCAACTCTGGCTGGCCCGAACCGGCCTTCCAGCCAGGCCTCGCAAACGGCACTCCTAAGTAAAACCTAGTAAACATTTGAGCACTCCCTTATTGCCGTCGGGCGGTGGACTTGTTACCATCTAGCCCTTACCGCCAGTTATGGCAAAAAAACATACGGGGCGTGGCGCAGCCTGGTAGCGCGACTGGTTTGGGACCAGTAGGTCGCACGTTCGAATCGTGTCGCCCCGACTGTTTTTTTCAGTTCCTTTTCTGGCAATTCCTTTTCTGGCAATTTCTTCTGCCACCCGATATGTCTGTGGCCCGTGGCCAAAAGAGGTTTTCGATAGCCCAAGATTGACGGATACCGGACGGGGGTAGAATAATACCTTTGAAAGGATCCCTCATGAATGAAGTCCAATCTCTGGAAACCCAGAAATCGTCCTCCAAGAGCCGTCGTTTCCCTGAAGAGTTTAAGCAAGGTGCAGTTCGCCTGGATTCTCACCCGATGACTGGCGTTGTGCTCCTCCTAGCCTGCACGGGCGTGGCGGCGTCGTAAGAAAAATGATCACTTCAGAGCCCGGGCATGGCAATGCTCGGGCTCTGGTTATTTTTCATCAAGTACGATGGGCGACTTGAATCCCTCGGGTTTTACAGCGAGCACAGAGCATGGGATTTGGGGTAGCAATCTTTCGGCCGTATTGCCGGTGACTAGCCCCGGGATTCCTGTTCGGGCGATGGTTCCCATGACCAATAATTCGATGGTGTGTTGTTTGCAATAGTCTAAAATTGCAGTGTCTGGCGACTCCTCGACGATGTGGACTTGGACCTTCGGCTTGAGGTTAAAGTTGGCCAGTTGAGAAGAAATATGCTGTTCCGCCTGCAAGCGATTTTCTTTAGCGATTTCTTCTGGAGCCAATGACGGATCGAGACTTGCAAGCTTTTGATTCTCGTCGGCATAGAGCACATGTAACTGTGCGCCATTCAGCTGGGCCATTGAACAACCCAATTGCATCGCCAAATCGCCAACCGGGCTCAAGTCATGGGCTACGAGTAGGGAGGCAATTTTTAGATCGGTCTGTGGTTGCATGACCCATACTGGACAAGGGCACTTCCGTAGCAGCTTGATGCCCGTACTTCCTAGCAAAAAGCTTTCTGCGCGACCTAATCGCCGGGTGCCGACAATTACGAGATCGTGCTCATTGCGTAGCACTTGGTAAATGAGTTCTATCCAACTCTTACCGATAACCACTTGGCAGTCTGCTGAAACACCTTCTCGTTTAGCCCGTTCAACCAGATTGTTCAGTGCTTCTTCAGCGTCTTCCACAACGGTGGGTTCTTCTCCCTGACTTTCTTCAATGAGGCGTTGGGCTTGAGCAGATACCTCGATCGAATAAAAAAAACGTAACCGGGCAGAATTGTGCTTGGCCAGCCACAAAGCTCTCTGGACGATCATTTCGGTATCAGGCGATAGTTGGTCGCAGACATAGCTATCGCCGTCGGAAAGATCGATACCAACTAGAATATTTGTAAAACGTTTCATCACTCTACCCTTCTGGTGTAGCAACTGCGGTTGCATTCTAGCATTCGGTATAGGTAGGGCTGAGCCCTCCTATTAAATGATAGCTTATATTGCTAGAGAAGGTAACTGAGAATGCAGTTGTGAAATTACGCTTTAGTAGTTGCTGCCGCTCTTGCGAATGTGAACCAGGGGCGAAGCATCGCTCAGCAGGCCGCCGCGGACGACCTTGGCAAGGAATATACGATGGTCGCCGGAATCGACGTGCGAGGTCGGCTCACACTCGATATATCCCAGGCAATCTTCGAGCACGGGAACACCCCTTGGGCAGTGGCGAATCGCTAGGCCCTCGAACGCTTGCTCGCCGGGCTCGAACCCTTTGCCGAAATGTTTGAGCAGATCAAACTGTTTTTCTGGGATGACGTTCAGGACAAATGGCTCGCCTTGGGTGAGCCAGTCGCAGACGTAGCGGCCCGACTTTACCGCAACCGAAACCATCGGCGGGTCGAAGCCTGCTTGCATCACCCAGCTGGCGAGCATCCCCGTGGCACGGTCTCCTGTGCCTGCGGTCAGAATGTAAACGCCGCTGGTTACGCGGCCTAGTACTGCATCCAAGTCAGAGTTGTTCATAAGTTCTTTTCTACCGTTTTACCTTTCGTCCTAGTTTTTCTTCGACACGGTCCACCTTGGCCGAAAGTCGGCCGCTTCGATTGCGGCGATAGTCGATTTTGGCCGAGCAGGTCACACGCTCGGAGTGTTTGGCGACCTGTTCAATACAGCTCTGCATGAGTGCAAGAACCTCGGGTAGCTCGCCTTCGACAATCGTTCCCATCGAGTGCAATTCGTAGTCGAGCCCGCTCTGGTCAACCAGATCGACGCACTCGGCAACATACTGGCTGACGCTTTCGCCGAGCCCCATGGGCACAATGCTCATTTCTAGCAATACCATGGCAGAGTTTGTTAGCAATTGAAGGGAAGGATGCGAAACGTGAGATAGAAGCCATTCTACAGGCTGCTCGTGAAGTCTGTCGACCTCGGCCTGCTAGCACTCCTTTTTTCGCGAGTTTAGCGAGATACCTCGCACAATTCGCGGTAAAACCGTCGGATCGACCTTCGCAGAGGCCTGACAATCGAATAATCTTCCCCCCACTTAACGTCTACCGTTTCCCGCATTGCTTGAGAGCAAAGAGACACCGTCTCATTCCTCTTCTTTGACATGACCATTCGACTTGCCTTACTGTTGGCGCTGACCATGGCCTGGACTTGCTCACAGCAACTGTCCGAGCGAAGCCATGCTGCGCAGGGGCAGGCTTGGCAGCCCTATCGGAGAGTGCCAGCTGCGCCCGTTCGCAAAGCAGAACCTGCTCAGTACCTTGTCGAGGAATCCTACTCCGTAGTTTCCGACTTAGAGCTCGATCAAATGCGAGTGCCATGCTGTCCCGATCCATGGGAAGAAAACAGCAATCAGCTTCCGCCATTCATTGATTCTCTGTACGTCGATCCGGTGCTTATGCCTACTGGCAATAAGCAAGACTGGAACTGGCATGTGCTGCCCGGAGACGTAATCTGGCATTCGTACTGGGCCGGCACAAAAGAAGCTCGAACTTCCGGGGCGATATTTGAAGAGTTTGGTAACGGGGTATCGTTGCTTGATGTTTCGCTCGGAGGTCGCGCCTCGTTGTTTCGCTATGGAACCGCGAACAACGGTCGTCCCGAAGGCTGGGAGTTACAGATAGAAGGGGCAAGCCAACTTCGGCTCAACCTGGATGCGAACTGGGATTTAGAAGCGGTAGACTTTCGTTTCGGCATACCGATTATTTACGGCCGCGGCCGACAGCAGTGGAAATTTTCTTACTACCATCTTAGCGCGCACTTGGGCGATGAACGAATCATTCGCCAAATGAGCACCGCTGAGCGAATCAATTTCAGTCGCGACACGTTGGTGCTCGGCTACTCGTTTTTCCCACGGCCTGCATGGCGTCTGTATGGCGAGGCCGGATGGGCTTTCTATAATGACGAGTTTACCGAGCCTTGGGAATTTCAGTTGGGCGTCGATTATGCTCAGCCAGGCCCTACGGGATTTCGTGGGACGCCGTTTTTTGCGATCAATGGCCACCTGCGTGAAGAAGTCAATTTCGGAGGCAATGTGGTCGCCCAGCTGGGATGGCTTTGGCGTGGACAAAGCGGACGCGTGATGCGGACCGGCTTGCACTACTATAACGGGAAGAGCAACCAGTTCGAATTTGCCAATCAGTTCGAGCAGCAAGTAGGTGTGGGGCTTTGGTACGACCATTGACCCTCAAGAGGCTCCTTCGCGCATGCCCTCGGACGTCGTAGAATGCCACGATGGGCCAACGACTTTCCGACTACCGTCTTTTCTTGCGAGAGTTTCGCCAAACTTTTCATAGCACCGGCGCAATTCTTCCGAGCGGACGCCGCCTTGCTCGTCGCCTTGCCAGCAAGGTCGGTAGCGGCGATGTGGGACAGAAGGTACTTGAGGTAGGCTCAGGGACAGGCGCTGTAACGGCCGAAATTATTGCTCGCCTGGGACCCGACGACCGGCTCGATCTTGTCGAACTTAACGAACGATTTGCCAAAGTTCTTGGTGATCGACTTCGCCAAGATCCAAGTTGGCTCCGAGTTGCCGATCGCGTGCGCGTGTTGCAGATGCCGGTCGAAGAACTCGACGAAGCTTGCCGCTACGACGTAGTTGTCTCGGGGCTACCGCTCAATAATTTTTCTTGCCAGGTGGTTCAAAAGATACTCTCGCAGTTCCATCGCTTGGCAACCCAAGGGGCGTCGCTAAGTTTTTTTGAATATGTTGCGATACGAAAAGCTAAAGCATTGTGCTCAAAACCTCAGGAACGGCGACGCCTAGCCGGTATCGAATCGCTCCTTCAGCGTGAGCTGGATTCTTGGGAAGTCGATCGCGACTGCGTTCTCGCCAACGTGCCACCCGCCTGGGTACATCACCTACGCTTACCAGGGGAGGTCGCGGGAGCCGAGAAACATGAACCCAGAGATCAAACCCCGTCACGGTCTACCTCCCCAGGCTCTTGACCTGCTACTTTTAACTTGAAACTCATCATGACCCGAATTCTTACGCTTGAAACAACTTGCGACGAAACGGCCGCAGCCGTAGTGACTGATAAACTAGAAGTTTTAGGATCGATCGTCGCCTCGCAAAATGACTTGCATCAACGTTTTGGCGGGGTCGTGCCTGAGATTGCTTCGCGCGCTCATGTCGAACGCATCTTGCCGGTCATCCATGAGACACTTGAACAGGCGGGCGTCTCGCTGCAGGATCTCGATGCCGTAGCAGTTGCCAATCGCCCGGGACTCTCTGGGTCGCTCCTCGTCGGTTTGATGGCAGCAAAAACACTTTCGCTTGCTCACGACTTACCGCTGATTGCAATCGACCATCTTCAGGCACATATCTACGCTTGTCGCATTGCAAGCGGGCAGGATGTTTTTCCTTGCATCGGTCTGATTGTGAGCGGCGGACATTCCAATCTTTTCCGCTGCCGAACGGCGCTCGATTTCACCGCGATCGGTGGCACAATCGACGATGCCGCTGGCGAAGCCTTTGATAAGGTCGCCAGCATGTTGGGCCTGCCTTATCCCGGAGGGCCTGCGATTGAGCAGGCCGCAAAACGTGGCGATGCCACCCGTTTTAAGCTGCCCCGACCGTTGCTCCACGACGCCAAGCGGCTCGACTTCAGCTTTAGCGGCCTGAAAACGGCGGTTCGCTACGAGCTGTTTGGCCCCGGTCGCCCAAAGATGGGAACAGAAGCAGACCTTAAACCGCAATTGATTGCCGACATGGCTGCAAGTTTTCAAGCGGCGGTCATCGAGTGCCTAGTGACCAAATCCGTTGCCGCGTTGCGGCGAGAGAATAGCGGCCGACTCTGTGTTGGCGGTGGCGTTGCAGCGAACGGTTGTTTTCGAGCGGCAATGGAGAAAGCCGCTGAGGAAAATAGTTTTGAGCTGTTTATTCCCCCCCTGAAGCTCTGCACAGACAATGCAGTCATGGGGGCAATCGCAATCGAGCGTTATCGTGCAGGGCTTTTTGAATCGCTCGATCTCGATATCTCAGCTGGCCTAGTGCGATAGGGCTCGTCAAAGAGCTGCGCAAAAAAAAAGGTGGCCAAGCTTTCGCCTAGCCACCTTGTGTTTTCTCCACTTCGTCGAGTTTCGTTACTTGCTATTCAAATGGCAGGAAGGGCAAAATTCCGGATCGGCCACTCCGCTGGCATTCAGCTGAATCTCGTTGCCGCGGTAGAACGTAGTGTGAACCGACAACGAGGGGCGAACGCCCTTCTGGTAGGTAGCAAGCGTTTCGAGCCATTGCGATTCGCTAAGCCGACCCGACTTCTTGCACAGGACAAACGAGCCAGTCTTGTCGATAATGGCAGTAAAAGGAAATTCCTTTGCGCCAAAGACTTCGGCAACTTTCTTGCCGTACTTGGTGCTGACGTCAATGTGACAGCGTTGGTAGGCATCAAGCAAGTCCGATTGTTCGCCGGTCGCTTTGAGCTGCTTGCTCTCAATTGACGACTTCGGATCGTTGGGGTTGTCGAAAACGATCAGCAAAGGTTGCTGTTGCTCCGTGCGAGTGGCTGCTAACGCTTTACCATAGTCGGCTTGCCATTGGATTGGACTAGTGGCAGCTGCCATCGAACTCACTACAATTGCAGCTACAGACAGAGAATGAACCATGGGGTAACTCCTTTCAAAACAAAACTTTCGGCAGACACATTGGCCGAGGGGGCATTACCGCTGGGAAGCTAGTAATCAAAAATCCGCAGGATGAATCATGCCAAATTTTGCAGAACCGTCAGAGGCTGTAGAAGCCTGCGACTGTTGCAGGCTTCTCGGTCATTCTGACGAATCTCTGCTCCGGGAAGGGAAGGTTTTTGTGGGGACTTTGTCGAGAACCGTCGTCGAGAACTATCGTTAGCGGTTCAGCAACGAAGTATCCGCGAAATTGTGGTGATTCTTCAGAGACTTTCAAGGAGCAAAATGCAAGTAATCTGCCGGAGCTTGCCAGCATGAAGCTCTTTTCGCGGTCTGACTCGCAGGACTGGCTCCTGCCGTAACACGTTTATGCAAAACACTTTAGGGCGATTCCCTGGAGGGCCTGGAGGCCTATTTGCCGCCCAAAGTCACGGCAACTTTTTTCTGTTTGCCATCTCGAACAATGGTGAGATGGATTACCGTTCCAGGCCGATATTCCCATATCTTGTCCCGAAACTGGACGCCCGATCGCATCGGCTGGCCGTTGACTTCGAGGATACGATCGGCGTGGGAGCGGTCGATCGTTTCTGTTTCGTAGATAATCGGCCCTTGCTTGCGGCGTTGGACCACACGGCGAAAACCTCGTAAGCCCGCTTGCGCAGCTGGGCCGTTGGAATCTAAACGAGCAATGACAATCCCTGTTTCGGTTTCCATGACTTCCATGATGCCAATGTCTGCACGAACAATACGACCGTTTTGAATTAGCTCAGGAACAATTTGTTTGATGCGGTCGATAGGAATAGCAAAACCTACCCCTGCGTTCTGTCCGGTTTTCGTGGCGATCGCAACACACATGCCGACCATTTGAGAATTCGTATCGAGCAGTGGTCCGCCCGAGTTGCCTGGGTTCATCGCGGCATCGGTTTGAATAAGCGACTGCATTTGTCGGCCCGGCACACGGCTTGGAAGATCGCGGTTCAAGCTAGAGATAATGCCAGTCGTAAGGGTGCCATCCCATCCAAAGGGATTGCCCAGCACAAAGGCACGCTGCCCAACACGCAAGTCACTTGAGATTCCCAAAGGGATGGGTCGCAGATCTTCTGGCGGCGCTTCGATTTTTAGCACCGCGATGTCGTGTTCTTTGTCTCCTCCAATGAAGGTTGCCGGAAAAGTCTTATTTGATGCTAAAGTGACCTCAATCGCATCCGCGTCGTCGATGACATGAAAGTTTGTGATGATATGGCCTTCTTTATCTAACACGGCACCAGAGCCTGAGCCTTCGGACTCTCGTTGCAGACGAAAGAAGTGGTCGATCTGAGTGCTTTTTGTGTTGATGTTTACCACGCTCGGGTTGGCTTGTTCATAGACCGAGATGCTGATCTGCTCTTCGGCTGTCATCGAGGGAACAACGTCACGGTTGGCGGCTTGTAACCTCGAGCGGCTTCCCTCGCTCGAAATAGCGGGCTGAACTGCGTAAGCCTTGCCGCTGAACTTAATTGGGTCGCTTCCAAAAAAGGCGACGCCCACGATTAGGCCGGCGAGAGCACTGGCCCCACAATAGAGAGAGAGACGTTTCATTGGGTTGCTCCGATTCTTCCTTTGTAAAACCTGCGAATCGCCGAGACGTTTACTACGATCGTGCCGCAAAAGATGTTCGCAAGCAATACCGGCACCCAACATTTGGCAAGTCTCAGAACCAAGACAATCTAGCAACATGCTGCTAGGGCTTTGTCAGTATTGAATATTAGGGTCGTCATTTCGATTTCACTCGTATTTCAAAGGTCGAATCGAAATGACGACCCTAAAATCATGATTTGACAAAGCACTAGGGCAGCGTGAATGGCCAGATCCACGGGATAAGCACCAGGGCCGAAATCGTCAGCAACACGGCTAAAGGCCAGCCGACGCGCCAGTAGTCGCGAGGTTGGTACCCACCGGGGCCCATGACCATGAGGTTGGTTTGGTAGCCGATCGGGGTGACGAAGCTCAAGCTTGCTGCCAAGGTGACCGCGACGATAAATGGTCGAGGATCGTAGCCGCCGATAACTGCAACGCTTACTGCGACCGGAATCATAATGGTCGCGACGGCCAAGTTCGTAATCGTTTCAGTGAATAGCTGCGAAACAAGATAGACAACGGCAAGCAAGACCAAAGGTTCCCAACGATCGCCGATTTTCAAAGCCGTCGTTCCGTTGACCAGCAAATTCGCTAGCCAGTGGGCAGCACCACTTCGGTCCAGGGCTTCGCCGATGCCTAAGGCCGCGCCGATGGTAAGCAATACTTGCAGGTCGATCGCAGAACGAGCTTCGGAAGTAGTCAGGCACCGAGTCGCGACCATGGCAATCACGATCGCCACGGCAGCAATCGCGTGGATACGACCCGACATCACATTGCCCCATGGCAAAATGTCTGGCCACAAGCTGCAGATGGTTAGCCAAACGATGAGGCCAAGAAATAGCAAACTTGCCAGCAGAGCCCGATCGTGGCGCCGAGCCGTTGTTTTGCCTACCCGACTCACAAGATAGAACTCATGGCTATTGCGGTGCGACTCGACAAACTCATTGCGAGTTTGAAGTAGCAGTGTGTCGCCGGGTTCGAGCCGTACGCTGCCGACTTTGTTGGTGAGTCGTTCGCCATTTCGATGGACTGCGACAATCGCGGCATTGTATCGTTTGCGGAAATCGGCTTCGCGAACGGTGAGTCCGATCAGCGGAGAAGTACGCGAGAGCACGGCTTCGGTAAGCTGGCGACGAGTGCGCTCGGCAGGGATGGTCTCAAACGTAGTATCGGCTGCGGGAACGAGCCCGGGAATCCGTTCTAAGTCGGCAATCGTCGTCACGACCCCGGTAAAGACCAGTCGGTCGCCTGAGCGAATATAATCTTGAGGCGTAACTGGAGTGATCGTCTCGTTGGCTCGGCCAATTTCGATTAAGAATAGCCCCGGCAAGTTACGTAACCCAGCGTCTTGCACGCTTTTGCCAATCAGTGGGCAGCGAGGTTCGACTTGCATTTCGACTAAATACTCGCGCCGACGTTCGCCAAATTGTTCAATCAACTCGCTACGATCGGGCAGCCGGCGCAGTGCGACAAGCAACATGTAGGCAACGCCAATCAGAGCCATTGGAATTCCGACCGACGAAATTTCAAAGAACGACAGTTCGCCAATTCGTTCGGCAATTGCCTGAGGGTGTCCGCCTTCGGCCTGCATGGCAGAGAGCTTGCCGTTGATGACGAGCGTGGTGCTGGTGCCAATCAGCGTGCAAACGCCGCCGAGGATTGTAAAATAGCTGAGTGGAATAAGAACCCGCGAAGGAGAAATTCCGCGGCGCCGGCACCAGTCGACGACAACCGGGGCCATCATTGCGACAAGGGGAGTATTCAAGACAAATGCCGACGAGGGAACCACGGCAGCGGCCAAACGGAGAAGGGCGCTTCGTTCGGTAGTCGCTCCGCCGAGCAACCAATTGCCAATCCAGTCGAGCGCCCCGGTAGCCCGCAGCCCAGCCGAGGCGGCAAACAGGGCGGCAATCATGACGACCGCACGGCTTGAAAATCCGGCGAGTGCCTGCTCCGAACTCAGCACGCCAGAAAGCGTTACGACCACCAATCCGCCTAAAAACAGCAAGTCGACCGATACGGCTCTGCGAAACTGCAAAATGAGGAAAATGACGGCTGTCACGCATAAAGCGATCTTCCCGTCGGTCGACAAGGGCTCGGCAGCTTGCTGGGCGAGCAGTGCAGTATGGTAAAAAGGAGAGCTGGCCACTATTTTTTTTCCGCGTCGGACATAACCGTTCTGGGGGAGTCAGGACTTCTTTCTTGCAAGAAGACTTTGAGCAGGACCCGATTGCCGGGGCCAAAGGTTCGCCTGGAGTGTCGCTTTCCAACGGGAGGATCTGGCTAAAACTGCATGGAAAGGCCTTATTCCCGTAGGAACGCAACCGATTTGTACCAGATTAGGGCCCGGCGGTCAGTCGTGATTCGCCCGTTTGGCACCGAATTTGGCGGCCATGGCTACACCAGACCTCACCTGCGATCCATACAATAGGCCCAATTCAGGGCAAGCGGGTCATAGTTCTGGACACTTTCTTCTGGCAGGGGCAGCCCGATCAGCTTAAACTGGTAGTAGTTGCCGATTTACCGAGTTTTTCAGGACAGCGAAAGGGCACCGTCTGCGCTGGTACGGTCGACTTTGCGGAACGAGCTTGATCACAGTGCCGAAGGTACACAAAGGGAGCGCTTTTATGCGTAACTATCGATTCATTGCAGCACTTTTGAGTGCAACCACTTTTTTTACTGCCAATCTTGCTACCGTTAACGTAGCCGCCGAGTCGTCTCGGATGATCACCTACCAGCGGGAAGGCCAGACGTTTTATGCGTTGAGTCTTATGCCGGAGGTTGAGCAGCGTCGAGCTGCCAGCACTGCGATTGTTGTGTTGATGGATACTTCGGCGAGCCAGCAAGGCGCGTATCGCGTCTCGGCTATGACAGCGATTGAGTCGCTCTTGAGCAACCTTGGCGCTGACGACCGAGTCGAGTTGTTGGGGGTCGACCTTGATGTCAAAGCGATGACCGAGGAGTTTGTTGCTGCATCGAGCCCTGAGATGAAGGCTGCGGTCGAGCGGCTTTACGAGCAAGTGCCTCTCGGTTCGACGGACCTTGCAGGTGCCCTCGAAGCGGCTGCCGACCGACTCGCTTTTGCGGATGCAGATCAACGTACGATTATCTATCTCGGCGATGGCATCAGCATCGCCAACATGCTTGACACCTCGACGCTTGGCCGTGTGGTCAGCATGCTGAGAGATGCTCGCGTGAGTGTGACCAGTTTTGCTGTGGGCCCCAAAGTCGACGCCCAGCTTCTCGCCGTCTTGGCCAACCAGACGGGTGGCAATATGTATGTCCAGGCGGACATGGTCTGGCAGAACGAGGCTGACGGCATTAGTGACCAGCAAGCCCGAGTAGAAAACATTCGCAACGCCGAGATCGCCGGAAAAACCTTGGCCGATTGGGCAGGTGTAACTGTTCTTTGGCCACAGAGTGTTAACTTGGCAAGTGAACTGGGGCAAGTATTTCCAGCGGTGATGCCGCCATTGCGGGCTGATCGCGACACCATCATTTTGGGTTCGACCACCGACACTTTGCCTGAAGCGGTTGATGTAAAGATTACGGCTGAAGGACATTTCGGTTCGACCGAATTGACTTGGACCGCTGAACCAGAAGCTTCGCAAGAAGATCATGCGTTCTTGACGCAAATTGTAGAAAACGCTCGTGGCGATGAAGGGATGTCGCTTCCAACGCTTGGTTCTGCCGGTTTGGCCGAAACAGCGCGGTTGGTAGGAGCACGTATGGACCAGCTGACCCGTCTGGCCGAGCGGGCCGTTGCGACCGGCGACCATGAAGCAGCCAAGCGAATCGCGCAGAATGTGTTGCGAATTGAGCCTGGTAACGCCCAAGCACGCACCGTGCAGCATGTGGTCGAGGATCTTGGCCCGAGCGATCAAGTAGGCGAGACCATTTTTGTCGAAGCTGCTGTGCCTGCCGAAGGCGACATTTCGCTTGTCCGCCCCGGGGCGATTGAAGAGCCAGGGCTGCTCGACCGAATCTCTAGCGAGGGAGCTTTTCTTGATCAAGTCGAGCAAGAGCGACGCGTCTACGCAGAGATGCTCAGTAAGAATATTCAGAATGAAATTGTCGATGCTCGAACCGAAATGTCCTCGAATCCTAAGCTGGCGATTCAGAATCTCAAGCTTGCATTGGAGAGTGTCACGCGAGCGGCAGATCTCGACGCGGCCAAGCGAGCAGAGTTGCTCGACAAACTTCGTTCGACCCTGAAAGAGGCCCGCTATCAGGCAGCACTTAAGGACGATCTCGATCGACAACGCGAAGAAGAGCTTGCCTCGGTTCGCGAACGTAAGATGCTTAACGAGCGGCTTAATCGAGACCGAGAAAGAGAGAAACAATTGATGGCTCGCTTTTCTTCTCTCCTGGACGAACAACGTTACCTCGAAGCCATCGAAGTTGCCCAGGTTGTCGAAGAACTTGATCCCAACGGGGTAGTGCCTCGAGTCGCGACACTCGTGGCGAGACAAAAACGTCATCACCATCTCCAAAAAGTAGCCCGTGCAGCTCGTTGGGACGGCTTCTTCAATGCAATGTATACGCTCGAACTCTCGCACATTCCGTTTCCCGACGATCCCCCAATCATTTACCCCGACGCAGAAGTTTTCCAAGACTTGACGAACCGTCGTAAAAAGTACAATTCGGTTGACCTCAGTGCGAGTAGCAAAGCAGAGCAGCGCATCCAGAGCGCTCTTCGCGAGCCTTTGAAGGCCCCGCTCGACTTTGTCGATACTCCGCTGACCGATGTCATCGATCAACTTCGGACGGAGTACAATATTCCGATTATTTTCGATAACGCGGCCCTCGAAGAAGTTGCCATTAGCACCGATACCGAAGTCACGACCACCCTGAGCAACATTTCGCTTCGTTCGGCACTGAATCTCATGCTCAAAGAACCGGGCCTTGAGGATCTCACCTACGTGATTGACGAAGAAGTCTTGTTGATCACGACGGAAGACCGTGCCAATGAGACGCTGAAAGTTAAAGTCTATCCGGTAGCTGACCTGGTCCTTCCAATTCAGAATCTTGGCATCATTGGCGGTGGCCAAGGCGGCGGCGGTCAAGGTGGCGGTCAAGGCGGCGGCCAAGGTGGCGGCCAAGGTGGCGGAGGTGGTGGCTTTGGAGGCGGAGGAGGTGGCGGAGGAGGCCAATTTGCTGTGGCCGACAACTACCAGTCGGAGGTCGGAGAGGAAAGCGAGACTACAGTGGTTGAGCTGAATACCGAATCGAGTCTGCCTGATGAGACAACCGTGGAATTGCAGACGCCGCCTGCAGAGGTTCGCGAGTCGATTCGTGGGCTGATGAAAGACCAGAAGTTTGATCAGGTAATCGAGCATCTCCAATCGGCAATTCGTCAGGGGCATGTCCAGTCTTGGATGTACGAGACGCTTGGAATTGCTATGGAATTGGCCGGTCGTGAGAAGAGCGAGATCGAGCGGGCGATTATGTCGGCTTGCGATTTTAGTAACTCGCCGGAAGAGCTGATGTTGATTGCTCAATACCTTTCGTATATCGATTTGGATCTCCGAGCGGTGCAGGTTTGTCGTCAGATCGTTAAGGTTTCTCCGCTGCATAGCGAAGCCTATGTTTTTGGTTTGCGGGCTGCGCAGCGGGCGGAAGATGTCGAAGGCATCCGCTGGGCTACGGTTGGGATCCTTTCCTATGCTTGGCCAAGCGAACAGCAAGCAATTCGTTCTAAAGCAATTCGGGTTGCGAAAGCTACCTTAGAAGACTTGTCGAAAGACAGCGACCAATCGGTCCACGACCAATACCAAAACGAGTTGAATGAAGCAGTAGTGCGTGACATTGTGGTTAAGGCGACCTGGTCTGGCGATGCTGATATTGATTTGATTGTGGAAGAGCCGGGCGGTACGATCTGCTCGTTGCAGGAACCTCGAACTAGCGGTGGCGGAGTTTCTCTCGGAGATACCTATGCCAGCTACGAAAAATCGGCGGACAAGGGTTTCAGCGAGCAGTATGTTTGCGCCAAAGCCTTTGGCGGAACTTATCGGGTTCGGGTTCGCAAAGTTTGGGGCAAAGTGGTGGCTGGTAAAGTAACGATTGATGTTTATCAGTTTTTTGGCACCAAAGATCAGCTTCATGAACGGCAACACGTTACTGTCCAGGAGGATAGTGATGCGTTAGTTATTTTCGAGTTGGAACATGGCCGGCGTACCGAGCCGCTGGATGAGGAGCGGCTCGAAGTGGTAATCAATCGACAGGAAGCAGTCAGCCGGGCGGCACTTGCTCAGCAAATGGAACAATTCTCTGATCCAAGAATTGCTCCCGATCGCCTTGGCTTGCGTCGTCGGCGTCGTTTGGGTTTTGGCGGCGGGGGTGCGGTAGGCTTCCAGCCTATTATTCAAGTGCTCCCTGATGGCACCCAAATGGTTTCTACCGCGGTGATCTCGCCAGATCGGCGTTATGTTCGCATTACGGCTTCTCCTTCGTTCACTGGCATTGGCGATGTCACGACGTTTACATTTGCCGGGCAAGCCCAGGCAGCGGGACAAGGCGGCGGCGGTGGATTAGGCGGCGGCGGTGGTGGTGGTGGTGGTGGATTAGGCGGTGGCGGTGGCGGCGGTGGGATTTGATTTTGCCGGGCTATTGACCATGAGGAAAACCTCTCCAGCAAGTGAACCGTATCTTGGCTTACGGCATGGGCCACGACTCTCCGAGGGTTTGTCGTTGTAGTTTGCTTAGTTCGGCGATGCCGTCTTGTGCCAAGGCAACCAAGGCGGTGAGTTCTTCGGCGCTGAAGGTTGCCTCTTCGCCCGACCCTTGCACTTCGACGAAACGTCCCTTGCCGGTCATGACAATGTTCATGTCGACGTCGGCGCGTACGTCTTCGCTGTAATCGACGTCGAGCATCGGTTGGCCATCGACGATGCCAACGCTTACCGCAGCGACGGTGCCGGCCAGCGGAGACTTGCCCGTTTTGTCGATATCTTCGAGAGAGCGAATCGCTTCGACGAGTGCGATAAATCCTCCGGTAATGCTTGCCGTGCGTGTTCCTCCATCGGCTTCAAGGACATCGCAATCGACGGTGATCATTCGCTCGCCCAGGGCCGTCAGATCGACGACGGCTCGGAGGCTGCGGCCGATAAGTCGTTGGATTTCGGAAGAGCGTCCGTCGATTTTCCCGCCACGGTCTCGGCGTTTTCTGGGGGACGTGCTTCCGGGGAGCATGTTGTACTCAGCCGTAACCCAGCCCTTGCCTTTTCCGGCGAGCCAGGGCGGGACGTTTTCTTCGATGCTTGCGGTGCAGAGCACGGTGGTGCGTCCGGCGCTGACTTGCACGCGTCCTGGTGCGGCGCCTGGTACGTCGCGTTCGATGTGGAATGGTCGTAGTTGATTGTCTTCTCGTTGGTCGTGTCGAGGCATAGTAGTTAGTAGTTAGTAGTTAGTAGTTAGATGGGGTATGGGGTATGGGGTATGGGGTTTAGGGGTTTAGGGGTTTAGGCTTTGCCGTGTAGTTCTTGTTCTCGTTGGGCTAGCAGTTTTTTTCGGTAGCGGCTTTGCACTAGATCGATGGCGACCAGCACGCCGATCGAGAAGTAAAACGTGCTTTTGGCCATGGGAGTGACTGGGTGGGTGAATAGTGTGAGCTGGGCAAGGTGGCCTCCTTCGCCGAGCAACATGATGCCGACGATAAAGAGAATGAAAAGGCCAAGTACTTCGTACATGCGGTTGCGTTTGAGGAACTCGGCGACACGATCTGCTAGCCAAAGCATCATCGCACCGCTGATGAGGATAGCGATTGCCATGGTCCAGAAGTCTCGGGTGAGTGCCATGGCAGAGAGAATAGAATCGAAGGAAAAGACCAGATTCATCAGTACTATCCAAAAGATGACGGCGGCCGTCGATTTTTTGCCTTTGCCGTTAACGCCTTCTCCAACCTCTTCGATGACAAGCATGTGCGTGATTTCTTTGACCGCGGTATAAAGAATGAAAATTCCCCCGACAAGCGTGATGAGACTATGGAGCGTAAACTCGGCAGTACAGATGTCGGTGAAAAGGATCGAAAAAATCGGCGTTTGCACTTGGTCGATGAGCGAGATGATGACAAACAGCAGCACAACGCGCAGCCCCACGGCTAGCCCAATGCCAAGGCGACGGACAAACGGTTGTTTTTCCTCGGGTGCCCGCTTGGACTCGATCGAGATGTAGAGCAAGTTGTCGAAGCCGAGAACCGCTTGCAGGATCACGAGCATCACGAGCGTGCTGAGCCCGGAGAGAGTGAAGAGTTCCATGGGATTTTTATGAGGTGCTTATTGAGGAGAAAAATAGCGTGATTAGGAAGATCGGTTTTTACCGGTTCTTGTGGGATGAGGATAGAGCGGAGTCGGGGAGAAGCTTGACCCATGTATTGCGATTTCTGGGCTTTGCGGCTTGCCGTTTTTCGTTTTCGCCCCCCTCTATTGGGGTTTTGTCCCATGGGGTGGGGTCCCATGTTTTGGGACTTAATTCGGTGTTTTTGTCCCTTAGGAAGTTCGATTGGATCGAGAATCTTAGGGTTTGCTGCATGGCGAGTGGGACAAAATGGGCCCAATTTAGGACTTTTGGGGCCTCGGAAATGGGACAAAATTATTTGGGGGTTCGTGGTGCAAAGTTATCTAGTATTGAACCACGACGAAAACCTTCTACTCGGACTCGTGTCGGTGTGCGCAGCGCGGGAGGAGTTCGAGGTGACTGGCCTCTTGTGCTGCGACTGCAATACCCCAAAAGGGCGACAATCATTCGAGTCAGTATGCCCGCAGGCAATGTCATTTGCGAACGCTGTCGGTGCTACCCTCGTGAGTGAAGGAGTTTAGCCCATAGCACGCGACGAATTAGAGCAGGGTTTGCTATGGGTTCGCAGAGGTACGGGACCTGATAATATCTACTTTCGCGAGGAGAACTACGAGCGCCAGGCCTGCTAAAGCAAAGGTGTTTGGTTCAGGTATGGCGCCGAAGCTGATACTAGTGGAAGCACCAAGTTGCGAATTTAGGAACTGGCCACTGAGAGAATTCGCCGAAAACAAGACTCCCTCAGTTGAAACTGAACCTTGAGTTACACCATCCCACTCAAGAAAGACTGAGCCGACAAGGGTAGATCCATTTTGTCCCACTTGGGTACGCGGATCACTTGCCTCGGTTAAGCCGCCTGCAATCGAGGCCAAGATTCCTGCGAAGTCGTCTGGTGTTCCGGCATCTTGATTTGTGGCGAATAAAGGTGCCAGCCCACCCGCAGCAGGACCATTCGTGTCCACTTCTTCTGTGGTGGGAGTCCAACCAATCGCGAGACTATCGGAAAGATTTGCGGGGAGAATATTGAACCCAACATTGGCAAAACCTAGTTCGCCAATTTCCAGGCCGGACGTATCAATGCTGAAATCGATTTGATAAACGAGGGGAGTCCCAACATTCTGGCTGATATCGGGCAGTGGAACGGGATTCATACCGAGGTCAAACGCAGCCACGACTTCTCCGCTAAGTGAAAACGGAGATCCTGATGCTAAAGAGGCGGGCGAGGCTGACGAAGCAGATAAGTTTGATGGATTGGAAGCGGACTGGAAAAAGTTATCTAATACCGCGTTAACGTCAGCGTTGTTGACATCGCCAGTACTTGAGCCGTCCACGTCGCCCGTGTCCCAAGACTTGCCGCTAGTGGATAAGTTGTTGATGACCGTATTGAAGTCATTGTTGTTGACCGTACCACTCCGGTTTGCATCGCCGAGGAGCATTTCTTCAAACCCAGAACCATCGATCGCCGCATCGCCACGAACACTTACGGCACCGATGGTGGCTGCGTTGATGGGATCGGTCGCGGGAATAGTGAACTCGTTCGCCAGAACGCGGACACCACTGCCCATTTGGAGATTTCCATTTGCGGGATTTACTTCGAGGAATTGTGGGCGAGCCGAACCGAACGTTCCCGAGGCTAACAGAGCGGAGTTGTCCCACGGGTTATTTCCGACGATACCGTCGGGAAAGAGATCGTCTTCGGGGATATTCCCGGTTGAACTTCCTCCGGTGCCAACACCAACAATAAGGGTGCCAGATAAATCATCGCCTGCGACGATCTCAACACCAACACCGCCAAAGGGTTGAAAGCGGAAAAGACTGTTAACGTTATCGAAGGCAAGGCTGTTCGGAATGATGGCACTTAAAGGAGTGTCTACGCCAGTGACGCCTGTAATGCCTTGGAGTACTACGCGGACTGCGGAAACTCCATTGGTAGCGGAGGATTGCACCAGCATATCCCAAGTTCCGCCAGCCGACTCGTTGGCAGGATCGTCGTAGCGAAGATTAAGTTGGACACCCACTTCAGCTTGAGCAACCGGCCCCGCCAGAGTTGCCAACACAGCGGTACAAAATGACAAAACAAGTCCACGTTTAATATCCATTACTCTCAATGTCCTGTTCATGAGCACCTCGTAAGTTAGTATTCAGTTTCGTCGCTGTTTTGGCAGATTGGAAATCCATCGCATGCCTATTTTGATAAAGGGTTAGGCATGCAAATCAAATGGAGATGGGAAAAGAGTAGGAAACGCAAAATAAAAGCAGCCTCGGCGATATCTCCCATTTGGAACTGTCTGGAACCTCTCAAGACTCGGGATGTTGTCCATTGTAGCAGCATGTCTCCTTCTCGCGTCTCTCGAGTGGAATATTTTTCGCATCTTCTTGAGGCCATTGCGGTTGGTTTTTTTGGTCCGAAAAACGAGTTCTTTCGCTCGTTTTCCAGTGTCTTTAGCGGGTTGGGGTAAAGCAGCCGCCGAAGCAATGTATGCAGAGGGAATTCTCGCAGCTTTGGAGCCGAAAAGCGAAGGTTGTTTTTGGCCATGCAGGATGGCAGTGAAGGGAACTTGCTCTGCGAGAGCGCAAAGAAAGATATCCGGCGAGAGCCGTCCAAAACCTTACTTTGTCCCGCTAAAGATTCACAAGAAAATTCCAATTTGCGATGAAGCAAGAGAAAACTACAAAGTGCGGAATGGGCGTGAATGAGGAGTTTATATCAGCGCATGAAAAAACCCGGCACAAGATGGCTATTCCTTGTACCGGGTTTCTCAATATCAATTCAGTCAGGTGACTACCGAAGTAGTCCGACTTCTATTCCAGGCACAAGGACTGTCCCCATTTTATATTTCAACCGTCACCGGTTGAGATAATACATCGAAGGTTTTGAATCCAATACAAAGATTGAAATCAATATTTCGACGTTCTAATTATCCTTAGAAAGGAGGTGATCCAGCCGCAGGTTCCCCTACGGCTACCTTGTTACGACTTAGTCCCAATCGCGGAGTTGACTCTAGGCGCCTGCCTCCCGAAGGTTAGCTTGGCGACTTTAAGCCCTCCCCACTTTCGTGGCTTGACGGGCGGTGTGTACAAGGCTCAGGAACATATTCACCGTGGCATGCTGATCCACGATTACTAGCGATTCCGGCTTCATGCAGGCGAGTTGCAGCCTGCAATCCGAACTGGGGCATACTTTATGGGATTTGCTTGCTCTCGCGAGGTTGCTTCCCTTTGTATATGCCATTGTAGGACGTGTGCAGCCCAGACCATAAAGGCCATGAGGACTTGACGTCATCCCCACCTTCCTCCGGTTTAACACCGGCAGTCTCCTTAGAGTCCCCGCCATAACGCGCTGGCAACTAAGGACAAGGGTTTCGCTCGTTAAGGGACTTAACCCGACATCTCACGACACGAGCTGACGACAGCCATGCAGCACCTGTGAACGTTTCACCCGAAGGCAACTAACCCGCTTTCACGGGCAGCATCCGAACATGTCAAGGCCTGGATAAGGTTCTTCGCGTAGCCTCGAATTAAGCCACATCCTCCACCGCTTGTGTGAGCCCCCGTCAATTCCTTTGAGTTTCAGCCTTGCGACCATACTCCCCAGGCGGAGCACTTAACACTTTCGCTACGGCCGAGAACCTATGGGGGGGCCCTCAACCAAGTGCTCATCGTTTACAGCTAGGACTACCGGGGTATCTAATCCCGTTCGCTACCCTAGCTTTCGTGCCTCAGCGTCAGAAGAGACCCAGTAAGCCGCTTTCGCCACTGGTGTTCCTGATGATATCAACGCATTTCACCGCTCCACCATCAGTTCCGCTTACCTCTGTCTCCCTCTAGCCTAGTGGTTTGGGGCGCAGTTCCTCGGTTGAGCCGAGGGATTTCACACCCCACCTACTAAGCCGCCTACGCACCCTTTAAGCCCAATGATTCCGAATAACGTTTGTCCGGTTCGTATTACCGCGGCTGCTGGCACGAACTTAGCCCGGACTTCCTCTGAAGATAGGTCAAGATTCGCTCTTCACGAACCCTTCCTCCCTACTGACAGCGGTTTACAACCCGAAGGCCTTCATCCCGCACGCGGCATTGCTCGGTCAGGCTTTCGCCCATTGCCGAAGATTCTCGACTGCAGCCACCCGTAGGTGTCTGGGCAGTGTTTCAGTCCCAGTGAGACGGGCCACGCTCTCACGCCCGCTATGCATCAAAGCCTTGGTAGGCCATTACCCTACCAACAAGCTAGTACAACGCAGTCTCCTCCCAAGGCGGAATCACACCTTTGATCCGTAGATATTATCCGGCATTACCTGCAGTTTCCCACAGCTATTCCGGACCTCGGGGCAGATAACTACGCGTTACTCTCCCTTGCGCCGCTGTCCATTCTAGTCATCAACCGAAGCTTCAAACTAAAATTTCTCGCTCGACTTGCATGCCTAATCCATGCCGCCAACGTTCATTCTGAGCCAGGATCAAACCCTTCAATTTGGTATATACATAAAATAACTGCAAGCACCTACGGTCCGAAGAGCGTGGGAGCTACAACTATTTATGAGCCATATCGAGAATTTGAAAGCTGTTTCCATCGACATCCGAAGACACCGACTTCGCAGCAGTTACAGTCTTGTGCTGGCAAAACTCAAGAAAATTGATCGAAGATCATATTTCTTGTAATTAATAGAAGTCACTAACCAAATTGTCAAAGAGCTAAACTTCTCAACATCGCACTGGGCAAAGCCTACTGCGTTGCTGAGATTCGCAATTCTAGCCGTAACCTCTAGTCTGTCAACGGCTTTGCCAAGATATTTTGATATCTTTCCAGAAGAACCGCATTCGAGCGGCAGTTTGCCGGTCAAGCTCGCCTGGATTTCACCAAAACACCTGGCTCTAAGCCCGTACCGAGTTGCCTCAGGGACAACGCTGCTTAGGCCTAGAAACACTCTTATCGGTCGAAAAGGGGGCTTTCTTCAGTAGGGATTTTCGAGGACGGCAGTTTGTTTCTAGAGACTTGAAATTGACTGATACCTTTTGCGTTTTTTGCAGCGGGTCGGCCCTTGCTTTTGCGGTAACGTGGCTGCCGCCGTTAACAGCTGGCTTTCGGATCGTGGTGGCTCAGGAGCTTGTGGTTTGTCTACTTCCTTGCCGGTTGTTACACTGCCGGGTATGTGGTGTCGAGGCGTACGAGGTGCGACGACTGTGAAAACGAATAGCCGCGAGGAGATTCTCTCCTCGACGAGGCAGTTGCTTGCGTTGATGGTTCGCCGGAACGAAATCGACCCGAAGGATGTCGCGAGTGCGATCTTTACGACCACGCCAGACATCGACGCTGAGTTTCCGGCCTTAGCTGCTCGGCAGCTGGGGTGGCTGGATGTTCCGCTTATGTGCGGCCACGAAATGACGGTATCGGGTTCGCTGCCCCTCTGTATCCGAGTGCTGCTTCACTGGAATACTGAAAAATCTCAGAGCGACCTCCAGCATATCTACGTTCACGATGCCGTGCGTTTGCGGCCCGATCTTTCCAAGCTTCCCGCAGTCGACTGGGAAGAACTCGAGGGCTGGATTAGTGAGCAAATGGGGGTGGCGGGGCAGTAGCCCTTGTCGTCTTGATTCTCGATGCGTTTTTAGTGCGTCACTACCGCACTACGCTCGATTCCCAAGTACCGGAGAGAGGATTTGAACCTCCACGCCCTTGCGGGCACATGGACCTGAACCATGCGCGTCTGCCAATTCCGCCACTCCGGCAGGTACTCGTCGAACTGCCCAGAATCTCAAAATAGAGTCCGATTGGCAATAGCTGGATTCTCTCGTGCCGCTATTTTTGTGAAAAGCGTTATGTCCATGGAAAGCTAGACCTTTCAAGCGAGAATTTCTTGGATCCGATTGCCGTGAACGCTGGTGAGACGTCGGTCGAGGCCATTGTGATAGTAAGTAAGCCGCTCGTGGTCGAAGCCGAGAAGGTGGAGAACGGTAGCATAGAAGTCCCAAACGGTGGTGGGATTGCTCGCGGCGCGACGACCGAACTCGTCGGTCGAGCCGTAGCTGACGCCTGAGCGTATGCCTGCTCCCATCATCCAGCAAGTAAACCCGTCGGGGTTGTGGTCGCGGCCGGTTGTGCCTTCTTGACGCGTAGGCATGCGACCAAACTCGGTGGTCCATAGGACGAGGGTGTCTTCTAACATGCCGCGTTGCTTGAGGTCGGTGAGCAAGGCGGCGGTGGGTTGGTCGAAGACGGGGCAATGGCGTTCGTAGTCGGGTTTGAGCGTTTTGTGAGCGTCCCAGTTTAATAGTCCGTCGACACCGGAGGCTCGCGACGCACAGTAGAGGCTTACGTAGCGGACCCCCCGTTCGAGCAATCGTCGAGCGAGGAGGCAGTTCCGGGCATAAGCGGCTTTGAGTTTGTTGGAATCGTCGGTGCCGTAGAAACGGTGGGAAGACTCGGACTCGGCGGCAAGATTCGACACTTCAGGCGCAGAAAGCTGCATGCGGGCGGCTAATTCGTAGGCGGCGATTCTTGCTTGGAGTTCTGAATTACCGGGGTTGGCCAGGCGGTGCTTATGGTTGAGTGTTTGCAGGAATTCGCGAGTGGCAATTTCTTCTCTCGCTGAGATGCCTGCTGGCACCTGCAAATTGCGAATCGATTGCTGATTGCTGAGCACGATCGCCTGATGTTGAGCGGGCAAGTAGCCGTTGCTCCAGGTTGCTTTGCCGTTGGGCGGTTCACCGCGAATGTCGGGAATCGCGACGTAGGCGGGAAGGTTTTCGTTGGCGGTTCCTAGGGCATAACTCATCCAGGAACCTGCGCTGGGGAAGCCTTCGATGTCTTCGCCTGTGTTCATGAAGACGCAGCCAGGGCCATGGGTGTTGGTTTTTGAGGTCATGGAATGGATAAAGGCGATGTCATCGGCATGTTTGGCCATGTAGGGCAACATGGTCGAAATCATTTTTCCCGACTGGCCGGCAGGTTTGAAAGGCCAGGGGCTCATCATGAGCGGTCCGTTCTTGCCCTGAAAGCTTCGGACGCCCTCTTCTCCTGGGAGCGGTTTACCATCGTATTTTTCTAGGGCCGGTTTGTGCTCCCATAGATCGATGTGCGAGGCTGCGCCGGGGCAAAAGATCTGTAAAACTCGCTTGGCTTTGGGCTGATGGTGAGTCATGCCACAGCCTTCGCGCCAGTCGGTCTGCTGGGCACCCAATTCGTTACTTAACAGGTGAGCTAGCCCAATGCCTGCCATTCCGGAGCTGACATTGCCGAGGAAACCTCGTCGGGAAACGACGTGATTCAGGAGTTGGGAGTTGCTCGTAGGTCTATGCGTTTGCATGAAAGCTCAGTCGATGTAAACAAATTCGTTGGCGTTAAACAGGGCCCGGCAAAAAGCGTTGAGTCCGTATTCTTTGATAAACAGAGAGGCCGAGGCGAGCTCTTGTTCGTCACATGGCCGCGAAAATACGCGAAGGTATACTTGGCGAACGGTAGCGTCGAGATCGTCTTGCTTCACGCTTTTGGCTAGCGTTTCGGCCATGTCGATCGTAAAGCTATGGTTCATCAGCGTAAGGGCTTGCAGCGGAGTGGTGGTTACGGTGCGGCGAGGAGACGAAAAGGCACAGTCGGGCGTGTCGTACTCAGCCATCAGGTCGACGGGGGCTGCACGGGCGTTTTGGTGGTAGACGCTACGACGGTAGGTCTCGGGGCCAACTTTTTCGCGAGGGGTGTAGGTGGCAACATTGTCTTGCCAGTAATGGTAAAGACGGAAACCGGGGCCGCCGATTTCGAAGTTAAGCTTGCCGGCAACCTGGAGCATGGAGTCGCGGATTTCCTCGGCTGAAAGTCGGCGGGGCGGAAATCGCCATAAGAAGCGGGCCTGTTGGTCGACGCTGGCTGAGTGGTCGTGAAAATCGCTTGATTGGCGGTATGTTTGCGACATCAAGATGATTTTGTGCAGCGGTTTCACTCGCCATAAATCAGTATGTATCTGGCGGGCGAGCCAGTCGAGTAGCTCGGGGTGAGTGGGACGTCCGCCCATGAATCCGAAGTCGCTGGGAGTGTCAACAATACCTGTGCCGAAATGGTAGTGCCAGAGTCGATTGGCGAGCACACGAGGAGTGAGCGGGTTATCGAGGTCGACAATCCAATTGGCGAGAGCGTGGCGGCGTTTGGATTCGGGAGCATCTTGCGCGAGCCGAAATGGTCGGACCGTTTTTGACAAAGTCGACAAACTGGCGGGGGTAACGAGTTCGCCTTTGCGTTGAGGGTTGCCACCGAGAAAGATGTGAAAGGGGCCATTGTCTTGCCGGTAGGTTCCGACCGACCAGGAGGGAAGTTGCTGTAGTTTGGCGAGTTCGGATTTTGTACGGCTGATTTTGGCATTGAGGCTGGCTAGCTGCTGTTGCTGATCGGCAGTGATGACGGCTTCGGCTAGCCTGCGGCGGCGGTGGTTTTCGTTGAGAGGCAGGCGGTCGTGCGAATCGGCAACCTTGGTCCAATTCTCGCCATCAGCGGAAATTTCGATGCGGTACTCGCAGACGAAGCCGGCAACTTCGCTCACGCCTGCGGCACCGGGCCGATCGCTTGAAAAAACGACTCGGCTGATTTGTTCGGTCTTGGGAAGCGTGATCGTAAGCGTAGGGGCTGCGGCGAGCCAGCGTGCTCCGAATTGGCCATCGATAGTGAGGCTTGCGCTATAGGCGTCGGAAAAATCGTTGGGGACTCGACTTTTTCCTTCCGCAGTACTGCCAGCCGAAGCGAGGGCGATATTGCGTGGGGACTCGCCTGCGGTCCAAACTTCAAATTCGTCGATGTGGTAGCCTGCCGTCGCGTGTGGATTTTTCTCGATGCCCTCGCTGACGAGTCGCAGGAATCGGGCTTCGACGGGGGCGAAATTTTCGACGGTAAGCTTTCGATCGACGGGAGGCCTGCGCCATGTGCTCTCAATTTTGTCTGCTGACTGTTCGCCGAGAGCGAGGATGGTGGCTTCTAGCTTTTTTTTCTGATCAGAGGCTTTCTGTAGCGTCTGATCGAGAGGCCGCTTTTTTTTTGCCAACTCGCGTCGTTGATCTTCGGTGGCCACAACTCGATTGCCATGGAACACACCGGCAAAGGTGGAATAGAGGCGGTAGTAATCCTGCTGTTTGACGGGGTCGAATTTGTGGTCGTGGCAGCGTGCGCAGCCGATGGTCAGGCCGAGGAAGGTTTCGCCGGTTGCACGAATCATTTCGTCAATTGTGTTCGCGCGAATTTGAGCTATTTGCAGCACATCTTGGTTGCCGACGTCGTCGTAGGGGCCGCAGACAATGAATGCGACACCGATTTCGACTTCGGGATTGCCTTTTCCAACAATGTCGCCGGCCAAGTGCTCTCGGGCCATTTGGTCAAAAGGCTTGTCCTGGTTTAACGAGCGAATGACGTAGTCGCGAAAAGGCCAAACATTGTTGACGATTTCATTTCGCTCGAATCCTCTGCTTTCTCCGAAGCGGACCACATCGAGCCAATGGCGGCCCCAGTGTTCGCCGTAACGAGGCGAAGCAAGAAGACGATTGACAAGGGCTTCGTAGGCTTGGTCGCCTACCTGGTTTGGTGAATCGGTTTCTGCGTCACAGGTAGAGAGGAAGCTGGCAACCTCTTTGGGGGTAGGTGGCAGGCCGGTTATGTCGTAGGTGATGCGGCGAATGAGGGTTCGAGGGTCGGCTGGGGACGATTGTTGCAGTTCTTTCTCGGATAGTTTGGCATAAACGAATCGGTCGATGGGGTTTTGGCTCCAGGTTTCAGGCAGGCCTTTTGGCGAGGGTGGAGGAGCAGAAGAAAGAGGTTGAAGAGACCACCAGTCGAGACCGGCTCGTCGACTGGTAGTTACTTGAAAGGGGTCGAGCGGTTCGCTTGGAAAGAAAGCGCCGTCAGCAATCCAGCGTTTTAGGGTCGCAATTTCGTCTGCCGAAAGCGGGTCCTCGGGTGGCATCTGCTCGTTGCTGACGTACTCGTAGAGTAAGCTTTCGTCGGGGCTTCCGGGCTCGATGCAGGTTCCGCTCTCGCCTCCTTCTTCGATGGCCGCGGTTTGGGTTCGAAGGTCAAACTCGCCTATGCGGTCGGAACCGTGGCATTCGAGGCATCGACCGACCAGTATTGGCTCGACGTGCTTGCGAAAGAAATGGGCTTGCTCTTCTGCCGTGTCGGCATGTGCGACATCAGCTGTGAAGCAAAGCGCCAATGTCAGGAAAATAGGGGATCGACTCCGTTGCACTTGGTACTCCCAAAGTCAAAAACTTGATGTCACTCGACAGCCAGTATAGCAGGTATATCCGACCGGAATGAAGGGAGATGCGTGTAAGGAAAACTACGCAAACTGGAGGTAGCAAATCAGGCTCACTACCACGACGCCGATCAGATTGAGGGCGAGTCCCTCGCGGGCCATGTCTCGGACGGTAAGCTGCTCTGAGCCAAAGACGATCGCGTTGGGACCGGTTGCTACGGGGAGCATGAAAGTAAAACTGGCGCTGATGGTTGCCGGAACCATGATGAGCTTCGGGTCGATTTCGGCAGCAACGGCGGCTGCGGCGAGCACGGGCATGAGCAGGTTCGAGGTGGCTGTGTTGCTGGTGATTTCGGTCAAGAAGGTGACCGAGAGGCAGACCAGGGCAATCATGATTAAAGGTGGCAGTTGGCCTATTCCTGCCAACGACTGACCAAGCGAGTCGCTGAGCCCCGAGCTGACGAATGCCTTGGAAATTGTGATGCCGCTGCCAAACAGAATGAGAATTCCCCAGGGGATGCTCGAAGCGGTGGGCCAATCGAGGAGTCGCTCGCCCCGACCGTTGGGTATTAAGAACATCACAACGACTGCGGCAAGGGCAACGCTGGCGTCGTTGGCGTCGGGGAGGTGCAGCCAGTTGCTCCAGCCGCCGTAGGGTTCTTTGCGGGTAATCCAGAGTATGGCTGTGGCGGCAAAAACGGCGAGTGTTCGCATTTCTTCAGCCCTCCACTTCCCGACTTGAGGTAGCTCGATGTTTGTCTGTCGCTTCAGGCCTCGGGTGAGCCAGAGCCCCACGAGCGGGATCATGACCAAAACCACGGGCAAAGCCCAGGACATCCAGTCGGTAAACGTGGGCTCGGCGCCAGTGACTCGGCGGTAATTATCCATAAAGACCAAGTTGGGCGGTGTGCCGACCGGAGTGCCGACTCCACCCACACTTGCCGAGTAGGCAACGCCCAGGAGTAGAGCGACCCGTACACGGCGCTCTTCGACTTTTTCGAGCACGGCTATGACGATGGGTAGCAACATGAGCGTAGTGGCCATATTGGAAATCCACATGCTCAGACATGCCGAAGCGGCCATGAACCCAAAGACTAATCGCCGACCGCTTGACCCGCCAAACAAGGAAACCATCGAGAGGGCAATCCGTCGATGGGCCCCGCTGCGTTCCATTGCCGAGGAAAGCATCAAGCCGCCGAGCAGCAGCAAAATGAGCTTATCGCCGTAGGCTGCTCCAACTTCTGCGGGTTTGAGAACCCCAACCAGGGGGAATAAAGAAAGGGGGATCAGCGAGGTGGCAGGAATGGGGATTGGCTCAAAGATCCACCAGATGGCGCAAAGCGTCGTGATTGCGGCAGTCCACGAAACGGCAGACGTCGAACCGGTCGCGGCGAGGCTGGCGCCAATGACGATCGCAAGCAGGGGACCTGTGATTAACGCCCAACGCTTCATGATCGTGCTTGGTTGGGGGGGGGAATTGAGGAATTCGTGCTCTGAGAGCGAAATACCCGTCTGGGGCTTGCTGTAAGATTGTCGCAAGGTGCAACAATAACGCCTGGCACAACAGGCTGTGTTACAACCCGTTGTGCCGGGCGCCGCTTGGCCAACATCGCTTGGCCAAAACAGCTTGATCAAGCGGAGAGGACAGGATTCGAACCTGCGGACCAGGTTACCCCAGTCACCGATTTAGCAAACCGGCGCTTTCGACCACTCAGCCACCTCTCCAGGGGATTTTCTCCCAAATTTTTGTCTTTCCCCTACTTTCAGGGAAAGTTGCACCGCGTTTGCGTAAGCCAAACGGGACAACGCCCCCCTGCTCCTTCAGGATACTGGGTGGCGACGTGCCTAATTCTAGCGACCGACCTAGAACTAGTAAATCCGTAATTCGCCTGCACCCAATGGTTCCGGGAATCTCCTCGACAGGCCCCCAACTTGCGGGGCGTCTTCCCTTACGGGTCGGTCAGGCGAGAGTATCGGGCAAGCTCGGCTTCGGCTTCGGCTTCGTTCCACCCAAGCTCTGCTCGCATCCACGGGACTATTTGTCGAGCAATTTCGAGGTGTTCTCGGAAATAGTATCGCCAACTCGTACGGCGAATCATAACGTCTTCTAAGTGTCTGGCCCACTCCGACCGACAAAAATGCTGAACTGCCGACTCGCAGATTTCAGGGGGGACGATGCCACTTACCCGGTTAGCCCCCTCTTTTGCCGCAGCATCGTTGGCCAGCAGGGGCTGATTTGCCGTCTGACATTCGGAGGTAGACATTCCAAGGTGCTGAACAATCGCATCAAGGGTTTCTTCGGCCATTAGGCGGTAGGTTGTGAGCTTACCTCCAGTCACGTCCCACCATCCTGGATGGCTCATCGAGATTTCATGGCGTCTTGAGATATCAGAAGGGTCGCCGTTCTTGTCGGCAACCAGGGGGCGAAGGCCTGCCCAGGTGCTGATCACATCTTCCTTGGTAAGGTTCGCCTCAGGAAACGAATCGTTGACTACGTCGAGGACGTACTTCAGATCTTCGGGGTCGCAGGTTGGAGAACCAATTGGACCGTTGTAGTCGGTATCGGTCGTTCCGAGGAGGACTCGATCGCCCCATGGAATTGCGAATAGAATCCGATCTTTCTCAGCCATCACGACCGCGTCGGGGATTGAGAGACGCGAACGGTCGATAACGAGATGAACGCCCTTGGTCAGGCGAAGCGACGTTTTTGAGTGGGCGATTTTATCGGACCAAGGGCCAGTCGCATTGACGATACAGCGCGTCAGAACTTCAAAGGCCGTCTCGGTACGGAGATCAAGAAGCTCGCACCGCCAAAAATCGTCCACGGGAGTCGCCCCGAGAAAACGAGTGTAGTTTTTGATCTCAGCGCCAGAAGCTTTCGCTGAGCGGAGCGTATCAAACACGAGCCGTGCGTCGTTGGTTAAACCGTCGTAGTAGCGAACCGAACCGGTCAATCCTTGCGTTGAGAGGCCCGGCAGTAAGTCCAGGGTTTTTTTTACGTTGAGGCTACTACTCCGGCCCAGGTTTCGTCTTCCGCAAAGTAGATCGTAGAGCTTTACGCCAATCGTTAGCTTCCACCGGTACCAGCCGCCCCGCCGGTGCGTTGGAAATATGAAAGCTAAGGGATCGGATAAATGCGGGGCAATCCGGTGGACGACTGTTTTTTCTTTGCTTGCTTCGCGAACTAAACCAATTCGCCCTTGGGCTAGGTAACGTATCCCCCCATGGAGTAAACGAGAAGATCGGCTACTTGTTCCCGAGGAAAAATCGCCTTGCTCGACCAGAGAAGTTCTCATGCCTCGCATTGCCGCATCGCGAGCCAACCCAGCTCCGACGATTCCCCCTCCGACGACAAAAATATCGAGCACGTCCTTGGCAGGGTTCTCGTTAGGTTCGTTTTTTGGTGAAGTCTTTTGCACGATACTGGGCAGCTTTTCTTACTAGCGGGTGCTGGATAGGCGTGTTCTGGTTACCACACCGTCTATTCTAGCCTCAGCTCGTCTAAAAAGTAAAACACCCGTGTGAAGCTTGCTTTGGAGCCTCCGTGTTTTTGAAAAATCGCAAATTAAAAGCCTGGGGATTGCAGTCCCCAGGCTTGTCGTCGGCATCAAATTGTCAGAGGGTAGCTCTAGCCAGGGAAATGATAGGCGAGAAGCATTGGGGCGATAATCATAGCCACGACACTGATGAGCTTGATCAGAATGTTAAGCGAAGGGCCTGAGGTATCTTTGAAGGGGTCGCCGACGGTATCGCCCGTGACGGCTGCATTGTGCATTTCCTCGAAGTCGTCGCCCCATTTTTTGTGCCCTTCGTCTTTAACCTGTTTCTTGGCGTTGTCCCAAGCACCGCCTGAGTTGGACTGGAAGATCGCTAGACAGACGCCCGAGATCGTTACCCCAATCAGGAGCCCGCCCAGCATGTTAACGTCGTAGAATCCGACGACGATTGGTACGAGTACTGCCATGAAGCCAGGGGCAAACATCTTCTTGATCGCGGCCGAAGTCGCGATCTCGACGCAATGGGAGTAATCGGCTTTGCCATCGGCTGCTTGGATAAGGGCCGCTTCTTCTTCGGTGGGATCGCGTTCTTCGCTTTCGGCTTTCTTGGCTGCGTCGAGTGCGGGACGCAGTTCGGGAATTTCGCGAAATTGGCGACGCACTTCTTGGATCATGTCTTGGGCAGCGTTGCCGACGGCGACCATTGCCATGGCTGAGAAGCGGAACGGCAACATGCAGCCAAAGAGTAAGCCGACCAACACGTAAGGGTTGGCCGCATTGAGGCTGACGTTGCCTTCCATTTTTGTGAGGAAAGCAGCCGTGAGGCTAAGGGCGGTTAGAGCAGCCGACCCAATAGCAAACCCTTTGCCGATCGCAGCAGTGGTGTTGCCGACCGCATCGAGCTTGTCGGTACGGGCACGGACTTCGCGGCCCAGTTGGGCCATTTCGGCGACGCCGCCTGCGTTATCAGCAATCGGCCCGTAAGCGTCGGTCGCCAACTGGATGCCAATGGTCGAGAGCATGCCCAAGGCAGCCATCGCGATACCGTAGAGGCCGGCACAGGAGTAAGAAGTAAGGATTGCAATCCCGATCACGATGACAGGAAAAGTCGTCGAATTCATTCCGACCGCGACCCCCTGAATGATAGTCGTGGCGTGGCCTGTCTTTGCGGACTGGACGATTGTTTCCACTGGCCCGCGATTGGTGGCGGTGTACCATTCGGTCAGGAGCCCGATAACCGTTCCAGCAACCAAGCCAACGACAACCGCCATCGAAATTCCTAGCCAGGTGAAGTCGTTGGTTTTCTGGGTGATGAGGTCTGTTACGGTGACCCCCTCGGAAGGGATTAGGTAGTAGATGGCTACAACGGTGCCGATCATCATCATGACGCCGGCGCCAAAGGTGCCGCGATTGAGTCCTTTTTGCGGGTCACCCCCTTCTTCGGTTTTGACGAGAAAGAAGCCCAGAATTGACGCGACGATACCAATCGAAGCGATCGCAAGCGGCAAGTAGATGGCGTTCATACCTGCCCCCTCTTGAGCAGCTTCAAGGCCGATGTACCAGCCAGCTCCGAGGATCATCGAAGAGATGATCGCTCCGACGTAGGACTCGAACAAGTCGGCGCCCATGCCTGCAACGTCGCCGACGTTGTCGCCGACGTTGTCGGCAATCGTAGCCGGGTTGAGGGGGTGATCTTCTGGAATGCCCGCTTCGACTTTACCGACCAGATCGGCCCCGACATCAGCCGCCTTGGTGTAGATGCCGCCGCCAACA
The DNA here is from genome assembly GCA_024278955.1 of Planctomycetota bacterium. Lineage (GTDB taxonomy): Bacteria > Planctomycetota > Planctomycetia > Pirellulales > Lacipirellulaceae > Bythopirellula. The sequence goes on along the minus strand of JAJRSE010000046.1, from coordinate 14,984 downwards.
CGGGCGAAAAGCGCAATCGAGGAGGCCCCCAGGGAAAACCCTGAGAGGATATTTAACACGAGCATGGTCGGAGGGCCGCCATTTAACGCATCGGGATACATCTTTAGATAGGCGATAAAAAGGCCACCCAAGCCAAGCAGGGCCAAGCCAACAACGGAAAGGCCCATGACCGATCCGCCAACAAAGGCAACTTGGAGCGCATCGTTGAGACCATGACGGGCAGCCGAGGCGGTGCGGATATTTGCTGCCGTAGCAGTTTTCATCCCAAAGTACCCAGCCAACGCCGAGCAAACGGCTCCGAGCACGAAGGAGAGAGCAATCAGGCCGTTGGTATTCTGCTCAGCTCCAAATTTCGCATTGGTGAAACCCAGTAAGAGTGCGATGGCAATCACAAAAACAGCCAAGGTACGGTACTCTTTGGCCAAAAAGGCCATCGCCCCATCGGAAATCCATTTTCCAATCATCTGCATCCGTTCGTTGCCAGGGTCCTGCTTACGAAGCCATCCGGCACGAATAAAGGCATAGATTAAGGCAACAACTGCGGTGGCAGGGGCGACATAAATAATCAAGCTGGGATCCACTACGAACTCTCTACTGAAAGAAAACAAAGGGACTGGGGGAAAGCTTAGAAAGGCCTAGACGCGAGGTATGGCCAATGGATTTATGTAGTAGGTTTGTCACACTATGGCCTTGACTCGGAAAAGTGTACGAAAGCAAAGCCGTTCTGTGAACCGTGGAATTGGTATGAATTCCTCAGTTTTTTTGAGCCGGGTTCAGACACGAGATTCGGCATCCTGCATTGGGGAAAAAATCTCGGCAAGATCGTCCAACCAGCACTCCAAAAGAGTCGCCTGATTGGCGTTGCGATCCAATTGCTGCTCGGCCTCAAGACAACGATCGAGTGCCGCCAAGACGTGGCCTTGCACCGACTCTCCCTGACGAATCCAAGCCTGGAGCGTCTTGCCTTGCGGTTTGTTGTGGTCGTCGGAAACGCCCGAGGAAGCTCGCAAAACGCTGCGAAATAGGTCGCCAGACATATGAAAGATCGCTCGCAATCGCTGGCGGCGAACATTCGCTTCCTTGCCTGCTTGGTTAACCTGCGCTATCAGCTCAGATGCCAAGCGGACGCTATCGAAGGCGGTAGGCTGGAGTTGAGAATGTAGCTGGTCTCGCAAGGCCCCGAGTTCTGGGTCGGCAAATTCGAGGGCTCGGCTTAACGAACCATGGGAATGCTGAGCTAACTCATGGGCACGCGTTGGGTCGGAAACAATTTGCTGTTCGATCAAAAGGCTCGCAACGGCCTCGACCGGTAGCGGGTTGAACGGAACGATCTGTATTCGAGACAAGATGGTGGGCAACTGGCGGCTACGGCTGGTGCCAATGAGAATTAAAATGGCTCCGCGAGGGGGCTCTTCGAGTGTTTTCAGCAGGCTATTGGAGCTTTCGACCGTTAGGCAGTCGGCATCGTCGACAATCGCGACCCGATGAGAGCCGAGCCTTGGACGCAACGAGATATTGTGGCAAAGGCCTTCTTGGTGGCGATGATCGCGATCGCCGATAAATAACTCGACCGGAAGGCGATTTTTGCCTGCCGGAAGTCCGATCAAATCAAGGTCCGGATGGTTAGTCGACGCCATCAGCTGACACGCTTCGCAGCTACCGCAGGGATCGAGCGAGGAGCCAGAGGCATTTTGGCACAGTAACGCCTGGGCCAATTTGAGGGCAAAAGTATGCTTGCCGATTCCCGCAGGGCCAAGAAAAAGGTAGCAAGAGCCCAAGCGGCCACTGGCCAAGCCCTGGCTAAAACGCTGGACGACGGAGTCGTGTCCGTGGATGCCGTGCCACATAATTGGGTTCTAAATCGATCGACGGCGGAAGGGGTAGTTAGTGAAAGCGCTGATGGTAGTCGGGCTCTCGCTGGGATGCAAGCGAAAGTAGGCAGAACCTAAAAATTTTGCGTAGAATAATCAGCCGGGGAGAAATAACCACCATCCCACAAGAAGAGGCTCGTACCATGCCAGTGCCGACTTCTCCAACTCGTCTGTTCGTTTGCGACCAATGCGGAGCTACACTTCCGGTCGAGCCAGAACATGCCGGGCGAAAATGCCGCTGTGGACAGTGCGGGAAAGTACTGACCGTTCCCGGAGACTCGCCCAGGGTCTCAAAGCCCAAGACACCCAAATTCATTGGCTTCAACTGCGTGCTTTGCGATTCCCGCCTCTCTGCCAAGGTAGAAGATGTTGGGCTCAATGCGAAATGCCCCGACTGCGGTAAGCTTACCAAGGTCCCCCCACCCCCCAAGCCCCGCCCGAAGAAGATCCCCAAGGCCATGCATGGCCAGCAGTATGGGCTCTGGGATGTCGACGAAGGCCCGCTACCGCAGGAGATCGCTGCTCGGCAACCCAAGTTTTATCCCGTCTGGTGTGGTGTTTGCGATACGCTGATGCACGCTCAGGCGAAACAGGTAGGAAAAAAACTAACTTGCCCCGACTGCGGCGCTAAGACGGTGTTCAAAAAGCTGCCGGTCGAAGAAAAGACCAAGTCGGCGATGGTGGCTGACGGGGAAGAGTATCAGCTGGACGAAGCCTCGCCGCCGATTTCGCGTCCAGTTCCCTTGCCAGCGGCGGTTGTCGATGCAGAGAAGCATGAACAGTATCGCAAGGGTTTGCGTCAGGAATTTGGCGAACGTCCTAAGATGCCGCGATTCCCGACATTGACAGGTGTCTTGCCGATGCTTTTTACTGGCGTTGTTTTTGGCTGGGCGGTCGCATTGTCTTGCCTTGTAACTCTGGCGAGCACTTTGGCGCTGGGAGGTTGGGGAAGCGAAGGCTACGGAGCCATCATGGGCATGTTCCAGTTGGCTCTCGCATGCGTCGCTGGCCTTCTCTGGTTTGCTGCAAGCTCTGCGCTCTGGTGTGTGATTCTTACCGAAAGCTCCGAAGGTTCCGACCGGTTGTATGATCCGCCTAGTGCGGCGCCTTACGAGTGGTTGGGCCAAATGCTTTACGTCGGGCTCGCGATGGCAGCCAGTCCAATTCTAGGCTGGGCTCTTGGCACCGCTTTTTCTGAGCCAGTTCTTGGCATGGCCATCAGTGCGTTTGTTTGCTTTCCGATTGCCTTACTCTCTTCTTTAGAACGAAGCTCGCCACTAGAGATTGTCTCGACTCGAATCTTTGGAAGCTTGGTACGCCGGCCCGGACATTGGCTTCTGTTTTATTTGCAGACGGGTCTGCTTATGGGGCTGTTTCTTATGGGGACGCAGTTGTTGGGTAAGTATCTCCTTCTAGCAATTCCTCTCGGCATGTTTCTTTCGGTCGTCTACTTCCGCCTCTTGGGACGGCTGGCTTGGTGGTTGGCGGAATCGATGCCTGAGATGGAAGACTAAAGCTTTGTCAAATGCTAATTTTCGGGTGTGAGATGCCAGAACGACTTGTTCAGTAACGACTTCTGACATCTCACACCCGAATTTTTGACAAGGACAAAGCACTAGTAGTCTACCGCAGCTCAACATTCGAGTTGGGTGCCACTGCTGGCTTGCCCAGCAGTGGACGCCGGGTACCCGCTTCGCACTGCTGGACGAGCCAGCAGTGGCACCCAAAAACCAAGCCGCGATGAAATACTAGGAGTAGTACGCGACCCCGGGGCTTGCGCCACGTTGGAATAGCGAATACTGCTTCAGGTAGGGTAACCGCTACAAGGCGAGCCGCAGGATTGCTGTAACCCGGTCCTCTTTTGCCGAAGTGCCGAGCAGATGGCAACTGCGCCGAGCATACTAGAAGAAGATTCCTCTCAAGCAATTGCTCTTCTCGGAGACCTTGTCTCATGTGGTACGTTCAAGGCGCTCGGCGCGTAAAAGATAATGGCAAGTTTCAAAGCTACTCGCAAACGGGCACGGCAAAACATGCCGGCGAAGAATATCGCGACTGGTCTTACCGCTTCGTCAGCCACCAAACGGGCACAAGCATACGGCGGACGAACTATCATGTCTCGATTGCCGATTCGGCAGGAAACCAAGTCGAATATCTACGCGGGTTTCACAATCTTGAATCTGCCCGAGCGGCAGCTCGCGAATGGATCGATCAAATCTTGAAGAAAATCGAAGAGGTCCGTGCAGGCAGGTACCTCGGCACGATTCCTGCTTTGCCCGAGGATCCGTTGACACAAGAAGACATCCCACAAGCAAATATCGCTCAAGAAAAGTAGCCGACCGCGTTGCGGAACAACTTGAGGCCGGCTCCCTCTTTGCCGACTGGCATTCGAGTCCATTGGGGATGATGGGTCGGGTCGATAAAGCGTTCGGGGTGTGGCATCAGGCCAAACACGCGACCACTGGCGTCGGACATGCCGGCCACATCGCGGGCCGAGCCGTTGGGATTTGAATCGGCGGTGTAACGGAGGACAAGCTGGCCGGCTTCTTCGAGTCGATCGAGAGTGGCTTCGTCGCGAGCGACAAACTGCCCCTCGGCGTGGGCGATTGGCAGCGTCAGGTTTTCGATTCCTGCGAGGAACACACAGTTGGCACCGCTTGCCTGCAAGTCGACCCAACGGTCGATGTAGCGATGCGACTGGTTCCAAGCAAGCGAGGCCGAAGGCCCGTGGGCATCGTCGGCGTCGAGTAGCCCCGATTTGATGAGCACCTGGAATCCATTGCAGATTCCTAGCACGAGCTTGCCTGCGGCGCGAAATTCTTGCATCGCGTCGGCTAAATGATGTCGGATTTGGTTGGCAAAAATCCGGCCAGCTGCGACGTCGTCGCCGTAGCTGAATCCGCCGGGGATGCAGAGTATCTGGTAATCGGTCGCTAGCTGCGGCGATTCTAACAATCGATTCAGATGCAGTACGTCGGGCTTTCCGCCAGCAGCTTCAAAGGCAAATGCCGTTTCGGCATCGCAGTTGGTGCCGGGAGCGCGGAGGATGAGGATTCGAGGTTGAGACATAGGTGGAATTCGGAATTTGGATTTGGGAATTCGGAATGATTACATGAAGTCGGTCGCGAGGTAGGCTTACCAGTTCAAGGGTTTCTGCCACGCTTCTTTGAGTTCGTCGATGTGGGCGTCGATTAGCGAGTTGTTGTCAGCCGATTCTTTGACCACCAACTGCGCTGTTGCATTGGTTTGACCTACGCACGCAACGGGGATACCCGCCAGTTGTTTCTCGAATGCGTCGGCATGTTCGGGGGTTACTTCGCAAAGAAATCGGGTATTCGATTCGCTAAAAAGTCGCGACTCGGTTGAGAGGCTGGTGTCGTCGACCGGAAGAGCGGAAAGATCAATTTGTGCACCCAACCCGCCGGCAAATGCCATTTCGGCAGCCGCAACGGCGAGGCCGCCTTCGCTCAGATCGTGGCAGGAAGCGACAAGCCCCTGGTGAATCGCACCGTGGAGCGAAGCAAAAGTTTGCTTCGCAAGTTCGGCGTCGACGGTGGGAACTTGGCCCCCCTCTAAGTGATTGACCAACGTAAAATGCGAGCCGCCGAGTTCGTCTTTGGTTGTGCCGACAAGATAAAGCAAGTTGCCCTCGGCTTTGAAGTCCATGGTCACACAGCGGGAAACGTCTTCGACTTGGCCCATGGCGCTGATGAGCAGGGTCGAAGGAATGGCAATGGTTTGCTTTGTGCCGCTCTCGTCGAAGTAGCTGAATTCGTTGTTGAGGCTATCTTTGCCGCTGATGAATGGTGTTTCGAGAACCAGCGAAAGGTCGTGGCAGGCAAGGGCGGCTCGGACCAAGCTGCCGAGGGTTTCGCTCTTTTCGCAATCGCCCCAACAGAAGTTGTCGAGAATCGCGACCCGGCTTGGATCGCCCCCCACGGCAACGCAGTTGCGAAGTGCTTCGTCGATGGCACTGGCAGCCATGTGATAGGTATCGAATTCGCCGTAACGAGGGTTCATGCCGCAGGAGATCACGACCCCACGGCGAGAGTCGAGCACGGGGCGAACGACTGCGGCATCGCCGGGGCCATCGCTATTGATGCCGACCAACGGCTTGATGACGCTGCCGCCCTGCACTTCGTGATCGTATTGGCGAACAATCCACTCTTTGCTCGCAACATTGTAGGAGCCGAGTATCTGTTTGAGGTCGTCGGTGTAGTTTTCTTTCGCCGTGGACACAATCGGCACGACGGGGGCTGGCTGGTAGGTTGCTTCTCGGATGACCGGAGGGCGGCCGTTATGAAGGAGGTCCATCGTCAGGTCGGCAACCACTTGGTCTTTGTATTTCAGAACCAGTCGGCCAGTTGGTTCAAACTTGCCGATGACCGTCGCTTCGACGCTTTCGGCAGCACAAAGATCTCGGAGTTCTTCCCAGTTTGCTTCGGGAACGCTGATGACCATACGTTCCTGGGCTTCAGAAATCCAAATTTCGGTATACGAAAGGCCGTCGTACTTGACCGGGGCACGGTCGAGCCAAACCTCGGCACCGATCTCTTCGCCCATCTCGCCAACGGCGCTGCTAAAGCCGCCCGCTCCACAGTCGGTGATTGCGGTATAAAGTCCCCGATCGCGAATCGTGAGTAGGACGTCGAGAACTTTTTTCTCTTCAATGGCATTGCCGATCTGAACAGCTCCGCCCGAGAGTGACTCGCTTTCGCTGGTAAGCTCGGCGCTAGAAAAGGTCGCCCCATGGATGCCATCGCGCCCGGTGCGGCCACCTACGCTGACAATCAGGTCGCCCGGCTTGGGCTCTTTGAACGACATTTCCTTCGGAATCAAACCGACGTTGCCGCAATAGACCAGCGGGTTGCCCAGGTAGCGTTCGTCGAAATAGACGGCACCGTTGACGGTTGGAATTCCCATTCGGTTGCCATAATCTCGCACCCCACCGACGACGCCATGCATGACCTGCTTAGGATTCAGTACGCCGGGGGGTAACGAATCGCTAGGAGTGCATGGCGGGGCAAAACAGAAGATATCAGTATTACAAATCGGCTTGGCGCCCATGCCGGTGCCGATCGTGTCGCGGATCACGCCGCCGATGCCGGTGTTGGCCCCGCCGTAGGGCTCCAGGGCGGAAGGGTGATTGTGGGTTTCGACTTTGAAGGCCAAGTTGTTGTGGTCGTCGAAAAGGACGATGCCAGCGTTGTCCTTAAAAACGCTGACACACCAATCGTCGTCGCCCCAGCGATCTCGCAGCTGCATGGTTGCATCGAAGATCGTCTCTTTGAGCATGTTGTCGAACTGTCGTTCACCGCGTTCGTCGCGATAGGCAATGCGTCCTGCCAAAGTCTTATGGCTACAGTGCTCGCTCCAGGTTTGGGCGATCGTTTCCAGCTCGATGTCGGTCGGCTCGCGGCCCAGCTCAGCGAAATACTGCTGAATGGTCTGCATCTCGGCAAGCTGCAAGTAAAGCTGGCCTTGGAGGCTCAATTGCCTGAGGCCTTGGTCGTCTAAGCCGCTGAGTTGGGTGGTCTTCAACTCGAATTGATACTCGCTGCCAAATTGTAGCCGGTCGAAGGGGAGCGGGCCGACGACGAATTGTTCAATCGCATCGTTGGCGAGAATGCGGCTGCCGATCTCTTGGATTTGTTGCTCGCTTGCGCCGTGAATCCAATACTTCCGCAAAGTGCGTACCGCATCGACCGAGAGGCCGAAATCGCGAGCCGCCATTTCGGCGCTACGTGCCACGTTGTCCATCACCCCTGGCTTGAGCAAGACGTGGAGCAAAGTGCCGCTTCCATTTGGAGGCGTCTGCAAACACTTATCGGCAACCGTGGCCGCGACCGTGCTTTCGACCATCGCGTCGCCAAACAACTCGGCTGCTAGCCGATCGACCTGCGCCTGGTCGAGCGAAGGACCCTCAACCAAAAATCCGCGAGCCGTGCAAACGACAAGCTTCTCGGCGATTCCTAGTTCTGCGGCAAGTGCTGCGACTTTTTCGGCTTCGCGGTCAGGCAGTCCCTGTCGCGGGTGAACGTCTATTTCCCAGAGCATCTTAATTTCCCAAGGTATCTCGGGTCCGTTTTGCTTGTTGTAAAGTATCTTCGATTTGTGACCAATTCTCAGCTGAAATATCCTCTCGCAGTTGATCCATTTGCTGGACCATTCGATCGAGAGACTCTAATAACGCTGATTTATTCTGCGAAAAAATCTGTGCCCATAAGGCAGGATCAGCTGCGGCGATTCGTGTGGTGTCTGCCCAACCTGTCGCGGCGAGCGAAAGCCACTCGTCGGGGGTCGCGGCAGCTAAGGCCGAGGCAATCAGGTGGGGGAGGTGGCTGGTCGCGGCCAGGGCTCGATCGTGCTGCTGGGGAGACATCCGTACGACGTTTGCCCCCAGCGACTCCCAAAATGTCTGAGCGCGGTTGGCGAGGTCTGCGGGAGTGGTCTCGCCAGGCGTAACGACCACGGTTTTTGCGTCGAGAAGGTCGGCCCGTGCGTTCTCGGGGCCCGAGCGATGGTCGCCCGCTAGCGGGTGGCTACCAATAAACCGTTTGGCTGCCGAAGGGCCAACGTCGGCACAAATGGCTGTTTTGGTGCTGCCAGCATCGGTTACCCAGGTCGTTTCGTCGGAGGCGGCCAAAGCCTGTTGGACGAAATCTGCGATGGAATCAACCGGGGTCGCCACGATGACGACCTCCGCCGAGGCAACGCCCGCTTCTAAATTAAGCTCGGCTCGATCAATCGCCCCTGCGGCCAGCGCCTTATCGAGGCTCGCCTGCCTGCGACCGATTCCGATAACTTCGCCTGCCAATCCGCGCTGCCGCAATGCCTGGCCGATCGAACCTCCGATCAGACCCACTCCGATAATCGCTACGTTTCGAAGGGGAGGCATGTGCAAGGCTAAAAAAATAACAAAAGGCGACGGTTTAACTTATCGCGTAGGCAATGTGTCGAAGCAACAGACCCAAAGCAAGACTCGAAGCCGGCTGTAAGGCAAATGGCCCGCAAACCCTGAGTTCCTGCTTCCAATGGGTGACACACGGCTCGTTCGCTAGTTGGAAGCGGCCCATTCTAGCAGAGTACGAATTCTTTGCATGGGGGTATGGTTCTCTTGATGATTCGCTTTGCGGGCAGCCAATTCGACCAATTTGCCGAAACCGTAGACTCCCTAAGGTTCGCATATTTTCACTAAACCGATTTGCTCTTCCCTAGAAGACTAAAAATAGGTGAAAATGTTCGGTTCAGGCCTTGGAAATCTAACCCGCTGCCGTTTTGCGCGGTAGAATGCCATGACTCACATTGATGTGACCACCGTCACCCGCAAATGCAGGGAATACCGTAGATGCTTTCGGCAAAGGGATTTGCGCAGTCGGGCAGAAGACTCTTTCGCGAGGAAATCGCCATGATGCGCACCGCATTTTTAGTTCTGATCCTTTTCGGCACTTCGTTTATCAATCAGCTCGCTGCTCAAGAGTGGGCTGAAAAAATGTTCAGCAAGACGGACCACGACTTCGGTACCGTGGCCCGTGGTGCAGATACGGTCTATCGGTTCGAGATTACGAACTTGTACAAGCAGCCGATGCACATCACGGGCGTGCGTTCGAGCTGTGGATGTACTTCTCCGACAATCGAAAACGCAACGATCAAAACCTACGAGAAGGGTTACATTGTTGCGAAGTTCAACACGCGGACATTTACTGGCCGGCATGGGGCAACGCTGACGGTTTCGTTTGGTGCTCCTTATTCGGCGGACGTTCAGGTACGTGTCCACGGCAATATACGAAGCGATGTGGTTTTCCAGCCTGGCGCGGTGCTGTTTGGCAGCGTGGACGAAGGTGCGACCAACGAGCAGCTTATCTCGGTCAATTACGCAGGACGCGCGAATTGGAGCATCGTCGATATCACAAACGACAACAATCACTTTGAAGTTGAACTGCAAGAAACCTTCCGCGGCGGTGGCAAAGTTTCTTACGGACTCCTAGTACGGCTCAAAGACAACATGCCTCCCGGGTATGTCAAAGACCAGCTAACAATCATCACCAACGACCAACGAGCCGAGAGCCAGCGTATTCCGTTGTTTGTTGAGGGACGCATCGTGCCAGAAATCTCGGTAACGCCCCCGGCATTGGTGCTAGGCGACGTGGCCTCGGATACCCCGATCACGAAAAAGGTTTTCGTTCGAGGTAAAAAACCGTTTAAGATTACAGACGTCAGTTGCAGCGACAACTGCTTCACGTTCAAGACCGACGACGAATCGAAAACGATCCACTTTGTGGAAATTACGTTCCATCCCGAGCATGCCCAAGGGGCGGTCAAGGTGCCCGTCCGCATTTCAACCGACCGAGGCAACAACCGAGGTGCGACTCTCGTTGTTTCGGCAAATGTGAAACCGGCCACTACGCCGGGCGACTCGCAGGCAGATGCAGGAAACAGTAGCAGCAGCGTGATTGCTGAAAACGCGAAAATTGCTGGCACCGCTAGCAAGTAGGACATGCGAAAGAGCTTTTTTTGCAGAAGCCGTAGCGAAAGCCGGCGGCTTCTGGCTAGAGCCAGGCTCGGCTTGCTCAGAAACGCGTTCTTGCCGGCCGATCCGACGACTCTTGCTTGAGCACCTCCGTACTGACAGCATCCCCCGATGCTGCCAGCACTATCTATCTAGCTCTGCGACGAAGCATTTGCTAATTTGCCTACCCAAATCAAATCTATATGCTTCAGATCGATCGGCTTAGGCCGAGGAGAATCTTCACTAATGCGTAGTACGATGTTCACGCTGTTCGTCCTCGTTTTTGCTCTCGGTTTTGAGAGTCCCGCAGACGCAGCTCGGCCGCTATGGCAGAAATTTGTGCCCCGCAAGCAAGTCGAAGCAGACCCCGAAGCCGAGTACACGCTTTCAAAAGAACGTGGCCCGTGGCTCGTCTTGGCAGCTTCGTTTTCTGGCGCGGAGGCGGAACAGCAGGCTCGCGAACTTATTCTCGAGCTACGACGAGACTTTGGGCTGCCGGCTTACTACTACGGCATGACTTTCAAGATGGATGAAACGAATTTAGGACGCGGCATCGACGGCCACGGTTCGCGAATTCGTCGACGTTATAACCGGGGAAGCCAAGTTCGAGAACACGCGGTTTTGGTTGGCGAGTTCCCCTCAATCGACGACCCCGAATCGCGTAAGTTATTACAACGAATCAAGAAAATTACGCCCGCCTCGCTATCGACCAAGGAGGGCCAGACGACTTCCCAAAGCCTGGCAGCCGTTCGCAAATTTCACAACTTGGTGAGAGGCAAAACCGGCGAGTCTGCCGCAAAAGGGCCCATGAGCCATGCGTTCCTTACTCGAAACCCGATGCTCCCCAAAGAATACTTCGTGCCGCAGGGAATTGAAGAAGACATCGCAAAATGGAACGAAGGGCTCGATTATTCTTTGATGAAATGTCCGGGACGCTATTCGGTTCGCGTCGCGACCTTTAGCGGACGAACAAGCTTAGAATCTCAAGGCAATTCGAAGTCAGAAAGCCGCACGCGTAAGGCCAAGAAAAACGAACCCTTGGTTGTCGCAGGCAAGAACGCTCATTTAATGGTTGTCGCCTTACGAGAGAAGGGCTGGGAAGCCTACGAGTTTCACGACCGTCACGAAAGCTACGTCACGATCGGCTCTTTCGACAAAGGCCAGTTGCACCCCAATGGTCAAATTGTTTTAGACAATCGTGATGCCCGGATCATTACCGAGACCTTTGGGGCAACCTCGCCGAACAACATCTTCAATCGACCGGCCGCCCAAGATACCATGCTGGAAAATCAACGAAAATCGCAATTCATGAGCATGTTCCAAAACAACAAAGGGCAAGTGGCAGAGGGTTTCCATCCGAAGCGATTCGTAGGCCTCCCGATGGATATCTACCCTCAGCCCGTTCGAGTGCCCCGCCGCTCCATTAGCTCGGCCTACGCCCGCCAATGACCAAGCCTACTTTGAAGTTAGTCCTCGGAACCAACAATCTCGCCAAAGGCCGAGAATTGGCGGCGCTCCTCAGCCCTTATGGGTTCGAGATACAAACGCTCAAAGACGTTGCCAATCCTCTCGACGTCGTCGAAGACGGACACACCTTTGCTGCCAATGCCCAGGCAAAAGCTTGCGAGCAAGCCAAGCATCTCGGTTGCTGGGTACTAGCCGATGACAGTGGAATCGAAATCCAGACGCTCGACGGAAGGCCCGGGATTTTTTCTGCCCGCTACTCTGGCGAAAGTGCGACCGACGAACAAAACAACACAAAGCTTCTTCACGAATTAAAGGACGTTGCTTGGGAAAAACGTGGAGCACGCTATTACTGCCACGTCACGGTTGCTGATCCCACCGGGGAAATTCGTGCCGAAAGCTCTGGCATCTGCCGCGGACGAATCCGAACTTCCCGGGCGGGCTCCAATGGTTTTGGTTATGATCCCCTCTTCGAGATTCTTGAATACCATCGCACGTTTGGCCAGCTAGGGCCTAGCGTAAAAAAAGTAATCAGCCACCGCGCCCGGGCAATGCGAGCAATCGTGCCCCAGCTTGCCAAACTGGCCGAGAGCGGCGCGTGGTCCTGAGCTTTCCAAGACCGCCAATACAGCGTGCATAGAATCGCAGCGCATAAAAAAAGAGCCGTTTCAAAAGAATAACAATTGAAACGACTCAATAACAAGAACTGAAGAATGTATATTCGGAGTGTAGCAATCAGTTTCGTCGAGACCAAGGGCGTGGTAGGTTTTTTCAGATACTTTCTCCAACTTTTTCCGCCAGCCGGACGCGACGTTCGATTGAAAAGAACTGCAAACTACCCATCTTCACATAGGCTGCATTGAGAAAAATGGAACCCGAGACACTCCTCACCACCCCTCGGTTTCGCGTGGTCCAGCACCTCATCAAGCCGCGTTCAGGCGGGCCTGTGGTCAAACGCGAGATCATCGTCCACCCGGGAGCCGTCGTTATCCTTCCGATGCTCGACGACACTCACGTCTGCTTGATTCGTAACCATCGAATCGGCGTCGGCAAAACCCTAATCGAATTGCCCGCCGGTACGCTCGAACGCGAAGAAGCTCCCGCGCTAACTGCGGTTCGAGAGCTAAAAGAAGAAACCGGTTTTGCAGCCGATCGCTGGCAAGAGCTCCCCGGATTTTTTGCCTCGCCAGGAATCCTCAACGAACGAATGCACCTGTTTGTCGCCCAAGGTCTAACCCCGGGCGAGCCGGCCCGCGAGCCGGGCGAAGAGATCGAAAACCTGATCGTCGATTGGCAAGAAGCCGTCCGCATGGCCGAAAGTGGCCAGATCGAAGATGCCAAATCCCTAGTCGGAATTTTGCTCTGGGATCGCCTCAAACAAAAATCGCAATCGTGTTGCGGTCGCTAGAGCACCCTCAAGCTTTGAGCTTTTTCTTGGTTGGGGGGGATTAGCTCTAGTTGTTGTAACCCGACGAGCAAGCGAGGAATGCCGCGGAAAGCAGCTTTTTCCTCGCTTACGCGTCGTGCTATGAATCCCCAATTCTTATTCTTGAAGTAGCCTCAGTGACAAAAAGCAAGCAACTCCCATGCAAGCAGCACACTCTTTGGTACTTGCTAGCGAAGCTGCCGGCACAATTGACCTTGAAATACGGAAAGGCAAAAGTATCAGTTACGAATTTCCGATTCGAGCGATTAGATCTGCGGTTCGGCAGCTGTAGCCCCATTCGTTATCGTACCAACTGACGACCTTGAGCATGTTGCCGCCGATTACCTGGGTGAAGTCGGGGGCGAAGATCGAGCTGTGCGAATCGCCGATGATGTCGGTCGAGACGATCGGATCTTCGCAGTAACACAGAATGCCTTTCAAGGGGCCTTCGGCGGCAGCCTTCATCGCTGCGTTCACCTCTTCTGCGGTAACGCTCTTTTTCAGCTCGACAGTCAAGTCGACGACACTTCCATTGGGCACAGGCACTCGCAGCGCGATGCCGGTGAGCTTGCCTTTCAGCTCAGGAATTACGAGGCCGACGGCCTTCGCAGCCCCGGTGCTGGTGGGGATAATGTTTTGGGCAGCCGAGCGAGCGCGGTAGGGATCGCTGTGGGGCATGTCCTGGACGCGTTGGTCGTTTGTGTACGCGTGGACGGTTGTCATCAAGCCTTTTTCGATGCCGAAAGTCTCGTGCAGTACCTTTGCTACAGGAGCCAAGCAGTTGGTCGTACAACTGGCGTTACTGATGCACTTCATATCGGCAGTGAGTTGGTCGTCGTTGACGCCGAGCACGCAGGTCAGATCGGCACCATCCTTCGCAGGCTGGCTGAGCACGACTTTTTTTGCTCCGGCTGCTAAGTGAGTATCGTAGCCAGCCCTGTCCGCAGTTGCTCGACTAGCAAAAACGCCTGTGCTTTCCACCACGACGTCGACCTTGAGGTCACCCCAAGGCAACTCGGTCGGGTTGCGAACGGCCATCGCGCGGATTTTCTTTCCGTCGACAATAAGGTTCTCGTCGTCGTAGTCGACTTTGCCCGAAAATCGGCCGTGGGTGCTGTCGTACTTGAGCAGCGTGGAAAGCATTTTATTGTCGGTGAGGTCGTTGATCGCGACGACTTCAAACTCGCTTGATCGGGCGTGAAGATTGCGAAACGTCAAACGTCCGATACGACCAAAACCATTGATAGCAACTCGAATTGCCATGATATTCTCCTTAACTTAACTAGAATCGACCAGTCGACAGACTTGTATAGCCGGCACGTTACATTGCCACGGCGGTCGCGATTGGCAGTATTTCTTTCCCCTGGGGAGAGCCAATCCAAGGCTCAGTGCCCCGGTGGCCGTACTGAGCGCCCGGTAGCCGTCCTGGGCGGGAACCGAACCCGTGATTGTACCGAGGTACGATCTTCTCAACAAGCACCCTGTTTTTTATGGGGCGGGGCTATTCCGTTCGCCAAGATGGCCTATCGAAAAAGAGAGCCCTTTCGTAGCCCGCCGGTTTCCCCTGAAGATTAGGCAGGACGATTGCAAAGTTGCGAAAAGAAGAAAAAAATTTGCCACAGAGATCACAGAGCACTCAGAGAAACCTTTGTTTCTAGCACTCGGTGTTCTCTCTGATCTCTGTGGCTAGATTTATTGGCCTTTGTTTCTGACTTTG
>JAJRSE010000045.1 GCA_024278955.1 Planctomycetota bacterium | reverse complement strand
TAGCCACGCAAGCCGAATGCGTGGTACAACAAACGTGTGGACATGCTGATACCTTCCTGGAAGAAGTCGTTCAATCACTTCTTACTGGAACAGCATGTCCACCTTTTTGTAAGCCATGTACGCTTTAGTCGGATGAACCCATTTTTATGTTTGCAGAACCGTTGGCAGGCTGGCGTGAGGTTGCCGTGCGGGATTCCAAGACGAAAGTGGATTGGGCCACTGAAATGGCTCGCTTGCTTGAGGGTCGCTATGCCGATTGCGAAAAGGTGATCGTCGTTTGCGACAATCTGAACACCCACACCCAAGGGGCTTTTTACGAGGTATTTGCTCCGGAACGCGCCCGCTCCCTGGCGCGCCGTGTGGAGTTCCATTACACGCCCAAGCATGGCAGTTGGCTCAACATCGCTGAAAACGAACTGAGCAGTATGACCCGTCAATGCGTCGCGGGGCGACGCATCGGCTCGGCCCAAGAACTACGTGAGGAGACCTCGGCGTGGGCAACGGACGTTACTGAGGCCCAACGAGGGGTCAACTGGCAAATGAAAACCGACGACGCACGCTGTAAACTTAAGTCCGTCTACCCTAAGATTAAGCGGTGACAAAGCACTAGAGACCTTCGAGGACTTCAATGTCGGGTTCCGCGTGGCAAGAATAGCAGAAGTAGAACCTGTTGCTAATCTGCTGGATGGCCCCATTGTTACCTACTGGAAAAACTTCTGGACCCGGCCGATTCTGGACAAGACGGTCGCCCAGGAGGCCGTCGATGGCGGCTTTAATGCCATATGGGTCTCGTCGTTTGAAGAGCTGGACATAGCAGCAGAGTACGGTTTGCAGGCGTTTTGGGAAAACCGAACCGGTCCCAACAACGTCACGCCATCCACGACGCTGATAGACCAGCTTAAAAGAAAGGCGGCCTTCAGTGCCTATTTTATCGACGATGAGCCTTCGGTTGCAGAATTTGCCGCTCTGGCAACAATCGTGAGTAACCTCAAGGCATCTGATCCAGGCCGCTTGGCGTATATCAACCTCTTCCCTACCTATGCATCGGATGCACAGCTTGGTATTAATACCGGTGGTACGACGGGAGAAACCTATTTGGATTACCTTGACCAATACTTGAGTACCGTGCAGCCGGAACTACTCGCCTACGACAATTATAGTTTTCTGGCAGGCGGGGACGACAGGGTTAGCGTACCATTGATTCTGTAAATTGCTCCGGCATCTGCCGCCGCCCCTTTTTCTTTTGAGCGTAGCGAAAAAGAAAAAGGGGCGGCGGGCCCGCTTGAAAGAGTGGGCCACAGTCGGTCTCCTAGATCGTTTGTTACCAAGCAAGCGGAAGGAGCCCTCCCATGACCCACTCCCAAGAATCTACCCCGTACGACCTGAGATCCAAGTCCTCGACCAAAATGATTTCTTCTTCTGGCAACGAGCATTTGGTGCGTTTAGTGCTTGGTATGTTCCCACCATGGGCAATGGCCTTGCTTCGGCGTTGGTAGGTTCGGCGGCTCCGCAGGTGATGAATGTGATTATCAGCGGGTCGAATTCGCTGCATAGCGATTTTTCGTTTGATACGGTCGACGGAAGCGGGAGCCAGTTGGCGACGGTACCGGTGGGGGGTGCCGATACGATTTCGATTGTGTTTAGCGAAGGGGTGAATGTTTCGTCGGGCAGCTTGTTGGTCATTGGAATGACGACGGCGAATATGCCCACGCTGGCGGATTTTAGTTACGATACGGCGACCAACACGGCCTCCTGGCGATTCGAAGGCTGGGCGCTCGGCGACAACTATTTGATTTCGCTTTCGGATAGCGTGACGGATGTGGATGGGAATTTGCTGGACGGCGAGTGGACCAACCCGGCGAGCATTTCGACCGTGAACGCGGCGGTGAGCGAATTTCCCTCGGGTGATGGCAACCCGGGCGGGCGGTTTAATTTCTTTATGACGCTGCTGGCAGGGGATGCGAATCTGGATGGGGTTGTGGATGTTACCGATTTCTATATTTGGGAGCAAGGCAATTGGGGAATAACTACTGGCAACGTTTTTCAGGGAGGCGACTTTAATGGGGATGGGACTGCGGATATCCTCGATGCCAGAGGAGCACTTTCGTACAACTGGGGAAGCAACCTACAAGACATCTGGGCGTTGGCCGACTTGGATGGGGACAACGATATTGATGCCGACGATTTGGATACGATCACGGCCAACTTCGGCATGACGGGGGCGACCTGGGCCGATGGCGATTTGAACGGCGATGGGAGCGTGACGATCGAGGATCTTGATTTGGCGTTCTTGCAGTTCGGGTCGGGAATTGATTTGGTGGCGTAGGGGGGCGGGGCTTTCCTTGCTTACGCGTCGGGTTATGATCGCAATGCTTTCATCTGCCGTCAGCACTGGCATCAGAATTCGACAGGCCACCTACAGCGAGCAATCACTTTTCCCTAGCTGAAGTTCCTCAAGCAGTTCGCCAACAGCAATCGCCTTGCTGCCCTTTTGAGGCATCGCCGAGGTGTTGACGCCCAATCGATAGAAGTGATCGAATCGCTTGCGTGGCGACCCGTCAGGTAACGTCTCTTCTCGACGGCGGACAAACTCCTTCGCAAAGCCGGCTATCACGCTTCCTTCCATAGCGTCTCGCGTCGGCACCACACACCGCGCACATACACCGCGCCCGTACCAAACCGTCGAACCAATACGAAACCGAGGCTTCTCTGCCGTCCCAGCCGCAAGACGATCTTCCCAAAACGGAAACTCGGCATCGATTTCCAAATTCATCCGAAACCTACGACGTGCCTCTTCCAGATCGACTCCCTCAAACCAAGAAGCAACCTCGCGGAGCGATGCCTCGCTAATCAGCGTTGGCCCGGGCGACTCGCAATCATCAGGAAAACCGCCCGCCGTGTTTTCGACCAACTGGCATGACAGGCCCATCGCCTGGCTGCACCACTCTGCAAGCAATCGATTCCCCGCTTGCAGCTCGAAAGTCTCTTCGCCCTCGCCGCAACTCAACGAAACACTTTGCAAGTTTGCGGTAAACCGGGCACGAATGCGATGGATTGCAGCAAATTTTTTGCCATTCACAAACCGCCCCGACGAATCTTGCAATGCAAAACGGCGATCTCCCGCCAGGGCACCGCTAGGCAGGACCTCCGCTCGACTGACCTGATGGCCGTCCAGCGATTTAATCGGGTAGATCGTGATGCGTGTGAGCGAGGGCATGGCATCGAGTCAAAGCGAAAGAAATTAAACGGTGGCCTTCGACCCAACAGCATCCAACAAGGCATCGGTGTCTGTCAGATCTTCGAGCAGTAAATCGGGCTTTGCCGCTTTCAGCTCTTCCCGCGAGGCTCCTCCTGTTGCCACGGCCACGGCAAAGGCACCAATCGACCGTGCACAAGTTACGTCGTTTACCGTGTCGCCGATCACCATAACCCCCTGCATCCTCCCGCGGGCTTGGAAACGCGATTGCTCGAAGGCCTCTTTCGCGATGTCGTTGCGATCGTGCCAGACATCTCCAAAGCCACCAAACTTAAACCGTTCGGCCATGCCGTACTGGGTCAGCTTGCGAGCCGCTCCGCCCTTGATGTTGCCAGTCAACAGGCCAAGCAACACATGATCGACAGCCTGTAATTGGTCCAAGAGCTGGACAACGCCCGGCAAAACCTGCCCCTGACATTCTGGCAACGACTTTTCCAGATGACTCAAGTACGATTTAACAAACTCGTGCCAACGATCGGCAGAGGGCTCTACGCCATGCAGCTCCATTAGCTCCAGCGCAATCGCCCGGTCGCTCCGCCCGGCAAAATTCACGCCAGAAGAAATTTCGGTAATCTGAAACAGGTCGCGAAACGCAGACGAAAAAGCCCGCTTGCCTGCCCCCCCCGTGTCTATCAAAGTGCCATCAATATCAAATAATACAGAATACATGGATCGTCCATAACCAAGTGAGGTGGGGAGATGCTAAATGGAACGGGCCATTGTAAATCGAAAGCCGCATGATGGCGAGTGGGCAAAACCTCGCCTGCGTTGCTCAACGAAGCTTTGTCAGCCCCAAGGAAACTCGCTCTCGGTTTACCTGCTCCAAAGCAACACGTTCGATCTTCAAGAACTTTACCAACTGAGACGCCGTCAGCCCCAAATGGTTTGCCGCGGTTGGGATTTCAAAATTGCTGGCACAAACAACATCCAAGGCCTCTGCCAACAATTTGGGGAAGTCTTCGTGTTCTGGATTCACCGAAATCCGCCCAGCCTTGGTTCGTTGTTGCCAGGTCTCGCTCGACCCATCCGCCGGCAGGCGACGTTCACTTAGCGCCAGCTTCACACGCAATCGATGAATTGCTTGTCGCCGGTTTTGATCCTGGCTCCTTCGCTCGCTCGCCTCGCCACGCAGACCGGTCGGTAGATGCTCGACTACGATCGCGGTCTCGACCTTATTGCGATGCTGCCCTCCCGGTCCCGACCCCCGAGTGCGCTGCACGCGGCAATCTTTTAGTAACTCTTCGAGCGGCAACTGAGCAGGATGAGACACAACCAGTACGACTTCTCTTGAGAGTAAAACAGCCAGACGCATACCGCGGCCTAGCCGGCACAGGCAACCAAAACTCTAGGGCAGTCACTTTTCTATAGTACCCAGTTTGGCGAGCATTTGCGATATCTTCCAGGTGCAAGACAGGACGATTGCAAAGTCGATTTTTTGAACCGCCAAGTTTGCCAAGAACGCCAAGGAAAAGAAGAAAAAGGCGAGGTCGCTCTAGGAGTCGATTATTGCAGGGAAGGCGTCGCTGGCAATGGTGCCTCAAACTGTGGTTGCAACGTGCTTCATGCTCTTTTCTGGCCTATCTCAAGGCGAGGCGATTCGGTAGCATCCTGCGGATTTCCGATGCCGGGTGTGCGAAATGGTTTTGTACATGAGGCGAAAGAACCAAGCCTCGCTTTGCTAGCACAGGAGCTTACCGCGAATGCATTTACGCCTCTACGTTGAAGAAGAGGACACGTTTGAGCAGCCCAAGGCGAATTGCCCGGCGGAAGAGCCACGGACTGAGGAACAGTTACTCGGGCAGTATATTCCGTTGCATTATCATTTTAATATGCTGCAAGACCGCCATCGTGTGGGAGCGTTTTCTGAGGCAATTGGGGCGGTTGTCGAGCCTGGGATGCATGTGGTCGAGCTGGGTGGCGGGACAGGTATCTTGTCTTGGCTGGCTGCACAGCAAGGTGCGAAAGTAACTTGTGTCGAACGGAATCCAGCGTTAGTCGCTCGATCGCGCGAGCTGCTAGCGAAGAATCGTCATGGCGATCGGGTGACGGTCGTGCAGCGTGATGCCCGAGACTATATTCCAGCTGAGCCGGTTGACCTCGTGATTTGCGAGATGCTGCATGTCGGGCTCTTGCGAGAGAAGCAGTTGGAGGTGATTCAAGCTTTTAAGAAACACTATCTTGAAGCCTTTGGTAACGACGCGAAGTTGCCAAAATTTCTTCCTGAAGCAACGACGATGCTCGTGCAACCGGTGCAGTTTTCGTATGATTTTTCTGGCTACCACGCTCCGCTGCCGTTGTTTCAAGATCCTGCCGCGATCGACAACCGGACGGTCGAGCTAGGGGAGATGGCAACGTATGCCAATGTTTTTTACGACGAAACCTACCCGACCTCGTTTGGCGGTGTGCTGGATCTTGAGGTGACTCATCCAGGGACGTTCACTGCGTTAAGGTTTGCGACGCAGAATCTCATTGCAATTTTGACAGAGCAGCAGCGTGGCATTCCCTGGGCGAATCAGCTGCTAGTGCTGCCGATGAAGGAACCGGTCGTAGTTGCCGCGGGCGAGAGAGTTCGCGTCGAGTTTAATTACACCGCAGGCGGAACGCTTGAGTCGTTGGCCGAGTCGCTTTCGGTTGAAGTACGATTTGCGAATGATGCGGTACGGAAAGTGGCTTAGGGCTACTGCTTTATGGGGTGAAAGGCACCGCCGGCTGAGGACCTTTGTTGATAGGCCAGAGTTCCCATTTGCGGACGTGAATTTCGGCAAATTCGGTTTGCAGTTGCAGGCGGCCTGCCGTGGGGTAGGAATCGAAGGCTTCGTTGACCATCACGCCGTTCATATAGACTTGAATATGGCCGCCATCGCAGATGACGTCCATGCGATTCCACTCGCCTACGGGGCTGTCGGGGTCGATCTTGCCGCGGAAATCGATTTCATCTTTCCATGCGGGGTCACGTCCGTACCAGTTGATACGTTTTCGGTTGGACATATCGAAGGTTTCGCGTGGGTTGCCTTTCCTCCAGAGGACTTGTCCATTGGGGTCGTGCGCGGTTTCACAAGTGATCGAGAGCGGAATGGCTTTGCCTGTGGCGTCGTTGCCCGCAACAAGGATGAAATCACCCATACCGCCTTCGATGATTTGTGCTTCGATCGAAGTCATCCATATCCCATTGTAGGCACCATTGGGTCCGACGCTATGGACAAGCAATCCAGAGTCTCGCGTTTTTTTGACACGATTTCCCCATGTGCGTTCGCCCCACCTGAATTCAAGGATTGTGTGGTAGTCGCGATACTCTTTGTTGGTGATGACGGCACCTAGGCCATCGCCTGAGATGATTAGCAAACCGTCAGAAACAGAGAAGACATGTTTGGGGTCTTCTAGCTTGGTCGATTTAAGCCAAGTGTAACAGTCGAGAAGCTCTTTGCCGTTGAAGATTTCAATCACACCGTTCTCAGGGCTGATGGCAGATTGAGGTTTCTGGTCGTCCGACCAAGATGTAGTAGACATTCCACCAAAGAGGAGTGCCGCGAGTACCAAGATCCTGCTTCTAAAGGTGTGTCTCATTGTGTTATCCAATTGAATTCGCGCGGAGGTGCTGTAGGAAGTGAGGTAGAGTATATCGCTCTGGTAGGGTGTCAGCAATCCGTAGTTTCCTCGTTAGGTTTTGAACCTATTTGCTTTAGCTGAAGATTCGCTTGGCGAGGGCTTTTCCGCGGGAAGCGATTGCGGCATCTACGTTTTTGGTTTGCGATGGGGTGAGTTGCCAGGTCATCGCTGCCGCGGTTTCTTCGAGCTGCCAGCGGCGTTTGGCACCGCAGAGGGCGACCGTGATGCCGGGCTGGTGGATTGTCCAGTTGATGACCACCTGGGCGACCGTTTTGTTGCAGTCGTCGGCGATGGCTCGAAGCTGTTCGAGGAAGACTTGGTTTTTTTTCCACTCTTCGCCTTGGTACATGGGGTAACGTCGGCGGGAATCGTTTTCGGGCAGCTCGCGGCTGCTGTCGAGACGACCGGCAAGTAAGCCTTTCATCAGGGCCCAGTAGACAATCACCGAGACGTTATTCTCACGGCACCAGGGCACCGTTTTTTTCTCGATGTCGCGCTGCAACATATTGTAAGGCAACTGGACTGCGATAAGAGGGCAGACCGCGTGGAACTCTTGGATTTGTTCGAGGCTGCAATTCGAGGCGCCAGCGTAACGAACTTTGCCAGCGGCAATGAGATCGCGAATCGCCCCCGCCGATTCGGCCACAGGCACATTGGGGTCGGGCGAGTGAAGGTAGTAGAGATCGATTCGATCGGTGCCAAGTCGTTTTAGGCTTTCTTCGCATTCGCTGAATATGGTTTTGGGTCGCGCGTCGCCGGTTTGGATGCCTTCGGTGTTGTAGTGAATGCCACACTTGGTGGCGAGCAGCAGCTGGTCGCGGCAGTCGGCCAAGGCGCGGCGGACCAGGTTTTCGCTTTCGCCGTTCGGGCCATAGCAATAGGCCGTGTCGATAAAGTTGACGCCAAGTTCGGCGCAGGCGCGAAGCGTGTCGAGGCTATCGCGATCGTTGACCTCAAGCGAGGTGACGCCCGCCATGGGCCAAGTGCCGAGCGAGACGGGCGAAACGCGAAGGTCGCTGTTGCCGAGTTGGCGTAAAGTGCTTGGCATTGTGGAAGCTTCTCGCTGTCAGGATCAAAGCCTTCTAAGATTGTAAGAACAACAGTCGGGTGCGCAGGTGTCGTGGCTGGGGGGCATGTTGCCTAGGGCAGGGCGGTTGGGGTTGTCGCTTGTTCTTTCGATTACCAGCTCGCGAATCATTTGCACGAACCGTGGGTGCGTGCCCGGGGTTGAGGCGCGGTGCATGCGAATGTTGAGACGGTTGCAAAGCTCGTGGGCCTCGGTGTCGAGGTCGAACAGCACTTCGAGATGGTCGGAAACGAAGCCGATCGGAAGTACTACGAGATGATGCAGCGGTTGCTTGCTGTGTAGTTCGGCGATGCGGTCGCAAATGTCGGGTTCAAGCCAAGGCTGTTGGGGCGGGCCGCTGCGGCTTTGATAGACGAGTTCCCAGCGATCGTGTCCGGCGCCGGACGCGACTAGGCGGCAAGCTTCTTGAAGCTGGGAGACGTACTGGCAGTTGTCTGCCATGGCTAGTGGAATGCTATGGGCGGTGAAGAGAATCGGGGTCGATTGCCGCAGGTCGTCGGGAATTTGGTCGAGGCACTCGGAGACCGCATCGACGAGCGGGTGGATGAAGCCAGGATGGTTGAAAAACATTCGCAGCTTGTCGACTACTGGGGCAGCAGGGCCAACGGTTGCTCGTGCGAGGGCGAGGTCTTCGTGGTATTGCCGGCAGCCGGAATAGGAACTGAAGGCGCTGGTGAAAAAGGCGAGTGTTCGCCGGACGCCGTCGTCGGCCATCTGCTTTAGTGTGTCGGCAAGCAGCGGGTGCCAGTTTCGGTTGCCCCAATAAATCGGCAGGGCGAGGTCATGGGCAGCGAAATCGGCTTCGAGCGAAGCGATGAGCTGGCGGTTTTGTTCGTTGATCGGGCTGATGCCGTCGAATTGCTTATAATGGTTGGCAACTTCAAGCATTCGCTCGCGCGGAACATTTTTTCCGCGGAGCACGTTTTTGAGAAATGGAAGAACCTCGTCGGGACCTTCCGGACCGCCAAAAGAGACTAGGAGCAGGGCGTCATATGCACTAGTGACATAGTCGTTGGCCATGTAGTCGTTGGCCATGATGCGAGGGAATGACGAATTAAGAATGACGAATGCCTAGGCATTACCGCCATGTGGCATCGACATCATAAAAAAATGACCCCTACGGGACTTGAACCCGTGTTGCCGGCGTGAAAGGCCGGAGTCCTAGACCGCTAGACGAAGGGGCCCCGATACGACGAGCGAGCGATATGCCGGCCCGACGAACGGTAATGTAATCGTATAGGATTACGACAACTTGCCTCGATCGTCAAGATGGTCTCTTAAATAAGCTTAGGGGAGGGAGGCAATAAGAGGGCCATTGGGCTGTTGACTCAGAAGTCGTCATTGGGGGAACGCCGAAGAACCGATTTTCGGCGAGACCAACGAATAAGAGATTTGCTGAGAGAGCGAACCTATTCGGCGGCGCTACTCGCATCAGGCTCGCAAGGTTGCTCGTTTGCGACCTGCTGCTGATTGCGGCGAATTGCCTCGTAGACTTCGTTGCGATGGACAGGCACCTCTTTGGGGGCCTCGATGCCAAGACGCACCTTATCGCCACGAATTTCTACAACGACAATCGTAATATCATCGTTGATGATAATACTTTCGTTCTTTTTCCTTGATAGGACCAGCATGACTCGATTCCTTCGTACTCAGTGGCCGGCCACCCTCCTTCATCCGGTGCCGGCCTCCCAACTGTTTGCCTGCCTGAACCGATCTAAGCCGTTTTGGAGCCAATAGATAGGATCAGGAAAGGGGAGCCCTAGTAAGCTCCTCTCAGTCCACTCTACGTGGCTCATAGAGAGAGTCAAGCAAAGGACCCCCAAGCCAGGAGGTGTTTTTTTATGAAAAGGGCCTCTTTAACGCGACAATTGGTCTGTTGCGCCCAATTTGTCCGTCTAGCCGGGCCTCTCAGCATCCTAATGAGACATGCCATGAAAACGTATAAACGGTTACTATTAAAAGGGTTACGTTTCGTTCCAAGGCTTGCTCTCATGCCGCCATCTTGCCAAAAGTTGACGCGGGGTAACTTCCTCGCAAAAGGAGGCCCCAAAATATGGAATTTGAGGATTTTTCCTCTTTTTTTGGTGGAATTTAGGCACCTAGAGGTTTGAAATCGTCCTGGCAACTGAAATCCCTGCAAGGCAGAAGTCGGCAGTTGGCTCGCCGTTTGAGTGCTGCTTGGGAGGCGATCAGGCTAGGGGTTGCAATCTTTGGGCTGGGTAAACTCCTCCTCAGGTCGCGCGTCTTCGGCAGAAGAATTTGAAGCGAGGAATGCCTTTTGGGAAAGTTGGGTTAGCTGGTTCGTAGCGGTGTTAAGAGTTGCTTGAACGGAGAGTTTCGATCCTGCGTTGATTTGCGTAACAGAAACAGACAAAGGCGGTTGCGGCGCGTAGCAAGCCCTCTATAATCCACGGTTTCGAGGGTCGCACTGGGTAGCTTACATCACGGATGAAAGCGCAGTTTGCGACCGCAAGAATCAAACGCAAATGGCCAAAATTTTGGTCACCAGAGAGGACCCGATTCACCAATGATCCGCTGGCTCAAAAGAGTCTTTCCCTGGCTTGGTAATGTTGTTGAAGCCGTGTACACCGTGGTCTACGGAATGTGGATTACCTGTAGAACGGGGCTTAAGACTTACCGACCGGATCGTAAAACGTTTACCGAGCACTTTGAGTACCCCGAGTTACCTGTGCCCGTGTCGGCCCGTTATCGGGGCTTTCATCGTTTCGATCTGACAACGTGTATTTCGTGTGACCAATGTGCCAAGGCTTGTCCTGTCGATTGTATTTATATTGGCAAAGAGAAAGTCGAAGGCAGCAAGGGATTCAAGATCACAGGCTATACGATCGACTACAGCAAGTGCATGTTCTGTGCCTTGTGTGTCGAACCTTGTCCTGTGGATTGTATTTTCATGGGAGCGACGCACGACCTGAGCTGCTATAGCCGCGATGGATGTGTGGTCGACTTTTCGCGATTGCCGACCGACGTGGCATGGGGACGTTCGACGCTCAACCCGACGGTAGTTTCTCAATCGAAAGTTATTACCGAGCCGGTACACGGCGGACCAAACCAATAGACTCTAGGACTCAGACTCTAGCCCCCTAACCCCCACCCCTTTCTTCCCATGGCAACTCCCACTGCAATCGCGGCGTACTTGGCATTGTTTGCCGCGGTGGCTGCTATTTTTCTGTTCGCGAATTTGGTGATCGGTCGCTTGACCCGACCGAACCTGCCTAGCGAGGAGAAGCTAGAAGTTTACGAATGTGGCGAGCCGGTGATTGGGTCGAGCTTTGTGCAATTTGATCTTCGGTTTTACGTCGTGGCTTTGCTCTTTATTATCTTTGATGTTGAGATCGCGTTTTTCTTTCCTTGGGCGACCGTGTTTGGGAAGTCGGTTGAGCTCACTTCGCCGAACATGGCGATCGTGGCTACCGAGACCGATGGTACAGAACAGCTGACCGCAGCAGCTTTCAACCGGATTCAAGAGCTGGGTATCGCAAACCCTGAGCTGCCCTTTGAGGCTGCCAAAGCCGCGGGAATTACCGCAGGCGAGATGGTTCAGCAGACGGCACAAAAAATCGCGTTGACTTCGTTTGCCGACATTGGCGTTTTCTTTGCGGTGCTACTGGTAGGCTTTGCCTATGTCTGGAGGCGAGGCGATCTCGACTGGGTTCGTACGGTCAGCAGCCAACAGGGCGAGGTGGTTACTCGTGCTCCGCCTCATAATACCGAGACTCCCGCACGCTCGTCAGGATCAGTTCTTTCAGCTTAGTCTCTTGCTTCGGCGATCGGTTTGATCGCGGCTATTTCCAATACCCTACTCACTTCTTTCCCCCTTTTCTCCATGAGCGAACAAACCCTCGTAGATCAGTTGAAGCAAAAGTTTGGCGAGCAAATTACGGGCGCCAATCTTGAAAATATCGACCCTTGGATTGAGATAGCTCCCGAAGGAGTTCTTGAGGTTTGTACGCATTTGCGTAACGAGCCGAGCTTGGCCTTCGACTATCTCAACAGCGTCACGGCGGTCGACTATTTGCATACCGACGCAAAGAAGGCTGCCAAGGCAACTTGGGAACCGCACATTGAAGTGGTCTACCATTTATTCAGCATGCAGCACAAACACAGTTTGGTGCTCAAAGTGATTTTGCCGCGTTGGAAAGGCGACCAAGAAGGCCAGTTGCCCGAGGTTCCCTCGGTCGCAGGCATCTGGAGCACCGCCGACTGGCATGAGCGCGAGGTTTACGACCTGCTGGGCATCCGCTTTACTGATCACCCTTACCTATGCCGGATTCTCTGCCCGGAAGATTGGGTCGGCCACCCGTTGCGAAAAGACTACGAGATGCCGCTGGAGTACCACGGGATACGTGGGCGGTAATTTCACTACTGCCGTAGGGCTAGCGAAGGAAAATCATGTCGACCATTGTTGTCGTTCGCAAAGGAAAATCGGTGGCGATTGCTGCGGATTTTCAGGCAACTTACGGGGATACCATCGTTCCTGGAGAAATGCGAGTTTCACCACAGAAAATACACAACATAGCCGGTGCCTACGTCGGCATTGTTGGGCTTATGGCTCATCAAAACGTCATGCGTTCAGTAGCCGCTTCGAAACCCGATCTCTTTGATTTCGGAAGCAGCGATGCGATTGTTGCTACCCTTCGGAAGATTCATCCGCTACTCCGAGAAGAGTACCACTTACTGACGAGCGAAGATGACGACGACCAGGAATACGAATCAAGCCAGATGGAGGGGTTGGTCGTGAGCAAAGCCGGCGTGTTCTCGTTTGACAGCTATCGCGGAGTCACCGAGTACAACTCCTTCTGGGCTTCCGGTTCAGGAAGAGATTATGCGTTAGGCGCTCTTGAAGTGGCTTACGCATCTCAAGAAAGTGCTAGATCGATTGCAGAGATTGCCGTAAGAGCAGCATGCAAGTTCGATGCGGGCAGCGGTCTTCCGATAGAATGCTATAAGCTTGAGTTAGAAGGCTAGAGAAGTCCGTAGGTCCTGTCGGCGAATAGGCCCAGAGGAATTTAATTTCATCCTCAGCTCTAAAACAACTGCACTTCCTGCGTTGTGCCGCTTGTTCCCGAAGGCTTTTGCTTGGCCGTGCCGTACTGCCCGATGCGGACGTCTCCCTTGGGAAACCTCGCAACGAGATCGAGTTCGCCACCGAGCGCGTGGATGATCTTTTGAAGTGTCGAGACCTGGATGTCTGTTTGGTTCTCTAGCTTGGAGAGGCTTGGCTGTTTGATTCCCAGCAGTTTGGCCAGTTCTCGCTGGCTTTTGCCGGCGACTTGCCGCAACTCGCTTACCAGTAATTCAGCCAACAATTCCTTGGTCCGGATAGTCGCTCGGTCACGAGTCGCTTTGGTCGTCTTTCGTTTTACCAGGGTGTCAAATGACTTTGCCATGCTATTTTTCCTTTCTCTTGAGCTTCGCTAGATGGGCGTCATAAAGCTCGTCCGCCTTGGCGATTAGCTGCTTGTAGAACCATCGCTGTCTCGTTCCTGCTTTGTCGCCCCCAAGCAGTAAGATCGCGGCACGGGCCGGGTCGAAGGCGAATGCAACGCGGAGCACTTCATCGCTTGTACTGGCTCGCAACTCCTTCATGTTGGCGTGCTTAGACCCCTTGAGTGTGTCGGCGTGGGGACGCTTCAACTGCGGTCCCAATAGTTTGAGCAGGTTCACCTTGGCGATAATTTCTGCCTGGGCATCCCCGCTCAGCTTACCAAACCACTCGTCAAACTTTGCAGTTGTCGCTACGTCCCACATAGATAAACGATAGCCTACGGGCTATCGGTTGTCAATGGCTTTTTAACTTGAAATCAGGGGCTCGTCCACTACATTTTCTAGCTCCTTTGCTTCTGACGGCCAAAATGTTACAAAGAGGCAAGCTCAGGAATAACCCCCGAACAACCAACAACTTGCCATGTCTACAACCGTCGATGATCCGCGCGTAATTGAGTTTGATGTCCGCACGGACGAAATGCTTATTAACATGGGGCCTCAGCACCCGAGCACGCATGGTGTGCTTCGGCTGGTGCTTCGCACCGATGGCGAGATCGTCTCGGAAGTGACGCCGCATATTGGCTACCTGCATCGTAGCGCCGAAAAAATTGGCGAAAATCTTACGCCGCGGCAGTGGATTCCTTATACCGATCGGATGGATTATCTAGCGGGTATGAATATGAATCTTGGCTGGGCTCTTACGGTTGAGAAACTGCTAAAGTATCAGCCGCCCGAGAGAGGTCGCCACTTGCGGGTGATCATCAGCGAGATGGGGCGTATCGCCAGCCACTTGGTTGGCATGGGGGCCTATGGGCTCGACCTTGGTACGTTTAGCCCGTTTCTCTATGCGTTCCGCGAGCGAGAGAAAATCTTAGACTTGTTCGAGGAAGTTTGCGGCGCGCGTTTGACCTATAGCTATTTGACCGTTGGCGGGGCCACGGCCGATTTGCCGACCGGTTGGATGGAAAAATGCGAGGCGTTTCTTGACCAGCTGCTGCCGATTATTTCGGAGTATCATACCCTGCTGACCTCGAACGCGATTTTTATCAAACGCACGGCAGGCATCGGTGTTATGTCGCCTGAGATGGCAATCGATTATGGCACGAGCGGCCCTGTCTTACGGGGAAGCGGCGTCGATCATGATTTGCGTCGCGACGGCGAAGAAATCTACACCTCGATGTACGAAGACTATGCCTTCGAGGTGATTGTCGAGAAGGATGGCCATTACCCCAAAGATCATAATTATCCGGCTGTGCCGCATGAAGCCGTTTTGGGCGACTGTTGGCATCGCTTCTATGTGCGGATGCTTGAAGTGATGCAATCGATTGATCTCGTGCGGCAGGGTATCGACCATTACCGCACGACGAGCGACGGCTACGGCGAGCCGATGAAGCTGACTCAAAAACTTCCGGCCGGTGAGGTCTATCTTGAAACCGAGGCTCCGCGTGGGCAGATGGGTTTTTACTTGGTCAGCGATGGCAACGCGATTCCTTGGAGGGCACGGGCTCGCAGCAGTTGTTTCAGCAATTTGTCGGTCACGGCTCCTCTATGTGCGGGTTGCCTGATCGCGGATGTGCCTGCCGTTGTGGGTTCGCTGGACGTCGTGATGGGAGAGATTGATCGGTAGCTGGAGGGGGCGCGGGTTTCGGTAATGGCTCCGAGACTCAAATTTCGTATTTAGGATTTTGCTGCGCCCATAACAGGCAGCTTCGTACTGTGTCGACATGGCTGTCTGATGGACCCTTCCTTTTATTCTCGCTATCGAGTTGGCATCTTTGCCTTCTTTCTGTTTACCGCGCCGCTCGTCATCACGAGTGCGATGCGGGCAGTCGAGGATAGCTCGACTCGCGTTGCCGATTGGTTGCCAGAGTCTTTTGAAGCAACCCAGCGTCTGATTTGGTTCCAAAAGCATTTTGTCTCCGATGACTTCCTGATGGTCAGCTGGGAGGGCTGCACGTTCGACGACCCCCGGCTGCCTGCGCTGGCAAAGAAGTTACGTCTCCCCGTTAAGGTCGGAGAGGAGGCCTCCTTGGTCCTCAGCCGGCAGATAATTACCGGGCCTGAAGTCTTGCAGCAGCTTCGTGAAGAGCCGCTCGCTTTGTCGCGCCGAGCCGCTTTGCTTCGACTTCGAGGTTGGTTGACTGGCGAAGATTATCAAACAACTTGCATGGTTGTGTTACTGTCGGAAGATGGCTGGGAGCATCGGCGTTTTATGCTCGATCATATTTACGCTTGTGCTGCGACCGTTGAAGGGCTGGAGCATGAGACGTTACATATCGGGGGAACGACTGCCGACTCGGTAGCAGTCGATCGCGCGAGCCAAGATGGTTTGCAACTGAAGATGATTTTATGCTACGCAGTCGGATGCACGTTGATGCTCCTCATGTTCCGTAGCCTTGCGATGACCATGACGGTTTTTATTACGGCTTTCTATTGCCAGCAGATGAGTTTGTCGATCGTCGATTTTACAGGCGGGCATATGGACAGCGTGATGCTGATGATTCCGTCGCTGTTGTATGTGTTGGCCATCTCGGCAGGAGTTCATCTGGCGAATTACTACCGCGATGCCGTGAGTGAGCAAGGGCTCGTCGGCGCTCCGAGCCTTGCAGCCCGCCATGCGATCTTACCCTGCGGATTGGCTTCCGCGACGACGGCTCTCGGACTGGGCTCGCTCGGGGTAAGCTTTCTGATCCCGGTTCGGAATTTTGGAATCTACGCAGCAGCTGGCGTGATTGTGGCTACCGGCGTGGTTTTTTTGCTCATGCCGGCATTGCTCGAACAGTTTCCTGCCCCTCACATCCATGGTCGAGGTGCCCCGGTGGCTGGCAACTCCAAAACCCGGGGCTGGGATTGGCTGATACGCTGGGTGACGACCCGTTCAGGCTGGATCATGTTTGTTTCTGCGATTGGCTTGGGGGTTAGTGCCTGGGGAGTAACACAGATACACGCCGGGGCACGAGTCCATGATCTATTCGCCAAAGAATCGACGATCCTTCAAGACTACGACTGGTTGGAAAGCCATATTGGCCCTTTGGTCCCTCTCGAAGTGGTCGTGCGGATTCCGAAGACCGAGGGCGAGCCGACCGGCTCGATCATGGATCGTTTGCGAGTGGTGGGGGCAGTGCATGGGGTGATCGAAAATCACTCGGGCGTTGGAGCGGTTGTTTCGCCACTGAACTTTTCGCCACGGATACGTCGACGTGGCAGTCGGGCTCAGGATGTTTTCCGCGAGACTTTACTCAACCAGCAACTCGAAAGAAGCCGTTTGCGATTCATTGAGATGGGCTTGCTGAGAGAAACTTCTACCGAAGAGTTATGGCGCGTAAGTGCCCGAGCCTATGCGGGAGACTCGCTCGATTTTTCGTCTCTTTTTGTCGGATTGCAGGAGGCGGTTGATCCGGTTCTTGCTCGCAGTAAAGAAATGGGCATGGGCGACGTACGGGCTGTCTACTGCGGTGGCATTCCTTTGGTGCAGAAAGCTCAAGAGCAAATGCTTTACGATTTGATCAATAGTTTTGCACTCGCCTTTGGTCTGATTACGGTCATGATGATTGGACTTGCGTTTGTAGGAACAGGCGTAGATTTTGCTTTGGCGCCCCATGCCACGGATAAAGCGGTTCTTTGTCTTCGTCGATTTATTGCAGGCCTTGTGTCGATGATTCCCAACGTGTTGCCTTGTGCGGCGGTGATTGGAAGCATGGGGTTAATGGGGGTGTCATTGGAAATCGGATCGATTATGACGGCAAGCGTTGCGTTGGGGATCGCGGTAGATGACACCTTGCATTTCATTACTTGGTTTCGCCGGGGGCTGACCAATGGACAAACACGGCCCGAGGCGGTGCGGTATGCTTTTGCTCGTTGCGCAACAGCAATGACACAAACGACTTTGATTTGCGGGCTGGGCCTGCGGACCTTTGGGTTTAGCGACTTTGTGCCGATGGCTCGATTTGCGTGGGTTATGTTTGCGATGTTGTCCGCGGCCCTGATTGCCGATCTGGTCGTGCTTCCTGCCATGTTGCTAAGCCCGCTAGGAGTTGTGTTTGAGCCGCTTAAGACTTCAGCGCAGGCTAATAGGGACAATTAAGGATAGGGCATCCTGCTTAGTGCTTTTCCGAGGAAGTCGGCACCCTAGCAGCTTGATTTGCTCCTCGGAGACTATTAGAATGGGTATTTTGCGCAAGGTCGGCATTGGCCGATTCCGATACCTATCCACCTGCCTCCCGAGTTTCAAACGTGTCTGACTACACTCTTCTTACAGGTTCTACAGGACTCCTTGGACGATACTTGCTTCGCGATCTTTTACTTGCGGGAGAACGCGTGGCCATCGTGGCACGCGCGAGTCAAAAAGAAACGGTCGAGCAGCGAATCGAATCGATTCTCCAACCTTGGGAAGCAGAACTAGGAGTCGAACTACCTCGCCCAGTTTGTTTTGAAGGAGACCTTTGTCTGGAACTTCTTGGTTTGGACGAGATTCCTCGTCAGTGGATCGCCGAGCATTGCACGTCGATGCTTCATAGCGCGGCGGCTTTGAAATTTCATGAAGAAGACGATGGCGAGCCCTGGCGGACGAATGTCGGCGGCACTCGAAACGTGTTGCAGCTATGTCGCGACACGGGCATCAAGAAAATACACTATGTGTCGACGGCCTATGTTTGCGGGATGCGAACCGATCTTGTCAAGGAAGATATTTGCAACTTAGGCCTGGGGTTCCGCAACGACTACGAGAAGAGCAAGCTCGAAGCCGAGACCATGATTCGCGAGGATACCCACTTCGACGAGGTGACTGTTTACCGCCCCGCAGTAATCGCGGGGGACTCGAAAACCGGGTACACGAATACCTATCACGGCTTGTACATGTACCTGAAGCTGATGTGCATCTTTGCTCGCAATACCGAGCCTGGCCCCGACGGGGTCCGGCATACGCCGATGCAGCTGGATACGACCGGAGAGGAGCCCCGCAATGTGATTCCGGTCGACTGGACCGCAGCCGTGATTGCGCACTTGTTTACGAACCCGGAATCACATGGCCGTACCTTCCACTTGGCGCCCCGGGTGCGAATGACAGCTCGGCAAATGGTAGAAGCCGGATATACTTATTTCAATTCGACGGGAGTCGAGTTTGTCGGTCGCGAAGGAAAGCGATCGGAGGAAGTCATGGAGAAAGACTTCTACGACAACGCGACCATGTATCGCTCGTACGAAGATAGCGATCCCGAATTCGATACAACCAACACCCAGAAATATGCTAGCCACTTGCCATGCCCTGAAATCGACGAAGCGATGTTGCATCGTTTTATGAAATACGGCGAAGAAGATCGCTGGGGCAAACGCCGGCCGAAATTTGCGTCGGTTTCGTTGCTCGTTCGCGATTATTTGACCCGCTTGAATTCGGAGAAGGCAGATGCCGGCGGGCCAGACGATTGGGTGGTTGGGCTTGAAGTCTCGGGCGCAGGTGGAGGGCAGTGGACTTTGGTATTTAGCGGGGTTTCGCTGGTTGCCTTTGATTCTGGCATTGGCGCCGACTGTTCAGCCATTTTGAAGATGACTTCCGGTGATTTTCAAGACTTTGCTTTAGCTCGTGGCAACCAGGACGACATGTTGTTAAAGTTAGCCAGGCACCTTGAAGCGTCGCCTACCGATTTGCCGGAGAACTTGCCCAGGACCGACTTGTCCAGAACAATCGTTGCTGGGTTATTTTCTCAAGATAATTCGCCAATTGAAAGTGCGACTCGATAGCTAATGGTCGCCCGATTCTTTCCGATCTCGGCTAGGCAGGACGAGGTGAGAGAGAAGCTTTAGGAATCGCGGGAGGTCGGCGAGGAAGGCGTTGTCAGTCAGGGCGACTTTGGCGAAGCCTTGCAGTCGCTGCTCGGCGCAGAGTGCCCCGGTCTCTCGGCATCAACCATCACGAATCTGAAAAAGGTTTGGGAGGAAGAATATCGGCAGTGCATCTTGGTGCTGATGGGCGCTGCTTTCTAAAGAACCATCCTGGAGATCCTGTCAAAAACTTCCTTAAATGAATTAGTCAACAAGGCCATGACAAAGCACTAGAGCGAAGTGGTTTGCTTGTCCTCTTGCTGTGACTGGTAGGGCTGGTATTTCTCCATGCGGATTTCCTGAGGCCCGTGGATGTGGTAGGTGATGCCCCGCCAGACGGTTCGGCGAAGAAAAATGGAGGAGGCCAGAGCAAGAGGATAAACCGCTTGGGTGAGTGGCATGGCTGCCAGGCATTTGAGTTTTCCGGTGAAGGTAAGCCAGTTGGAAGGTTCCCCGCGGGAGTCCGCAATTTTCTGCATGGCCAATTCCATTGGGATCAGCAAGGCCGCGATCGAAATTTCATAAAATAGCAGAGCCCCTCCAGTCCAGGCTGCCGGTTGAGAATTGCCGGTCGCTAGAGCTGCGACCAAGACGGCGAGTGCCGCGAGCGGAACAACCGTTGTGACGAAACCGTGCCCCGCGACCGCGAGCCACGCGGGATGGTAAAGGCGAGCGGTAAGCAGCTGGCGGCGGACCCAGTAGAAGTAGCCTCGCAGGTCGCACTCTTCGCGATTGATCATCATCAGCGAGGGAACAAAGGCGACACGCAGGTCCACTTTCTTGAGCAGGCTCAGTAGCATCGTGTCTTCGCAAAAGGCCTTGCTCCATCGTTCGAGCACATCCGTTTCGCGAAATACGCGGGTCTTTATCGCTAGAGTGCCTCCCCAGGCAACGTGGTACCAAAACATCTGCACGACCGCTGCTGCATTCCAGTTGTAGCGAACTAGCGAGCCGATTGTCGGGTTGTGGGGCATGTACCAGCGATTGCCGGTCGCGGCGCCAACCTTCTCGTCTTGCAGTGCAGTGGCGAGCTCGCGAAGCCAGGTTGGGTGGGCAATGGTATCGGCGTCGATTTGGGCTACAAACTCGTAAGAATCGTCTAAGGAACCTACAATTTGCAGTATCGAACTGCACTTCAAACTACAGGTCTCTCGCTTCTGCTGGAGAATCTCGATCGTGACGAGTGAGGTTCCAGAAGCTTTAACGGCTTCCGCGACTATTGGGTAGGCAGGGTCGTCGGTGTGATCGAGGATCACTCGAATTTCAAAGTTGGGATAGTCCTGTTCTAGTAGGCCCTGGAGGCAATCGGCCAGAAACGGGTCGCCGCCGCGTAGACATAAGATGACAACCGCTTTGGGAGCCTGTTGGTCGTCAAGCAGGGGAGGGCTCTTTTTACGCAGTACCCGCGCAAATCCAAGTACCAGCACAGCTTGCCCCACGACGAGCAGTACGAGCAAAGCAGATAGTACGAAGGCGAATGCGGCCACTCAGTTACCAGGGAGAAATAGGAAGACTCAGGATGGGTAAGTTAACGGGGCTTATGCCGACCATTGTAGTTAGATTTGTCCCGTAAAAAGGGGCAATTTTTCTCTTCGGGGGTATACATTGCGAGGGCCTTGTGCAATATTTCACAATCTTAGCTGGCAGACTAGTTAACCCCCTGTCAGAGAACATCTTGGGTTCATGTCGTCATGTCCCGTGGGCGCTGGCTCTCGTGACAAAAGAGATGACGACATTGGCTCGGTTGGTTTGAAGGAAGAACCACAAGTGGCCCAATTTCTACTCGACTTTACGATATTCGGTTTCGACGTCTGTCCATGGCCCTGGCTCGCTTATACGATTGCCGGGTTCGTACACGTTGTGCTGATACTCAATTTGGTGGCGGTTAGTGCGCTGGTCTTTATTTGGCTCGAGCGTAAGATCTCGGGCCGGATTCAAGATCGACTCGGCCCGACCCGGGTGGGTGGAAAATTCGGTTGGCTACAAACGCTGGCCGATGGATTAAAGCTACTGACCAAAGAAGATCTCAGGCCAGAAGGTTCTGATGGGATGCTCTTTCGGGTTGCCCCGTACGTGAGCTTCTGTGCCTCGATCGCGGCCTTCATTGCGATTCCCTTTGCTGGGGGCGAGTACCCTTGGATTGCTCAGCACCTGAACACCGGCGTGTTTTTTGTTTTGGCTGTGATGGGGCTTGAAGTTTTTGGAGTGATTCTTGCTGGCTATGCTTCGGCGTCGAAGTGGTCGTTGTTCGGAGCAATGCGGGAAGCCGCCCAAGTGGTAACTTACGAAGTGCCGCTAGGCATGTGCGTGGTTGTGCCGGTGTTGCTTTCGGGTTCGCTCGACATGGTAGTCATTGGCGATCGACAGGCCGGCTTGTTTACCAACTGGTTAGTTTTTCACGATCCGTTTACGTTCATTACGTTCTGGGTTTATTTCACCTGTGCCATGGCGAGCGTAAACCGCGCCCCCTTCGACTTGGCCGAAGCCGAAAGCGAATTGGTGGCCGGCTTTCATACCGAGTACTCTGGCCTGCGGTGGAGTTTCTTCTTCATGGCAGAGTACGGCTCGATGTTTGCGGTAAGTATCCTCGCCTCGATCCTCTTCCTGGGCGGCTGGCATGGTCCGTTTCCAATTACCGAATGGCTGGGCCTCACGGCAGAAAACGGCGCGGTTTTGGGCTACCTCGGTCAACTCCTCGGATTGGGCAATGTGCTGCTCAAGGGCACGATTGGCGTTTGCGTCATGATCTGGGTTCGCTGGACTTTGCCACGATTGCGAATCGACCAAGTGATGGCCGTCTGCTTGAAATACTGTACCCCCATTGCTGCGGCGATGTTTCTCGGTGCGACTTTCTGGCATTACAGTTTGCCAGGAAAGAACTTTTTTGGCTTGCTCAATAAGCCTGCTGCTACCTACGAAGTTTCGGAAGGCTGGCAAAACCAAGCTTCGCAGCCCGAAACAGAAGAGCATCTCGCCATTTCCACGCCTCTCACCAAGCTAGGCGGGCAATAACCATGCAAGAAATTTATTGGCCTTCAGTTTTCTTCCTGCTCTTTAGCGGCATCTCGTGCGCGTTTGCGGTTGGTGTTTTGCTTTCGCAGAACATCGTTCGCATGGCCTTCTATTTGGTGCTGTCGTTGGCGGCCACCTCGGGACTGTTTTTTCTTGCCGGTGCCGACTTTGTCGGGGCCATGCAGTTGATGATTTATGTCGGT
Source organism: Planctomycetota bacterium (assembly GCA_024278955.1). Classification (GTDB taxonomy): domain Bacteria; phylum Planctomycetota; class Planctomycetia; order Pirellulales; family Lacipirellulaceae; genus Bythopirellula. Next base: position 14,991 of record JAJRSE010000045.1, on the reverse strand, counting down.
GGCACGCTCGTGCTGTTGATTTTTGGCGTGATGCTCACTTCGCAGGAACGCTTTATCGAAATGCACACCTGGGCCGGCGATTGGGTGAAAGCCTTCCTCGCTGGCGGGGCGCTCCTGTTTATCCTCGTCTCGGCCGCGTTTAGTGTTCCCGCTTGGCAGAGTATGGATCGTGCCGAGGCCGAAGCCGTCGTCGCCAGTAAAACTGTGACGCCGCTTGGCATGGGGCTGCTTGGCGTGCGAGTCGACAAGCCCGAAGAACCCGACGCAGCTCGCCGTGACGGCATGGCGGGTTACTTGTTCCAGTTTGAAATCGTCTCAGTGCATTTGCTTGTGGTTTTGATAGGGGCGGCTTATTTAGCCCGAGCAAAACGCAAGCGAGACCTCCCCGCAGTTCAATCCGACGGTTCCCAATAGGCCGATATGCAAAATCTAATACTTGCCAATCTGCTGACCGAACCTATCGGCGTAGCCCATTATGTGGTTGTGAGCGCGTTTATGTTCACCTGCGGTGTGCTCTGTATGGCAACCAAGCGGAATGTGCTTGGCGTGTTGATGGGCGTCGAGCTGGTGCTTAATGCTGCGAGTATCAACCTGATCGCTTTCGGCAGCCCGTTTCTTCGGAATGATGCAAACTCCTTGGGCCTTGATGGCCAACTGATGACCCTCTTTGTGATCGTGCTTGCTGCCGCAGAGGCTGCGGTTGCTTTGGCCATTGCTTTGAATTTTTACAATAATCATGACTCGATCGACGTGGACCGCGCCGACGAGCTTTTAGGATAAATCTGGAAAACTGATGGATCCTGCTTCCAACTTACCTATGTTATTGATGGGCGCGTGGCTGGTGCCGCTCGTCTCGTTCGTGCTGATCTTGTTTTTTGGCAAGCACATGGGCTCGCACGGAAAATACGCCGGGCATCTGGCGACCCTCGCCATCGTGACCTCGGCAGTGCTTAGCTTTACCGCAATGTTTGGCGTCTGGCTGCCTAGCCACCCTCTACCAGGCGCAGCCCACCATGGGGAAGAACATGACGGGGAGCATGCTGAAGAGGGAGGAAATCTCCACGTTTCTCTCGGCACTTCAACCGCAGGTTTAGAAACGCAATTCACGGTTCATCCGGTCGCTTTTCTTGCTGACGACTCCCATGCACAGGACGACTCGCACGAGGCGCCGAACGACCATGCTGCCGGGGAGGCTCATGGGCATGACGCGCACGCAAATAATGGGGCCCCGATTAGCCACTCGGGCGAGTGGTACACGATCTGCAAGTTCGGATCGCTCAAGCTCACGATTGGCTACTACATCGATTCGCTCACCGTGACGATGTTCTGCATGGTTTCGTTGATTGCTTCGTGCGTCCATTTTTACGCGATTGGTTACATGCATGATGAATTGCATGATTTTACCGACCCCGAAGTCACGATGCGCGATGGCAAGAAACTCAAACGCCCAGGCCGTTTTTACCGCTTCTTCCAGTATCTGTCGCTCTTTTGTTTCAGCATGTTTGGCATCGTGATCGCGGGCAATCTCGCGATGGTGTTTATCTTTTGGGAATTGGTCGGCATCTGCTCCTATTTCCTGATCGGTTTTTACATCGAACGAAAAAGTGCTTCGACCGCTGCGAATAAAGCCTTTATCGTCAACCGTGTGGGCGACTTTGGCATGTTGATCGGCATGATGGCCCTCTGGTCGAGCCTTGGAACTTTCAATTTTGGCGATACCACCGATGCCGAGGGAAAAATCGTTGAACGCGGCATGTTCAGCCAGCTTCATACCGAAGAAAATGGCTACCGACTGCAACCAACCGAGAGCATGATCGCCGAAGAAAAACGAATGTGCCCCGCGCACTCCGATTCAATTATCGAGTCTTCCGCCGAGTCTGCTTCATCAGACGTGCATGCCCCGCCGAAAAACACCGCCGGGCAATGGCTGCTGTTCATCGGCGGAGTGGGCGTCTTCTGTGGCTGTGTTGGCAAAAGTGCTCAATTTCCGCTCCATGTTTGGCTGCCCGACGCGATGGAAGGTCCCACCCCCGTTTCGGCGCTCGTCCACTCAGCAACGATGGTAGCCGCTGGCGTTTACTTGGTCGGTCGATTCTTCCCGGTATTTACGCCCGAGGCGCTATTGGTGATCGCGTACATCGGCTGCATTACGCTGCTGATCGCCGCGACGATTGCTATCACCGCGACCGATATCAAACGTGTTCTCGCCTATTCGACCGTCAGCCAGCTAGGCTACATGATGCTTTCGTTGGGGCTCGGCGGTTGGGTTGCTGGGATGTTCCATCTGATTACCCATGCCTTCTTCAAAGGCTTGCTCTTCATGTGTTCTGGCTCCGTGATTCATGGCGTCCATACCAACGACATGACCGAGATGGGCGGCCTACGAAAGAAGATGCCGATCACGGCTTACACGATGCTCGCAGGCTGCTTAGCGATTATCGGGGCTGGCATTCCGCTTTCGACCATCGGCTTTAGTGGCTATTACTCGAAAGACGCAATTATTGAACAGGCGTTTAGCTTTGGGAGCCAAAACCCGGGGCATGTGATTCTTCAATGGGCCCCGGTCGTGGGCGCCTTTATTACGGCCTTCTACATGTTCCGACTGTGGTACATGACCTTTGCCGGCGAGCCTCGTAATCAACATCGCTACGATCATGCTCACGAGTCGCCAAAAGTAATGACCGTACCCCTGGTGGTTTTGGCCGTGTTTGCGATTGGAATTGGTTGGACCTTGCCTGGGACAAACCTCAAAGTAACGAACCTTCTGGAACAATCTCGCCCGATCGGCACCCTCGCTACTTCGCAGGGCACCTTGCTACCCGACTTGGTGATTCCCGATGAGCACCTAAGCCACGAGTGGGAAATCAAGAAACCTGCCGGAATTGCAGCCTTTTCGACTGCCGCCATGGGCCTGCTCTTAGCAACGATTATTTATCTCTGGAAAAAGCTCAATCCCGACGAGTTGAAACAGAGTTTCAAGCCCGTTCATGGTTTTTTGTGGAACAAATGGTGGTTCGACGAAATCTATGGAGCCTTGATTATTGCGCCTACGATGCTGCTTGCGCGGCTGGTATCCCGTTTTGATCTGGGTATTATCGACGCGATCCTTCATGGCTCCGCGGCAGTATGCAAAGGCTTGTCGAAGGTGGTTTACGCGGTCTTCGACCGCACCGTGGTCGACGGCATGGTCGATGGCATTGCGGGTGTAACCTGGGACCTTGGACTTGGGCTCCGAAAGATTCAAACGGGCAGCCTGCGGCAATACATCATGTTTATCGTGATCGGCACCGTGGTGTTGTTTATTGCGATTTCGGTAGTACAAAACACGGGGCTCGTTGGCAGCCTCGGCACGGATCTAACCAACTAAGCACTGATTCACTCAACTTTTACTTTCTCAAAAGAAAACGGCGTACCTATGAATCTCAGCGAACCTGTGGTTTACCTGAGCCTGCTTGTCTTCCTGCCGGCTGTTGCCGCGCTGGTGCTGGCCCTTTTGCCTCGCTTGACCGACGATGCGTTTAAGTTCATCTCACTCGCAGTTACGATCGTGGTGTTTATCCTCTCGCTCGGATTCTTCCGCGAAGGAGCTGGTGTTGATTTCGAGGTCGGCGTGGCCGAGATGCAGAATATGTTCAACACCGACTGGATACCGACCTTCGGCATCCAGTATTTCATGGCACTCGACGGCATCAGCTTTCCGCTAGTCGTGCTGACCACGTTCTTAAGCGTCTTGGCGATGGGAGCCAGCTGGCCGATTAAGAAGCATGTGCGCGGCTACTGCATCCTGTTCTTGCTGCTCGAAACCGGCATGTTGGGCGTTTTTATGTCGCTCGATTTCTTCCTGTTCTACGTGTTCTGGGAAGTCATGCTTCTGCCGATGTATTTTCTCATTGGCGTCTGGGGTGGCCCGCGTCGAGAGTATGCAGCGATTAAGTTCTTCCTCTACACGCTTGTCGGCAGTGTGTTGATGTTGATCGCCATCCTGATGCTGTATTTTAATAGCGACCTGACGCGACTCGACGCCCAGCAGCTGGTCGACGCAGGAATCGTCCACGTGACCGAAGGGGCTTCGCCCGAAGAGGCAAGAAATGTGTGGCTTGAGGGCGACTCCCTACTTGCCGAGCGCTACCAGGAGGCCCTAGGCGGGGACGATCCTTCGCAGCGTAGGCCATTGCACACATTCAATATCCTTGCCTTGCAACAAATGGGACAACATACCGATCTCTTCGATGCCGAAGTTCTTGGCGGCAGAAGTATCCAGTGGTGGGCCTTTGTGCTGCTCTTTATCGGCTTTGCGATTAAAGTTCCCAGCGTGCCGCTGCATACCTGGTTGCCCGACGCGCATGTCGAGGCTCCGACTCCAATTTCAATGATTCTGGCTGGCGTTCTCCTGAAAATGGGCGGCTACGGAATTATTCGGATCTGCTATCCGATTTGCCCCCAAGCGGGATACGAGTTGGCTTACGTCGTCTGCACGATCGGCGTCGTGAGCATGGTCTACGGGGCGTTTGCCGCCCTGGCCCAAACCGACTTCAAGCGAATGGTTGCTTATAGCTCGGTGAGTCACATGGGGTATGTGGTACTGGGACTTGGCGTCTGGAGCGCGATGGCCGACACCGGTTATAACGCCGAATACTGGAAGATGGGCGTCAACGGGGCCATGTACCAAATGATCGGCCACGGCATTAGCTCGGCCGGCATGTTCTTTATGGTGGGGGTGGTTTACGACCGCGTCCATCATCGGAATCTGAACGAATTTGGCGGGCTGTTTGCCAAGATGCCTCTGTACAGTGCCTTGGCGGTTGGACTTTTCTTCGCCGGTTTGGGTCTGCCCGGGCTGTGCGGATTTATCGGCGAAGTTTTTGTCGTCCTTTCGGTTTGGAAATACAGCTATTTACTGGCAATCATTTCCGCGTCGGTTGTGGTGCTTACCGCCGGATATATCCTCTGGGCAATCCAACGAGTTTACCTCGGTGCCGAATACAAAGGTCCTCACGAAGAAGCCTTGGTGCCGATCACTTGGCGAGAGCTAGCAATCGCCACGCCGCTAATGTTTTTGGCGATCGTGTTCGGGGTTTATCCCAACTGCGTGTTGCAATACATGCAGCCTTCGGTGGATCGTCAGGTCGATCACTTGGCCGCCTGGACCCAGCGTTACGACGAGCGGGAAACAGCCACCAAGCCGCTTTCAGAAGAAGATGGCCAAGTCGCAGCAGTTAAAAGGCCGTAATTTTTCGACCGTAGGCTGTAGGATTCCTAACGACCAACCCCCTTAACTACTAACCACTTCTAACTCGTGAATCTCACATCTCTTATCGATTCGCTGTTGAGCGACACGCTTCAGACCAGCTTGCCCCTGTTTGGGACCGAGCTGGCTCTATGCGGAACGATTGTGTTCATGCTCTTGGTACGTGTTCTGAAAGGCGGCCAACATGTTCCGCCTTTCTTGTTGGCAATGACGGGTGCGATTATTGCCCTTTGGTTGGCGCTACCACGCGAAGGCATCGAAGCTTGGGCCGACTTGGGACGACAGGAGTTGTTCACCGGCATGTTGGTACACGACACGCTTACGGCGTACTTGCGTGTGTTTTTACTTTCGTTTGTCGTCTTGTTTTTGGTGCTTGCTCAACTCACTGGGCTTGCCGATCGGGATGACGGGCAAGACTTTTTTACGCTTGTTTTAGGCGCAACACTCGGGATGTGTGTGATGGTTTCGGCCAATCACCTGCTGACGATATTCTTGGGCGTCGAGATGGCCAGTGTTCCTTCGTATGTGTTGGTTGGTATCGTCAAAGGTCGCCGTCGCAGCAGCGAAGCGGCCCTCAAATATGCAATTTACGGTGCAGGTGCTGCGGGCGTTATGCTTTACGGCATTAGCCTCTTGGCAGGCGTTTTGGGCTCAGCCCATCTACCGACCATGGCTCACGAACTTGCCGCCCTTGATATTCCAGGCCAATTGGCTGCGGGGGAGGGTGGCTCGACCGTGATGGTTTTGGCCCTAGGTGGATTGATGATGGGCGTCGGCTTGGCGTTCAAATTGTCGGCCGTGCCGTTTCACTTTTGGTGCCCTGATGTGTTTGAGGGAGCTCCCGCCGAAATTGGCGCATTTCTCTCGGTCGCCTCCAAGGCTGCGGCTTTGGCCTTGTTGATACGAGTTGGTTTCGGGTTAGGGTATCTCCCCGAGGATCCGGCCCCAAGCTTGGCAGCCACCCAACCGGCTGCCGCAATCTCGATGGTTTCGACCAGTCAAATTCCAACTAGCCAAGTGGCTTACCAGTCTGAGACCGCCTCGATCGACGGCTCGGCAGACGATCCCTTATCGCCGGTCCGAAACTTTTTCGTCATATTGGTCGCAATCGTCGCGATAGTTTCCTGCACCTTTGGGAACCTTGCCGCCTACGGCCAGACCAATATCAAGCGGATGCTAGCCTACTCCACAATTGCCCATGCTGGCTTCATGATGATGGCCGTCGCGGCAGCGGTTGCGTTGATCGGTCGCGATGTGGGTCATGCCGAAACGGCCCTTTCGGCGTTGCTGCTTTACCTCTCCATCTATCTGTTCATGAACCTGGGCGCGTTCGCGATTATTGCGTTCTTACGAAATGCGATGCATAGCGAAGACATTAAAGACTACGCCGGATTGATTCGAAGCTGTCCTATGACCGCTGTGATGATGACCATGATTCTCGTAAGCCTCATCGGCTTACCGCCCCTTGCCGGATTCTGGCCAAAGCTTCGGGTCCTCCAATCGCTGTACGAGGCGGGCGGGCCCTTGATGATTACTGTCCTTGTGGCGGCTGGCATGAATACTGCGATTTCGTTGGTCTACTACTTGCGAGTCGTTAAGGTGATGTGCATTGATCCGCCTTCCGATACCCAGGAGCCTCCTACCCTAGGTTTCTTCTCGACTGCTTATATATTGGTCGTCGCGTTGCCTGTGCTTCTGTTTGGAATTATGCCTGAAAAAGTTGCGGAGTGGGCTGACCTCGCAACGAAAAATTTGTTTTAGCGATGAGTTACTCGAAACCTCTTTCCCCCCCAATGTCTCAGGTATGATTGAGCCTTCTACTGTTAAAAACTTGAACCGTCTGTTGGCGATTGTAAGTCGGTCGTTCCCGCAGTACTTGCAATTTTCGCGTCCCTATGTTCCTCCGGGGCACGATTACTTGATCGAATCGCTCGACTCGATTGTTGCCGACCAAAATGCCTTGGCTGAGCGGATTGGCCAAATGTTGATCGACGCACATGCTCCGCTCCGCACGGGCGAGTTTCCTATGGACTACACCGACAAGCATGACCTGTCGATCGACTACCTCGTCGGAGTTGCGGTCGATTTTCAAGACCAAGACATCGCCGCGATTTGCGATATCGTAGAGCAGCTACAAACGGCTCCCGCTGCCAAGGCTTTGGCAGAGGAAGGCCTGGGCATGGCCAAGGGGCACCTCGATTCACTGCGTGAAATGGTTGCTGAAATAGCAGCAGGAAAATGACGAGGCCTGAATGATGAAGCTCGAATGGCGAATGTCGGGCTGAGTACTCCTTTTTTTGTCATTCGTCATTCGGAATTCGAGCTTCGTCATTCTCTTTGACACCCACACGCATATTGACCAGGACGATTTCGACCAGACTCGCGATGCCGTTCTCCAGCAGGCACGCGAGGCCGGTGTCACACAGCTTGTTGCCGTCGGGTGTACTGCCGAGGCGAGCCGTAAGTCGGTTCAGCTGGCAAGGCAGTACGAAGGCGTTTATGCGGCAGTAGGCATTCAGCCAAACTACATTGCCGAGGCTGAGCCCAACGATTGGGCTGTGATCAAACAACTGGTCAGCGAACCGGGCGTCGTCGCGGTTGGCGAAACAGGGCTCGACCGGCACTGGGACTACACACCTTTCGATGTCCAGCAAGACTACTTCGATCGGCATATGCGGCTCGCCGAGCAGCACAAACTGCCGTTTGTGGTTCACATGCGCGACTGCGACGACGACATCATGCAGATGCTACGCGAAGCTCGTCAGCGTGGAATTCTCAAAGGGATCATGCACTCGTTCACAGGCAAGCCTGCGATGGCAGCCGAGTGTGTGGAGCTAGGAATGCATATTAGTTTTGCCGGGATGGTGACATTCAAAAAGTCAACCGATTTGAGAGAGTGTGCCGCGACCATTCCAGCAGATCGTTTGTTGCTCGAAACCGATTGCCCTTACCTATCGCCCGAGCCGGTGCGTGGCAAAAGACCTAACCAGCCCGCCTATGTCCGGCACACAGCCGGCTGTGTGGCGGAAGTACGGGGCGTTTCGCTGGAAGAGCTTGCCGCGCAAACGACAGCCAACGCCTGTAAACTCTTTGGCCTGAGCCCCCCATAGAAAAGGCCCAGGGATTGTAGTCCCTGGGCCTCAGTTTTTTGTCGTTGTTGCAAATTTTGTTAGCGTCGGCTTGTGCCTGACGTTCGCTCCGCAAAGCGAAGCTCATCGTCAAGGTTGACATTGCGTTTTGCAAGTTCAGAACGCCGTCGTTGAGGCGAGGAATAGCCAGCACGGTGGCCTAAACCGGTTCCCTGAGAGCATGCCTGACAATTGCAAGGGGGATCGTTCTGCCACTCGCTCCAGTAAGCTTCCGAGGTACAACCGCCCGAAGAGCAGTTGGAACGACCATGGAAGGCATTGCAAATTCGTTGCATAAGTCGGCTACGCCCCATGACGGGACTACCGCAACCGACCGTATCACAACCCCCGGCCGAATAACCACAACTGGCGTCGGAGATCCTACAGGAAGCTTCGGGAGCACAACACGAGGCTTCTTCGGGGGCACAGCAAGAGGCCTCGGGAGAGCCACAGCTGGCACAACACGTGTCGTCGCCGTAGTCGTCCGGGCAGCAGCACGAAGCTTCAGGAGATCCGCAGCTTGCGCACTCAAATCCGCAGTAAGCACTGCCAGTATCGCATGAAGTACACCTGTTCATACAAGCACAGCCAGCATTTGCTGCACAGGCGACCGCCAATAGCAGCATCGTTGTGATTCGGGTTGTCATGATCCCCTTGACTCCATCGTTTAAGGTTTTCGCAGAAAGGCTACGAGTATCCGCAGGAGGGATTCCTCCTGGACATGTTCGAGGTGATTTATCGGCGAGACGGCTCGCAGTTGGCCAGAAAATCGTTAAAATCGTCAAAGATTACCGTAGGTTTGCTAGATCTGCTAGCAGGCCTCGCGGTGTGAGTCGCCCTGTTTTTCAGGAGAAAAAGGTCAGTGAGTTCTCAGTGTCTTAATCCCGGACCGCTCAATCATCTTGCGCTGACGAGTCTCGATTTAGAGCGGTCGGCCAAGTTTTACTGCGAGGTTCTAGGCTTTCGCCTCACGGTCAGGCCTTCGTTTTCGTTTGATGGGCGTTGGCTCTATCGAGAAGAAGTGGGAGTTATGATCCATCTGATTTTTGATGCGAAACACCGAATCGCAACAGGCGAGATCGAAACTCGCGGCAATCATTTTGCAATGCAATGCGAAGATATTGAGCTGGCGATCCGACAACTGAAAGAACACACCATCGAATATGTCGAGCGAGTGCTCCCCGATCGGGGCTACCGTCAAATTTTTTTCCGTGACCCCGATGGTCACGTTATCGAACTTGGCGAATGGCCTGAGGTCCACCAGATGGTTGCTAGAGACCATTAACTTTTTTGAATTTCAGAACGGATTAATCCTATGGAAGCTTCGGCCAAAGAATTTTTCAAGCAAATACTGGAAACGCCAAGCCCCTCGGGTTACGAGCAACCGGTGCAAGATTTGGTCCGCAGCTATGTCGGCGAATTTGCTGACCAAGTGACAACCGACTTGCACGGCAATGTGATCGCCTGCTGCAACCCGGACTCGCCGTTTCGTGTGATGCTCTCGGGACATGCCGACCAAATCGGTTTGCTTGTAACGCATATCAACGACAAAGGGTTTATTTACACTAACACCATCGGCGGTTGGGACCCACAGCAGCTTATTGGGCAGCGAATGACGATCTACACCGATGGCGGCCCGATACCGGCAGTGATCGCTCGCAAACCGATTCATCTACTCGATCCCGAAGAACGTAAGCAAGTCGTGAAGGCGAAGGATATGTGGCTCGACATCGGCGCAAAAGATAAAGAGGAAGCGGCCAAGGCAGTTCGCATCGGCGACCCGGTCACCCTGGAGCTGGGCTATCAAGAGATGCGCAACGGCCTCGCCAACTCGCCTGGCATGGACGACAAAACTGGGCTTTGGGTTTGTATGGAAGCGTTGCGCCGGGCCAAAGAAATAGGACTAAAAGTTGGGCTCTATGCCGTGGCAACGGTCCAGGAAGAGATTGGCCTTCGCGGTGCCACCACGAGCGCGTACGGGGTCAATCCCCAGGTCGGTATCGCGGTGGATGTCACTCATGCGACCGATTGCCCCACGATCGACAAAAACCAAGAGGGCGACATTAAACTCGGCGGCGGGCCGGTGATCTATCGTGGCCCAAACATGAACCCGGTTGTGGTCGAACGTCTGCGAGAGGCGGCGAGCGGAGCCGACATAACTTGCCAATGGGGCGCAATTGGTCGAGGCACCGGCACCGACGCCAACGCGATCCAGCTTTCGCGTGCTGGCGTAGCAGCAGGATTGGTAAGCGTTCCGAACCGCTACATGCACAGCGCAGTCGAGATGATCTCGCTCGAAGATCTCGACCAGTGCGCCGATTTGTTATCGACGTTTGCCACGCAGATTGATAGTGAATCTGATTTCACTCCAAAGTGAGGTGAGCAAAGGATGACGTTACTCGAAAACCAAGCCGCGATGGAAAACGAGCGTCTAGCTACGCTTCGTCTCCCGCATGGATCTGCAAGTAACTTTCGTACCGCCGGACGTCGACGTAGCCATCGGCGACCGCGTCTTTTACGGCACACGGCTCTTCGTGAGTATGCGTGCAGTCTGGGTAGCGGCAGTGGCTGACATAGGGTCGCAGGTCGCGGAAGAACCCCGCGACTTCGGCGGAAATCACATCCCAGAGTTGGAACTGGCGAATGCCAGGCGTGTCGACCACGTAGCCGCCGCCAGACAACGGAATCAGCTCGGCTGTGGTCGTGGTATGGCGGCCTTTTTCCGATTCGTTGCTGACGGTTTGGACTCGTAAATGTAATTCGGGCTCTAATGCATTGAGCAAACTCGATTTTCCAACACCGCTTTGCCCCGTTACGGCAGTTGCTCGATCGCGAAGCAACTCACGGAGTGATTCAATTCCCCAGCCCTCGGTCGCCGAGACCAGCAACACTCGATAACCGAGTTGACTGTAGACGCCCACGATAGGTTGTAAGTCGGCACAATCAACCAGGTCGACTTTATTGATGCAGATTACCGGTTCGATTTCAGCCCGCTCGGCGGTTACGAGATATCGGTCGAGCAAATTTGGCTTGAGTCGTGGCGCCGCAGCACTCGCGACGATCAACACTAGGTCGACATTGGTAACAATGACATGCTGGCGGTGCCGGCTCGTGCGACTGAGGACGCCGTGCCGCGGTTCGACTCGCTCGATAATGCCTTCATGGTCTCCCTCAGGACGAATCCAAACGATGTCGCCTGCCGCTACGATGTGGCGTTGATCGGTGCTAATCGATTTGAGTAGCCGGCGCGTGGCGCATTGCCTAATCAGGCCATCCTCTAGCTGCACTAAGCTGACGAGGCCCTGCACACGCAGAACCCGGCCAAGGCGACAAATGGTTTTGTCGATGTCAGGCAGAACAATCGTTCCCGAAGCGTCGGTTGAGATTATGGCACCTGCAAGAGTCCGTTTACGAGTCAAGTCGCCTTTGCCGGTTACGCTTTGACTCGACTCAAGGTCTTCAACGGCTTGGTTGTCTGAGGCAAAATTGCGAGTAAGATCGTTCTGCCGGGTACGAACCGATCGGTTTTTTCGGAAATCCGCTCGAACTTTGCGTTTCTTTTTTGCCATGTGAATTAGCGGAGCTGTGGTGACATAAAAAAGGCCGAACGGCGACGCTCGGCCTTTTGCGACATGTTTTTTTCAGCTTGGTCAAATAGCCCGGGATTAAACTCGGATTAAAATAGCCAGCTTGTGATTAAATTGGTGTGTCCGGTAGATCGATTTGTCCGGCATCGTCGTTGAGGACATCGTACCGCTTAACACTCTGGTAATCGTTGCGGCTACGTCGTTGCGAGCCCTCGGGGGGGTCGCTAGATTTGATCCCGGCACGAGACATCAGCGATTCGCCCATGATTTCTGCGGGCACGTCCTCAGCCGGGGGAGGGCCTATGGCGCCCAGGTCGGCAGGCGAGTAGTGCAATTCGTACTTGTGCTTAGAAATCGAGACCTGATCTCCGGGATCAATTCGCTTGTCTTGGACCTTGAGGCCATTTACCTTCACCCCATTGCGGCTTTGCTTGTCGCGGATATACCAGTAGCCGTTGTTCACCATCAACTGGCAATGGTGGGCCGAAACATTGGCAAATCGCAGAACGATGTCGCAACTTTCGCGACGTCCGACGAGCAGATATTTCTTTAGCAGCGGGATTGGGTCCCCGCCACCTAGCGGTATTAGTTCACCATACATAGTTTTTGACTCTTGCGGATTACGTACCATGCCCCAGAATGAATAAATAAAAATAAGTATCGTAGGTAGCAGGTTCGCTCGTACAGGAGACCAGTACGAGCAACCTCCCCTGGCTGTCTTCCACTTTACGCAAAAAGCCCTATGTCGTCAACTAAATCGCTACCCACAAGGTGTTTAGAGCCGCTTTGGCGTACCCAGGGATTGCACTATTTCACCTATAATTTTGCTCTGAAACAACGTTTCAAGTGCCGCGTGCAAAAAATCAGCCTCGATGCGGGTTTTACTTGCCCGAACGTGGATGGCACGGTAGCCAAGGGGGGGTGTACGTTCTGCGACAACCGTAGCTTTAGCCCAAGCCGTCGCTTGCCGAAGGCAGGCATTCTAGGGCAAATCGATCAGAGCATCGAGCGAATGCGGGTTCGCTACAAGAACTGCAAGCACTACCTCGCTTACTTTCAGCCTGCCACCAATACGTATGCCCCGGTCGAGCGTCTTCGACCACTTTACGAAGAATCGCTGTCGCACCCTCAAGTCGTGGGCCTAGCAATTGGAACGCGTAGCGATTGCGTACCAGACGACGTATTGGACTTGCTCGAAGAAATTGCCAGTCGAACCTATCTCTCTGTCGAATATGGGATGCAGACCATGCACAACCGGTCGCTTGACTGGATGAATCGTGGGCACCACCACGACTCGTTTCTTGAAGCAGTCGAGCGAAGCAAAGGAAGAGGTTTCGAAATATGTGCTCATGCCATGCTCGGCTTGCCGGGAGAATCGCACGAGGACATGTTGGCAACGGCCCAGGAGCTAGCCCGAGTGGGCGTCGACGCGGTGAAGCTTCACAATCTTTATTGCGTTAAGAACACCCAACTGGCCGAGCAAGTCGAAGCCGGTGAGGTCGAACTCATTGGTCAGGACGATTACGTACAAACGGTCGTCGACTTTTTAGAGCTTCTACCGCCAAGCATGGTGGTCGAGCGGATCAGCGGCGATGCTCCGCCGGACTACTTTGTCGGCCCAAACTGGTGTCTCGACAAGCCAAACGTCAAGCAAGCTATCGACGCAGAATTCACGCGTCGTGCCAGCTACCAAGGCCGGTTATTTGATGCGATCAAGAGCTCTTAGCTGTTCGTTTCTTTTCTCCTTTCTCTTACACGAGTCCAAACGATGCAGTGCAACGATGGTTTTTTTGATATTCAGGTCAATGGTTATGCCGGGGTCGATTTTAACAACGAGAATTTGACGGCAGAAGATTTACATTCGGCTTGCCAGGCAATTCGCGACTCGGGCGTTGATGGCATTCTCGCAACCATCATCACCGACCAAATCGACGTTATGTCCTCGCGACTTGCCCGACTGAAAGAATTGCATGAAGCCGATTCGCTCGTCCGCGAAGTAGTGCGTGGCATCCATATCGAAGGGCCCTTTATTAATCGCGAGCAAGGTTACGTAGGAGCCCATCCGATCGAGGCGGTTTGTCCTGCCAATTTGGATAGCACCAAACGTCTGCTCGAAGCCGCCGGGGGTCTAACGCGTATTGTAACGCTTGCACCTGAGAACGACCAAGACATGCAGGTCACTCGCTTTCTGACTGATGCCAAAGTGACGGTCTCAGCAGGCCACTGCAATCCTAGCCTTGATGTGCTGCGTGCAGCGATCGATGCGGGACTTACGTTATTTACCCACACAGGCAACGGTTGCCCGGCGGTAATGAACCGTCATGACAACATCATTCAGCGCGCGATGAGCTTGTCTGATAGGCTGACTCTCTGTTGGATTGCTGACGGTATCCACGTGCCATTTCTCGCATTGAAAAATTATTTCCGAAGCGTCGATTTGCAGCGGTGCATCGTGGTAAGCGATGCAATCTCCGCGGCCGGTTTAGGTCCCGGTCGTTACGAATTTTGTGGCCGAGAGCTCCTCGTCGACGAAAACCTCGTCACCTGCATGGACGGCGACACAAGCCACCTAGCCGGCTCGGCAACCCCGCTCCCACAAATGGCGGTCAAACTTCGCGAGCAGCTCGGCCTAACCGAGAAACAAATAAAAATGCTCTGCTGCGACAACCCACGTCAAGCCGTAGGAATGTAAGATCGTTGATCCATAAGTGGGTAACGGTCAATTGTTGTGTTCCGAGCAATTTTCTAAGCGGCAGCTTCCTGCATGATACCGTCTTTGAAGGTGCGGTTGCTGCTGCGACCACGCTGGGTGACGGAAGATTGGCACAGTAGAAGATTGACCTAGTAACTGAGGCAATTTCTTCTTGGTGTAGAGTTCGGGCATCAAATTCTCTAAGCTATAGGGTTTGCTACGAGACAGGGTTTGCTACGAGACAGGGTTTGCTACGAGACAGGGTTTGCTACGAGACAGGGTTTGCTACGAGACAGGGTTTGCTACGAGACAGGGTTTGCTACGAGACAGGGTTTG
>JAJRSE010000044.1 GCA_024278955.1 Planctomycetota bacterium | reverse complement strand
TCCTGCGTAGTTTTGCCGCTCGAACCAAGCGGACACTGATTACTGCTATTGGCAAAGCGTTAAACACCGTCACCTCGAAAGACGCCCAAGGCTGGTTCGCCCATGACGGGTACGGAACACGCAATTGTTAAACGCTCTATTGCCAACGATGCCTATGAAACTTTTTTGCTTTGAGGCGAATCCAATTGGTTTGGTGAGTGGTGAGTGGTGAGTGGTGAGTTGTGAGTGGTGAGTTGTGAGTGGTGAGTTGTTGCCCCCCCCCCGAATGGGGTTTTGTCCTGCCCGTAGGGGTCCCATGTTTTGGGACTTAATTCGGGTGTTTTGTCCCTTGGTATTTTTGGTTGGATCGTGAATTGTAGGGTTTGCTGCATGGGCGAGGGGACAAAAGTAGGTTGAATTTAGGACTTTTGGTGCCTCGGGCTGGGACAAAATTACTTGAGGGTTCGGTTTGAAACGCAGAGTGCGCTGGGGACCGCAGAGTTGAGTTGGGAAATCTCTCTGCGGCCCTCCGCGGGCTCTGCGTTAAAATGTTTTGTCGTTGATCTTTTCAGAAATAGTTGTCACGGGGATTATCGCATTTTGGGGATGGAAATGCGAAGGTAATTTTTGGCCGGAGTGATGGCCTCAAGCGGCGCATCCGAAAGTTGGTTGGCACCGGCACCACGGCCATGAGGCAGCGCGTTTGCCACGCACGCACCCATCGATTCTATTGACGTTGGCCCCCTCGAAACGATGGGCCTCTCGGCACCTATCCTACGTGCTTCATCGGTAGACGCTCGCCTTCGGGTTGGTATGATAGATAGGCGTGGGCAAGCAATTGCAAATCGTTGTTATTTCGAGCTGCTCGTGGTGAACATCGCATATTAAGAAAAGTGAGGTTTCTTATGGATCGCGAAGAACTGATGCAAGCGATTCGGACTGGTCAAGTCGTTATTCGCATGAACGACGGCAGAGAGTACGCCGTTGATGGAGTCGAAACGGCGATGGTCACCGACATCGCGGCTCACGTGCTCTACAGGAGCGAAAAAGACAGTAAGTACCGCGCGGCTATTTTGCCGCTGGTCACGATGGCTGGCGTCTTTCCCGTTGAGGCATAAAGGCTAGGTAGCAGTCTCACTGTTGTTGTTCGGAATAAAAAAAGCCGTAACACTTCAGCCACCTGAAGCAAATCAAAAGACTTTACCACCAAGGACACGCGAAAAAAGCCACAGATGGACACAGATTTTGTTGAAGAGATCCGAAATTTTTCGTCTGTCTCTTTCAACAATCAAACTCACTGAAAAATACTTTCTTTATCCGTGTTCATCTGTGGCTAATGGACTGCTTTCGGCTGAAGTGTTACAAGAAGCCGAACGACACTTTTTCTGAGTAACGGCACAGCATTTCACCGATTTCTCTTTCTGATCGGCACGCCGTTAGTCCGTAGACAAAATGGATAGGCAGTCCTTTCGTTTGTGGCTCGGTCGTGGGTGAGGTGGTATAACACGCTCAAAGACAACCCACGTTTTACGCTAAAAGTGGTCCCTCCATTTTCTCTACGAACTATCTCAAACTAAGGGAAACTTATGCTTAGAAATTCTTTTTTCTCCAGGAATCGACTCTTCGCCTTGGGCAGCCTGTTGCTTCTTTTGCTAACGGGGGGTCTGCAAACGGTCAAGGCTCAGCATCCGATTCTATTCGAGGTCGAGTTGCTGGCGGTAGACTCGAACGAAGGCTGCGATGTGGCCGATATCGATGGCGACGGCAAGTTGGATGTGGTTGCCGGTCGCAATTGGTTTCGTAACGGCGAGTGGACTCCCCGTCCGGTCCGAGTGATCGAAGATCGCGATGGTTATGTGCGTTCCAACGGCGAATGGACGTATGACGTGAACGGAGATGGTCGTCCGGATGTTGTTTCGATGGACTTCCTTCAGGGCAGCGTCAACTGGTATGAGAATCCTGGAGCCGAATCGCTGGCACAGGGAATACTTTGGCCAAAGCACTCGCTTGTCGACACGCAACACAAAACGAATGAAGTGAGCTACCTGATTGATCTCGTCGGAGATAGCAAGCCGGAGTGGATCGTCAATTCGTGGGATCCTACGAGCCCGCTCACTCTTTGGTCGTTGAGCAGTGAAGAGCGAGACATAGAAGTTTCGGAAGGCTCGAAGACCGAGACAGTTCGTCTCGAGATGCCGATTTTGGTTGGGCATGAGATCGGCAAGAAGAACGGCCACGGAATTGGTTTTGGCGACTTGAATAACGATGGTCGCAAGGACATTATCGTTAAAGAAGGGTGGTATGAATGCCCCGAAGGGGATCCACTCGCCCAAGCGTGGACACTCCATGAAGATTGGGAACAGCCACACGCGAGTTGCCCGATGTTGGTGCATGACGTCGACAAAGATGGCGTCAATGATTTGATCACGAGTCTCGCACATGATTTCGGAATCTTTTGGTGGCGAGGCCTCGGGCCTGACGATTCAGGCAAGTTGCAATTCGACAAGCGACTAATCGACGACAGTTTTTCGCAGGCACATTGCCTTCATCTGGCAGACCTCGATGGCGATGGCGAGTTAGAGCTTATTACCGGCAAGCGGGTTCGTGCCCACAACGGCAGCGATCCAGGCGGCGATCAGCTACCCCTGATGCGATATTACGTATGGAACGCCGAGAAAAAATCGTTTGACGCCTATACCATCAATCGGGGCGAAGTAGGCACCGGTCTTCAGATTCGGACCGCCGACTTGGACCAAGATGGGGACACCGATATTATTGTGGCGGGCAAAGAAGGAACTCAAATTTTATTTAGCCAACGGATATCAAAATGAAAGATCTCTGAATTCGCCCGTTGTGGCTGGTTTTTTCGATTTGGCGTTGCCTGGGATTTCAAGGGTCACGCAGCGGCAGGAGGGGCATGTTGTTGCGACGAGACGAAAGGCCTCTTGGGCTGCGCCCACCGACAATCGTTCGATTCATGCGTCCTCCATCGCGACGCCTACGCTGAACGACTGTCGGTGTTGCCCTGCAAACAGTAGGGCGTGTGGTCGTCGCCTAGTTTGGTGCGTTGCAAGGGAGTAATGCGTTGATGCCCGTGCCAACTTGAAGTCGCGAAACGAACGCACCGTTTTTTTAGGATTGTTGCGCCGTTCTCAGGGCACACCCTGAAATGTAGCCAGCCTTGGCGGTTGACGTTGTAAGTAGACCCACAAGCCCATGGTTGCCAGGAAAATTGCGATGCTGATGTTTTGCGAAATGCTTAATCCGGTGCCAAAGACGCCGGACTCGTCGATGCGGATCATTTCAAGCAAGAACCTCGATATCGGGTATACCGTCAGCATTAAAGCAGCCACTTCTCCGTCTCGACGTCGAAACGAAAAAAACGACCAAAGCACCCAGGCCAGCAGCGCCGCATTGATCACGCTATAAACTTGAGTTGGGTGTACTGGTCGACTCCGCGCAGGAAGTTCGACCGACGCAAGCTTGAACGTCTCGCCGGCGGCGGTTTCTAATCGTAGCGGCACGCGATCGAGTGACGCGATGACGATCGCATTTTGGGCCTCGGCTAAATTTTGCACCTGTCGGCCATTGATCGAAGCCAGCTTCTCGCCAGCCGTTAGTCCTGCACGAGCAGCAATCGAATTTTCCTCGACTTCGCTCACGACCAGCTGCGGTTCGTTCCCTGTTTTTTCTGCGAGACGCAAACCGAAAAATCGCCCGGCCCCCACTTGGTCCATGTAGGCAGGGCTCTCCTGAGGAAAAGAAACCGCCCAGGGTACTTCGGTCTCTCCGCCGTAGCAGCAGCCGTTGAGTAAACAGCCGACCCGGCCAAATGCCAAGCCAACCAGCAGGCTCGGCGCTATCAAATCGGCTAGCGCCAGCGGCGGTAAACGATGACGCCGAACAAACCAAACGAACGACAAGGTCGCACCAATCAACGCACCGTAAACAACCAGTCCGCCTTCGGTAAACTTCGCGGTCGCCAGCAATGTCTCGCGCCATGTATCAAATTGAAAACGGCTCTGCCAATATTCGATCACATAAAAAAGCCGGGCTCCCAAAATCCCACATACGAACATTCCGAATGCCAGCGAGAAGATCATCTCGGGATCCAATTTCATTTGCCGGGCACGATGCGCCGCGAGCGAGAGCCCAGCAACCGATCCCGACAGAACCATCACCCCATACCCGCGAATCGGCAGCCCTTCAGGAAATAAACGTGGCAAAGCTCCGATCGCTACCGCCCCAATCAGTAACCCGGGCAGGTAGCTCAACGCCTCTGAAGACCCACCCTCTCGGCGCCCGAGAACGACCAGCCAAACTCCGCCCCCAACCAGCCACGCCGCAAGCAGCACGCCCACCCCAAAAATTGGGATACCCGCCCACTCGATAGGAATACGAAACAATTCTGAATACATACTAAAGCTAAGCTCCTCGTTCTCTTGACTCGGTGGCCTCCGCCCTCCGCCCCTCGTTTTTCATACCGATCGTATGATTGTCGAGCAATCGCGTTCGCCCCACTCGCCCCACTCGCCCCACTCGCCCCACTCGCGCCGCAAGGGCAACGACCGTGGGTTGTTCAATCGCGTCGACTTCGCGTACGGTTCCCTGGGCAAGAAAGGCGAGGTACTCCAATTCGATCTGCTCGGAAGAAGCTAGTAAGTTTTTCATCTTCTCACGAATCGTGGTAACTCGTCTTTCTCCTTCGGCGACTAGCGATTCTGCTAGCTCTAGCGATTTCCATAACTGGCCCGCTTGCGCCCGCTCTTCAGGTAGTAGATACGCGTTACGAGAGCTCATTGCTAGGCCGTCTGGTTCGCGAACGATAGGACACACACGGATTTCTACCGGAATGTTTAGGTCTGCAACCATCTGCTGGATTACCAGAGTTTGCTGATAATCTTTTTGGCCAAAATACGCCCGATCGGCGGGCACGATCTGGAACAACTTCAGCACAACGGTCGCGACGCCGCCGAAATGCTCGGGCCGAGAGGCCCCTTCCCAGGGCAAAGCGACCGAGCCGACGTCGATGGTGGTTTCGTGTTTTTGACGATAAACTTCCTCGACCGGTGGCGCAAACACGACCCAGCAGCCTAGCTTTTCAAGCAAACGAAAATCTTGCTCCAATGGGCGCGGATAACTCTCTAAGTCTTCGTTCGGAGAAAACTGAGTAGGATTTACAAAGATGCTCACCACGGTTTTGTCGCATTCGGCAAGCGAAGCCTCGACCAAACTCAAATGGCCTTGATGCAATGCGCCCATCGTTGGCACAAAACCAACCGTCGCGCCTGACCGCTTAGCCGCATGCACCGACGAGCAAATAGCGGCCGCCGACGTTTCTATCTGAGTTGTCGTATTAGGTAGTTCAGACATTCAAGAAAGCTCTTCTGGTGATTTCACGGCAAGCTCCGGCCAGATTGATCGTATCGCTGCGATTGATTCTTGCAGGACAATCGCAGGATCGTCGGATTGAATTTTCGCCATCGGACCGTGTCCTTGGTGCGCAACTCTCTTTCGCCAAGACGACCAAGAGGATTCCAAAACCGGCGAATTTTCTTGGAATTTTTTTGTCGGTATTTTTTTCCAGAAATTTTTTTCTGAACTTGGTTCCACTGCTATCACTAATGCCGGGCTCAGAATTTCGCTCGAAATAATCTGCCCGCTTTCTCGTGGCTTGCCCCTCTGTATGGGTACTTGTTCTGTCGGATTCCGCCAAAAGGCGGTGACCACAGGCGGCACTCCAAGCGGCGAGCCTTCGCCACTAGGCGGAAGTCTTTTTGAGAGTTCTTTGTCCTGAAACCAGAAAGACCTAAGCAACCTTTTGTCGGCCCGTTCGCTGAATTCTACCGTCCCCAACTGCTCGCAGTCACCTGCCCCGGGCAACAAACTGCACGTTTCTTCAAGTTGCAAGCACGCCATTTTCTGGCAAAGTCTCTCTGCAAGCCAGGCGGCAATCTTCGGATTTGCGGATGTCACTGCCACATAGCGGGCTGCCCCTTCCAAGTGGCTGAGCAACCCGGTTAAAGTCCACCCGGAAACTGGATCAA
Source organism: Planctomycetota bacterium (assembly GCA_024278955.1). GTDB lineage: Bacteria > Planctomycetota > Planctomycetia > Pirellulales > Lacipirellulaceae > Bythopirellula. The sequence goes on along the minus strand of JAJRSE010000044.1, from coordinate 24,990 downwards.
GCATAAACCCTGCAATTTCGGCAGCCGGCTCTAGCACAAACTTGCGAAACGACATTCGAGGATGTGGAACCGTCAGCTTCTTGGTCTCGATCACACTATCGCCATAGAGCAACAGGTCGATATCAATCGCCCGCGCATCCCAGCGAATGGCCCGATCTCGACCAAGACGCGACTCAACCGCTTGGAGAGCCCTCGCCAGTTCGTCTGCCGGAAGCAAGGAGTCGATCAACAAGGCGCCATTGAGGAAGGCTCCTTGGCCAGAGGGGCCTCCGATGGGCGTTGTCTCGTGCCAGCGGCTACAGGCGATCAACCGGCAGTCGCCTAGCTTGGCTACCTGGCTTATTGCCTGACGCAACGTTGCCCGACGGTCGCCCAAATTCGAACCTAGTCCCAGAAGACAACGCGCCATTGAACTACAAAAAACCCGTAAAAAAGGAAGTGTCTACGCCATCCAAGCCCGTTCTAGGATACGGTTTTTTGCCGCAACGTGTAGGTCCCTCGGGAAAGGCGTGTCTCGAAAAACGAAAAAAGCCCAAGGCAACCAGCCTTGAGCTTTTTTTCGAGTCGTTTTAGTCTCAAATCATCCCTGTAAAAAATGGAGGGGACATCCATTCCACGTCGCCAGCCCATCGCTGAGCCAGCCCGCCGACGGTCGGTCCAAATCAAGCGCGCCCCCCATGAATTGTTACTGCATATCGCGATGCCGTGGGCACCCGTTTTTTCTCCTCTTAATTCAACTCTTGCCGTCAATTAACCGCAAATTCAGAACCGTAGTCAAATCAGAGGTAGCTTGGCAAAAATCCAAACTGCTAGGCACAGGTGCCTTAGACTCAAAGCTTATGGATGAGAATTCCACGGAAGCTAAATGCAATCGAAAACCTTGATGCGCAACATCAGCGCAAACTCTCTCAAGGTCCCCTTGTCCAATCCCGCCTGGCGTAGTCTTCAGCGACTACAATCGGTTCTAACTAGACAGGCATTTGTTCCAACAGATCAGATCGATTGGAAATTTTGTGCCCGATTGAAAATACTTTAGTGCCCGCGTTGAAAATTCATCTACAAAATCAATCTGCTTCGCCTCGTGGTTAGCAAGAAGTCATTTTGCGAACCTGTTAGGCTTTGTCAAGCCGATCTTGTTTTTTTGCGGTTTCCATCCTGCCGTAGATAAGCCGCAGAACGCTTGACAACTTTTCAAGTGTATGATTCGAGTCGCCCCCTCGCCACAAAACGGCTGGCTTCTCGGCAAACAAGAATGCGTCAGCCGGAGAAGCTCCTTTTGAAGAGTTGCTTAGTACGACAACGCTAGATTGAGCCACGACGACTTATCGCTGTAGTATTAGCCACGAGTGCTTTGTCTTTATCAAGAATTCGGGTGGGGGATGTCAGAACGACGTGTTCACTAGTGCTTCGACAACCCTTAGAATTAGGATGTGAGCAATGCACTAGCGTACCTATCTTTCTCTACTGGCCGGATGCTTTCGATGACTCAAGAAAAACAATCCTTCTCTCAATTGCGAATCGCCGCCTTTGAAAGTCGACGTGCTACGGAAATGGCCCGTCTCGTCGAGCGATCTCACGGCACGGCCTTTGTTAGCCCTTCGATGCAAGAAATTGCCGTCGACGAAGATCGCCCCCTCATCGACTTTGCCAACCGGCTCATCACCGGACAGATCGATGTCGTAATCCTGCTTACCGGCGTTGGCACCCGTCAGCTTATTGAACGTATCTCGCGAAGCGTCAATCAACAACGATTTCTCGACTCGCTCTCCGATATCAAAACCGTCGCACGCGGACCCAAACCAACCAGCGTACTCAAAGAATTTGGTATCACGCCTACCTTGCGTGTGCCCGAGCCAAACACCTGGCGAGAGATTCTCGCCACGCTCGACAACCGGCTTCCCGTAACCAACCACGTTGTCGCGGTTCAAGAATATGGCGAACGTAACGTAAGCCTCATCGCAGGCCTCCAAGCGCGCGGAGCAATTGTCGAATCCGTTCCTATTTATCGTTGGGATCTACCCGAAGACCTCGCTCCGCTGCAAGAGAATATCCGTCGTTTAGCCGCGGGAGAAATCGACGTTGCCCTGTTCACTGCCGCACAACAAGTCGTCCACCTACTGCGTGTCGCCGAAGAGATGGGTTTGAAATCTGAGCTGCACGCCAGACTGCGAAATGTTACAATTGCCTCGATCGGCCCGACGACAAGCCAAGCGTTAAGAGACCACGGTTTGTCTGTCGACTTTGAACCCTCCCATGCCAAAATGGGGCATCTTGTCCACGAGTTGTCCCTCCAAGCAGTTGACCTTGTTAAAAAGAAACAATTACTGGCCACCCGAATGATAACTCCCAGCAATGCGTCCCTCCCGTCCGACCAGACTCCAGCCTGGGATGACAGCCCCTTCATGCGTGCTTGCCGCCGCCAGAAAACACCCTGCACTCCGGTCTGGCTTATGCGACAAGCAGGCCGATACATGGCCGAGTACCGCACCGTCCGTGCGCAAACCACGTTTCTCGATCTTTGCAAAAACCCCCAGCTCTGTAGCGAAGTCATGTGTACCGCCGTCGAACGCCTAGGGGTCGACGCGGCGATCATTTTCTCCGACTTGCTCCCGATACTCGAACCCATGGGGCTCGACCTTGAGTTCGTCGCCGGCGATGGACCTAAAATCGGCAACCCGGTCCGCGAGGCCAGCGACGTCAACCGAATTGTCGAGCTAGAAAACATCGACTCCCTGCACTTCGTTGTCGAGACCGTCGCTCAAACCCGGCGCGACCTGCCCGAATCGATCCCGTTGATTGGTTTCGCAGGCGCCCCTTTCACTTTGGCGAGCTACGCCATCGAGGGCGGCAGCAGCCGATCGTTTCTTCACACCAAAACCCTCATGTACCGCGAGCCCGACGCTTGGCACGATCTCATGCAGCGGCTTTCGCGTTCGATAGTCCTCTACCTCAATGCCCAAATTGCCGCGGGAGCACAAGCCGTCCAATTGTTCGACAGCTGGGTGGGCTGCCTAGGGACCGAAGACTATCGCCACTATGTGATGCCTTACATTCGGCAGATTGTTGAGGGGCTTTCGCCCGAGGCCCCGCTGATCCACTTCGGAACCGGCAACCCGGCTCTGCTGCCCCTCATGGCCGAAGCCGGCGGCGACATCATTGGCGTCGACTGGCGAATTGGGCTTGCCGAAGCCTGGCAAACCGTCGGCCACGACCGGGCCGTCCAAGGCAACCTCGACCCGCTGGTCTTGCTAGCCGATCGCGAAACCATCGCCGCCCGAGCGACCAAAGTGCTCGAAGCGGCAGCCAACCGCCCGGGCCATATTTTCAATCTGGGGCACGGCGTCTTGCAGCAAACCCCCGTCGATAACGTCCGCTACCTAGTCGATTTTGTTCACGAGGCAAGCTCTCGATAATCGCAAGAACTGGCCTTGTTGACTAATTCACTAAGAAAGAAATTTTTGACAGGATTTCCAGGATAAGGGTTTAGAAAGTAGAGACCCTCGATCGAATGATCCCGCCCATCCTGTTTCATCTTGTCAAAACAAACCCGCTTTAAGGCAATTGTTCGACAGGGCCGCAGAAACTCCTCCTAATCGGCAGCTTCGTAAAAGAACAGGGGCACAGAGGTCTCGGCCAAACGCTTCCTCCAACTTTTGAAATCTTTTCCGGAACTTTTTCGGTGTTCCATGCGTCGAACGGAGAAGAGGCTTATTCAGCCCACTTTTCATCCCGGACGGAGGCCCACTTATGCGACGCATTACGACTTTTTGCTCTGCCGTACTTTTCCTGGCAGCACTCGCCACCACGGCCAAGGCGAAAACCACTCAGGTGGTGATCACCGTAGAGACCTCAAAACAGGCTGCCGAAGGAACCGCGAAAGCTCCTTTCGCCGGCAAGCGATCGTCTGTTGACGTCGCGATTCTATTGGACACTTCCAATTCGATGGACGGCTTAATCAACCAAGCCAAGAGCCAGCTCTGGACCATTGTCCAGCAGTTCGCCAAGGCAAAGAAAAACGGTAAAACGCCCGTCCTGCGAGTTGCCCTCTTCGAGTACGGTAACACCGGGTTACCCGCCTCGGAAGGCTACATTCGCCAAGCCGTCGCTTTGACGGACGACCTCGACAAACTGTCTGAAGCGCTCTTCGCTCTTTCCACCAACGGCGGCGACGAGTATTGCGGCCAAGTCGTCGACGAAGCGATCTCGCGACTCGATTGGTCTCAAGAACCCAACGGCTACAAAGCAATCTTTATCGCAGGCAACGAGCCCTTCACCCAAGGCACCGTCAACTACGTCGAAGCTTGCCAGCGTGCCATCCAAAGCGGGGTAGTCGTCAACACGATCCACTGCGGCTCAAACCAAGAAGGCATCAACGGCAAATGGCAACACGCGGCAAGCCTCGCCGAAGGCGAATTCTTCAACATCGACCAAGACCGTGCCGTTGTCCACATCAAGTGCCCGCAAGACAAAATCATCATTCACCTCAATGCCGAACTCAACAAAACCTATCTCTGGTACGGCGATAAACAGAGACGAGCTAAGTTTTCTGAAAACCAAGCTGCACAAGACAGCAACGCGCAGGTTACCAGCGAAAGCGTCGCGGTAGGACGAGCCATCACCAAAGCGGGCAAAGCCTACAGCAACCGCAGTCGCGATCTGGTCGATGCGATTGACGCCGACGACGAGGCTCTCGCTAGCATCAAAGAGGCCGAGCTGCCTGAAGAATTGAAAACACTTTCGCCGGCGAAGCGCAAAGAACATATCGCTAAGCTTGCTACCAAGCGGGCCGAGGTCCAGAAGAAAATCAACCGCCTTGCCGCAGAACGCGAAACGTTTCTTAAAAAAGAACGCGGGCGTCTGGCCACGGAATCGGGCAGTGAAACCCTAGGCGATGCGGTCGTGGCGGCGATCCAACGTCAGCTCAAAGCTTCTGGCTTCGAGACGGCTGCCGAAACCGAGTAACCAATTTTCGTAGAATATGAATCGGCGCACGAAAACAGCCCGGCAATTTTTGCTCGGGCTGTTTTTCTTGTTTTTCGGTGGCAGCTCGCTAAGCCGACGGGCGACGAAAATACTGATAAGCCGAGAGCACCTCGTAGAGATCTCGCGAGATGGTGATATCGTCGTGCTCGAAATCGCTAAGCCAAGTCCGCTCGCTATTGACCGCGTCGGCAATCAAGGGCAAGACTTCGCCAATTGCAACCGTCACGCAGTCTTCTGAAGCGTGCGAGTCAACTTCTGATTCTTCGGGACCGCGAAAAAGCTTAAGATGAGTATTCGACATGTTTTTGAGGGTTCCTTCCCACAGAGCATAATAGTTCTTCGAGACGCACGTGCCAGCTTCCTGCCAATACGCGACGACGCAACGTCCCCCCTCTTATCCGAATGTATCGGCCAGCCGGATCGTCGGCATTACGTCCAATTGGTAAAAAGATCCGCTTTTTCCGATCGTAACTGCTAGCAACTTTCCCCGGGAAAAACAGTGGGGGCAAATCGACCGCTAAATCTCGGGGTTGCAACTTTGAGGCCTGCGCTAGATGATCGACGACCAATATCACTTAGGGAGATGCTAGCAGTGGATTTCAAACAGCGACTTCATCGGGCAACCGAACGAGGCCAACAAACCAAAGACGCCAAGGCACGCGAGCTGGCGGCCAAAGCCCTGGGCGAAGAAGAGTTCCGACGGCTCCATTCCAGCTACCGTATGCAACTGACCGAGCACATCGAGGGCTGCCTTAACCAGCTGGCAGAAAACTTTCCCGGATTCAATTTTGAAACCGTGGTCGACGAAAAAGGCTGGGGCGCAGCCATCCGACGCGACGATCTCTCGATCAAAGCCGGGAAACGCGACAACCTCTTCAGTCGCCTCGTCATTACCATCAGCCCGTACAGCGATTTCCACGTCCTTGATCTCAATGCCAAAGGCGCCATTCGCAATAAAGAGAATTTCAGCCGAAAGCACTATCAGCTACTCAAAGACGCCGATCTCGACAGCTTCGAGCAAATGATCGAACAGTGGACGCTCGACTACGCCGAAATTTTCGCCGGTGACAACAGCTAGTGCACATCATAAGTTGAGAAGTTAGCAGCTAGCATTTGTTATGCCACAGATGAACACTGATAAACGCAGATATTCTCCGTAAAAAGGATCCTCTGTTTTAATCGCGGCGGAGCCGCGTTGCTTTTTGCTGTAAAACTCGTGCTCACTCCGAATCGTTCGCAAGCGCCAGTTCACGCAATCCGTCTAGGCATTCAACCACCATTTCGGGCGTTGTGTCAGTCCACCCTTCGCGACGATGCGCGATAATCGCCAGCTTGAAGCTCTCGAACGCCTCGGCTAAGTCGTCCGGCAGCTTTTCGACATCGACGCTCAACGGCGTACGCTTAGCAATTTGTGCTGCCTGCTCTGCTGGGGAAGACTCCTCGCCCGACTCGTCCTCTTCTGTTTTGTTAGCTCCAGCGTTCGACTCTCCCTCGGTCGTCTTCGCAGGCGAGGTCGTCGAGGCAACCGCCTCTGTGCTTTGAGCCGTGTTGCTCTCCGTCGCCCCGGCAGCTACCTCGGTTTTGCCATCTTCGTCCATTTCCGCCATTTCAAGGGCCACTTCGCTGCGTTGTTCCTCTGGCGACAACTCAAGCGTTTCCCAACGCTTGCCACGCATTTGCGAAACCGACCACTTGTTTTGAATCGCCCCTTCGAGCCACATCTCCGAGTCGTCCCAATCAAGGGCCGCCTGGAAATGGCTCCAGTACAGCCCTGCGTAGTGACTTCTCCCCTCGACAAATCGTTGGGTCACGCGCCGCAACCGACCCACATGTTGGCTCGTGACGTTACCAACCAACTGAGCCCAAGCCTCGTCAGAATAGTCGGTTACTGCTGCACCACTTTCGATCAGCGCTTCGCGCCAATCACAGATAATCTGCCCTTTCTCCCAGTTCGTCGTGCTGACAAGCTGGTTCCACTGGCCGATAAAACGGTTGCCGGTATCTTCCGAACTGCCGCTTTCGGTCACGGCCTCGACGGGACCTTGCGGATCGGTCGTTGCCTTCTCTTCGCGAGAGACTTCCGAGGGAGAATTGTCAGTAAGAGGTTTTTCTTGATCTTGAGACACACTTTGAGCCATGCTGGGCGATTCCTTTCGAACCGAGAATCTTGAAGAGTTTGCGAGCGGCGAATTCTAGCACAGCCTCGGTCGCAAAAACTACTATCGACTCGCCCTAACACGGCAAAAAAACAACATCTCAAGCCGCCACGCAGCGTACAACTCCTATAACAAGCAAACTGCTCGTCTCGCAGCTCAAAAAGACTCCGGCCCACAAAGGCCCTCGACAGGGGAAAACCTGTCGATAGCCGCTCGCTACTCCACAGGAGCCCGCTCGTCCGAGGTAAAATCACACCGATTATGGGCACCATCGCAAAAGGGCCGCTTCTCCGACGCACCGCAACGGCATAGCGCAATCGAGGGCTTGTCTGAGCTCAAAGGAAACTTGTTTCCCTCAGAATCGGTCAGCGTAACTGCCCCCTCGATAACAAACGGTCCGCTAGGTCGCATACGAATCTTTACGTCAGCCATAGATGAGTCCTTGCTGTAAGAAAGAAATAGAGGAGTCGGTAATTTACCTGCCGAGCGTCAATCGGCCTCGGCAGTCTAACGCATCCAGCACGGTTTACCAATTATGCCGATTACTCCTTCACCGCTTCCGACGGGAGAAACAAAAACAGCACGCGGACTTGATCTGCCGAATCCGACTTAGTAACTTTCCGACGGCGAGATACCTCCGGTTTTTCCTTCACCTTTTGCCTCAAACCTCCCGCACCGCGTGCCGCAACATGCGTCTGAGCCTGCGATTGATACCAATCCGTCCCAACCCGCGTTGCTTTGCCGCGCGACGGATATGCTTTTTTCAACTTGGCTTGGTTTGCTTTCGTCGGGCCCAGTTTTTTCAGCTCGCCTTTGCGCTCAAACCCACGCCAACGAGACACCGGAAGACGCGAATCGGCCTGATCTCTAAAGCTCAACGAATTCAAATTCTGTACGTCGGCGTAGCAGTCCTCTAACAAGCCTTCAACTTGGCTTCGCGAGGCCTCAACTAACACCCCCTCTGTCTCGATAAGATTGTTTGAAGACTCGCCTGAAAGCGGCACGTGCCTATTGCTGGCAACCGCACTCGACGACGGACCTTTTTCTGCTGCCCCGACGGTCTCCTTCTCCAAATCAATCCCATTGCTTGCCAACAACTCATCAAACCGCCGCCGGCCTGCGACGGGCTTCGGAGACGTAAGATAAACAAGGCATAGCTCTTCGGTCTCGGCAGTCTCCGCACCAAATTCGTCGTCTTGTTTCTCCTCGAAATCTGCCGCTTCTGCCTCTGCCATCACCGCTGCCACGGTTGACTCGTCAGCAAAGGTCGCGTCTGCAACCATCTCCTCGGCTACGACAGCTTCCAAGGGGGCTCGCATCTCGGGCGCCGACCGCACTTCGCGACCTGCTTGTGGCTCAGCCTGAGCTAGCTTTTTCTCTTCCTCATTTTCCTGCGGCTGGGAAATCATCAGAAAAAGCGTGGCCGCAACGGCCATCGCTGCCCACACCCACCGACGAGAAGACCCTCGGCTTTCTTCCTGCGAAGCAACCGAGACCTGCTGGCTTTCTACTTGCTTCAAAACCGCAGTGCGAAGCTCCTTGCCCACCTGCTCTCGAGGCAAGCTACGCAGTGTCTGAGATAGACTCTGCAACTCCGCAACCAGCTGTTTTGCAAGCGGGTCCTCGCGCAGCCGCTGCTCGACTTGCGCACGCTGCTCCTCATCAAGCTCCTCGTCGACATAGGCGCTCAGCAGTTCATCATCAAATTCATCGGTCGATTTAATATCAGCCATCGGGAAATCTCGCGCAACAAATTCTTACTCATCAACAAGTAGGCTTTTCAGTTCTTCTTTCAACACGAGTCTCGCACGAAACAAACGACTTCGCACCGTGCCGATCGGTAATTGCAAAATTTCGGCAATTGTTTCGTACGAGCAATCCTCCATTTCGCGAAGCACAAGAATCTGACGATGCTCCTCGCCCAGCCCCGCAAGGGCCGCCTGCACTACAGCCGCCCTTTCGCCGTCCATCATCCGAGCCTCGGGCCCTCGGTTTTGATCCACCGGTTCGTCTCCCACGCCTTCTTTTACCGCCTCGATCGACAGCACCGGCCGCCGGCGCCGGCGATGGCTTAGCGCCAAGTTCATCGCAATGCGGTAAAGCCACGTATAAAACCGCGCAGCCCCGCGAAACGTCTCGAGCTTCACAAAAGCCTGGACAAAAGCGTCCTGCGCTACGTCCTTGGCGTCGTCTCTCGATCCGAGCACCCGCAGTAGCGTATTGAATAATCGATCTTGATAGCGCTCGACCAACTCGCCATACGCATCCCGATCGCCAGCCACGGCGGCTTTCACTAGCTTGGCATCCTCGATTGGAACTTCGTCACTCACAATCTCTGCTCTGCCGGTTTAGACGTCATTGGCTGCAAAAAAGTTCCCCTGCTCGCCTCTCCCACGCTATCATTGGATCATGGATCCGCTTAGCTGGGTAGACGAACAACTCACTCAACTCGAACGTGCCGACCTGCTTCGCACATTGCCTCCCCCGCTGCGCACAGCCGGGGCCTCGGTCGAACTCGATGGCCAAACGGTCGTCAACTTCGCATCAAACGACTACCTGGCCCTAGCCGCAGACTCCCGCCTCATCGATGCCGCAACCCGCGCCTGCCATAGCAGCGGCGTAGGCCGCGCTGCCAGCCCGCTGATCAGCGGTCGCTCCGAAATCCACGACTGCCTAGAACAACAACTGGCCAAGTTTCAACGTACCGAAGCAGCCCTGCTATTCCCCACCAGCTTCGCAGCCAATGCGGGCATTATTCCCGCGCTCGTTGACCGCGGCGATGCAATCTACGGTGATGCAAAAAACCATGCCAGCATCATCGATGGTTGCCGCCTCGCACGCGCCGAACGACATATCTACCCGCACGCCGATCTCGACACCCTCGAACAACTGCTCCGCCAGGGCTCAAAGTTTCGCCGTCGGTTGATCGTCACGGATTCGCTTTTCAGCATGGACGGCGACCTGGCCCCTATTCCCCAACTCGCAGCTCTCGCCGAGCAATACCAGGCCATGCTCATGGTCGACGAAGCCCATGCGATTGGCGTCTTCGGAGAAAACGGCCGAGGAGCCGTCGAACACTTTGCCGTTGCCGACCCACAACTCGAATCTCGCGTCCACATCCGAGTCGGCACCTTTGCCAAGTCGCTCGGCTCTGCCGGCGGATTCGTCTGCGGATCGGCCCCGCTCATTAAGTGGCTCTCCAACCGCGCGCGAACTTATGTCTTTTCCACCGCCCAACCTGCCGGCATCGCAGCAGCCGGAGCCGTTGCGCTCGACCTAGTCGCCTCAGAACCCGAGCGTCGAAACTTACTCCTGAAGAAAGCCCAACGCCTACGCCAGCTCCTCAACCAACGAGGCTGGGATACCGGAGCCTCGGTCAGCCAGATTATTCCCATCAAAATCGGCTCGCCAGCTGCCACGATGCGGCTCTCCGAGCAACTCCGCCAACGGGGCTACTGGGCCCCCGGTATCCGTCCCCCTTCAGTACCCGACCACGACTGCCTGCTTCGTCTGGGGCTGACAGCCGCCCATAGCGACGAAATGATCGCATCCTTCGTCCAAACCCTCGAACAGGTCCGCGAGTACGCCTAGAAAACGTGTGGCGGTGGGATGCGTTCTGAAACCCCAGGGGGTACGACCCCCGGGCTTTGGCGAGAATGCTCATCTTTTCTGCAAGTTGCTTTAATTCGATCCCTCCTCGGGATCGTAGCGATTGTGCGGAATTCTTCGCCTTGAGACTTCATTTTCGGCCTCAGATGCCTTTGGACAGACCGAACGTAAGTAGAATCACAGTAAAAACTTGACGCTACCCGGTCTCCTACTTACGATCGACTACTAGGGAGAGTGCTTTTATTGAAAGCAAAGGCCCTCGCCCTCCCACCCAAATAGTCGCGATCCGGTCGATCGCCAGAGCACTCCTCTCAAAGGAAACTTCGTTTGACCCTCGTCCTGCAAATCATCTTAGGTCTCGCCTTGCTGGCCGGACTCATCGCGCCGTTTGTCGGCAACAAGTATTGGCACTGGAGCCATTTGGTTCTCGTGCTCTCAATCGCGCTCGCTGCGGTCGGCTTCCTCTTCTTGGCCGCTGAAACCGTGCGCGTCCATCATGTGCTGCGATCTAAACTCCCGAAGCTAGAAAAGAATCTTGAATCCTTGCTCAAGCAAAACGAGCGCCTACTTAACGGCTCCGGAAACGAACAAGGCCTTCTCGAAATAGAACATCAGCTCCAAATGCTTTCCCGCCAACGCGGTCGAGTTTGGCGCGGAGTCATGCCTGCCGGCGAGGTCACCGACCAAGGCAGCGTCTCAATCGAAATTTCCCAGCCCCAACCCCATGGCCTCGAACAAAACGCCGTTGTTTACGCATTCGAGGCGGGCGAAGTGAATCCAGCCGACCCTGCCGTAGGGCGGCAGTATCTCGGTGAATTCCGCGTCGCTGAAATTTCAGAAGCCGGCGCAACTCTCGAACCGGTCTTGATCATCGACCAGCGCACAGGTCAACGCTTGGTCGAAAGCCAAGGCCCTTGGAGCCTCTACGAAACCATGCCCGCCGATAGCCACAAGCTCTACGCGGGGCTCGACGAAGAGCAGCTACGCCAATTATTGCCCGAGTCGACGGTCGACGAATTTATCCGCCACGGCACGCCTGCCACTCCCGACGACGACGAGTGGCACAAAATTGGCCTCGACGAAAACGACCAGCTTGTCGGCCCCGAGAATCTCGACCAGGCCGTCAAATTTCTCTACAACCGTCCGCTACGAGACTACGCCTACCTGTTCTCCGAGTTGGCCCAGCAGCGAGTCGTGCTTCAAGCAAGGCGCCAAGCCGTCGAGCAAGACATCGTGAAGATCGAAATAGCATTAAAAAGCGCCAAACAGCTCGGCGTCTTTCGCGACCAGCAAAAGACCGCGTTTTCGGCCGATCTTGTCGGCATGAAGGGCGACCGTCAGGCGATCGAGGGCCTTCGTGACCTCGTCTTAGGCCAACTCGACAAAGCCCGACAGCTCATCGACAAACTGTTGGCACGCAATTCCCAGCAGGCTGCCCAGTTGACCAAGCACCAAATGGCCCTTCTCGAACACATCAACCGCACCGCACCTGCCCCAGGCAGCGTCAGTCTTTTGGCCCCTTGATTACGAAAACCGGGAAGTGCCCCTCGAGCGTTGGCGTCCCCGCCAAAAGTACTTTCCTGCTGGCATGGTCGCAGTAAAAACAAAAAACGCTCTAGCTAGCACCAAGCCTCCACTTTCGTTTTTCCTCGCAGGGAGGTATCTTTGCTTGCGCCAAGACCTCTTAGAGCAAGCATCGCCCGGTGCCTGCAACCTCCAATATCCGTAGAATGCTGCGTAGAATGCTACCATGGGAATATACGACCGAGACTACGGACGAGACGACCTTCAGCCAGGGGTCCATCTCTCCTCCCCCAAAACAGTAACCACCATACTGGTTCTGGTAACGGTTGCCGTTTACGGGCTCCAGATAGTCTTCGGCCCAAAGTTTGTCAGCATTTTCTCCCTCCATTCCGACTGGTACGCTCGCCCTTGGCAAGTCTTTCAGTTGCTCACCTATGGGTTTCTCCACTCCCCAAACGGCGTCCAGCATATTTTCTGGAACATGTTTGCCCTCTGGCTATTTGGTCGTGATGTCGAACAACGGTACGGACGCCGCGAATATGTGGCCTTCTATTTGGTGGCCGTTGTTTTTGCTGGAATCGTCTGGAGCATCTTCTCGTCGGCCAACGGAATATCTGCTGCAATGCTTGGAGCCTCGGGCGGAATTTCGGCCGTTCTTATCCTGTTCGCGTTGAACTACCCAAGACGTACCGTCCTCATGATGTTTGTCATTCCGATGCCTATGTGGCTTCTCGCATGCATCATCGTCGGCATGGATATCATGGGAGCTATGGGCTCTCCCGTATCGGATCGCGGCGGCAATGTCGCTTTCACTGCCCACCTAGGCGGAGCCCTCTTCGCCTATCTCTACTATCGCGGCGGGTGGAAATTAGAGAATTGGCTACCCGGCAATTTCTCCCTCCCTCGGCCAGGAAAAAAATCGAACCTCCGCATCCATGATCCCGAAGACGCCACTCAGAAAACCGACGAACGTGTTGACGAAATCCTCAAGAAAATCCAAGAGCACGGGCAAGACAGCCTCACTTGGCGCGAACGCCGCATTCTCGAAAAAGCCAGCAAAGAGTACCAACGTAAGAGGCAATAGGCAAAAGGAAAATCAACCTCCAGAAATACATCGCCCCTTCACACGACACACCACAGATGGCCCGCCACACGGTTCGCCCCCCTCAGAAAACTCCCATGCCGCAAACAATCCTCGTCACCGGATCCTCAGGCCTCGTCGGCACCGAGCTTGTTGCCTCGCTCGAAAACGACGGCCACCGCGTCTTGCGCGCCGTCCGCCGTCCAATACAAAATCCCCAAGAAATTTGCTGGGATCCCGCCACCGGGCAAATCGATCGCATCAAACTCTCCGACAACCTCGACGCCGTTGTCCACCTAGCCGGAGCAAATATTGCAGGCCATCGTTGGACGAAATCCTACAAACAACAACTCCTCGACAGCCGTATTCAGGGCACCCGGCTTCTCAGCGAAACCCTTGCTTCGCTCGACCACAAGCCTCGCGTCCTTGTCTGCGCCTCGGCGATAGGATTCTACGGAGCCACGGGCGACACCGAACTCGACGAAACCGCCCCCTGCGGCAATGGCTTCTTGCCTGAACTTTGCATGCAATGGGAACGCGCCTGCCAGCCGGCCCGCGACGCCGGTATCCGGGTCGTCAACATGCGTATCGGCGTCGTGCTTAGCCCGGACGGCGGAGCGCTCAAAAAAATGCTTCCACCATTCAAACTCGGCGCCGGCGGCATCCTGGGTAGCGGCCGCCAGTACTTCAGCTGGATCGCCTTGGACGACGTCATCCAAGCAACCAAATTTCTCCTCCAAAACGACGCCCTCAGCGGCCCGGTCAATCTGGTCTCTCCCCACCCGGTCACCAATCGCGAATTCACCAAAACCCTCGGCCAAGTCCTCTCTCGGCCCACTCTTTTCCCAATGCCCGCCTTCGCCGCTCGACTGGCCTTCGGTGAAATGGCCGACGCCCTGCTGCTGACCGGCGCCCGAGTGCTCCCAGCGGCTCTCAGCAAAAACGGCTACGACTTCTTGCAACCAGTCCTCGAACCGGCATTATGGCATTTGCTGGGGAAGTAGCTTTTTCTGGTATCTCCCAACTGTCATATAGGCAAGCTAGCGATTTGAAACCCAGGGGTTGCAATCCCTGGGCTTTTGGAGCGAATTTGAATCGGCTCGCATTATTCGCAATTTGCTCTCCACCGGTCCCACAGCAAGCAGCTCCTTCCGTTTCAGTCACATTGTCAGGAAAACAAGACAGTCCGCTCCTCAATTTTTGACTCCCATTGTGAGAACCCCCTCAACAGCGGTAAACTAGGGGCTTCTTTCGTGAGTATCAGGGTTTTCCGAGGCTTTCTATGCATTCAAAGGTTCTTGTTCTAGGTGGTGGTCCAGGCGGGTACGCAGCTGCGTTTATGGCTGCCGACCTGGGTCTTGAGGTCACGCTGGTCGAAGCCGACGCCCGGCTGGGCGGTACCTGCCTGCTACGGGGATGCATCCCCTCGAAGGCCCTGCTGCATGTCGCCAAGGTGATCAACGAAACCCGCGACATGGCCGAATGGGGCGTCGCCTTCGGGAAAATGAAGCTCAACGTCGACACCATGCGCGGGCGCAAGGAAAAAGTCATCGAAACCCTTTCCGGCGGATTGGCCCAACTGGCCAAGCGTCGCAAGGTGAAGGTCGTCAACGCTCGGGGGATTTTTGTCGATTCTCAAACCCTGCAACTCGAAGGCGGCGACCCGGCAACCTACGAAAGCGAGCGAATCACCTTCGACCACTGCATCCTCGCCACCGGCTCCACGCCCGCCATGCCCGGGATGTTCGACATCGGCTCCGACCGCGTCATGGATTCCACCGGCGCACTTGCCTTGGCCGACATCCCTAAGACGATGCTCGTTATCGGCGGCGGCTACATCGGCCTCGAGATGGGCACGGTCTACGCACAACTGGGCTCCAAAGTCTCGGTCGTCGAGCTGACCGACGCCCTGCTGCCCGGCGCCGACCGCGATCTGGTCAAACCGCTCGCCAAACGTCTGGGCAAGCTTTTCACCAACATCCATCTCAACACCAAAGTCGTTGCCCTCAAAGACGCAGGCAAACAAGTCGAAGTCCAAATGCAAGGCCCCGAGATGGAAGGTGCCTACCAATACGACCGCGTGCTGGTTTCGGTCGGACGCCGCCCCTCGTCGAATGGACTTGGCCTAGAAAACACTGACGTCACGGTTACCGAACAAGGGTTCATCGAAGTCGACAACTGCCAGCGAACCTCTGACCCGCATATTCTTGCCATCGGCGATGTCGCTGGCGAACCGATGCTCGCCCACAAGGCATCCCACGAAGGTAAAGTCGCCGCCGAAGTGCTTGCAGGCGAGCCCGCCGCTTTCGAGCCGCAAGCCATTCCTGCGGTCGTGTTTACCGACCCCGAAATCGCCTGGGCTGGCCTCACCGCCGAAGAAGCCAAACGCGCGGGCCGCAAAGTCGCGATCGCCCAATACCCTTGGCAAGCTAGCGGTCGAGCCATCTCGATGGGCATCACCGACGGGCTCACCAAGTGGATTATCGACCCCGAGACCAACCGCCTGCTCGGCTGTGGCATTGTCGGCTCAGGCGCCGGCGAGCTTATCGCCGAGGCGGTCCTTGCAATCGAAATGGGATGCACGGTCCGCGATGTTGCCGACTCGATTCACCCCCACCCCACCCTGAGCGAAACCGTCGCCTTCGCCGGCGAAGTCCACCTCGGCTTCGCCACTGAAGTTTATCGACCAAAACGAAAATAGGCGAGCTGCCGACGGAAGAGAAGAAAATGAAACTTCGTCATTTAGCTAACCCCAATTATTTCAAATAAATCAAGCGGTACGAAACAACTTTAGCCGCCTTTCAAAATCGAGACCCCTTTCATGGCCAATACCGACGCCGTCACGCCGAAATCACCTATCCCCAACGATGCCGATCCGATCGAAACTGCCGAATGGCTCGAATCGCTTGACTACGTCCTCCAAAGCAAAGGGCCCGAACGGGTTCAGCAACTGCTCGCTGCCCTAGAAGAAACGGCCCTCAGAAATGGCGTCGAGCTGCCTTTCACGGCAACCACTCCGTACGTCAACACCATCCCTCGAGATAAACAGCCGCCCTATCCCGGCAACCGTGAACTCGAACGCCGCATCAAAAGCTTCGTGCGTTGGAATGCCATGGCCATGGTCACCCGCGCCAACCGCGACCCGGCGGCCCCCGGCGGACATATCTCGACCTTCGCCTCTTCGGCAACCCTCTACGAGGTCGCGCTCAACCACTTCATCCGTGGCCGGGGCGAATCGGGTTATGGCGGCGACCAAGTCTACTTCCAAGGCCATGCCGCGCCAGGCATGTACTCGCGAGCTTTCCTCGAAGGACGCCTCAGCGAAGAAAACTTGGTCAACTTCCGTCGCGAACTTAGCGAGGGCGGTGGACTCTCTTCCTACCCCCACCCTTGGCTCATGCCCGACTTTTGGGAATTCCCCACGGTCTCGATGGGTCTCGGCCCTATCATGGCCATCTATCAAGCTCGCTTCAACGAATACCTCAACGATCGTGGACTGCTCGACACCTCGAAAAAACGTGTCTGGGCATTCCTCGGCGATGGCGAATGCGACGAACCCGAAACCCTCGGTGCCATCACCCTTGCCTCGCGAGAAAAACTGAACAACCTCACTTTTGTCATCAATTGCAACCTCCAACGACTCGACGGACCTGTCCGTGGCAACGGCAAAATCATCCAGGAACTCGAAGGCGCCTTCCGCGGTGCTGGCTGGAATGTCATCAAAGTCGTCTGGGGCGATGATTGGGATCCCCTTCTTGAACGGGACGAACAAGGTTTGCTTGCCCGTCGCATGATGGAGGTTGTCGACGGCCAATACCAAAAGTACGTTGTCTCCGACGGAAAGTTCATTCGCAACGACTTCTTCGGCAAGTATCCCGAGTTGCTCGAACTGGTGAGCAACTATTCCGACGAAAAGCTCAACCGCATGAGACGCGGCGGGCACGATCCCGAGAAAGTCTACGCCGCCTTCAAAGCCGCAACCGAATGTACCGATCGCCCTACCGTCGTTATCGCCAAAACAATTAAAGGCTATGGCATCGGCGAAGGTGGCGAAGGGCGGAACGTCACTCACAACCAGAAAAAACTCAACGAAGCCGAACTCAGCGAATTTCGTACCCGTTTTGGCATTCCCATCTCTGACGAAAAAGTGGCCGGTGCTCCTTTCTACCGACCCCCTGAAGACAGTCCCGAGATGACCTATCTGCGAGAACGTCGCGAAGCTCTTGGCGGCCCCGTGCCATGCCGCAACTCGGCGCCGGTCAACATGAAAGTCCCCCGTCTGGCCGACTACCAAAAATCGATGGCCAAACTTGTCAGCAAAGGCCCCGGCAAAGAAATGTCGACCACCATGGGCTTTGTCCGACTGCTCAGCGACTTGCTCCGTGATAAGCAAATTGGCAAACACCTCGTGCCTATCTGCCCCGACGAGTCTCGCACTTTTGGCATGGAAGGCCTCTTCCGACAAATCGGTATCTACGCCCACGCCGGCCAGCTTTACGAGCCCGTCGATTCCGATCTCGTCGCCTACTATAAAGAAGCCCAAGATGGCCAACTGCTCGAAGAAGGGATCACCGAAGCCGGGGCCATGTCGTCGTTCATCGCCGCAGGCACCAGCTACGCCTCGCATGGCATCAACATGATTCCGATGTTCATCTACTACTCGATGTTCGGCTTCCAACGCATCGGCGATCTTATTTGGGCGGCGGCCGATGTCCGTGCCAAAGGTTTTATGCTCGGCGGCACTGCCGGTCGGACCACACTCAATGGCGAAGGGCTTCAACATCAAGATGGCCATAGCCTCATCAACGCCATGGCCTTTCCCACCGTCCGAGCCTACGACCCGGCCTATGCCTACGAAACGGCGGTTATCGTTTTCGATGGCCTCCGTCGGATGTACGAAGATAACGAAACCGCGATCTACTACATCACGCTCGAAAACGAAAACTACCTCATGCCCGAAATGCCCGCCGGTTGCGAAGAAGGCATCATCCGGGGTATCTACCAAGTTGCCAGTACCGAAGCCGCCGGCCCGCGAGTTCAGCTCTTTGGCAGCGGACCTATTCTTCGCGAAACGCTTAAAGCTTCGGAGAAACTTGCCGAAGACTTCGGCATCGCCTCCGATGTTTGGAGCGTCACCAGCTACAACCAGCTCCGCCGCGACGCTCAAGAATGCCAGCGCTGGAATATGCTCAACCCAGATAAAGCGCCCCGCCAATCTTATCTCGAAGAGCAACTCAAAGATGCCGAAGGCCCCGTCATTGCGGCCACCGACTACATGCGAGTTCTCTCCGATCAGCTTGGCCCTTGGGTCTCCGGCGGGATTTTCTCGCTCGGAACCGACGGCATGGGCCGCAGCGAATCGCGTGAAGCCCTACGCCGCCACTTTGAAGTCGACGCCGAGTGCATCACCCTTGCCGCGTTAAGCCAATTAAGCAAACGCGATCAATTCGACGCCAAAAAACTTACCAAAGCCATCAAGCAACTCGGCATCGACCCTGACAAAAAATCGGCCCTCTACGCTTAAACCTACCTGAACAACCTCCACTAGCGATGTCCGTTGTCGCTAAAAACAATCGACGAATAACCACCTAAAAACAACACCACTCAAAATATCATGACCACACAAATTACACTCCCCCATTTGGGTGAAAGTATCGACTCGGGCGACGTTCTCTCGATCTTTGTCAGCGAAGGCGATACCATCCAAGCCGACCAAGACATTATCGAAATCGAAACCGACAAAGCGACTATGCCCGTCCCAAGTTCCGCGGCCGGCAAAGTCCTCAAAATCTTAGTCTCCGAGGGCGACACGGTCGCCGTTGGAGCAGCCCTGCTAGAAATAGCCCCGGCTGAACCCGCCGCAGCGGCCCAGGAGCCCGCCGCAAAGTCTCCACCCCCGCCCGAGCCCGCTCAAGCCCCACCCCCTGTCTCGGCACCCCCCGCTCCTACGCCCGCCCCCGTAGCTCAAGTCGAAGCCACACCTCCCGCCGCTCCCGCGCCAGCCAAACCTGCTTCCCTTCCCGCCACCGACCTCCCAGGCGACGGCCACTCGTCGGCTGCTGCTGGTCCTGCTGTCCGCCGCTTGGCACGCGAATTAGGTGTCGAAATTCGTCGCGTCCGCCCCAGTGCGGGCAGCGGCCGAGTGACCGAAGACGATGTCCTCGCACATGTCCGAAACACCAACGAGCAAACCGCTTCAGCCACTCAACAAGGCGTCACCCCGCCCGGCTTAGCCGACTCCGATGGCCAAGGCGCCACTCGCCGCGAAAAACTCTCGCGACTCCGTCAAACCATCGCTCGCAACATGCTCGCGTCCTATACAACCATCCCCCAGCTCACCAACTTCGACGACGTCGACACCACCGAGTTAGAGCGAATACGCCAAGAGAGCAAAGCGGACTACGCCGCCAGCGGAATCAAACTCACCGCCATGCCCTTTTTGGTCAAATCGATCGCCTCTGCCCTCAAACTACACCCAGTGATCAACGCGTCGATCGATCTCGAAGCCAAAGAAACGATCTATAAAGAGTACGTCAACATCGGCATCGCCGTAGACACCGAAAAAGGCCTCGTCGTCCCCGTCCTGCGAGATGCCGATCTAAAAAGCATTCCACAAATCGCGCGTGAACTCTCTGCCATTGCCGACTCGGCCCGTAGCGGCAGCTTCAAAATCGACGACCTGCGCGGCGGCACCTTCACCATCAGCAATCTCGGCGCCATCGGCGGCACCTACAGCACGCCCATCATCAACCCGCCCGAAGTCGCCATCCTACTCGTCGGACGAAGTCGCATCATGCCTCAATACATCGACGGCGAATTCCAACCTCGCCTCATGATGCCGCTGTCGATCACCTACGACCACCGAATCGTCGACGGAGCCGCTGCCGCCCGCTTCCTTAACGAAGTCAAAGGCTACCTAGCCAACCCAGGGCGACTGCTTTTGGCGCCGTAAGGCCATATGCCTTGTGGGCGAACAACTTCAGTCCCTAGCTCATGAAACTTTCAAATTCAGTTTCCGCGCTGATAAACCTGGAAGCTAAATGCGTGGTCGTTACGCTCGTCCGCTGCGAACTTTTCTTCTTCGACCAATTGCCACTCATCCCAGCGGACTTCTGGGAAAAAAACGTCGCCCTCGACCTCGGCATGGACTCGCGTCAGCAACAACCGATCGGCACGAGGCAATGCCATCGCATAAACCTGGGCACCGCCAATCACAAAAGCTTGGTCTTGCTCGCAATCCGCCGCTTCGCGAATCGCTTCTTCAAAATTCGCTACCACACTCACTTCCTCAAACCCGGTCGAAAAATCGCTTTGCCGCGAGATCACAATCGACTTCCGACCCGGCAGCGGTCGACCGATCGATTCCCAAGTCTTACGCCCCATCAAAATCGCATGGCCCATCGTCAGCCGCTTGAATCGACGCAAATCGGCCGATATCTGCCAAGGCAAATCCCCGCCGCGGCCAATGACTCCGTTTTCGGCAACCGCAACGATAAGTGAAAGCATGAGAAAAGAGGTTGGGGGTTAGAGGTTGGGGGTTTAGGGGCCAGGAACTTGGAGCCTCACCTCCAATCCTCCACCCCTAATTCACACCGCGATCGGGGCTGAAATATGGGAATGAGGATCGTAATTCTCAAGCTGAAAATCCTCGAACTTGAAATCCTCAAGCGAAGTTACGTCAGAATTGATCTTCATCGTGGGCAAACCGCGCGGCTCGCGCGTAAGCTGCTCGCGTGTTTGCTCCAAGTGGTTCTCATAAAGGTGCGCGTCGCCCAGCGTATGAATAAACTCGCCCGGTTCCAGCGAAGTGACCTGCGCGACCATCATGGTCAGCAACGCGTACGATGCAATATTAAACGGCACTCCAAGAAACACGTCCGCACTGCGCTGATACAACTGGCAAGAGAGCCGCCCCTCGGCCACATAAAACTGGAACAGCAAATGACAAGGCGGCAACGCCATCTGCGGCACGTCGGCCACATTCCAAGCACTGACCACCAACCGGCGTGAATCGGGATTGTTGCGAATCGCATCAACCACCTCGGCAATCTGATCGATCGACTCTCCGCCCGAACCTTGCCAGCTGCGCCACTGCTTACCGTAAACAGGCCCCAACTCTCCCTCGGCATCGGCCCAGTCGTCCCAGATGCTCACCCGATTGTCTTGCAAATACTTGATGTTCGTCTCGCCACGAAGAAACCAAAGTAGCTCATGGATGATCGATCGCAAATGAAGTTTCTTCGTGGTCAAAAGCGGGAACCCCTCCGCCAAATCAAAACGCATCTGGTATCCGAACACACTACGTGTACCGGTCCCAGTACGGTCGGATTTCACCGCACCGTTTTGAAGTATATGCTCAAGCAAATCAAGATACTGTTTCATGAGAAATAATGACGAATTTCGAAATACCCAATGACGATTGAAGTCCGAAGAACGAAGAACGAATGTCAAAAAATGCTGGAATTTAACTACGGTAGATTTTGGCAAAGATTAAATGTAACTCTTTGGCCTCTTGCCATATCGGTTTGGCCGCTTCTCGAAGTCCTGGCACCGCTCTTACGATCATACGAATAAAGAACTTTGTCTCCCTTGCTTCTTTCTTACAAATGCTGATCTTGTGTCGAAAATCCTTTTTGGAAACCGCGTCGTCCGCCTCACAATAGTTAGCACCCACACTGGTCCCAGCACCTATCACTTGATCCACAAGACGGTTGGTAATTGGACTAAGTGGAATGGTCTTAGCAAAATCGATGATCGACTCGCCAAACGCGGCAGTTCGCTCCTCCAGGTCATAATTGCGAGGTTTCGAAGAATCACTCATCCCGTCATTCCCGGCTGCTCCTTGGTCATTACACTCGTCATTGGGTGTTTCGACATTCGTCATTCCCCCCCCCACTCACTCTTCTTTTGCCATCATCTCCTCGACTACCTGAGCCAGCATGGCCGGATTATCCTGCTCTCGGAGGTGCTTAATCCGATCGGGCTTCAGGCCCAGCTTCTCTAGGGCAGAGACGGCCTGCTTCCACTTGGTCTCGCGAGTTTTGCCCTCGGCCAAATAGAGGTCGGTGACCAGCTCGCTGAGTCGCTGAAGCGAAATCGCTCCTCGATTATCATAGTAATTCTTGATTATCTTCTGCTGATGCTTGGAATAACTCTTGGCCATAACGCTTTCGATCCGTGATACCTGAGAAAAACAACACTCAAACAGCCGCAGGCGGCAGCCAGCGGTTGAAATCCGAGAAACCGCGGGTTGCAGGATTATTGGGTTTGCGGGGGCCTGAGGGCTCCAATCTGCCACTCGCGAGGACTCCACTTTTCCATTACCCGTCGGCGCGGTAAATTATCGTACCCTTTCAAGCCCTGCCTTGGTAGCCACTTGGGCAGGTCTGTTTTTTCCAATTTCCCCTTGTTCAAATTCCTCATTCTTCGCGAAGGTGCCTGCCGCCATGCCGGTTATTAAATTTATCAAAGAGAAGAAAGAAATCGAAGTTCCCGAAGGTGCCAATCTCCGTAAAGAAGCCATCAAGGCGGGCGTCAACACCCACCAAGGTCTTAACGGGTTTGGTGCGGGAATCAACAAAATTCTCAACTGCCACGGCATTGGCCAATGTGGTACTTGCCGCGTGAAAATTGTGGGGGGCATGGAAAACGTCAGCAAAATTGGCGTGCTCGAGAAAATTCGATTCTACAACCCCATTCCCGATCCCGTCCCCTGCATGGCCTACATCGGCAACGAAGAAACCATGCGGCTAGCCTGCCAGGTTACCGTCCACGGCGACGTTGAAGTCGAGACAGGCCCTGAGCTCGACCTCTTCGGCGAAAACTTCTTTAGCTAAAAAGTTGCTACCCGCTAACGAGTTGGTGATAATCCCTCGAACTAACAACTAACAACTAACAACTAGCGCCTAACAACTCCGCAATGAAACAAGTGATCGCAATCGTTAAGCCGTTTCTGGCCGAGAAAATTCTCGAAGGCTTGCGCCGTTTGCCCCTCGAAGCAGTCGAAGTTTGCGAAGTCAAAGGCATGGGCCGCCAGAAGAGCTATTTAGACCACTACGCCGCAAGCGAATACTCGCTTGCCTTTCTCCCGAAAGTACAAATAACTGCCTGGGTCGACGACTCGCGAGCCGACGAAATTATCCGCCGTTTGGTTGAAATTGCCAGAACAGGACGCATCGGCGACGGAAAAATTTTCGTCCTCGCCGCCGATTCCTACGAAGCTTTCTGAGGAGTTCATCACAAAAGAGTCCACTTCCCGCTCGACAAACCCAGAAAAGTGCAAAAAACCCCGAGAAAATCGCAAGTTTCTATTGACGATTCGATCAATCGGCACTTTACTATGCTCTTCCAATGACTTTTGAACTTTTCTTCAAAGAGGGACCCAGATGGCTAAAAAGAAAGCAACCAAGGCAGCAGGCAAGAAGCCGATGACCAAATCAGAGATTTTGACCTCGCTCTCCGAGTCGAGCGGATTCACCAAGAAAGAGATCGCCAGCATCTTTGACGACCTCGCTGGTTTGATCAGCAAAAATCTCAACAAGCGCGGACCAGGCGTGTTTACGATCCCTGGTTTGTCAAAGTTCAAGGTCGTCCGCAAGCCAGCCACCAAGGCTCGCAAGGGCATCAACCCGTTCACCAAAGAAGAGATGATGTTCAAGGCCAAGCCTGCCCGCAACGTCGTCAAGATCCTGCCACTCAAGGCACTCAAAGATATGGTCAAGTAAAACTTGAAGAGACATAGTCAAGTAAACCTTGATCGAAGAAGCACAGTTAAGAAAGAACCTTCCCCGGTTCAAAGCCCAGGAGTTGTAACTCCTGGGCTTTTTATGCGCACATGCTCTCTTGTGCTCGGAACTACCCGTCCCGTTCGGTACTCTCAACGATTCGCAAAAAAGTGCTTCGCACTTCGCTAAACATCTGTTGCACTTCTCCAGCCAATAAATCGGCATCGGCATAGCCCAACAAATAAGCCAGTTTCACCAGGCTTTTGGAATCCTCGGGAAACTCGTGTCGGCCCGTCGAATCCATCAAACGAATGCGTGCCTCGATGCTGCGCTGAAACCGATACGCACCGCGTAAAAACTCCGCGTCGACTTCCGCCAAGACGCCCGCTTGCTCAAGCACAGACAACCCCTCCAGCGTGTTCGTGACACAAACCTCGGGCGACTGCAAACCATATTTCAGTTGCAACATCTGCACAATAAATTCGGTATCCATCGTGCCGCCAGCGCTGCGCTTCAAGTTGTTCGGAGAAGCCGATTCTTGCAGCTTGAGCCGCATCGCATAAATCTCTGACGCATCACTCGCCTGCCACGGCTTGCAAAAAGTTGCCTCGGTAATCGCCCGCCTGACGCTTTCTGCAACAAGCGGAGAACCCGTAAGAACACGAGCCTTGCACAGCGCCTGACGTTCCCACAACTGGCCTCTCCCTGTCTGGAAATACTTCACAAACTCTTCCACCGAAACCGCCAGCATTCCGCTCCGCCCCGTAGGCCGCAGCCGAGGATCGACTTCGTAGAGTCGGCCATAGGGACCAAAATGATTCGCCCGCTTAATGATTCGCTGCCCCAGCTCACTGAAAAAATGGTTATTGGTCGTCGAGCCGTTGCTAGTCCGCGAGTTTGCCTGCGTGTGCCC
>JAJRSE010000043.1 GCA_024278955.1 Planctomycetota bacterium | reverse complement strand
TGATGGCAGCCTATCTGGCCCATGCCAAAGGCTACTATCGCAAGAACGGGAAGCAGACCCGAGAGCATGGCCATGCGGTCGAAATCTGCCGGGCTATCCGGAAAATCTACGGAAAATCACTCGCCAAGGACTTTGGCCCGCTGGCTCTCAAAACGGTTCGTCAAACTTTTGTCAACGACGGTATCGCTCGGCGGCATATCAATAAGCAGACCGACCGCATCAAGAGAATGTTTAAGTGGGCGGCTGCTGAGGAATTGATTACGTCGGACATTCCGCAGGCGTTGTCGATGGTTGCAGGGCTGCGAGCTGGACGAACCGAAGCCCCCGATCGAGCCCCAGTTCTCCCGATCGACGATGAAGTAATTGATGCCACGCTTGAACACTTGCCGAGCATCGTGGCCGACATCGTAAGGTTTCAGCGGTCAACAGGTTGCAGGCCTGAAGAGTCTTGCATCCTTCGGCCTTGTGACCTCGACCGTTCTGGTGACGTTTGGGTTTACCAACCTGCCTCACACAAAACCGAGCATCATGGCAGAAAGCGGCTTATCTACATCGGTCCCCAAGCCCAGGCGGTATTGCTGCGATATCTGGCCCGTGATGCCGAGGCCTACTGTTTTCGCCCATGCGATAGTGAGGCAAAGCGTCTTGTAGAGCAAGAAGCGAATCGCAAAACGCCCCGCAGTTGCGGGAACGTCCGGGGCAGCAACGTCAAGAAAAAGCCCAAGAAAAAGCCGGGAGAGCGGTACGCCACGGATAGCTACCGCCGAGCCATTCACCGCGCCTGCGACAAGGCTGGCATCGAGCGATGGAGCCCTAATCGTCTGCGACACTCAGCGGCAACCGAGATACGCAAGAAGTTCGGCCTAGAAGCTGCCCAAGTGACTCTCGGTCATGCGTCTGCGGATATCACGCAAGTCTACGCTGAACGTGACAACACGTTGGCTATCGAAGTTGCTGCAAAGATTGGTTAGAATTTATTCACTTGCCGGGCTTGCGGAATAATTACCCGCGTAGGCTGGCAGCGGCGTGATGCACCTTTTCACGCTTGCTGCCGGTCGGCTTGGCTTTTTAGAAAGGTGCATTCTCATGGCGAAGAAAAAAGATGTTCCGGGAATTTACAAACGGCGCGGTGCAAACAGAATCAGTGCTAAGGACGACCCGAAAGGTTTTCGGGCGGCGTTGGATGATTGGGTTAAATTAGGGCAGATGTCAGCCGACGATTATCTCCTTGATGTCCGTCAAGGCCTAGCCGATTTCCTGAAGCAATTTCTGGACGGCCCGATTGACGCCAAAGAGGCAAGAAATCCAAGCGGTGGTCCGCGCGCAATATGCAATCTCCACTTGGATGGCGAAAAAAAGCTTTATTCGTTGGCTGCTGATGCCCCAGAAGCTGCCCGCGATGCCATCGACGCGATGCACGAATTGGACGTATTGAAATATCAGCTTGGGCGCAACCAAGGTGTAGACATGGCCATGTTCCTCAAAAGTGCAATCCGCTTGGGCGCGTTGCAAGAGAGGATTGCTGTGCGCGAGTTTGAGCCTTTGGTGCGGATTGGTGTGAGAGCGAAGGAACGCTCTGCAAAAGGGGCCGAGAAAACTAATGAGCAGCACATCGCCTTGCAGTCAAGATACCAGCCGCTTGTTGATAAAAAAATGACCGAGGGTTACAGCTATACTGAGGCAACCGAAAGCATTGCCGCTTCTCTTGGCGTGTCGGGACGTACTGTGAGAAATCACACGATGAACGCAGATACCGAGTAGGAAAACGCTAGGCGCTTTCCAGGAAAACGCTAGGCGTTTTCCTATCTTAATTTGGTCGCTTCGGGAAAGATCGATTGCAATTGTTGCAGTTGATCTTTTTTTTTGGAGCGACGAAAAATGACAAGCGACCTACTGGAAGAAAAAAAAGTGAGCATGACCGAGCTGGCTCGCCAGCTCGGCGTCACCATCCCTACAATTTGGCGGTGGCGACAACGTGGCGTGCGTGGCGTGCGTCTTGAGACCTTTATGATCGGTGGCCGACGCTTTACGACGCAGGAGGCACATCGTCGTTTCGTCGAGGCGACCACTGCCGCCGCCGACGGCCCGCAGCCCTCTACCGCCGCTCGCACCAGCCGGCAGCGGCAGGCGGCTATCGACCGCGCCGAGGCCGAACTCGACCGCGCCGGAATATAGGCAGTTCGCCCCCCCCCCTAAGAAAATGGCCGCAGCCTGGCAGGGCTACGGCCAAAAAAGGAGCTTTCAAAATGAATTGTATCAAAAAACGCTCGTCGCGACAGAAAATTTTGATCGTGAGCCATGCCGATGGTCATCTGGAAATTTTTGGAGAAAAAAACTTCGATTTTCATATCGCGCGGGTGCCTTCGGCCACCAGTCGCGGGGCCGAAATCGCGGCAGAAGAGGTGACCTTGATGTTGCTGCCGCGGCGATATCGCGATTTATTTCGAGCCGACCTGTTAAGAAAAAATGGCACCACTAGGCCCTTGCTGTCGAGCGTTTTGGCGGCCTCAATTCGGGCGAAAAAAGACATCGAACTGGCAAACGGAATAGGTGTAAAAGCCCCTTTGATCTTAAAGAAAGGGAGGGCATGGTGAACGAAAAAATCAATATTTCTTGCGGACCGATTGAAGACCGTAATCGACGACGTGTCGTCGCGACTCTCGGCGAACTGCGGCATGTTGATCGCTTCGACGTCGATCAGCAATTCTCTCGAAGCAAGTGGCGTGATGCCACCATATCGAAGTTGGGCCTTGCCGACGATGCGCACGAATTTTTAGATGCGGAAGTACTGCGAGTTGCTGCTGCACAAGATGAATCGGGCGGATCGATGTGGCAGCCAAGTGTCGCGGCGCTCGACACAATCGACGTGCAAAAAACGGAATGGTTGTGGGACCAATACTTGCCTGCCGGAGCAATCACAGTGCTCGACGGGGATCCCGGGTTAGGCAAATCACAGTTGACGATTGACCTAGCGGCGAGACTTTCAAGGGGCAACTCGATGCCGCCACAGACGGCACCTAATGGCACGTACCAGGCCAGAGGCACGCTTATTCTCAATGCCGAAGATGATCCAGGCCGAACACTTCGACCACGACTAGATGCGGCTGGTGCGGACGTAGGAAACATCCACTTACTTCGAGAAATGGCCGATTCTGAAGGAGAAGATTCAAGGCCCGTTTCCTTGCCTCTCGACCTGACAGCCATCGAGAAAATTATCCGGTCGCGGAATATCGGACTGGTTGTTTTCGATCCGTTCGTTGCCTACCTCGACTCGAAATTAAACGCAAATTCTGACGCCGATGTTCGGCGATGCCTTGGCCAAGTGGCGACGATGGCTGAGGCCACGGGCGTTTGCGTTTTGTTGGTTCGGCACTTGAACAAAAAATCGGGACTTGCTGCTATCTACCGCGGTGGTGGCTCGATCGGCATCACCGGCGCAGCCCGAGCCGCATTCATTGTTGGCCAAGACCCGACCGACCCAGAAAGTCGAATCCTTGCCCCAGTAAAGTGTAATCTGGCCAAAGAGCCGCCCTCTCTGAGATTTCATATCGAGTCGGCTGGTACTACTTCGCGTATCCGCTGGGGAGAGTCCTGCGACGTCTCGGCTGCTGATCTTGCTAGCGGAGGCAATCAGTCAAAGGGGGGGAAAGTCGAGCAAGCCAAGGATGTCATCACCGGAATTTTGAAAGAAGGCCCTCGTGGCAGCAATGAGGTAATGGAGGCATGCAAGGCCGAAGGGATCGGCGAAAGTAGCTACCACAAAGCAAGGAAGGGGCTAGGTGTGAGGTCAGAAAAAGAGGGTCTATCGGGTGGCTGGCTTCTCTCACTTCCAAGCACCAATGGGGCCGTATTTTGAGCAACACCTTCCGAAGATGTTGCCCGAAGATGTTGCTCGACCAACACCTTCGAAGCCCTGAGGGTGGGTTAATTACTATCTTCGTATTTTATAGGGGTTTTTTGATTTTCTGTTTCACAACCTTCACAAGCGAGTCTTCGAAGATGTTACTCACCGACCCACACCCCCCCACAACCCAAATGTTGATGCAATTCCAAGCACCAAAAGAAACCCAAGTCGAGCGATGCCGGCGAATCCTAGCAGGCAATCCGAAAGTGAAACGAGCGAGCAAGTTGTTCGATTACGAGAAGGCCACACAGAAGCACCAGGAGAGCGTTTTGACCCGTGGACGCCTGGATAGTCAAGTGAGCACCCCAAGTGCGTTAGGGAGCGGCTGAGAGGCCGTAAGGCAATGAGCGGGTCCTTCCTGGGGTTTTGTTGAGGAATAGACCATACGGAAGAGCACTGAATTAGAAATCCATCGCCTACGCAACAGAAAGACAAAGCCATGAATCAGCAATCCAAGGAAATCCTGAAAAAGTGCCACGAACTGCAGCTTGCCAATTCGCAGTCCGAGCCAGAATCATGGCAGACCTGGCTCCTTCGCGACTGGCAGGAAGTTGAGGACCACGGACCAACTTACAAGGCCTCTAAATGGTTTGGGTCGATGCCCGTACGGGATCGGGTCGGGATGCGTCGCTGTATCCAGAAACTCGAAAAAGCAGGGCTACTCACAATCTGGCGACGCTGGGGAACCCAGATGACCAACGTCAAGCTGACCGAAGCCGGCGAGGAAATTGCGAGGA
>JAJRSE010000042.1 GCA_024278955.1 Planctomycetota bacterium | reverse complement strand
GAACTTCGTCCTTCGTGATGATATACTCTCTGCGTGAACGCATGGCTCCCTCCTTGGAGATGACGTGGTTTGACTCAAGTCATGTACCAGAGGGAGCTTGCGTTCACCTAGAGGGATTTGTCCGTTTTTGGAACTACTGCATATATAATTTTGGCGAAGTCGCGATCAATCGCGAAGGATTGGGTGACGTGCGGGCGAATGTTGTCGGCAACTATTTTATCTCGGGGCCAAACTCTCCCGGCAACGATGTCGTTTTCACGGAAGGCGATGCCGCCACCACCGAGGTTTACCAAGAAGGCAACTTCCGCGATTCCGACCAAGATGCCATCCATGACGGAAGCCTGATCTCCAACGCCGCACAAGCTGCAGCTTTCACAAGCTTCAGCGGTGCCGACGTACTCTTGAATTATTCCACAGGCTCTGCGTTTAACTTTTTCAGCTCCGTTGCCGCAGACGTGCTTTCCGCGGAGGACGCGTACTCCAAGGTGGTCAGCTCGGTAGGCGCGTCGCTGTGGCGTGATGCGATCGACACTCGGATTATTGCAGAACTCGAAGGCCGCACGGGCGGCATCATCGATTCGCAAGAGGTCTTTCGTGTTGGCGGCATTCTCGCAGGCATTGACGATCTTCCCACAACCATGCGGGCAGCCAGATTCGATACCGATGGCGATGGAATGCCCAATGCGTTCGAGACGCTTAACGGGCTAGACCCCAATAATCCTGATGACCGCAATTTTGTGGATATCAGCCCCGATGGATACACGAACCTGGAGGTCTATCTCAACAGCCTCACCGCTTTGGCGGGCGACTTCGACAACGATGGCGACGTCGATGGTTTCGACTTCCTCATCTGGCAACAGGGTTTTGGCACCAGCTTCACTGCCGGCGACCTAACCGATTGGGCAACCAACTATGGCACAGGCGTCGGGCCACTATCCGCAGGTTTAGCTGCCGGCGTGGGTGCCGTGCCCGAGCCTTCGA
This sequence comes from Planctomycetota bacterium, assembly GCA_024278955.1. GTDB lineage: Bacteria > Planctomycetota > Planctomycetia > Pirellulales > Lacipirellulaceae > Bythopirellula. Next base: position 542 of record JAJRSE010000042.1, on the reverse strand, counting down.
CTGCCGTGCTCGTCAGCCTAGCATTGCTCGGGCTAGCCGCCAGTCGGCGTCGTCAAAGATAATCAGGACGAGAAGGCCAACTTATGACGCGGCGGGATTCGCTCTCAGCGAAAAGCCCGCCCCGTCGTTTTTTTGTTCCACATTCAAAGACCACACGAGGTGGCCAAAAAAAACGCTCGCAATCGCTTCACCAAAAAGCGACAATCGCTATCGAGTTGTGAGGCGCGGGTTGCGAGTTGACAGCTCCGTAGTCCTCCGCCCTTCCTCGACCTTTTGTCCCACCTTTTTGTCCCATGCCCGCAAGCCCTCAAACCCAATATTCGCCACCAGGTGCCGGTCACAAATCCAACAAGCACTACAAATCAAGGCCTTTTCCGAACTTCGCCTGGGAAAAACCTTCGAATTATGGTTCATCCGACTAAAGCGTACATGGCTTACAAAAAGGTGGACATGCTGTTCCAGTAAGAAGTGATTGAACGACTTCTTCCAGGAAGGTATCAGCATGTCCACACGTTTGTTGTACCACGCATTCGGCTTGCGTG
>JAJRSE010000041.1 GCA_024278955.1 Planctomycetota bacterium | reverse complement strand
CTTGAGACAAAGAAGAGACAGGATGTTTTTCAACCGATCGAGTGTTTCCGTTTGTATCGTCATGTTGCTGACCAGTGCTTCGCTCTGGGCGCATCCTGGTCATGGTGCAACAGAGTCCGATTCAGTGCAACATTACCTGATCGAACCGACTCACGGTGGGTGGGTGTTCTTGCTGGGGGGACTCTTGGTTGGGCTGTGGTTGTTTGCGCATTCGTGTTCCAAGAAGGTTGCACGACTCAACGAAAAAGACCATCGTGGGCATTAGCCCAAGGCGACCCGTTGTCACCACTTCGTGGTGACAATTCTCCTTGTCTCCTTGTCTCCTTGTCCCCAAGCAGAGCGGCTTGTTGATTTAGTTTGCTGGGGTTTGGTTTTTTGTGGATTTCCCCCTTTCCCCCTTTCCCCCGTTGGCTCTGTGCGCAGAGCCGGCGGGGGAAGAGGGGCGATTGGGTTGTTGAGGGTTAAGGGGGATGGGCAGTGACGGGGGCGTTTTGGCGGAATGGGCTGGCACGGGTGGGGATCAGGTTGAGCAGGCGGTCGAGGTTGAACGCCATCGTCAACCAGTGCCTTGTCAGGCTTCAAATAGAGAATTGCTAACACGTAAGCCGCACTCCGTTGTCGTACTCGTCAAAATTTGTGATCCGTCAAAACAGAATTGACGCGGCGCTCGGTCCATTCTTGTTGGACTCGATCAAGCCCACGCAGCAGGAACTGGCGGGCTCCGAATTTTTGCTTGATGACTGTTTTGTTTGGCTACGGGGAACGGTCGCTCGCCGGCGTGGCGTCTGGTTGCGTATTTCTGTTGAGCCTCGGCGGTCGCCATTTTCGTCGCATGTGTTTCATGCAGTGACTCGTGTTGTTCGCGATAAACCAGTCGGGCCTTCGATTTGCCAGACAGGCACAGCGATTTGAGCGGGCAGTCGGCACAGACTTTTCCATCGGACTGATACCGATCACGAACGCGAGTCGTTTGGTTCCGAGTTTGAGAGGTCGTCGTTTTGTACTCCAGAGACTTGCCTTGCGGGCACCAGTTTCTTGCACGCGGCAGAGTCTGTCTGAAAACTCGCAGTCTCTATTCCGCGTCCCAAACCGAACATTCTTAACCACGCAAACGATCAAAGTTCCGTTCGCTGACATAAACGAACGCCTGTTTGTCGAGTTGTTCGGAGGTTTCGCCTTTCCGGCGGACCTTCTTCGTCGGCAGTTTGTCGTGGTCGGCGGCGGGAATCGGTTCGGTCGGATCGTCTCGCACAGCCGGGTTGTTCTTGGCGATTTGACTTTTGGCAGGCGAGAACAACTCGATGCCTGCCGCCTCGCACGCGGCCAAATTTTCGCCGGTGGTCATCAATCCATCGGCGAGAACTTCAGGAGGCGGCGTTTCCAATTCGAAATTTTCCTGCACCGCTAGTGGTCTGTCACAGCTTAATTTTAGGGTAAGACGGGCACTCCTGCCCGTCAGGATGTTGCGGAAAAAGACGGGCAGGAGTGCCCGTCCTACGATTTCCACAACCCGAATCTTTACCTGTGACAGACCACTAGCACCGATGGCACAAGTTGTTTGTCTTCATTGAGGACGCTGAGGACATCTTGATCGACAATGATTCCGCTGTCGACATCGACCGTTGCTGTCGGCGTTTTCGTTGCGTCGCCAAAGAGATCCTGTTGAGACGCGGCAGAGATCTGTGAATTTCCAGAGAGACTTTGCCGCGTGCAAAAATCGTTGGGAGCGAAGCCACCTTCTTTGTTGGGCATTACTCGCGATTGCGGATCAGTGATGGGCAGTCTCGGCCTTGTCAGGCTTCAAATGATGGATCGTCAACACGAGCACCGCACTCCGTTGTCGTGCTCGTCAAACTTTGTGATCCATCAAAACAGAATTGACACGTCACTCGCTGGTGTCGGCTCCGCGTCTTTTTCAATTCGATCCAGCTCCTCCAAAGCAGCATCGACTTGCTGTGTCCGACGTTGCACATCAGCTAATTCCTCGGTGAGCAGATGGTTGGAATCATCACCCAGTAGCTCATCGTCGGACTTGTCCGCCTCAGCAGCTTTGGCTTCAAGCTCGGTGACTTTCTCCGTGATACTGCACGCGGCAAAGTCTGCCTGAAAACATCGTCTGTTGACCGCGTCCCAAACCGGACATGCCTGGCATCGCAAACTGTAAGGCTTGTTTCATTTCGCGGAGTTCAGTCGGCGTTCGTGTTCCACGACGACGATTGTTCGCCCGGATTCGCGTGCCATCGAACGCCAACTTCTGCAGCGGCAAACAGCCAATCTCGCGAGCGACTTTTCCCTGTACAGGAGGGGGAGACGTTTTGTCCCGCGGGAATAATACAGTGGAGAAATCTCATCTCATGCCGCGGACACGATCATCAATTTGCACGAACGTTTGCTTCAAGGCATCGGCGTGCTTGCGACGAAATTCACTGAGCGTGGTGTGATCAATCGAGCGCCCCTCGACAAGCCAGCGAAAGTCCATCCGAACCTGCAACGCTTCTTCCAAAGACCGGCTCGGTCGAATCCGGACCAGGAGTCCATAGAGAATGACACTCGCCAGAATCTTCGGATGAATCGGTGGCTGACCACGCCGGAGATCGTACTCGGCTTCCCAGACTGACCAGTCGAGCCGCGCGAGAATTTCATCGAAGAGTCGCATCCGATGCCGTGGGCTGATCGCTTCGTCCAACCGCGTCGGAAACAGCACCAACTGCTCCCGCCCTTGCTCCACCTTCGCCCAATCCATAACGTTTCACCTCCCCAAAAAACAAAAGTCTACAAACCCCACTCAGAATCACCACCTTAAATCAACAAGCCGAGAGCTTGGGCACACCAGCCTTCGAAGCTCTTAGCTTGTGAAAAAAATCACTCGTCCAGGCTCGCTAGATGATTTTGGATTGGTGATCTCGTAGGCATGGCACGAAAAGTTCTCAATCTGGAAGCGACGCAGGCTCGGCAGCCTGGTCTTTTTGATCGTTCGGAGTATGAATCCGTTATGGAAAAACCTGCGCAAGTCGCGAATGGCAAACCACGTTTCAAGTTTGCTCAACGGCAGCAAGTTCAGTTTCGGGCGGTGTGCTGGAACGATCTGTTACCGTTGGATCATCAGGCAAGGGCCGTCTGGAGTTTTGTGGAAGGACTCGATCTTTCGGTGTTGACATCGCAATCCAAAGCGGTTGAAGGACGTGCGGGAGCCAGCAGAATTGACGTGCGGATTTTGATGGCATTGTGGTTGTACGCAACGTTACGCGGCATGAGCAGCGCACGAGAATTTTCGTGCCCGCGAAAAAGGTTGGGACATATTTCAAAGTGTGATGCCACGAGGCAACACGTAACAATGTTCACTCAGAGCGGAAAACTCGGCGTTGTGGCGAGCAAGGTGAGATCCCGTTCTGCTGGATTTGTGGTGGAGTCCGAGTGAATTACCACACACTCTCAGATTTCCGTACAGCTCATGTCGACTATTTAGACTCGCTGTTGACGCACGGCGTGGCAGCATTGATGCATGAAGGGCTCGTTGATCTGGAACGTGTGGCTCAAGATGGCATGCGTGTGCG
>JAJRSE010000040.1 GCA_024278955.1 Planctomycetota bacterium | reverse complement strand
TATCGAATTCGCTTGTTTTGTACCCATTTACGTTCTGACACTCAGATTGGAAATGACAAAAAACCACTGGAAATACAGTATTAACAGCCTGAAACCCTCGGGTCCGTTGAAATCTACCCACAGATTCTGGTGAGGAGGCAATGTTTTAATGGTTTCACCGGGTGCCACTAGGCATTATCGCAGCTCAAAAGGCTCGTCGTGTCGTCGTGTTTACGCTCTTCACCTATTCCGCTCCGGCCAAAAATAACCGTCGCATTCGCTACCCCGAAATGCGATAATCACCGCAGCAACAACTCCAACAAGCTGCCAAGAAATTTACCGCAGAGTGCGCCGAGGACCGCAGAGAAAATACCCAACCTAAACTCCGCGACCTCTGTGCCTCGGTGTTTCAAACCGAACCCTCAAGCAATTTTGTCCCAACAAGAGGCCGCCAAAAATCCTAAATTCAACCCATTTTGTCCCAAGCCCGATGCAACAAACCCTACGATTCAAGAAGCAATCAAGAATCGCAAAGGACAAAACCCCCGAATAATGTCCCAAAACATGGGACCCCTACTCATGGGACAAAACCCCAATCAGGGGGGGATTGGCTAACGCTGCCCTCGCCGAACGCGCAAAACACTTGAGCAAGCTCTTTGACAATTAGAAACAAGTTCGTAGCCACCTCGCAGTTCGACGTGGGCCAACATGCGGTCGCATTCCCTACTCCTCAACCCTCATAAAATGCCTCAGCCACTTGCTGGCAATGAAAAGGCAGCCACTTGCGGCGAGTATAAACCGCGTGTCCGGCTAGGTGCTTGGTGACGCAGGAGGCGATTTCGTTGTAGTCGACAAGCAGCGTGTTCCCCTCGTCGGGAACGCGGGTGCCGTGTTTAATGCGTTTGAAAATGCTTTCGCGTTCTATCGTGCGTTCCAGAAAATTGCCGAGTCGCAAGTCGGCTTGCAAGGGTCTCAGCGCAAGGAGATTCGGAAAAAGATTCGTACCAGCAATCCCCAGCTGCTGCATGTAGTCGCCCCCGGTGGCTGCGAGTAGGCGTCGGATTCGGATTGTCTGAGGTGCTAGGTACTCGGCAATTCCTTTACTCGGGCGATGGTGGATCAAGTGCAATAAATTTGCGTAGCCGTCGGTATCCCAACCATAGCGTATCGGTGTTCCGAAAGTCACGATATCTAGCTTTAACCTCCGCAACGGATGATTGATATCGCTTAGCAGTTGCTGCACATGCGGCCAAACAGGCATATCCGTTTTGCGGCGAAACCATGGGCGGTAGAACATTTGTGCCACTTCAAAAAACTCAGCTCGCCCTGCTTCGTCGGCACCCAGCAAGTTGGTTAGCAAAGAAAAAACGTTGCCAGCGTGGCTATGGCCCCACAAAATGACGCGAGAGGGTGGGCTGCTCTTGTCAGACTCCTCGGAAAGCTTAACCGAGAGCCGTGCCAAATCGTCGAGAAGCCTTATCGCCCCATCCGCACGTCCGATATGGTTGTTTTGGCTCGACCAATTGAAAAGCCGTACAGGAATTGTTCGGCCAGCTCCTTCGCTCAGAGCCGCTTGCATAGCGGCGACGTACTGAGGGGTGTAGTTGCCCGTCTCGCCTGCGACGAGATCGACTGCACGCTTTCCTAATCGCCTGAGCGACCCACTAAGCCCGGGTGAAAATCTCGACAGCTCGGTCAACAACCCCAAGGCATCGTTACCCGAGAACGTACCATGCACGCAGTAGATCGCTGCGACTCCGGCTTTGGCAAAAGCGGCTCCCGACTCGGATAACCGACCCGAAAATTCAGCCGTTCGGGGAGACGTGGGAGAGACTGCTGGGAGCAAGCGGTACGGCGAAGTGGGGCGAGCGGAGTGGTACTTTTGGTGTCGAAATTGGTTGGCCTGAGGCATTGGATTTTTTTCCCACATCGACGCGGTACGTATCGCCCTTATAGGGATTCACCCCCAACGTACCAGTCCAAGTTTCGTACGGACGACCACTTCGCTCGTCGTCTTTGAAAAAAGCCAAGTAGGTCATCGTGTCAGTAGCAATAAACTCGTGTTCACGAGGTGCAAACTCGGTTTGCTGATGGACCCGCCGCCAGGTACCGGCGTTGAAATATGCTTGATGCAGCACGTATCCATCGGCATAGCTGGCGTCTAGAGGCACGACCTCAGCATGGTGCGTGTGTCCATAGACGATATGCTTCGCCCGGCGATTGCGAAAGTCCTGCTCGGCGAGAGCGTGCTGGTAGTAGGAGTTTTTGTTTGCCCCACGCAGTTCGGCCATCCACTGAGCGATCCAACTGGCCCAGCCAACCGAGAGACGGCGGCTGAATTTCAACGCCTTTTGGAGTCCGTCTACGATATCGACCGGACACCAGGTGTCGCGCTGTTGGACGAAAGGATGTTCGAGAAATTCATCGGCCAGTTCGTCCCAGATTCGCTTGACTTCCTTACGAATCGAAGGCTGCGGGCAACTGCGTTCCAAGAGACCCTCGATCCATACAGGAATCATCAACAAAGGCCGGATGTTATCGATCTCGCGCAGCCCCGCCAAGGCGCTGCTTGGCAACTCGTCGCCCAGTTGTTGTGCGACTTGCACACCAAAACGACTGAGCAACTCGAGGACGATCACATCTCCAAGGCTGCTCGCGTCGCGGTCTCCTTCGTAGTTGAAAGGGTCGTAGACATCGCCATGCCTGGCGAATACTTTGTGACGCCGCATGACTTGGACCAGTTCGTTACTCTCCCAAATTTCGTGTGGGAAAGGGGCGTCGGCATAGGTTGCGAGTCCTAAATGGGTCGCAATTTGTCGGCGAAGCCCGTTGTATTGCTCTCCGGGCAAATGATAGAACCAGTCGTGGTTGCCGACCATGTAATGTATTCTTACAGGCACCGAATGTGTCTCGCCGTTTGCAGGGCGTCCCTCGCGAGTCGCAGGCGGGAGAGAAATGCCTTGCTGTGCGAGTTTGCGAAATTCGGAGAGCGCTTGCTCGTTGTTGCCGAGCGTTTCGCCCGTGATGCGCGAAACGATGTCGAACAGCTCAGGCGATTTGGTATCGTCCCAGGGTCGTGCCCGGCTGTTGAGCCATTGAGTCGAACGCACAACGTCTAGGATGTCGCCAAGCAGGACGAGATCAATACGTTCTATCGGACGATAACTGCCGTCCCGCCGTCTGGAAGCACTAAAGGCTAAGTCGGATAGTCTTTCTGCCAATAACTGAAACGCCCCCGCCGAGATGGTGGTCCCACTTGTCCCATCGGTCAGGTGAAGGTCGCTAATAATGACCAGCATAGTTCAGCTCTCGTCAGGTGCGGTTCGTCCGAGATAGGAAAGTAAGCTCGGCGCGCATTGGCAGCGAATGATAAGAATTTCGTCCTCTCTTGTATCGGGATAAAGCTGCGCTGAGGTTGAGGATTATTCCGGTTTTTCTGGTAACCGACACCCAAAGCGCAGCAAAAAACCGTCGGCTTGCAAAAGAGAGCAAACCGACGGCTTCGATTCTTCGTGGCACTTTGATCAGAAGCTCAAGAAGCTCCTGCTTGCCTTGGAGGTGTCCTAGTAGCCGTAAAAGATGACAGGGCTAGCGTAGACGCGAGGTGTTACGTAGACCATGGGGCGACCATAAACAACCGGCCGTCGGTAGACGGGGCCTGGCACGACTCGACGAGCAACAGGATACGGAGGAAACACGGCACGCGCCGCAACTCGGCGAACCGGGGCTACTCGGCGTACAATCCAGGCGTTTGCGTCGGAAGCTGCTACTAGAGAAAAGCAGCTTACCAACGCCAGTAAAATGAGTGTTCGTTTCAACATGATTTGATCTCCATGGTTTGCTCTCCCCCAGCGGCACTTGGCGGGATGTTTTGTTTTCAGCCGCTCTGGGACTAATGAAAGGCACTTGCCGTGCCAACTTCTAGGAATCAACTGCAACTCATTACAACGAAAACACTTACGCCCATCAATGGCTAGCATGAAAAATAGTGGAGAACGCGAAGTGTCGTCACTTTTGTGTCAGGTTAATCTCATGTCTGGAGTCGCAACGATAACATACCTAGCTGATATACCTCGTCGAAGGAACTGCAAGGATTTGATGCAAGTTGTTCCTGTAAATAAGGTTAGGTTGCAAAAGATGTCCTCGTTGGGTGGTTTGAGGAACATTTCTTGGAGATAACAGTTATCGGCAATACCGCTCCGAGTCGGATTATTGGCACGCTTTTTGCTCTTGTAGAATACTGTAATCGACTTCCGAAACGGCAGAGTAGTGTTTGGAACACATCACTGGGCCGGAGCAGAGAAGAGGCAAAAGCTGGGGCCGGTTGCAGAAGAGGCAGTAAATTAAGGGCCTAAATAGAAGAGGCAACGACCTATGGCGGCTTGTCCCTCCCCATAAAGCCGTCATTTGTTGTTGTCCAGGTCCGATTTTCAGGCGAGCCAAGATTGTTCTTACGAGCTAACTTGGCTCGCCTGTTTCATTTTGAGTGTATCGTTTGCGTACATATGCTCTTTTTCAATACATCTCCAAGCGATCTTTTTCTTCCCTCTCGAAGGGTAATTTTTTTATTTCAATGCGGTTGTCTGTTTGCCGGCTCTTACCAGTAAAACCCTGAAGAAGACTGATCTGGGAGTTTGGTGGTTTCACCAGACCGAGTACCATATCTCTATGGCTTAAAGGTATTTTGTGAGACCTCCACTTGTTTGTCTCTGGCCGATTGGCTTTGCCGAAGGACAAGAAAGATGGCGTTGCAGACTCAGCCCTGCCGGATTTCGTGCATCAGCTTTCCACGCATAAGCTGTTGCTTGCTACTGGTGCTTTTGTTTTGTACGGTCTGCCCGAACCGATCTCAAGCTGAAGTAGCTTCCAAGACGTCCGTTAAGGCTCTCGGCTCCTCAACGAAAGGTTCAGCAACGAAAGAAGACTCGGCAAAGGGATCTTCATCCCGTGCTCAAGGTGTTCGGCCTACTTCAGAGGACTCCGCAACCACGGAAGTAGATGAGCAAATTGTGGCGCTGATTAATCGCCAGATACGCAGCGCATGGGATGAGAATGGCTTGCATCCTTCCAAGCGGGCGACCGATGCCGAGTGGTGTCGGCGCGTATACCTCGACCTTTTGGGCCGTGTACCAACGGTCGAAGAACTTGATTCTTACACGGTCGGAAAAAACCGTAGCAAGCGCCAAGCTCTGGTCGACCGATTGCTTGGTAGCGAATACCACAACGAATATGTCGACAACTGGTCGACCCAATGGACCAACACCCTCATTGGGCGTACCGGTGGTCGCATGCGTCGTTCGCTGATCAGTCGTTCGGGCATGGAGCAGTATCTCCGGAGTTCGTTTCAAAAAAATAAACCGTACGACCAACTGGCCGTTGAGCTGATAAGTGCTACTGGTAGTGCGGACCCTAAGGAAGAAGGTTTCAATGGCGCCGTTAATTTTCTGGTTGAGAAGCTAGACGACGACGGCATTCAGGCGACGACCAAAACATCGCAAATTTTCCTGGGAACCGCGGTTCAGTGTACGCAGTGCCATAACCATCCGTTTAACGAGTATCGCCAGAACCAATTTTGGGAACTCAATGCTTTTTTCCGTCAAGCGCGTGTCCAGCGGACGCGAGATCCTGAAGACGAAAATCGCTTTTTCGGCCGCATTGTCGACCAAGACTTTGCGGGCGAAGGGCTAGAACTTTACCGCGACGATCGCAGCGAAGTCTTCTTGGTCGAGCGCAACGGCAAGCTTGTCGATCGCGACAAGGAGCGGCTCAACGCCGCCCCCGTCTATTACGAGCTTCGTAACGGCCAAGTACGCGTTGCTTACCCCGTGTTTGTGGATGGGACTTCGTTGGTCGAAAAATTTTCTGAGCAAGGGGCCGAGTATGGCAACAGTGGATACTTGGAAAATGTGAACCGCAGGCAAGAACTAGCCCAGTTACTTATTAGTGTCCCTGATTTTGACCAAGCGATTGTCAATCGAACCTGGGCGCATTTCTTTGGCTATGGTTTCACAAAACCGTTCGACGACATGGGACCGCACAACACCCCCTCGCATCCCAAGTTGCTTGACGAACTCAGCCAGGCTTTTCGCGGAGCCAAATTCGATTTGAAAACTTTGATGCGATGGATTGTCTTGAGCGAGCCCTATTCGCTGAGTAGCCGTATCAGCCGAACCAACGCAAAAGACGACCCCACGCTAGGCGTCTCCCCGCAGTTTAGCCGATTTTATGTTCGTCAGATGCAAGCCGAACAGCTTTACGAATCGCTGCTCGTGGCGACTCATGCGGATGAGACGGTCAAAGAAGAACGACGCTCGATGCTCAAAGAACGTTGGCTGAGACAATTCAGTACCGCCTTTGGCACCGACGACAATGCCGAAGCCACGACCTTCAATGGCTCGATCCCGCAAACGCTAACTCTGATGAACGGCGAACTGGTTAACCGTGCGTGCAGTACCGGCAGCGGAAGCTTTCTTGATAAAATCGCGAATGACAGTTCGCTTAGTAACCGTGAAAAAATTGGCTACCTCTACCGTGCTGCTTTGGCTCGGTTTCCCTCGAAAGAAGAAATAAAAGTCTGCAACAGCCTACTCGCCTCGCGCGATGGCGACTTAGTCGGCACCCTGCAAGATATCTGGTGGGCGGTGCTCAACAGCAATGAGTTTATTTTGGTCCATTAAGAAACGGTTGCCGTACTCGCAACCAACCAATTGCCGCGATCTAACAAACCGCCGGAGTAAACACGATGCAAAAATTCCCCACACCTCAAGGCATGAGCCGGCGACACTTCTTGACCCACCTCGCTGGAGCCTCGGCGCTTGCCGCTCCAGCATTCTCGCTGACGCAAGCATTAACTGCCCAAGCCGCGACGATTAAACGCAACCAGAAATCGTGCATCTTGTTATGGATGGGGGGCGGCCCCCCAACCATTGATATCTGGGACATGAAGTCGGGCACACCAACCGGTGGCACGTTCAAGCCGATCAGCACGGCTGGCGAAGGCCAAATTACCGAGCTGTTGCCAAAGGTTGCTAAGCAAATGCACCGGCTTTCGATCGTACGCTCGATGAGCACACGAGAAGCCGACCACGAGCGAGGCCGCTACTACATGCACACGGGCTACGTTCCCAACCCCAACGTCCAGCACCCAAGCTACGGATCGGTGGTTGCCCATGAACTGGCGAGCAATCGGCGAGAACTAGAAATCCCCCCGTTTGTTTCGATCGGGGGAGCGAGCGAAGGGCCAGGCTTTCTTGGCATGGCCTATGCTCCGTTTCAGGTCGACTCGAACGGCCGAGTACGAAACGCCAAAGCGAATGTCGAAGAAGCTCGGATGATGGACCGCGTGCAACTGCTGAACGTGCTGGAGCGGCGTTTCGTACGAGAGAATCGTGGCTCGGCTGCTGTCGAACATGCGAAGGTGCTTCAAAGCACCCTTTCGCTGCTTACCAGCAATCAGATGGAAGCATTCAAAGTTCAGGACGAGTCGGAAGCCAACCGCGAATGGTACGGCAACACAGGTTTTGGTCGCGGTTGCTTGATGGCGCGCCGGTTGGTCGAAACCGGAGTGCCCTTTGTCGAGGTCAACCTGGGCGGTTGGGATCTACATCAAAACTGCGCTACGGGGCTTCAAACCAAGTTGCCCGAGGTCGACCAAGCGATGAGCGCCTTGGTCGACGACCTCGCCATACGTGGTTTGCTTGAAAACACCACGATACTTTGGATGGGCGAGTTTGGCCGTACGCCGCGGATCAATGGAGACGCGGGCCGAGATCATTGGGCTCGCAGTTGGAGTGTCGTGGTGGGGGGAGGCGGCATCCAAGGCGGAAAAGTGGTGGGAGCCACCAACAAGGACGGCACCCAAGTGACCAGCGAGCCGTACAGTTCTGAAGACTTGATGGCAACGGTCTGCCGTGCGATGGGTATTTCGCTCGACAGGACTTTCAAAGCCAGTAATGGTCGCCCCATGAAAATCGCCGGCGGTGGCAAAGTCATCAGCGAGCTGTTTGGCTGAGAAACTGCTTGGCTGAGAAATACAGAGCCTCAAGTTTCTACGAATGGCCGTTGCAAAGCCTAGTAGTCTACCGCAAGTTGGGTGCCACTGCTGGTGTGAAGCGGGTACCAGGCGTCCACTGCTGGACAAGACCAGCAGTGGCACCCGAAAACCAAGCTGCGACAAAGCACTGGTCCAATCGGCGCAACTGTTGTAATCGGAATTCGACAGAATGTGCGGTCAAGAGGAACTCGCAGTTGGCTAAACTTTTCGCTGCTGCGCCGTAGGATTGTTTGACGAACCCTCTAGGCGATGCGTTGCATCGCGACTTTCGCCATTTTCTGACAATCGCTTTCTTATGACCAATACGACCACTCTTAACCTTCACGTGCCTGAGGCTGGCCCGTTTGAGGCAACTGCCACTCAGCGCGTGCTGCATGTGATTAACGGCGAGCACTACTCGGGCGCCGAACGCGTGCAGGATCTTTTGGCCCAAGAGCTGCCGCAGTTTGGTTTTGAAGTGGGATTCGCTTGCCTCAAACCCGACCGTTTTCCCCAAGCAAGACAAGCACAGAAAGCGAGCCTCCACAGCACGCCGATGCGATGGCGTTTTGATACAAGCTGTGTTCAGAAGTTGGTTCAATTGATCCAGCGGGAAAAATATGCCTTAGTGCATGCGCACACGCCTCGATCGGTTTTGATAGGCAGTCTGGTGGCACGGCGGGCCAATGTTCCTTTGGTTTATCACGTCCATAGTCCGACCTCGCGAGACTCGACGCGACGAATTCAAAATTGGGTTAACGCCTTGCTCGAACGCTGGAGTGTTCGCAATGCCTCGAAGCTGATCGCAGTTTCGCCAAGCCTTAAGCAAATGATCGAGGAGCAAGGTTTCGCAGCCGAACAAGTCACCTACATTCCCAATGGCGTGCCTAGCCAACCGTTGATCGAGCGACAAAGGCCCCAAGGCGTTTGGACCTTGGGTATCGCGGCGTTGTTTCGGCCTCGTAAGGGGATCGAAGTCCTGCTCGAGTCGCTGGCAATGTTGCGATCACGCGACGTCCAAGTTCAACTTCGAGCCGTTGGACCATTTGAAACTCCTGAATACGAAACCGAAGTCCGACGTCTTGTCGATCGACTAGGCATTGGCAATTTAATTACCTGGACTGGTTTTGTGAGCGATGTCCCTGACGAATTGCGACAGATGGATCTGATGGTGCTGCCGAGTCTGTTTGGCGAGGGCCTACCAATGGTCATCCTCGAAGCGATGGCTGCCGGCCTACCCGTAATTGCCAGCCATGTCGAAGGGGTCCCCGAGGCAATCGTTCATCGCGAGAATGGCTTGCTTGTTGAGCCGGCGAGTGTGAGCCAATTGGCCAACGCGATTGAGCAAATCGTTTACGGCGATCTCAATGATACCCTAGACTACGTTCAACTTTGCGAGAACGCCTATCGTCGCCATGCCGAACGTTTCTCAGCCCAAGCCATGGCAGCCAAGGTGGCCGAAGCCTATCAGGGCATACTGAATGACGCACGCTAAATGACACGCACTACATGACGAATGACGAGTACAAGTCTCGAAGCTTCGTCATTCTTACCGCTGCGTCGTCTGTTGTGGTCCCGCAGCTTGCGAGCCAGGAACTGGCTCCGGCGGCGGCTGGTTCACAACTCGTGTCCAGCCTAGCGGAGTCCGCGGCGCGTTGAAAAGGTTCCCGAATAATTGGTTCAGCGTGCCGTTGACCGTAGGGGTCTTGAACATATAGACCGCCCGGCTTTGGCCATTGGGCATGTAGACTTGGATTGCGGTAGGGTGCATTGTCTTGCGATCAAGCATGATTTCGACGTGATGGTAGTTTGCCGCGTCGCGCTGTTCTCGTGGGTAAGCCTCAAGCCAAATGGCAGCAGGATTTCCTTGCTTACTTCGAATCCAATAACGAGCTTTCAGCTTCTTTGCTTCTGCACCAAACAAAAAGGGCAGGGGACCATCGACGATTGACTTGCCACGCATCTATAGCGGCAACGGCTGAACGACGAGCTGCTTTTTCTCGTGCTTGTATTCAAAAACGGCATTGCCATCGCAAACCCAGTGCTCGCCAACTTCGTGCTTTTGCAACACCCAATCGGCAGGCTGCGGTGCGACGTTGGGGTCTTTGGGCTTGTAGCGAGAAATCTTTTCGATCTTGAAGCTGCCCTTGTCGGGCTTAGAGTAAGTAAGCTGGCCTTCGCTCTTGATCATCGGAGTATCTCCGCCAGGTCCAAAAACGGGATCGTACTCCCAACGCTCGAACCGGCAGTCGAAGGTCTTGATCTTTGAACTTGAGTCTTCCCACATTTGCAGAATCTGGTCGACGAATTGCTGTTCGACAGGACTGAGCTGAAAGGGAGGGGCCACGAGCCCTGGCTGAGCATTCACCGCAGCAGGCTGGCCAAGTTGGGCTGGCTGAGATGGCAACTGGCCTGCTTGAGTCGTAGGAACTCCGTTGCCAACCGTCTGGGACGAGGCGACCTGGGCAAAGGAAACGGCAACCGCGAGAGACAAGCAAAAGGTAAGAATGCGTTGCATGAAATTTCTTTCCTAGTTGGCTCGGTGCAAATACGTTGAGTATCTGACAGGCGAGTTCAACGGTCGAACTGTTTGACTCCTGGGGAGCCCAAGGGCGGGAATCATAGCAAGCAGTCTCCCCGAAACCCAGGCCGCTTTTCGAGCTGGGCAAAGCTCACAAAGATTCGCATACTAACAATCAGGCCAAGGTCAGGCTTGACGGAATGCTAGCAATGCGCGCACGATGCTGCATGAGCACGAAGAACAATCACAACTCTCAGAAAGATCTTCATTACAATGCAACTGCATTGGAAAACCAGCTTCTCTGCCACTTGTCTACACGCTGCTGCGTGTTTGGCCGAAGGTTTGCCGGTTGCTGACCAGAAGCTTTCTGATGCCTTGAAGCTGCCGGTTACCGAGTTAGTGCGCGAGCTTGAAGCGTGCGGATTGTCAGTTGAATCGACCTTGCCGCTGCTGGTAAGCTTGGCTGCCGAATATGAGAGCAACCGTCAATTGGCCGAAGTGGCGTTCAAAAAGTTACGCGGAGCTAGCGATTTGCAAGACGAAGCTGTTTCGCGACTCGCTGGCCGAGTTACTGACATTGAAGCCACAGTGCTCCGTACCCGACCGCAGTTGCTCGAAGAGCTGTCGGTCAGATGCCGACCGCTTCGCGAACAATGGGAGGCTCGTGGCCCAGGGTTGTTAAAGCAAATGCGCCGTTTTGTCGACGACGACGCTTTTCTGGCCTCGGCAGCAGAAATCGTGCTCGTAGCGCCAATCGTTGGCGGGCACGGGCGGGCACATCTTCAGGGCAATCGAGTCGTCTTTGAAGCGGTGCTTGCCAATCCCCACGCCGAACTGCCTGAAATCTTGCGACTTGGTTGGCTGCTGGGACAGCTCAATTTCGATTTGCCCCGTTTCGGCGATTCGGTGTCAGGCAATCGGCTGAGCCAGCTCGCAGGCCTTGCCACGGTGCCACTTGTGTTGGCCGCTGCCGAGGAAGTTGAACTGGTGTCCTCGGCACACGAGATGCTTGACCAAACTCTTGCATACTGGCATTTGCCGACTGAGAGCAGCGAACGCTTGCAGCAGTGGTGGCAAGCTTATTCGACTGGCCAAGTGCGTTGGACCGTGGCACTTGCTGGGCTAGATGCCATGTTTTCAAAGTAAACCGTGCTGGCAGAGAGATAGGCACGATCGGTGTTGACCCCCTATCCTGGCCTGCGATGATACGCAGCCACACAAACCCGAGGGTCGTTCGATGCACAAAAATCTAGCCTTTGCTGGCATGCGATGCTTGTTACTAGGGATACTTTTTTGCTACCCAGTAACGGGTCTCGCTGCAGAATCAAAAGTTCAACCCGCGACTTATCAGGAGTCTCCAGCCAGCGCAGCGGTGAAATTCCGCCAGCAGCCCGCTCGCGTGGGCGATCGTGTTTCGCAGCAAGTGGCGATTCATCTCGACATGAACACCAAGGTTGTTCAATCGGGGCAGATTGCCCATCAAGAGCATACGACGCTCCAACGGCGGCAACGGCGGCTTATCGAGGTGACCGAGGTTGACGAGGGACGCGTGCGCCGCGCTCGTGTTTCGTTTTCCCACGCTCGAAGTCAATCGCCCGAGAGCCAAGAACCCGACCAGCTTAAAGCCCAGGTCGTCGAAGGCAAAAGCTATCTTGTCGAGCGACGAGGCGAAAGCCTTTTGGTTACCGACATGCAGGGAGCAATTCCTACACAAAAAGAATTCGAGATCGTTCTGAGCAGTGTCCAAACTCTTGGGCTACCCAACCCGCTTGCCGAGTTTTTGGTTCAGCGCGCGATCCACGTAGGCGACCGCTTTACGGTTCCTAAAGAGCTTGCCGAACGAATCATGGGTTTCGACGACCAACTGGGCCAAGTTCAGAAGTTTGAGCTGGCACTTCAATCATTACAAACGGTCGAAGTCGAAACTTGTGCTCTGTTTGAAACAACAATTGTGATTCGAGGAGACCAAAGCAACCCGCTTAAAGTCAACATCGAAGGGCAGGTGCTCATTCAGACCGCAACATGCCGAACGGTCGAGGCAAAGCTCACCGGTCCGCTACACATGACCGCGATTGAGGAGAGCTACGAATTCTCAGCCGAGGGAGGAATTGAGATGGCAATTCGATCGCAATACGACACCTCGAAAAACAGGTAGACCATAGCATATCGCAAAGCCTGAACGCGACGACAGAAGAGATGCGACGCAAGGGCTGAAAAACAAGTGATAAAGCTATTTTGCCAATCGTCCTGGCCCAATCTATTTCCAGCTCGCTATTAGGCGGCTGTTTCCTAACTTTCCTTGCGGTGTTTGCGCCGTATAATAGGCGATATCGCCAAGTACAAGTACACTCAACCAGCAAGGTCGCACATGCCATTTTTCGAGTTCTTCGCCGCCGAGGTTCGCCTCCGAAGATGGGCTCTGTTGGTTGCCCTTCTGGGAATTGCAGGTGGCATAGTTTGTTCGACCGACGCACATGCCGAAGAGATAGCTACGCCAGACGACCGAGTGGCTTTGGTCCGCGTTCATCTACCGCTTGTTGGTAACGCTGACGTGGCGCTTCAATCGCTGCTCCAGCGTACGTGCGACCGTTTGATCGCGTCAGCTCGATACCGAAAAGACGAACGGCGCCCGCTTCTCGTTCTTCAACTTGATCCGCCTATCGTACTAGAGGGCGAAGGAAACAGAAGCCAGTTCGAGCGAGCACTCTCGCTATCGCGGTTTCTTTGTAGCCGGCAAATGTCGGGTGTCAAAACTATTGCGTTCGTGCCTCATTCGATTCAAGGCCATGGCACACTGCTGCCGCTCGCTTGCGAAGAAATCATCATGGCACCCGAAGCGTTGATTGGAGAAGCGGGCATCGACGAATCGGCCGAAGGAACCATTCGCGAAACGGTGGTTGCAGCCTACCGAGAAATTGCTGAGGCAAAACGAACGATGCCGGTGGCGCTAGCCGTGGGCATGATCGACCCCGGAGCCGAAGTTTTGCAAATAGAAACGGAAGAGGGCATCGATTTTGTCTTGCGTCGTGATTTAGAAAAGTTTTTGGAGGGACGCGAAGTCATCGACGAAAAAGTTCTCGTCCCGGCAGGCACGATGGCCCAGTTCAGTGGCCGCGAGGGACGCGAGTTTGGTTTCGTGAAGTACCTGGCAACCAATCGCGCTGGCGTAGCAACTTCGATTGGTGTGTCACTCCAATCGCTCGAAGAAGACGACGCCATGGCTGGTCAGTGGCGACCCATCATGATCGACCTACGCGGTAAAATCACTCCTCGACTTGCCAGCCAAATAGAAACCCTGCTCGGAACAACTCTCGAACAAGAGGGGGCCAACTGGATTGGCCTCCGCATCGACAGTGCCGGTGGCGATTTGGCAGCCAGCCTGCGGCTCGCTACCACGCTCTCTGGACTCGATCCAAATTCGGTGCGAACGGTTGCTTATGTCGCGTCTGAGGCAGCCGGCGGCGCCGCGATCGTTGCGCTGTCTTGCGACCAGCTTGTGATACATCCCACGGCACGGCTCGCTTATGGGGCAAGCTCCGATCAGCCACAGGCGGAGGAGTTAGAAGCGGCGATCGTTTCTTTGCGTCAGTCGTTAGCTCCCCAGGTCGAACGCAGTTGGTCGTTACTGGCGGCAATGGTCGATCCGAAAATTGAGCTGCTCGATTTTCGTAATCGAGCCACTGGAGAAACGCGTTTGATGAGTGCCCAAGAAGCCGCCGAAAAGCCTGATGCTGCCGATTGGCAGCAGGGCCAAATATTGAAGGAAGGCGAAGGGCTTTTGATTTTGAGTGGCCAACGGTCGAGAGAACTGGGCATCGCTTGGCAGACGGTCGAGGGGTTCGATCGTTTGAAGCAGCTTTATGGCTTGCAAGAAGATCCTCCTACGGCCAAGCCCAATTTGGCTCTTGAGTTGATCGAGGCCTTAGCCTCACCTGAATTTTCGGTGCTGCTGCTGATGATAGGATTCGCTGGCATTTACTTTGAGCTTCGTACGCCAGGCCTAGGGTTGGGAGCGTTTGTTGGTTCCTTGGGGCTGCTGCTGTATTTCTGGAGCCAATACCTCAACGGGACCGCTGGCTGGCTTGAGATGATTCTCTTTTTCGCGGGGCTTTGCTTCATCCTGCTCGAAGTTTTTGTGGTTCCCGGCTTCGGTATATTTGGCTTGGGAGGGGCTACGCTGATGATTGTCTCGGTTGTCCTTGCGAGCCTTACTTTTGTCCGTCCACAAAGCGAAAGCGACATGGAGCAACTGGCTCGGGCGGTCGGTACGGTGGCACTGGCTAGCGTTGGTGTGCTGGTTTTTGCGACCGTGTCGCGCCGCTATCTGCCGCAGGCTCCGCTCTTCCGCCACATGATTCTTGCTCCTCCTCAGGGCGAAGAGCGTGCCGAGTTGGACGACCGCGAGTCGCTGGCCGACTACTCAAATCTTCTTGGGCAGCGAGGTGTCGCGGCCACAGACTTGCGTCCGGCGGGCAAAGCAGAGATCAACCACGAACTTCTCGACGTGATTGCCGAGGGAGAACCGCTCGATCGGGGCACCCCGCTGGTCGTCGTCGAGGCACGGGCCACCCGGGTAGTTGTCCGGCGGGCAAAAGCGGTTTGAGCAAGCCGGTGCGGTTGCCTCAAAAGCAAACAACCACCTTTGCCGATTTGCACCTGCATAGCGTACAATGAGGCGGTTCCGATTCACGTGACCTCCACCTTTTGAAGAGCCTGTCTATGTCTGGTTTGGATCCAATCTCCTGGGCGATTATTCTCCTGCTGATTGGATGTGCGATGATCGTGCTAGAAGTCTTCCTGCCCTCGGGGGGGATACTTAGCTTTCTCTCCGTGGCAGCTTTCGTGGCGAGTCTGACGATGGCGTTTCGCCATGACGCGACCACAGGATTCGGGTTCATGATTTTGACGGTATTCGCCGTGCCTGCGGTGGTGGCATTGGCATTCAAGTACTGGCCCCACACGCCGATGGGCAAATCCTTCTTGGGCGAGATCCCCTCCGAAGAGGAGATGCAGACCGACGACCCACGTCGAGAGTTGGTCGGACGCGTAGGCATTGCAAAATCAAAGATGCTGCCTTCCGGAGCGGTTCTGATTGACGACCGCTTGGTGGATGCTGTTAGCCAAGGGACGGCAATCGACGTTGGCGATGCGGTAGTGGTGGTCGAGGTTCGGGCAAACCGGGTCGTGGTCCGCTCGGCAGACGAATCAGAAGCTCGCCAAGTGAGTGTTGAGCCAAGTGAAATGCTTTCAAAACCAATCGAAGAATTAGGGCTAGAATCGTTTGACGATCCTCTTGGTTGAAATTTTCTTTTTCCGATTTACCCTTCCGAAAGGCCTTGTCGAACAATTGCCTTAAAGCGGGTTTGTTTTGACAGGATAAAACAGGATGGACGGGATCATTCGGTCGAATCTTGTTCGTCGGTTAAAATCGAGGCACTCTTCAAATAGTTTGGCCATTTGCGACTCGGAAAAAAGGATTTGAAACACAAAGGCACAGAGAACACGGAGCTTTTCAATCGTTTCTTAAACCGTTTTTACCGAAAATGAATAATCGAAGTTCAATACATTGAAACTACTGGTTGCCAAATAACTTCGAGTGTCTCGCATCTCAATTCTAAGAGTTGTCAAAGCACTAGTTTCTTTCTCGGTGCTCTCTGTGCCTCCGTGTTTCTTCTTTTCTTCTTTTCTTCTTTTCTTCTTTTCTTCTTTTCTTCTTTTCTTCTTTTCTTCTTTTCTTCTTTTCTTCTTTTCTTCTTTTCTTCTTTTCTTCTTTTCTTCTTTTCTTCTT